>NZ_JBIBWH010000015.1:0-209116 GCF_043081205.1 Streptomyces sp. NPDC014889
ACCGCGTCGCGGTCGCCGAGCCAGATGTTGTCGCCCATGCCGATCTCGTCGCCGTAGTAGAGGATCGGGCTGCCGGGCAGGGAGAGCAGCAGGGCAGTGAACAGCTCGATCTGGTTGCGGTCGTTGTCGAGCAGGGTGGCGAGGCGGCGGCGGATGCCGATGTTGGCGCGCATGCGGGGGTCTTTGGCGTATTCGGCCCACATGTAGTCGCGTTCTTCGTCGGTGACCATTTCGAGGGTGAGCTCGTCGTGGTTGCGCAGGAAGATGCCCCACTGGCAGTTGGTCGGGATGGCGGGGGTCTTGGCGAGGATCTCGGAGACGGGGTAGCGGCTCTCCCTGCGGACGGCCATGAAGATGCGGGGCATGACCGGGAAGTGGAAGGCCATGTGGCACTCGTCGCCGCCCGCGGCGTAGTCGCCGAAGTAGTCGACGACGTCCTCCGGCCACTGGTTCGCCTCCGCCAGCAGCACGGTGTCCGGGAACATCCGGTCGATCTCCTTGCGCACCCGCTTCAGGAAGCCATGGGTCGCGGGGAGGTTCTCGCAGTTGGTGCCCTCCTCGGCGTAGAGGTAGGGCACCGCGTCCAGCCGGAAGCCGTCGATGCCCAGGTCCAGCCAGAAGCGCAGGGCGGCCAGGATCTCCTCCTGCACCGCGGGGCTTTCGTAGTTGAGGTCCGGCTGGTGGGAGAAGAACCGGTGGAAGTAGTACTGGCCGCGGACCGGGTCGAAGGTCCAGTTGGAGGTCTCGGTGTCGACGAAGATGATGCGGGCGTCCGGATAGCCCTTGTCGTCGTCGGCCCATACGTAGAAGTCGCCGTAGGGGCCGTCGGGGTCCTTGCGCGACTGCTGGAACCACGGGTGCTGGTCGCTGGTGTGGTTCATCACGAAGTCGATGATCACGCGCATGCCGCGCTGGTGGGCGGCGTCGACGAACTCGACGAAGTCGGCCAGGTCGCCGAACTCCGGGAGCACCGCCGTGTAGTCGGAGACGTCGTAACCGCCGTCCTTGAGCGGGGACTTGAAGAACGGCGGCAGCCACAGGCAGTCGACGCCGAGCCACTGGAGGTAGTCGAGCCTGGCGGTCAGGCCCTTCAGGTCGCCGACGCCGTCGCCGTTGCTGTCCTGGAAGGAGCGGACGAGGACCTCGTAGAACACGGCACGCTTGAACCACTCCGGGTCCCGGTCCCTGGCCGGGGCGTCCTCGAAGATGTCAGGGACGGGCTCGTTGACAGTCATGGCGCTGGGGGCCCTCCGATCTCGGACGAGGTGGACGATCGCTGGACATGGAGCACGTGCGCGGGCCGTTCGCCCGGTTGCAGGCGTACGTAGTTGGCCCTGCCCCAGTGGTAGGTCTCGCCGGTGAGCTCGTCGCGCACCGGCATCGACTCGTGCCAGTCCAGGCCGAGTTGCGGCATGTCCAACGAGACCGTGGCCTCCTGGGTGTGGTGGGGGTCGAGGTTGGCGACCACGACGACCGTGTCCGGCCCCTCGCTCTTGCTGTACGCGATCACGGCATCGTTGTCGGTCGCGTGGAAACGCAGGTTGCGCAGGCGCTGCAGCGCGGGGTGGCGTCGGCGGATGTCGTTGAGCTTGGTGATGAGGGGGGCGATGGTGCGGCCCTCGCGTGCGGCGGCCGCCCAGTCGCGGGGTTTGAGCTGGTACTTCTCCGAGTCGAGGTATTCCTCGCTGCCGGGTTTGAGGGGGGTGTTCTCGCACAGTTCGTAGCCGCTGTAGATGCCCCAGGAGGGGGCGAGGGTGGCGGCCAGGACGGCACGGACCTCGAAGGCGGGACGGCCGCCCTGCTGAAGATAGGCGTGCAGGATGTCGGGGGTGTTGGCGAAGAGGTTCGGCCGCATCCAGGCCGCCGCCTCGCCCGACAGTTCGGTCAGGTACTCGGTGAGCTCCTGCTTGGTGGTGCGCCAGGTGAAGTAGGTGTAGGACTGCTGGAAGCCGATCTGGGCCAGGGTGTGCATCATCGCGGGCCGGGTGAACGCCTCCGCCAGGAAGATCACGTCGGGGTCGGTGGCGTTGACGTCGGCGATCACGCGTTCCCAGAACACCACCGGCTTGGTGTGCGGGTTGTCGACGCGGAAGATCCGCACCCCGTGGTCCATCCAGTGCCGCAGCACCCGCAGGGTCTCGGCGATCAGGCCGTCCATGTCGGCGTCGAAGGCGACGGGGTAGATGTCCTGGTACTTCTTGGGCGGGTTCTCGGCGTAGGCGATGGTGCCGTCGGACCGGTGGTGGAACCACTCGGGGTGCTTGTGCACCCAGGGGTGGTCCGGGGAGCACTGCAGGGCGAAGTCCAGCGCCACCTCCAGGCCCAGCTCCCGGGCGCGGGCGGTGAAGTGGTCGAAGTCCTCCAGGGTGCCCAGGGCGGGGTGGACGGTGTCGTGGCCGCCCTCGGGCGAGCCGATGGCCCAGGGCACGCCGACGTCGTCGGGGCGGGCGTCCAGGGAGTTGTTGCGGCCCTTGCGGAAGGTGGTGCCGATGGGGTGGATCGGCGGGAGGTAGACCACGTCGAAGCCCATCGCGGCGATCGCGGGCAGGCGGCGGGCGGCGGTGCGGAAGGTGCCGTGCGGCTGCTCGGGCGTGCCCTCGGAACGGGGGAAGAACTCGTACCAGGACCCGTACAGCGCCCGCTCCCGCTCCACCAGCAGGCCGAGCGGCTCGGAGGCGGTGACCAGGTCCCGCAGCGGATGCCGGGCCAGGACCTCGTCCACCTCCGGCGTCAACGCCGCCGCCAGCCGGGTCATCACCGGAAGCGCGTCGTCCTGGAGGGCCGCCACGGCGGCGAGGACGGTGTCCCGCTCGGGGCCCTCGGGCACTCCCGCTGCCGCCCGGGTGTGCAGGGCGGCCCCCTCCTCCAGCACGAGACCGGCGTCGATGCCGGCCGGGACCTTGATCTGCGCGTGGTGCCGCCAGGTGGTGACCGGGTCCGCCCAGGCCTCCACCTGGTACGTCCAGCGGCCGGGCGCGCCCGGAGTGACCTCGGCGCCCCAGCGGTCGCTGCCGGGGGCCAGTTCACGCATCGGGGTCCACGGGCCGGCCCGGCCCTCCGGATCGCGCAGGACGACGTTCGCGGCCACCGCGTCATGGCCCTCACGGAACACGGTGGCGGTGACAGGGAACGTCTCTCCCGCGACCGCCTTGGCCGCTCGCCTGCCGCCCTCGACGGCCGGACGGACGTCCCGCACCGGGATGCGGCCGATCGCCGGGGCCGTCCTGAAGGCGGGACTCGGGGCCGTACTCGGGACGGGACCTGAGGCCTTGCTCGCGGTCGAACTCATGGGTGTCACCTCCACCGTGCTCGAGGCCGGGCTCGCGCCCGGCCGGGGATCGGGTCGCACCGGACGGTGGCCTACCGCCCGGCGCGGGAACGCTTCTGCGCCGCCTTCGGCGGGCCCCTGCGGGGGACGGCGCTCCGGTGCGGCCGGCCGCTCTGCTCCCGCAGGTAGGTGACGAGGCTGGTGCACAGATAGCGCTCGGCGGCGTCCGCGGCCTCCCGGGCGCAGCGCTTCCCCATCAGCACGCACAGGGTGTAGCCGGAATCCTCGAAAGTGGACCGCACCCGGCGGTCGTCCGGTGACGCGAGCATCGCGCGTTCCCACGCCCGGTAGCGGCGCAGATGCCGGGCGACTTCGGCTTTGGCGGGTAGCAGCATGGCGCCATTCACCTTTCGGATGCGCTCGATGGGCCCGTTCCCCCGACAGCCGGGGCGGCGACCGCGCACGCGTGGGCAGCGGTCCCGTTGACGGCGCTCGAGACTTCACTCATGGTGCACGTTCAACGACACAGCGTCCTGTTGGATCTTCAACAAGCCTGCTGACCTGGTCGTGTTGCACGAATGGCGTAGCGCGCGCACTGTTGATCCTACTCAGAGGCAACACTCGCTCACGCTTCGTGTTCGGGGCTCCTCGCTCATCATGCGGGAGAGGAGCGTGGGCCTCGCCGGTGAGGAGCCAACGACGATGAAGACCGCAGTGCCCTGTTACTACCACCTCGACGTGGAAGTCAGCCCGGAGCGGGTCGGGCAGGTGAGGCGCATCCTGGCCGCGCACCTGCGCTTGTGGGATCTGGAGGACCTCGTCGAGCCCGTGTGCGGGGGTGCCGAGATGCTGCTGAAGGCCATCGACGAGCACGCCACCGACAAGCGCACCTCCATCGAGATGTGGTGGACCGGCCAGCACCTGATCACCGCCGTCGCGGAGAACAACCACGATCTGCGCCCCGACCAGGACATGCGCGGCTGCCTGGCCCGTATCGCGGCGACCAGCGACGGCTGGGGCTGCTGCGCCGCCGAGACCGGCAGCAAGGTCATCTGGTTCTCGCAGCGGGCCCGCGCCGGGGTGCGCGTCCCGCTGGTCCCGACGGCTCCGGCCCCGACCCTGCGCGAGGGGCTGAGGACGCCGCGCGAACTGCCGGTCACGGCCCTGGCCTCTCCGCTCAGCGGGCCGCAGGCCGTGCTGGAAGCGGCCCCATGAGCGGGCGAAGACGCCGGAAAGGGGTACCCGTCTGGAGCGGGTACCCCTACCCGCTGGGGGCGGTGTACGACGGGAAGGGCACCAACTTCGCGCTGTTCAGCGAGGTCGCCGAGCGCGTCGACCTCGTCCTGGTGGATGACGCGGGCACCCACCGAGGGGTGCAGCTGACCGAGGCCGACGGCTTCGTGTGGCACGGCTATCTGCCCGGTGTCGGGCCGGGGCAGCGCTACGGGTACCGGGTGCACGGGCCCTGGCACCCGTCCGCCGGCCACCGGTGCAACCCGAGGAAACTGCTCCTCGACCCCTATGCCACGGCGGTGGACGGGCAGATCGACAACCACCCCTCGCTCTACGAGCGGGCCGCGCACGGTCCCGACCCGGCCGACAGCGCCGGTCACACCATGCTGGGCGTGGTGACGGACCCGGCCTTCGACTGGGGCGACGACCGCCCGCCGCGGCGGGCGTACTCCGACACCGTGATCTACGAGGCCCATGTACGCGGCCTGACCCGCACCCATCCCGAGGTGCCGCGCGAATTGCGCGGCACCTACGCCGGGTTGGCGCACCCGGCGGTGATCGAGCATCTGACCTCGCTGGGCGTGACGGCGGTGGAGCTGATGCCGGTCCACCAGTTCGTGCACGACGGTGTGCTCCAGGGCCGGGGCCTTTCCAACTACTGGGGCTACAACACCATCGGCTTCTTCGCGCCGCACAACGGCTATGCCGCCGGCGGTACGCGCGGGCAGCAGGTCGCCGAGTTCAAGTCGATGGTCAAGGCACTGCACGCGGCCGGGCTCGAAGTGATCCTCGACGTCGTCTACAACCACACCGCCGAGGGCAACGAGAAGGGCCCGACGCTGTCCTTCCGGGGCATCGACAACGCCTCGTACTACCGCCTGGTCGACGGCGACTGGGCGCATTACTACGACACCACGGGCACCGGCAACAGCCTGCTGATGCGCCACCCCTACGTATTGCAACTGATCATGGACTCGCTGCGGTACTGGGTCACCGAGATGCACGTCGACGGCTTCCGTTTCGACCTCGCGGCCACGCTGGCCCGGCAGTTCCACGAGGTGGACCGGCTGTCGGCGTTCTTCGACCTGATCCAGCAGGACCCCGTGATCAGCCGGGTGAAGCTGATCGCGGAACCGTGGGACGTCGGCGAGGGCGGCTACCAGGTGGGCAACTTCCCGCCGCTGTGGTCGGAGTGGAACGGCCTGTACCGGGACGCCGTACGGGACTTCTGGCGCGGCGAGGAGCACACGCTCGGCGAGTTCGCCTCCCGGCTGACCGGCTCCGCCGACCTGTACGCCCACAACCGGCGCAGACCGCGCGCCAGCGTCAACTTCGTGACCGCGCACGACGGGTTCACGCTGCGGGACCTGGTGTCGTACAACGACAAGCACAACGAGGCCAACGGCGAGGGCAACCGGGACGGTGAGAGCGCCAACCGGTCCTGGAACTGCGGGGCCGAGGGCGACACCGACGACCCCGCCGTCCTGGAACTGAGGGCCCGCCAGCAGCGCAACTTCCTCGCCACACTGCTGCTTTCACAGGGCATCCCGATGCTGTGCCACGGCGACGAGCTGGGCCGCACCCAGGGCGGCAACAACAACGCCTACTGCCAGGACAGCGAGGTCTCCTGGATCGACTGGCCGCTCACCGACGAGCAGCGTGAACTCGCCGACTTCACTCGGTACTTGATCGCTCTGCGCGCCGCCCATCCGGTGCTGCGCCGACGCCGCTTCTTCCAGGGGGAGACGGCGACCCGGTCCGACCAGCCGCTGCCCGACCTGGTGTGGCTGCTGCCGGACGGCGGCGAGATGACGGAGGAGGACTGGCAGCGTTCCGACGCGCACTCCGTCGCGGTCTTCCTCAACGGCGACGCCATCGCCGAACCCGACCGGCAGGGCCGCCCCGTGGTGGACGACTCCTTCCTGCTGCTGCTCAACGGCTACTGGGAACCGGTCGACTTCCGCCTCCCCGGCCCCGCCTACGGCGACCGCTGGACGACCCTCCTCGACACCGCCGCCCCCCTGGATCCCCCGGACGAGACCGAACACAAACCCAGCGCCACCCTCCGGGCGGACCCCCGCAGCCTGATCCTCCTGTCCCGACCCCCGAAGGCCCCTCGCTGACGGGGGGGCCTCCGCGGCAGGCGGGTGCTCGTCGGGACCGGGCCGGCGGCGGCTCCCCGGCGATGCGGTCCGCGCCGGGGGGTTTCGTTCCGCGCCGCCCCGCGCACCGCGCCGGGCGGCGGCCGGGCCTGTTGCCCGTCGGGGCGCCGAGCGCGAGCGCCGGCCGCAGGTCCCGGTCCGCGCCGGTGGTCAAAGCGCGGGTCCCGGGGCCGGGACCCGTCCTCTCGGGGCCTCCCGGCGGCGTCCGCCGGGAGGCCCCGCCTGCCCCCGAGCGCATTCGGCGCGGTCAGGCGTGTGCGGGTCCGGCCGGGCTGGGTCCTGACGTCGCGCCCGTCCTGCGGTCCGCGTCGAGCAGCGGCGCGCGGCTCGCCCAACGTGAGCCCCGCCGTGCTCAGCCCCGACCGGACCGACCCCGTGGCTCACCGCCTGTTCGTGATCGCGCCGCGCCGCGTGGGCGCGCGTCATGGGGGAGCCCGGTACCCGCCTCCGGCGTTCAGGCCTCGCGGCGGGACGTCACCGTGAACTGCGCGCCGTCCGGGTCGCGGAGTACGGCCTCGTCGGGGCCCTCGCGCAGGACACTGCCGCTGTGTGCCTCCGCGGTGCGGGCGCAGGCGGCCACGTCGGCCACGCGGAAGTGGATCTGCCAGTGCGGGCGGATCGTGGGGTCGGGCGCCGCCTCCAGCGCGCCGGACTCGATGCGCGCCACGATCTCGCCGTGGCTGCGGAGCACCACCTCGTCGCCCTCGTAGCGGACCTCGCAGCAGCCGGGCCGCCGTGAGGCCCAGTCCAGGACCTCGCCGTAGAAGATGGCCGCGTCGAAGGCGTCGCGCGTGTGCAGCCTGATGAAGGCCGGCGCGGCCTTGCGCCAGGTCTCCCAGTCCGTGAAGAGGTCACCCTCCCAGATCCCGAAGGTCGCGCCGTCCCGGTCCGCCAGCAGCGCCGCCCGCCCCGGCGGGAAGGAGATCGGCCCGACCGCGGCCGTACCGCCGCGTTCCTGCACCCGCGCGACGGCCTGATCCGCGCTGGGCACGGCGAAGTACGGCGTCCAGGCGACCGCCATCTGCCACATGGCCGCCACCGCGCCGATGCCCGCGACCGGGGCGCCGTCCGCGAGCGCGATGCGGAAGTGGTCGCCGAGTCTGGCCGGCCGCCACTCCCAGCCCAGCACCGCCCGGTAGAAGTCCTCCGTGGCCTGGAGATCGCGGCTGGTCAGGCTCACCCAGCAGGGTGCGCCGCACACCGAGTGCGTGGAGACGACGTCGGGAGAGCTGCCGGAAGGTGTCCTGTCGTGGTTCATGGCCCGTCCTGGTCGAGTCAGACCGGTCTCCACCAGCCTGACACCAGTGTCCGACCGGCGCGCGGAAGACGCCTGCCGAGTACCCGCGGCGCGCCGCCGAAACGGCGCGGACCTGACGGCCCGCGACCGGGCGGCGCGGCGCCGCGCCGCTCAGCCGGCCTCGGTGAGCAGTTCCTCACGCAGATGGGCGAAACACCCGCTGAGCAGGCGCGAGACATGCATCTGCGAGATGCCGAGCTGCTGCGCGATCCGGCTCTGTGTCATGCCCCGGAAGAACCTGAGGTACAGGATGGTCCGCTCGCGTTCGGGCAGCGCCTCCAGACAGGGCCTGACCGCCACCCGGTCCACGACCAGGTCGAACCGCGCGTCGGCCTCGCCCAGCCCGTCGCCGAGCGCGTAGCCGTCCGTACCGGGGACCTCCGCCTCCAGGGACAGCGCGGCGAAGCAGTCCAGGGCCTCCATCCCGGTGTGCACGTCGCTCACGCTCAGGTGCGCGTACTCGGCGATCTCGGCCACGGTCGGCGTCCGGCCGGGCGTGGTCTGCGCCAGCTCCTTCGTGGCGCGGCGCACCCGGTTGCGCAGATCCTGGACCCGGCGCGGCACGTGCAGCGTCCACATGTGGTCGCGGAAGTGCCGCTTGATCTCCCCGGTCACCGTCGGCACGGCGTACGCCTCGAACGCGTAGCCGCGTGCCGGGTCGTAGTGGTCGACGGCCTTGACCAGACCCAGCGCGGCGACCTGGTACAGATCCTCCAGGGCCTCACCGCGCCCGCGGAACCGCACGGCGATCCGCTCGGCCATGGGCAGCCACACCTGAACCAGCTCGTCCCTCAGCGCCTTGCGCTCGGCCCCCTCGGGCATGCGGGAGAGCCGCTCGAACGCCTCGGCGGTGTCGGGGGCGTCGTCATGCGGATGGGTCTTCGTTCTGCCGGTGGTACGCATGCGCTGCGCCTCCCTCAGCAGGTGCTGGATGGACGGACACCTTGGGAGGGGCGGGGCTCGGACCGTGCGGAGATGAACATCGGGGCCCGGCGCGCCGGCTCCCACGGACGTGCCTCCTGTCCGAAGCACTGGACTCGGGATTCCCGAAGTCGGCGATTAGGAAACTGTTCCGGGAATGCGGTGACGATATGCAACCGCATGAATCTCAATTGTTGTCCAGAATCAGGAGTGTCGCCACCGGAGGAAATGCGCGCATTTCCATGGCGGTGCGAATGCGGGTCCGGCCCGGCGGTTCCGCGCCGCGCCGGACCCGTCTCCCGGCTCGCCCCGGCACGCCTTCGCGCGCGCCGGGGCCCCACCTCTGCGCACCGCCCGCCGCATCCTTGACCGGCTCTTGGGGTGATTACCTCTGCTACAGAGGTAATCTGACAGGCGTGACTCCGGAGACCTTCCCCGAAGAGCTGGCCGACGCCCTCGTCGGCGTCCAGCGGCTGATCCGCCGCCGGCTGCGCGCCGGGACGACCCGGCACCGGCCGCGCGGCGCCGAGATCGAGCTGCTGCGCCTGGTCGAGGGCCGCCCCGGCACAGGCGTCTCGGAGGCCGCCAAGGAGCTGCACCTGGCGGGCAACTCCGTGTCGACACTGGTCAACCAGCTCGTCCGGGACGGTCAGTTGATCCGTGAGACGGACCCCGCCGACCGGCGGGCCGTGCGCCTGCTGCTGACGGAGGCCGCCGTGACCCGCCTGCGCGACTGGCGGGAGCGCCGCGCCGCCCTCGTACGCCATCAGGTGGACCGGCTCGACGAGAAGGACCGGGACGCGCTGCGCGCGGCGATCCCCGCCCTGCGCAGACTGGCCGAGAACCTGCACGAGGAGGCCGATCGCCCATGACCCGGAACGCTGCCGCCGAACCCGCCGAGGACGCGGTCGCCTGCACCCGGCTCGCCTACGCCTTCGGCGACACCAACGCCGTCGACGGCGTGGACCTGTCCGTGCGCCCCGGCGAGGTGTTCGGGCTGCTCGGCCCCAACGGCGCCGGGAAGACCACGGCGATCCGCTGCATCACCACCCTGCTGCCGGTCCCCTCCGGCATGGTCCGCGTCTTCGGCCACGACACCGCAACCGAGCGCATGTCGGTGCGCCGCATGCTGGGCTACGTCCCGCAGCAGCTCTCCGCCGACGCCGCCCTCACCGGCCGGGAGAACGTCACCCTGTTCGCCCGCGTCTTCGACGTCCCGCGCCGCGAACGCGCCGCCCGGGTCGCCCAGGCGCTGGCCGCGGTCGGTCTGGCCGACGCCGCCGACCGGCTGGCGAGCACCTACTCCGGCGGCATGGTCCGCCGCCTCGAACTCGCCCAGGCCCTGGTCAGCGCACCCCGTCTGCTGATCCTCGACGAGCCGACGATCGGCCTCGACCCGATCGCCCGCACCGGGGTGTGGGAGCACATCGGCGCCGTGCGCGCCGCCACCGGCATGACGGTCCTGGTGACCACCCACTACATGGACGAGGCCGACATGTACTGCGACCGGGTCGCCCTGATGCACCGCGGCCGCATCCGGGCCCTCGGCACCCCGGCCGAGCTGCGCGAGGGACTCGGCGAACGCCGCCGTGCCCGGGGCGCCCCGGCCACGGACCCGCTGCCCACGCTGGAGGACGTCTTCCGCGACGTGGCCGGCAGCGGCCTCGACGACACCTCAGGAGACTTCCGCGATGTCCGAAGCACCCGCCGCACCGCGCACCGCGTCGGCTGACGCCGTCCGCGCCGACGACATCGACCTGCTGCTGCGGCCGCCGCAGCCCCGAGCCGGCTGGCGGCTGCTGCCCGCCCGGGTCGTCGCCATGTGCGCGGTGGAACTGCAGAAGCTCCGCCACGACCGCACCGAGCTGTACACGCGAGCGGTGCAGCCCGCCCTGTGGCTGCTGATCTTCGGTCAGACCTTCACCCGCATCCGGGCGATCCCGACGGGCGGCATCCCGTACATCGACTTCATGGCCCCGGGCATCATCGCCCAGTCCGCCATGTTCATCGCGATCTTCTACGGCATCCAGATCATCTGGGAACGCGACGCGGGCGTCCTCAACAAGCTCCTGGTCACCCCGACCCCGCGCTCCGCCCTGGTCACCGGCAAGGCCTTCGCGGCCGGGCTGAAGGCACTGATCCAGGCGATCGTGGTGATCGTCATCGCCGCCCTGCTCGGCGTGGCACTCACCTGGAACCCGCTGCGGCTGCTCGGTGTCGTCGCCGCCGTCGTCCTCGGCTCGGCGTTCTTCTCCTGCCTGTCGATGACCATCGCCGGCATCGTGCTCAGCCGCGACCGGCTGATGGGCATCGGGCAGGCGATCACCATGCCGCTGTTCTTCGGTTCCAACGCCCTGTACCCGGTCGCCGTCATGCCCGGCTGGCTCCAGGCCGTCAGCAAGGTCAACCCGCTGAGCTATCAGGTCGACGCCCTGCGCGGGTTGCTGCTCGGCACCCCCGCGCACCTGGCCGCCGACTTCGGCGTCCTCGTGGTGGCCGCCGCGCTCGGCATCACCGCGGCCTCCGCCCTGCTCGGCCGGCTGGCCCGCTGACGGCGCCCGGCGGACGCCGGCAGCGTCGCCCGTCAAAGTGATGTGCGGCACGCTCGGCGGACCGCCCCGACGGCCCGCCGGCGAATTCCCGCTGCCCACGGCTTGATCAGCGATCAAAGACAGTGAATTACCCGGCCACGGCGCATTCCGCACATTTGACAGTGCGCTGAGCGCGCGGATAGGAAGCAGCTCTTGGAAGTCGAGAGGTGCATTGTGTACGAGCCGAACGTGGTCGGTGACTGGCAGGAGTACGAGGAGCATGCCGGTCTGCGAGTCCGCGTCCACCGACTGGAGCGGTCCGAGCCGCCGCGGGGGCGCGACGAGGCCGCCGAGGGGCTGACGTACTTCCGCCTCCGCGTCACCGTCGAGAACCGCGGCACCCGCCGTTTCGGCGTCCACCTGGAGGACGGGCAGATCGACGTGCGGCTCGGCCCCGACGGGGAGGGCGCGTTCGTCGACTGGCGCAACTCGCAGTTCATCGAGGGCTACGACGTCTATCCGCTGCGCCGGGTCACGGCGGTTCTGTACGCGGCGGGGCCGGAGGCGGCCCTGTCCCAGATCGACGCGCAGATCCAGCTGCGGGTCGACGACGAGTGGACCTCCCGCGCACTGTGGACCGGCTGCGTCGACGGGCACGAGGAGTCCGCCGCGACCGGCACGCACACGACCGCCGGGCAGGGCGGACTGGCACACCAGATCAGCACCTTCCTCCGCGACCAGGCGGGCCCGGGCACCACGAACTGACCGAGCCACCGCACCGGGCCCGCGCCGCGTCTCGCTGCCCTGCCGTATTCCGCCGGGCTCGCACGCGGACTGTGCCGCCACGCCGTCCGCCGCGCCGCGCGTGCCGCGCCCGCTGGCGCGCCGGGTTCGCACCGCGCGTGCCGCGCCCGCTGGCGCGCCGGGTTCGCACCGCGCTCCGCTGCGGGGCCGCGCCTGCGCGCACTCCGCTGTCCCGCGGTGCTTGTGCCGTGCCTGCTGTGTTTCGCGGGGCTCGCGCCGAACTCCGCTGTGCCGCCGCGCTCGCGCCGTGTCTCACTGCCCTGCCGGGTTCGCGCCGCGCTCGGCGGCGGTGCCGCGCTCGCGCGCACTCCGCTGCCCCACGGTGCTTGTGCCGTGCCCTGCCGTGTTCCGCGGGGCTCGCACCGAACTCTGCCGCCCTGCCGTATTCCGCCGGGCTCGCGCCGTACTCCGCTGCCCTGTCGCGCTCGCGCCGTGTCCCGCTGCCACGCCGTCCGCCGCGCCGCGCGTGCCGCGCCCGCCGTATCCCGCTGCCCCGCAGGCTCGCACCGCGCTCCGCTGCGGTGCCGCGCCCGCGCGCACTCCGCTGTCCCGCCGCGCTCGCGCCGGGTCCCGCCGCACTCCGCCACGCCCGAGCCGTGCCCTGCCGCCCCCCGGCACACCTCCGCCGTACCCCGCCGCCCCCGCGTCGTACTTCGGGGGCCCCGTCTCCTCAGTGCGGGATGCCGTCGATGATCTCCCGGGCGCCCTGGCGGAGCAGGGCGACGGCGACCGACGTGCCTAGGGTGGCCGGGTCCAGCCGGCCCGCCCACTCGTGGGCGTTCAGCCGGATCTTGCCGTCGGGGGTGAACACACAGGCCCGCATCGACAGTTCCCCCGCGCGGTCGACGTGCGCGTACCCGGCGATCGGGCTGTTGCAGTGCCCCTGGAGCACATGCAGGAACATCCGTTCCGCGGCGGCCGCGCGATGGGTTCCGGGGTCGCCGAGCGGCCCGACCGCCTCGATGAGTTCGCCGTCGTCCTCCCGGCACTGCAGGGCGAGGATGCCCGCGCCGATCGGCGGCATCATCGCCTCCGGGGACAGCACCTCGCTGATGACGTCCGCGCGCCCGATGCGTTCCAGACCGGACGCGGCCAGCAGCAACGCGTCCGCCTCGCCCGCGGCCAGCTTCTCCAGCCGCCGGTTGGCGTTGCCGCGGAACGGCACGCAGTCGAGGTGCGGATGGGTCGCCGCGAGCTGCGCGACGCGGCGCACCGCGGACGTGCCGACGCGGGTTCCGGCCGGGAGCCGGTCCAGGGTGAGCCCGCCGGGGTGGACGAGGGCGTCACGGACGTCGTCCCGCTTCAGGAACGCGGCGAACGTCGTGCCGGCCGGCAGCGGCCGGTCGGCCGGCACGTCCTTCAGGCAGTGCACGGCGAGGTCCGCCTCGCCGGCCAGCAGCGCGGCGTCGACCTCCTTGGTGAAGGCGCCCTTGCCCTCGACCGCGGACAGATCGCCCAGCCACTTGTCGCCGGTGGTCCGCACCGGGACCACCTCGGTGCGCACACCGGGGTGCGCGGCGGCCAGTTCGGCGCGGACGCGTTCCACCTGGGCGAGCGCCATGGGGGAGTCGCGGGAGACGATACGGATCAGTTCGGGGGCGGACATGCGGGACACCATAGACCTCGGCGCGGAGGCACCCGTGCCTTTCCAGACGTTCCGGCGTACCTTCCGGCGTACGGAAATTGACGTACTGTCACCTCTCCGGGTCGGGCGGATCCACCACCGCGGCCTCCTCGGGGGTGAGGTCGGGACGCAGCCGCAGCCAGGACGGCTGGCGCAGCATCCCCGCCCGGGTGCGCACGCTGTAGCGGACCTCGCCGACCAGGCGCGGCAGCACCCAGTGCGCCCCGCGCACCGCCGGTACGGGGTCGAAGGGGCACACGTCGGTCGCCAGGACCGCGAGCAGCGCGGCGAGCCCGGACCGCTCCGCCTCGCTCCAGCCGGTGCCCACACTGCCCACGTAGCGCAGCCGCCCGCCCGCGAACCGGCCCATCAGGACGGCGCCCGGCAGGCCCGTGAGCCGTCCCTTGCCGGGCAGCCAGCCGCCCACGAGGACGTCCTCGCTGCGCATGTTGCGGATCTTGATCCAGGCCCGGGAGCGCACCCCCGGCTCGTACACCGAGTCCAGCCGCTTGCACACCAGGCCCTCAAGACCGTGCTCGCGGGTGGCGGCCAGGGCCTCCGCGCCGTGGCCGACGACCGCGGAGGGAGTCGACCAGTACGGACCGGTCAGACCGAGGCCTTCCAGGTGCTCGCGGCGCCGGAGGTAAGGGAGGGCGAGCAGCGGGCGCGCACCCAGGTGCATCACGTCGAACAGGACGAGGTGGACGGGGATCCGCGCGGCCCGGCGCGCGGCCCGGCCGGGGGCGTGCGCCAGCCCCATGCGTCCCTGGAGCAACTGGAAGCTCGCCCGTCCCCGCTCGTCCAGCGCCAGCACCTCCCCGTCCAGGATCGCGGGCGTGGCGCCGAGCACCCGGCCGAGGGGCCCCAGTTCGGGGTAGGCGGCGGTGATGTCCTCGCCGGAGCGGGCCCGCAGCAGCAGCCCGCCGTCGCCGGGCAGGTAGGCCACCACGCGCTGGCCGTCCTGCTTCGTCTCGTACGCCCACCGCGCGTCCTGGGCGGCCGACGGGAGGGAGCCGGGCGTGGCGAGCATGGGAGGGATCAGCGGCAGGGTCACGGCAGAGATGTCGACGGACCAGCCTGCCGCCACGCGCGTCACCCGCCACTTTCCCCTGAAAGGGTCCCGGCGGCAGCCCGGGGGCGGGCCCGCCGCAGACAGGGGAGGGGAGGGCCCTGTCGCCGGGCACGGAAAACGCTGACACGATCGGCGGTGACCGTTACGACGACCATTTCGGAGCGCGGGGATGACGACGGACACGGGCACAGCGGGCGGGCGGCGGACCGGCGGGATCGAGGTCAGGCCCGTCGCCGGTCACATCGGGGCCGAGATCAGCGGAGTGGATCTGGCCGGGGAGTTCGACGACACCGTGGCCGCGGAGATCCGCGCGGCGGTGCTGCGCTGGAAGGTGGTGTTCTTCCGCGGGCAGCGGCTGGACCATGTCTCCCACGTGGCCCTCGCCCGCCGCTTCGGTGAGCCGGTGGTCCTGCGGCGGCGCGGCGGCGCCTCACCGCCCGACGTGCCCGAGGTGGAGACCACGGCGGACCGGCTGGAGCTGGGCGGGCGGTTCGGCATGGACCACGAGGAGTGGCTGCGGCGCCGCCGGCACACGCTGCTGCGCGGCTGGCACTGCGACCACGGCGCCCGCGTCGACCCGCCGGCCGCGACGATCCTGCGCGCCGAGACCGTACCGCCCTACGGCGGCGACACCACCTGGGCCAACCTGGCCGCCGCGTACGCCGGGCTGTCGGCGCCGGTGCGCGCCTTCGTCGACGGATTGCGCGCCGAGCACCGGCTCGGGGTCGGCTACCAGCCGAGGCCCGGGGACGACGCGTACGTCCGCCACCTGATGGACCACCAGATCGCCACCGTGCACCCACTGGTACGCGTCCACCCCGAGACCGGTGAGCGGGTGCTGTTCGTCAACGGCTACTACGTCGAGCAGATCGAGGGCCTCTCCCGGGTGGAGAGCGCGGCGATCCTGGAGATGCTGCTGGAGCAGGCGGTACGGCCCGAGTACACGGTCCGGTTCCGCTGGGAGCCGGGCAGCGTGGTCTTCTGGGACAACCGCGCCACCATCCACCTGGCGCCCGGCGACAGCGCCCACCTCGGCCACCCGCGGATCATGCACCGGGTGATGCTCGCCGGCGACGTACCGGTCGGCGTGGACGGCGCACCGTCCGAGCCGGTCACCGGCAGCGAGCCGGGCCGCTGGTGACCGGCCGACCGGTGACCGGCCGACCGGTGACCGGCCCGCGCGCGGCCGGTACGCCACCGGTCAGTTCAGGGGGATGACGACCTCGTCCTCGACGGGCGGGTCGATCTCCTGGGCCCGTCCGCCGGTCGCCGCGAAGCAGCGCAGCCGGACCGCCTCCCCGGTGACGTCGAGCCGCAGGAACGACTTGAAGAACGGCGGGCTGAACGTGGCCGAACCCGGCGAGAAGAGCTGGGTGTAGAGCTTGCGCACCGGAAGACGGAAACGGGCCCGGCGCTCCGGGCGGCGGCCGGCGCCGAGCAGACTCGCCACCAGACGGACGCGCCGGGTGACCCGTACGGGCTCGCCCCCGGCACGCACGGACGGGACGCCGAGCCGCTCGGCGACGACGGCCATCGCCTCGGCCTCGCTGAGTGTGAGGAGGCGCCGCAGCCGCAGCCGGCGGGCGTACACCCTGCTGTAGAAGGCCAGGGAGTCGCCGCGCAGCGGGTAGCAGCGGAACTCGGACTCGGTGACGTTCGCGACGGAGACGCGCGGGATGGTGTGCGTGGCGTGCATGAACGCCCCCCCGCCGCCGGAGACGACGTACTGGAGGGTGCGGCCGTCCACGTCGACCGGGTAGCGCTGGTAGTTGTGGATGTCGCCGCCGATCGCGGCCACATAGCGGTGGGCCGGGTCGCGCACGATGTCGTCGACGGTGCCGCCGCCGTCGATGGGGCAGGGATGGTGCTCGCCGTCCACGTACAGCGGCGACCCGGTGAGGAGGATCTTCGGGCGGGGCCCCCGCGAGACCTCCCGCAGCCAGGCGCCCTGTTCGGCGTCGATCGTGCCGAGCAGGCCGGTGTCGATGCCGACGATCCGGACCGGACCCGCGTCGATCGCCCAGTACGGGCCCGGCTGGACGGCCTGTTGACCCGGATGCGACCTCAACTTGCGTGCCTCGGTGAGGCGTTGCTCGTCCACCGGACGCGGCCGGTGCCACAGCAGCGCACGCCACCAGGCGCGGCCCAGCGGCCGGGGTTTCGGCTCGGGCGGCAGCGGCGGGGCGTCGTCGCAGAAGACGCGCATGAAACCGCCGAGGTCCTCGTACCAGTCGTGGTTCCCCGGTATCGCGTAGATCGGGGCCGGATAGTCCTGGTACGGGCGGAAGAACTTGGTGCCGTAGTCGTCGGTGCTCCCGACCGGGTAGATCACATCGCTGGCGATCACGGCGAACGACGTGTCCCGGCCCGCCTTCAGCAAGCCGGGTACGACCGCGTACTGGGAGTCGTCGCCCGCGCCCGTGTCCCCGATGACCAGGAAGGAGAAGCCGTCGCCCTCCGGTCGCCGGATCACCTTGTCCGCAGGGGCGCCGGTCGCCGCCCGCTGCGCCACCCACCGGGACCGGGTACGGCCCGTGGGGTCCCCGAACCAGGAGGCGACCACCCCGTTGCGGGCGGCCCACAGGACGCGTGGGTCGAGCCAGGACAGCTTCCGCACCCTGGCGGGCAGTAACTGCCGGTAGGAGCCGGGTTCGGCGCCCGTCCAGCCGGCGCCTTCGACGGTATCGCGTGAGGAGTCAGACACGCGGTGCACCGTAACAACGATCACGCCCGGCGCACGAAAGGGGTCCGGCGCATCGAGCGCCGGACCCCCCGCGGTCAACTCGCTTTCTAGTTCAGGGGATCGAGGGTCAGGTAGGCCTGCTGCGGATCGCCGTCGTGGACCAGGGACTCCTGGTTGCCGACGTCGTCGAAGGCGAAGGCGTAGGCCTTGGAGTCGGCCATCCGATCATGGATGATCCGCGCGTAGTGGTTGGTCACCGCGTCCTGGTAGAAGTCGGCCGACGAGGTGTCCGGCTGCTCGGAGTTCACCAGGAGCGTGGAGCGGTTGAAAGCGGCGCACAGGGTGCGGGAGATGGGGCCGCGCACGTCGTCGTTCGGCGCGTCCAGCTGCTTGTGGCAGCCGAAGACGCTGTCGGCGTCCGGCTTCGGGAAGCTGGTGACGACGGAGCCCGAGGTGTCGGTGAAGTTCATGACGTCACCCGAGACCCGGCCGTAGTAGCGGATGTCGGGCCGGTCCCCGAAGGGGGTGACGGTGAGCGTGGTTCCGGCGTACTTCTGCCACACCCGGTTGACGTAGTCGTCCATCACGTCGCCCGGCAGGTCGCCGTTCTCCATGCCGTGCCCGGGTGCGAGCACCCGCAGCTCGGTGCCGTCGGACCGGGTCTGGATCAGACCGCCCCAGCCGCCGCCCTGCGCCCGCAGGGCGTCGAACACGGCGTGGTAGCCGCCCGCCTTGAGGCGCCCGGTGGTGAGGGTGCTCCCGTCGGCGCGCCGGACACCCACCGAGTACGGCGCCGAGAACATGTCCACCTGCGTGCTGTTGAGCCACAGCCCGGCGTCGTTCAGCGTGTACTCGGACCAGTTGAAGAGGATGTCGTGGTTGGGGTCGCTCGGGTTCTGCACGGCGGGCTGGACCAGTCCGCCCGTGGTCAGCCTGAAGTCGAGCTTCTGGCCGTAGGAGAAGTAGATCCGGCCGGAGAACTTGGGGATCCGGATGGTCGCCGACTGCCCGGCGGCCGGCCCCGGGATCGAGGCGTCGGGCGCGGGCGTCGGCGGGTTGCCGCCCTCCGGCCAGGCGTGGAAGGTGCCGTCCGCGTCGGCCCAGCCCTGCTGACCGGTCGCCAGGGACGTGCCGATGTCGTAGATGTACAGCTGCTCGCCGCGGCCGGAGTCGTTGGTCACCTCCAGCGGGATCGTGTCGGGCACCGCCGCATCGGCCGTCGTGGGGACGCCGAATCCGAGCAGGGCGCCGACGAGGGCCGTCGCGGCCCCTGCCGACGCGAGCACCTTGAGTCTGCTGAGCACGCTCCACCTCCGTGGGGGATTGGGGGGATACGGAGTTGGTTGGTCCGTACCTGAAGTGAGAGCGCTCTCAGAATTCCGTCCAGGGTGCGTTCATGTCAATCCAAGCCTGTTGTGCACTCCCACCACCGCAGCCACAGCGTGCAGACCCGGGCCCCGCACATCTACCTGCGCTGGCGCAACGCCAACGCCCGCCACCCCGGCGTACTCGCTGCCCAGCACAAGGAACACGCCCGCATCCGCAGCGAGAAGGGCATCCGCTGGGGCGGACAGGCCAGGGCAACCGCAGCCTGATACTGGAGCCGGTCGGCGTCGACAGCGGACGACTAGGGCTCAGACCCGCAGGCGGACCGGTACTCGTCCAAGAGACGGAAGAACACCGTCAGCGGGTCCTCTCCATCGGCATGCCGCTCGATGGCATCAGCCCAGCCATAAGACATTGACCAGCCTCGACGAGCGCGCAGCCACTCGGCGAACGGACCACCGGGCGACAGAGCGAAAGGCTCGTCGACCCCGTGAACGGACAAAGCCGTGGCATAGCCGATCAAGATGTTTTGCAAGTCCCGCAGGCACTCCTGGCGAACCCACATGGACGGACGCAGCCGGATCTGGTCCAGGACGTCCTGGACGTCCCGGCACTGGTCGATTGGTCGCGGACCTTGCCCCTGGTCAACTGACACAGACCGGACTCTACGACCTGACCCGGTGAACCTTCCCGGTCACGGCACTAGATGATCAATTCCAAGGGATACCTGCGGAGGGTGTGGGGTGGGCGGCGGCCATAGCCACCGCGAGACGGTCAGGTGGCGTGCTGCCGGTCCTGGTTGTCGAGGTGGCAGCGGGCAGTCAGGCGTCAGGGTCGACTTCGGGGTGCGTAAACCGCACGGGCTTGCTCAGCGACCGGGCGTAGGCGATTTCGGCTCGGGTGCTGTCTCCGATGTAGTCGCCGACTACGAGCACCTCATCAGCGAGCCGGATCTTCGCCCGGTGCAGATCGTCGAGTCGAACCTTCAGCGCCTCAGCCTCGACAGGATCGGACCAAAGTTCGTGCGGCGACTTCATGTCACAGCCCGGTTTGACGACAATCTTTCCGGCTTTGGTCTCCCGCAGATCGGCCTCGGTCATCTCGGTCATGAAGCGGGTGGAGCCGCAGATCACGACGATATGCGGGAGGCTCAGCTGCTTCTTCGCGTCGGCGAGCTTCTCCTCGGGGGTGAGCAGTTGCGTGTATGACACTGGTTCCTCCTGGTGGTGTGGTCCAAGGGGTGCCTGCGGAGACGAGAACGAGGGTGTCCAAGATCGTTTTAATGACGAACGATGTGGACACCCGTTCATATGTCAGCACCAGCCCTGATGGTTTTGGTGACGAGCCGTCACATGTGGGGCCCGGTGCTGTTGAGCACCCGCCCCGCTGGAGGACTGCAAGCCTCCGGTGAGGCGGGTTATTGCTGTGTGCGGTGCGCCGTTCGATCGCGCAGTAAGAGCCACGTCCTGGTGGGGCCCCGCCCGGTTGGTCGGCTGCGTCCAGGAGCGTGGCGTAGGCGGGCGGGCCTGCTTTCCTACGTGTGCGCTCTTCGTTCGGGACCGGGCCGTGGGCGGGGCGTGTCCGGACGCCCGTAGCCACGGGCCGCCCGCCCCGCGCCCAGCGCTCCCTATTCGAACCGCGAGATGTCGCCCGCGCCCCGCCGTACGATCTCCGCCTCGCCACCGGAGAAGTCGATGACCGTGGTCGGCTCGGTGCCGCAGTCACCGGAGTCGACCACCGCGTCCACCACGTGGTCGAGCCGGTCCTTGATCTCCCAGCCCTGCGTCAACGGCTCCTCCTCGTCCGGCAGCAGCAGCGTGCTGGACAGCAGCGGCTCGCCGAGCTCCGTGAGCAGGGCCTGGGTGACGACGTGGTCGGGGATGCGCACCCCGACGGTCTTCTTCTTGGGATGCTGCAACATGCGCGGCACCTCCCTCGTGGCGGGGAGGATGAAGGTGTAACTGCCGGGCGTGGACGCCTTGATGGACCGGAAGACGTCGTTGTCGATCCGCACGAACTGGCCGAGCTGCGCGAAGTCCTGGCACACCAGGGTGAAGTGGTGCCGGTCGTCCAGGTGCCGGATCGTCCGGATCCGCTCGATACCGTCCCGGCTGCCCAGCCGGCAGCCCAGGGCGTAGCACGAGTCGGTCGGATACGCGATCAGCGCGCCGTCGCGCACGCTGTCCGCGACCTGACGGATCGCGCGCGGCTGCGGATTGTCGGGGTGCACGTCGAAATACTTCGCCATCCGCCGAGCTTAAGCCGAACCGCCCGCACGGCTGCGCAGGGGCCTGCCGATGGCCGGTACGCGCCGCGGAGCCGCTGTGCGGCCACCACGGCACTCGCCCGCGCCGTGTCAACTGCTCGCGCTTGGAATTCACAGGCGTACTTCCCGGATCCGGGGGAAGCAGGGTTCTGGAACCGCTCGGGAGCTGTCCCCCCGGCCTCGGGCGTGCGGCTTCGCCGGTGTTCACCACCCCCCCCGTGAACCGCCGGCGAAGCCGCCTTTCCGTGCGCTTGCCCGATCGTGCGGTGCGCCCTGGTCCGGACCGGAGGGATACCGCCTGGTAACGTCGCCGACCGGAAACACCGAGGTCAAGGCCACGGACATGGGACGGATGAGGAGAGGGCCGACAATGGCCGGGCGAGAGGACGGGACCGACGGGGCCGCCGGAGTGCACGGACGGGCCGACCGGGCGTCCTGGGCCGAGGGACTCCTCGACCAACTGCGGCCGACCGGCCGGGACGTGCGCAAGGTCGTCGCCTGGCTCGCGGCGTCCGTACAAGGAACCGCCTGCCTGCTGGACGGCGGCGGCACCCTGCTGGCGGGGGAGCAGGTGCGCCTGGACGAGGGCGTGGTCGCGGACATCGTCTCCGGCCGGATCGCCTCCGCCGCGTTGGAGGACGGCGGACAGCATGTCCGCCTGGTGCGGGTGGGAGGCCCGCGTCCGCAGTCGGCCCGGACCCGGGTCCTGGCCGTCTGCCGCGCCGAGCCCTTCGACCGGCAGACCGCGGAGATGGTCACCCATACCGCCGGAGTGCTCGAACTCCTGCTGCGGGCCCACGAGTCGACCGTCGCCGGGCACCGGCTCGAAAAGGCGACGGCGGCCCTGCGGCTGGCGATCCTCCAACTGCTGATGGTGGAGGACACCGTCTCCGCCCGCCGGGTGGCCGCGGGTCTGTGGCCCGGACTGCTCGACACGGACGCCGCCTGGGTCTACGTCGTCGAGGCCCACCGCGCCGAACGCGACCGGCTGGCCGCCGAGTGCCTGGACGCCACCGAAGAGCGGGCCCTGGTGGTGCTCTGCCCGGCGGTGGACGAGCACGTGATCGTGGTCGTGCCCGCCGAGGCCGACGGCAGCAACCTGCGCTCACTGGTGGGCACGCGTCCGCGCACGTTCCTGGGCGGCAGCATCCGGCACAGTCTGGCGCGGACCGCGACCGCGTACGGGCAGGCCGTGAGCGCCCTCGCGGTCGCCCGGTTCCGCCCGGAGGGGGCCGCCGTGTACGCCGAGCGCAGTCACCCCGAGCGCCTGATGGACCCCGAGGCGCTGCGCGCCTGGTCAACCCGGCTGCTGCGGCCGCTGGACACGCTGGCGCACCACACGCGCGCGGAACTGCTCGCCACCACCCGGCTGGGCCTGGAGTTCACCGCGGTGAGCGCGGCGAAGGTCCTCGGAGTGAGCCGCAACACGGTACGGGCCCGTATGGAGCGGGTGGAGGGACTGCTCGGCGCGGACTTCGGCAGCCTGACCGCCCGGGCCGCCGTCCACCTCGCCCTGAACACCCAGGCCGGCCTGGACCACCAGCCGGCCGCGGGCCCGGCGCCGCGGACGGGCCCGGTCCGCTTCGGCGACCTGCTGGCCGGACCGGCGCTGCGCACCTGGGCCCGCGAACTCCTCGGCCGGCTGACGGCGGACGCGCGTGACCTGCGCGGCACCCTGCGCACCTGGATCACCGCCGGCGGCAACGCCGAGCGCGCCGCGCAACTGCTCGGCGTGCACGCGCAGACGGTCCGCGAGCACGTCCGCGGTGTGGAACCCGTCCTGGAACGCCAGCTCCTCGCCGCCGGCAGCGACCTGTACGAGGTCGTCCTGGCCCACCTGGCACTGGGCGACCTCGAACCGCCCGCCCTCGGCGCGGAGTAAGACGGGCATTCCGGACTCACTTGTGCACGGGTGAGCCATCCGTCGGACCGAGGGAGCATCGGCGCGATACCCAACCGCTGCCCGGTACACATAGGTTCAACGAGCCGCGGCCACGGGACCGGAACGGGGGACCGGTCCCGTGGCGGCCGGACGCCGGCAATTCTCTTTCGGCGCTCGATGCTTTCACCCGCTCCACCAGCAAGGACGTCCTGTCGGTGCGATGGGAGAGCCTCCGGGCATGAGCTACGACTTGGCTGTATGGGAAGGGGAGCACCCAGCAGACGACAGGACGGCCGCGCGAACGTTCACGGATCTCTACGACCGTTACGTCGACACGGACGTGGAGCATCCGCCGGCCGACCGCATAGCGGCCTACGTCGCCGCGCTCCTGGAACGGTGGTGTGACCTGACCGAGGACGAGGAGGACACCTCTCCATGGTCGACCGGACCGTTGATCGGAGAGGCGCGCGGCCCGCTCGTCTACTTCCCGATGCGGTGGAGCATGGCCGAGGAAGCCTCCGCCTATGCGGCGACCCTCGCGCACTCAATGGGACTGGTCTGCTTCGACCCTCAACAGAACCGGCTCAGGCTCTGAAGTCGAGGGGCACGCTCCTCTCAGTTCCCGTCTCATCCAGCCAAGCAGCACGCTCAGACTGATCGAGCTGACCCCGGCGAACCTTCCCGGTCACAGCACTAGGCAGAGCCCCAAACACCTGCAGCAAGCTTCTAGGCCCTGTCGGCCTGGGCGCCGCGGGCCTGCAACCGCCTTGCGGCCAGCAGGAGTTCGCGCGGCGAGCCGTCCGGTGTGCGCACCAGCATCCGGCCGATCGTCTCGCCCTCGTGGTAAATGACGAGGACCTTGCCTTCGGCGGTCAGACGCAGTGTCCGCCACGGGTGGCTCCACAACTGCGTGGTGCCGTCCCACATCTGCAGCCCGCGGTTCGTCACCCGCAACTCGAAGCGGACGGCGTCATACCGTGACGTGGGCGCGCTCATGTCGTACGGGGACCGCACCTCGTACGCGCTCAGCAGGTGCTCGCGGCGCCCGATCCCCTCGTCGCGGGTTCGGGTGACCCGGCCCGCCCGCGCCGCCCGCCACCCCGCGAACGCGCCGCACACCAGGGCGAACGGGACGACCAGCCACCACCGCAGCGGCGTGACGAACCCCTCCACCAGCAGCTGCGCGACCACCATGCAGCCCACCACCGAACCGCTGCTCACCGCGGCACGCCGAATCCGCCGCCGACGCGCGACCCCCGGATCCCCCACCTGCCCCATACGGCCCCCCTCCGAAGCACTGCGATCGTAAACCGTGGACCTACGCCCTGGGCCTGACCTTGAAGGCGTACGCACACCTCATACCGAGCAGCCGCGAGCGGGCCCGGAAGGCTCTGGGGCGAGCGCTCCGGCCGCAGGATCCGCCGCGCTGCGATCTTGTTCCACTTCGAAGTGCCCGGCGGTAGATGACAGACCGTGATGGTCAGGCCGGTTTCGGCGGCCAGCCGGGCGAGGTGGAGTTTCCAGGCCCGGCTGCGGTAGCCGTTGGAGCCGCCCGCATCGGCAGTGATCAACAGTCGTGAAGCCTGCGGGTAGGCGTCGCGGCCCTGGCCGTGCGGATCGACTCCACCGTGGACGCGGCAGTGTCATGGTCGGTGCCGACTTTGACCCAGCCGGTGTTGGCCGCCAGGTCGTAGATTCCATAAGGGACGGCCTTGCCCAGCTGCGGGTCGGCGAAGTCGTGGACGCGCACTGGCATCGGATCGCCCGTCGGCCGCCAGGAAAGGCCGGGGTTTTTGAAGTCGCCGACCAGTTCCATCTTCTTGGTGTCCACGCTGATCACGGGCTGGCCGGCATCCCGGTGGTCACGTGCTCGCTCGTTGATGTAACGGAACTGGGCATCCCGGTCTGCATGCTGACTGCCCTCGAGCGTCTTGGCATTGGCCTGCAGACGGAAACCCTCCTCCCGCAGCAGACCGGCGACGGTGTCGGCACCGACCCTGTGCCCCTGGCGGGTCAGCTCGGCCGCCAGCATAGCGGGTCGACTTGGTCGTCCACCGCAACGGCGACATCGGATCCCCGCGCTCGTCCGGCTCGACCAGACTCAACAGCGCAGTCCGCAGCCCAGGGTCGAGGTCCGCGACGCGTTTGCGTCCGCCGCCCGGCCGCCGCACCCGCCCCAGCAGGGACTCGCCCGCTTCCAGGTCGGACACACCCTTGCGGACCGTTGTCTCGCTTACCCCGGCCGCCCGAGCCACGGCCCGGACACCGCCATGCGCCAGCCCTCGGGCTTCCGCGGCCATCAGCAGCCGCCGCTGCCGTTCGTCCAGGTGCGGGAGCTAACACTGCGAACTTCACAGCAAGTTGATCACGAGTCGTCCGGGATGCGCATACGACATCAACGAGCCCCAGCCCCGAAAGCAACACCTTGATGATCGGCAAGTCCCTAGGGCATCTCGACGCCTTGTCGATCACGCCCCCCGCGCTGGCTCACCACCATCACGATGAAGCCAGTCAGCACAAGCGCGATGCCGGACAGTGCCCACCACTGCCGAAAGTCGAGGTTGAGGGTGTCGGGGGCACTGAGCACCCAGCCGAAGAACAGCTGCCAGCACAGGCCGAAGGCAACCACCAACTGGCCCCAGGCATAGAGGCGCACGCGGCGAACTCCACGCTGGTACTTGGGGAGCACCAAGCCACCCACTTTCATGGGGATCACCCAGCCACGCGTAATCTCCAGTACGCCGGAGACGGCGAAGATCGACGCCCACAGAACAACAGGTATGGTGAAAGTAGGACAGAAGGGCCGGCTCAGGAGGGGGTTCCCTCGCAAGCCGGCCCTTCGTTCAATGCAGCGCGACGCTCGCCTTGGTGGGGGACAGGTGACGGAGGGGACTCGGGTCGTGCTCCGTCAGCATGACGCGGGCGGGATGCTCTGGTCGTACTGGAAGACGTTGTGCGGGTCGTACTTCGCCTTGATCTTTCGCAGCCGGCTGTAGTTGGACTCCCAGTAGGCGGTCTCCCACTCCTGCATGCCGATGTTCGGCACGTTGACGTAGGCGCCGTCCACGTAGGGGCGCAGTGCCTGGCTGAATTCGGCGATCCAGGCCTGTGCCTGCGGGGTGAGCGGGTCGCAGACGCCCGGCTGGTCACTGCGCTTGCCCCAGCCGGCGCCCGGCTCGGCGTAGAAGAGCGCGTCGCGGTGGGGGAACGCCGTGCCGCCGCGGGGACTCTTCCTGACCGCTCCGCCGAACGCCTGAACGAAGTAGTTGCTCTCGTCCGTGGGGGCGTGCTTGATGAACGAGGAGACCACTTCGATCGCCTTGGTCGGGAACGGCTTCCTGGTGAACTGCGAGTAGAACTTCCAGTTCGCGGGCTCGTTCGCGATCGGGGTCTGGAATCCCGCGTACACGTCACCCCAGTTCCCCACCTGCGTCGAAACCTGGGGGCTGCCGATCGACAGGATCGGGGCCAGCAGCTTCTTCGCCTCCGTGGGTGTTCCCTCCGCGAGGACCCCGAACAGCAGGATCTGGTTACGGTGGGCTTCGAGCTGGGTGCCGAGGCGGTCGTTGGTGTGCGGCGCGGTGCGCTGGTAGGCCTCGAAGATCCTGCGCAGGTCGCGGGTCCCGTCCCACGTGGCCTGCAGATACGTGACGCTCTTCAGTGGGGCCAGTTTGTAGGTGAGTGAGGTGACGATTCCGAAGTTGCCGTTCCCCGCTCCGCGCAGCGCCCAGAGCAGGTCCGGGTTGTGGTTCAGATCGGCCTTGATCACCTTGCCGCACTCGGAGCCTTCCGCGACGACGATCTCGGCGCCGATCAGGCTGTCGCAGGCCATGCCGAGCCAGCGGGTGAGGAAGCCGAAGCCGCCGCCGAGCGTGGCGCCGGACAGGCCCACGCTGCCTTCGGTCCCCGTCGTCACCGCGAAGTTCCGCTTGGCGAGCGTGGTCACCGCTTCCAGCTGGTTGAGTCCGGCGCCGACCGTCGCGACACGAGCGGAGCCGTCGATGTGGACCGACTTCAGCTCGCTGATGTCGATCACGAGGCCGCTGTCGACGTTCGACCAGCCCTCAAGGCAGTGGCGGCCGCTCCGGATCCGCAGCGCAACGTCGTTCTGCCGCGCCCACGTCAGCGCGTTGACCACGTCCTGGGTGTTCTGAGCAAAGACGATCACCAGCGGATAGTGGGAGAAGAGCTGGTCCCAGCCGAGCCGCGCGTCGGTGTACGCGGGGTCGTGGGGGCGGACGATGCGGCCGGTCAGCTTCGCCGGCCGGCACTTCGTCGCGTGCCCTTCGGGCCCGGCAACCGCACCGGGGGCTTCGGCGGCCGCGACGCCCGGCACGACGATCGCGCCGGCACCGGCGACCGCCGTCGCCCTGAGCATTCTGCGACGGGAGAGGTCGTTCATGGTTTGTGTCCTTTCGACCGCCAGTGGGTGCGAATCGGCCCTTTAGGGAGCATTTACGCGAAGCGGACGTTAGCAAGGGTGACCACGGTGGACTGTCTCGACACGCTTGTGACCATGGCCGAGGAGACTGACGCCGCAGGTCCCGGCACGAGCCGGACGCGTGTCGCCTCTCAACGGACGCGGCGATGAGTTTTCCCGGACCGGAGAGTCTCACCACTGTTGTCCGACAACACAGGAGGAATCCGTGGCTCAGCTCTTGAGAGTCCCGAACTTCAACGTCTCGAGTGACGGCATCGGCGCCGGCGAGGACCAGAGCCTTGAGAGACCGTTCGGCCACGTCGATCCCGGGAGGCTGTTCGCATGGGCCGGCGCCACGGCGAGCTGGCCCATGCGCACCGATCCCGGGGGGAGCCGGGGCCTCGACGACTACTTCACACGGGACTACGCACGCGACATCGGTGCCGAGATCATGGGCCGCAACAAGTTCGGGCCCCAGCGCGGGCCCTGGCAGGATCATGAGTGGCGCGGTTGGTGGGGTGACGAGCCGCCGTTCCGCACCCCGGTGTTCGTCATGACGCATTACAAGCGTCCGTCGTTCACGCTCTCCGACACCACGTTCCACTTCGTCGACGGCGACCCGGCCGCGGTCCTCGAAGAGGCGCGGGAGGCGGCGCTGGGCAAGGACGTCCGACTCGGCGGCGGGGTCAGCACCGTCCGGGAGTTCCTCGACGCCGACCTCGTCGACACCATGCATGTGGCGGTCTCGCCGGTGAAGCTCGGATCCGGACTACGGCTCTGGGAGTCACCCGAGGAACTGCTCGACCGGTTCCACCTCGACGTCGTGCCCAGCCCGAGCGGCGTGACGCACCACCTGTTCTGGCGAAAGTGACACAAGGGATGCGGGGACGACGCCGTTCATTGGAGAGCGTGTGCCGCGGCCTGAACGGCTCGGGGCTGGTTGAGCAGATCGGTGCTGTCCGTCCACTGGTCCATGCTTCCCACGAGCGCCGACGTCCGAAGGTCCGGGTCCGTGACCGTCCGAGCGAGCGCCTGCGCGAAACGCTCGGCGCGCAGAACCTGGAACGGGCGCGAGTGGTAGGGCCGCCGCTTCGGGTCCACTGGCGCGTTGAGCCCCGACGCGTTCTGAAGAGCGGCGACAACCTCATAGGCATCGCACAGACGCGCTTCCCGGGTCCGGTAGTCCGTCGCAGCCAGCGCACCCCGAACAGCCGGCTCGAGCGACTTCGCCGCGGGGAGCCGGCCGAAGGCGCTGCCGAGCCACTTGCTGTAGGGGGCGTAGCGGCGCTCCAGCAACAGGCAAAGGCGCATCAGGTCACGTACCAGACGAGCAGCCACGACGGCCGAACCGATGTCGTCACCGACTTCCGCGCAGCGCCCCACGAACGCTTCTTCCTGCGAGACGCGCTGCCACTGGCAAGCCAGCAGATACCGCCATACCTGGTCCGGATACCACGCCAGCCGCCGCCGGACGTCGGTGAGAGTACCGAGCCCGTCATGGAAGACCGCTCCGCCCGTGGTCTCGGCAAGCCGCTGCTGCGGCATCGCCAGCCATGCACGAGTGGTCAACTCCGCACCGGCCGAACGCACTCCGAGCTGCTCCGCCAGCCATCCGTCCACGTCGTGCACGTCTACGCGATGGTTCACCGGGCCGTCTGTCGACCGCATTCGGCCGACCGGGTCCAGCGGATCGTCACTCTCCTCGAAGTGGGTGGGCCAGCCGCGGATTTCCTTCGGCAGCCGTTCAGCCAGGGTGCGGCGGATCGCGGCACCGTGCTGAGCCCGGTCCTCGGCGGTCAGGAAGATCTCCAGCCGCGGGCCCCACTCATGATCTGCCGACCGCGGTGTGTCGAAGCCCAGCACCTCGGAGCCGCTGCCGACCCGGGCAGCCGCGTGACGCAGCCCCGGAAACGCGTCTCGAAGGACCGGCTCCACCGCCTCCTCGTACAGGACCCTGGACAACTCGATGCCAGGCACGAACGGGGCCCCGGGGATCGTCATGGCCCAACTGTGCTGGACCTACTCACCTTGAGGCCAGCGGATATCCGCCGGGGTGTGCCGGCCGAAGGAGCGGCGGTAGGCGGCCGGTGTGGTGTGCAGCAGGGTGTGGAAGCGTCTGCGGAGGTTGGCTGCTGAGGACAGGCCGACCTTGGTCGCGATCGTCTCCACGGGGAGGTCCGTCTCCTCCAGGAGGACGCGAGCCCTTGTGACGCGCTGCTGGACCAGCCATCGGCCGGGGCTGGTGCCGAGCTGGTCGGCGAATCTCCGGGCGAGGGTCCGGGGCGAGAGGTTGGCCTGTGCGGCCAGGTCGTCGACGGTGACGGGTCCGTGTGGCGCGTGCGGGCACGGGCGGTCAGGCCCCGGCGACGTTCCTGCCCGGCATCGGCTCCGCCAGCGCCGTCCGCCACTCAGGTGCGCCGAAGGCGTCCGCGAAGTACTGCGTCTCGTGCACCACCCACCCCTGGGCGAATTCCATGATGCTCACCGAGTAGGCGGGCACCCCGTCGTACGTGATGACGCACTCGCTCACCCACAGATCTCCGCCGCCCATGATGCGGTGGACGGTGAAGTGCCGACTGGCGGGGTGCCCGCCACGCTGCGCCGAAATCGTCGCGCGGCCCCGGAACCGTTCACCCGACTGGGGATAGTCGAGGACGGCGTCCGCAGCGTAGATGGCGTGCTCGGCCTCGGTGTCCCCACGTTCCGATGCCCGCCAGTGTTCCTCGAGGGCGGCCCTGGTCCGGATGTCGGCATCCATCGCACTGTCCCTTCCGCACGCGGCCGGGCGGGTCGCCCGCCGACCGCACGCCCCATGCGCACGCCTCCACGACCCCGCCCGAACCCCCGCGCACCACGACCGCCCCCGGCCTGGCCGGAAGCGCGCTCACCCGCCGGGCGGGTTCCGCCTCCCCGCGCGGAGGACTCTCCGGACCCGGCGACGGCCGCACAGGGACGTACACCCAGGGAACGACCCGCCGACCTCATCGGCAAGGCGGGCGCCGGCCGTGCGACGAAGGGGCGCTCAGGAGCGGGCAATCCGGTGGCGCGCGTTGGCCTACGCTGGGGCGATCCGGCCGGGAGAGGGAGAGCGACGCACGTGGACGAGATCGACCGGGCCATCCTGCGCGAGTTGCAGACCGACGGACGGATCGCGTACGCGGATCTCGGCCCCAGGGTCGGGCTGTCCGCGTCCGCCGCCCGCCAGCGGCTCCAGCGCCTGCTGGACTCCAAGGCCGTCCAGGTGGTCGGCGTGACCGATCCCATGGCCATGGGCGGACAGGCCATGGCTCTGCTCGGCATCGGCGTGGACGGCGACCCGCGGGCCGTCGCCGACGAACTGGCCGGACGCCCCGAGGTGGTCTACTCGGTGCTGACCTCCGGCGGCTTCGACCTGTTCGCCGAGGTGGTCGCGCCCGGCCCGCGGGACCTGCTGGACTTCGTCAACGACGTGGTCCGTCCCATCGAGGGCGTACGGCAGGTCCAGTCGTTCCCGTACTTCGGCATCCACACCCACCGGTTCCTGTGGGACGTGGGCTGACCGGGACCCCGCCGGAATCAGCCGCCCTCCGGGAGGTGGGGCGCGAGCACGAGCATCGTCACGTCGTCGCTGACGGTGCCGCAGTGCGCGAGGAGGTCCGCCATGACCCGGTCGGCGAGCTCGGCCGGATCCACGGCGGAGAGCCGGGGGAGCCGGTCGAGCAGGGGGTAGAACGCGCCGGCCGCGTTCCTGGCCTCGGTGACACCGTCGGACGCGAGGAACAGCACGTCACCGCGGCGCAGGGTCAGGACGTGCCCGCCGGGCCGCGGGACGCCGTCGGACAGACCGAGGCCGAGGGGTGTCCACGGCACCAGGTCGACCTCTTCGGCGTGCCCGTCGCGCAGCAGCACCGGCGGGGGATGGCCGCAGGTCACCAGCCGCACCGACCGCGCGTCCCCGTCGAACTCCAGCAGCACGGCGGTCGCGAACAGCTCCGCGTGGCGCACCTCCTGCGAGTCCACCACGAGGCGGCGGTCCAGGGCGGCGGCCACCCCCGGCAGGTCCTTCCGGTCGAGCACCGCCTCCCGGAAGCTGCCGAGCAGCGCGGCGACCGTGGACACGGCGGCCAGGCCGTGCCCCTGCACATCGCCCATGACCGCCCGCACCCCCTCGGGGCCCCGGCGCACGTCGAAGAAGTCCCCGCCCACCAGCGTGCCGCGCTGCGCGGCCAGGTACAGGCCCGCGCACCGCACCGGACCGACCCGCTCGGGCAGCGGCGGCACGACGGCACGCTGCGCGGCCTCGGCCACCGTGCGCTCCAGGTCGAGCTGCGCGTCCCGGCGGCTGCGTACGTAGGACAGGAACACGCTCAGCACGGCGACGAAGGTGACGGTCTCCAGGTCGGTGTTGCCCGGCCGGTTGAGCTGGAAGGCCGGCACGTTCAGCAGGGTCACCACCGTGCAGCCCAGCAGCGCGGTCGCCACCGGCCCGTACGACAGCACCGCCAGTGGCGGGATGGCGCCGAGCAGGAAGCCGATGTCGAGCGGGCTGGGACTCAGCAGCGTGGCCACGCACACCACGAGAGCCAGTACGACCGGTAGCGCACGCACCCAGCGCGGCGGTGGGGCCCCGCGCAACCAGCCACGCCGATGCGGATCCCGACGCCGGACCGGCCCAAGCAGCTTCACCACATCACCACGCTGCTACGCCGGACCGGCACCCGCACGCCGGAACCCACTTCCGCGGCCGGAATCACGTCCCGTGGGCCCGGACCCGGCCCTGCCCGCCGGAGCCTTCGGCGCCGCTTCCGACCGCGCCGCCCGGGCCGCAGTGGTCACTCCGTGTCGCGGGTCAGTTCCGTCTCCGCTGCCGCGAGTATCTCCGTGACTCGGAGGCCGAACGCGGCGTCGCAGGGGTGGGGGCGGCCGGTGCGGGCGGCGGCGAGCAGTGCGTCCGTCGCACGGGCGCAGGCGGCCACGGCGTCCTCGGATGTCTCGGGAAGCAGGGTCACCCCGGCCTCACCCCGCAGCTCGACGGTGGCGCCGGCGGCCGCCGGGGGAGCGGTGAGACTCAGGGTGAGGGTGCTGGACGCGCCGCCCACGTGGTCGAGGACCGCGTGCACCGTGTCGCCGGGACCGTGCGCGGCGGCCGTCACCCGCCGTACGTCGCCGAGGACCGGCAGCAGTACCGACAGGGCGTGCGGGCCGACGTCCCACAGCGCGCCCTTCTCCCGCCGCCACGGCGAGGCGGCGAACGGGCTGTCACCGGTGAACACCGCCCCCAGCCACTGCGCGCGTGCCGTGAACCAGTCCCCGCGGGCCGCCTGCTCGGCGATCCAGGCCGCCGGTTCGGGCTGGAAGCGGGTGGTGAAGAAGACCACCGAGGCCACACCGGTCTCCCGGACGGCCCCGACGACCGCACGGCCCTGTTCCACCGTCGCGGCGAGCGGCTTGTCGAGCAGCAGGTGGCAGTGCGCCCGCGCGGCCTGCACCGCGAGGTCGGCCTGGACGTGCGGGGGCAGCGCCACGGCGACCGCGTCCACCTCCGCCAGCAGGGCGTCGAGGTCGTCGAAGGCGTGGGTGCCGTGCCGTTCGGCGAGATCCTTCGCGGCGGCCGTACGCCGTCCCCATACGCCGGCGAAGTCCAGCTCGTCGTGTCCGCTCAGGGCGGGGGCGTGCACCATCCGTGCCCAGGGGCCGGTGCCGAGCAGTCCGATGCGCATACCGGTGCCTCTCCACTGTGCAGGACAGGGTGGACGACCGGCCGTACGGGCCGGTCGTCACCGAGCGTGTCACAGGACCCGGGTGCCGGAGCAAGCCCACCGACGAAAGCGGGCACGGAACGGGCCCGGTCTGCGCACGCCCGGCGCACACCGGGCATGCGCACGCCGGCCGGGTGGCACGCCGGCTCAGGCGGCCCGCTGCCGCTCGTCGGTGGCGGTCGGGCCCGATGCGGACGCGACCGGGCCGGCCCCGGAGCCGCGGCGGCCACCCGCCAGCAGCCGCAGATGCCCGCGGCGCCCGGCATGGCGGCCCCGCGCCGGAGCCGGGTCCAGCATGCGCTGCTCCACGCGGTCCATGACCACCAGCAGCACGGACACGAGCGGCAGCAGCAGTACGGCGACGAAGACCATGACACCCCCTTGTCCGACAGAGGATCCGGGTGCTCCGTACCGCGCGGTTGATGGGTGCCCTCCGGTGAAGACTTCGTGAGGATCGGGACAGACCGTGATGCCGTCACGGGCCGTCGTTCGTTCGTGGACTGGTTCGGGAAGACGCCGGTTCCCTAGGATGTACTCTCAGTCGAACCGGCCCAGTTGGCGCGGTGGAAACGGCGAATCTGGGGGACTGATGCCTGCGGAGAACCAGCTGTCCACGAACATCGACGAGAACGTGCCGACGGCTGCGCGTATGTACGACCACTACCTGGGTGGCAAGGACAACTACGCGGCCGACCGGTCCGCGTGCGAGGAACTCGACAAGGTCGTCCCCAGCACCCGCCGGCTCGCCCTCAACAACAGGCGCTTCCTGCAACGGGCCGTCCGCACCCTCGCCGAGGAGCACGGCATCCGGCAGTTCCTCGACCACGGCTCCGGCCTGCCCACCCAGAACAACGTCCACCAGGTCGCCCAGCGCGTCGACCCCGAGTCGTACGTGGTCTACGTCGACAACGACCCCATGGTGCTGGTGCACGGCCGGGCCCTGCTGCAGCAGGACGAGCGCACCGCGGTCATACACGCCGACTTGCGGCAGACCGACGAGATCTTCTCGCACCCCGAGACCAAGCGCCTGATCGACTTCTCGCAGCCGGTGGCCGTGCTGTTCAACTCGGTGTTCCACTGCATCCCGGACAGTGAGACCGACGGCCCGCTCGCCGTGGTGGAGCGCGTGCGGGAACGGCTCGCGCCCGGCAGCCTCATGCTCATGTGCCAGTTGGTCAGCGAGGACCCCGAAGTGCGGGCCTTCGTCACCGACTTCATGGACAAGGCCACGCAGGGCCACTGGGGCCGGGTGCGCCAGGAGAAGGACGTCGCCGCGTTGTTCGAGGGCCTGGAGCTTCTCGAGCCGGGTCTGGTCGAGGTGTCCACCTGGCGGCCGGACACCGAGGTGGCACCCCGCCAACTCACCCACGAATGGGTGGAGTTCGGCGGTATAGGCCTGCTCCGCTGACGCCAGGACGCGAAGAAGCTAGGGCGCGGACGCGTACCGGTCGTTGGCCGTCTTGCGCAGCAGCGCCAGGGACTCCTGCGGCGTGAGGGCCTCGTCGGCCAGCCGGTCCAGGGCGATCCGGTACTCCTCCGTCTCGTCGCGGTCCTCGAGGAAGTTGGCGCTCCTGATGTGTTCGAGGTAGACGACGTCGGGCAGGTCCAGGCCGCCGAACCGGAGATAGGTGATCGGGATGGCGGGCGCGGACGCGTTGGTCACGTCCAGCGGGACGACCTGCAGGGTCACGTTGGGGCGCTGCGCCATGTCGACGAGGTGGTCGAGCTGTTCGCGCATGACCTCACGGCTGCCCAGAACGCGCAGCAGGACCGATTCGTCGATGACCGCCCACAGCTGAGGCGCGTCCTTCCGCAGCAGCAACTCGGCCCGCCGCATGCGCAGTTCGACGCGCCGCTGCACCTCGTTCGCCGAGGCGGTGGGCAGCCCGCGCTCCACCACGGCCCGGGTGTACGCCCCGGTCTGGAGCAGACCGGGTACGTACTGGATCTCGAAGGTGCGGATCGCGGCGGCCGCCTCCTGGAGGCCGACCAGCCGGTCGAACCACTCGGGCATCAGCCGCTTGTCGTAGCGCTGCCACCAGCCCGGCTCGCCCGCCCGCCGCAGCAGCCTGAGCAGGACAGAGGACTCGTACTCGTCGGTGCCGTACAGCTTCAGCAGGGCGCGGACGTCGCCCTCGGCCGGAGGGCGGCGTCCCTTGCCCGACTCGATGCGTGAGAGCTTCGCGGCGCTGAACCCGAGTTCGCGCGCCGACTGCTCCTGGGACATCCCGGCGTCCTCGCGGAAGCCCGCGAGCTGGACGCCGACCAGCATCTTCAGCAGAGTCGGGGCCGGCTCGGACCGGTCCAGATAGGGTTCGAGTCGGGAGATGCGATGTGGCTCGGCGGACATCCTGACTCCCAGTAGACCGGCAGACTGAGACGTCACCGTACCGCACCGTACGGCTGCGGAGGGCACTCGCCGGGGGAAGTCGGCACGTCCCCTCCGCTTCCCGGCGGGCGGCCGCGTTCACAGCAGATGGTCGAACTCGCCGTCCTTGGCACCGGCCAGGAACGCGGCCACCTCGGCGGGGGTGTAGACCAGCGCGGGGCCGTCGGGGTCACGGGAGTTGCGCAGCGCGATGCCGCCGCCGACCAGAGCGGCGACTTCGACGCAGTTGCCTTCGGCGTTGCTGTGCCGGCTCTTGATCCAGCGGGCGTCCAGCGAACTGGCCCGCACTCCGTTCCGCACTGGTGGCATCGCGGTCTCCTTGCTGTTCACGTTCGCACGCCCGCTCGCACTTTCACGAGAAATTTCGCGTGCAATTGCACACGGACGCTGTCAGCGTGGATAATAGCCGGGGCGTCAACCCCTTGTGGACGCCGTTCGGTGACGTCGCATCAGGGAGATGACGTGCCCTCACCAGTGAGCCGAGAGCTCGAAGTGCCGAGCGCGGCCGCCGTGATCGCGCCGTGGGCGGAGGGGACCCCCGGCGCGATCGCGGCCGCGGCACTGCGCATCGACTGCGGCCGGGAGGGATTCGCCCGGGCCCGCGCCTTCACGCGCGAGACCCTGGGCAGATGGTCGCTCGGCCACTGCGCCGACGACGCAGCCCTCGTCGTCACCGAACTCTCGGCCAACGCGGCGACGCACGCGGTGCCGTACGCCCCGCCCGGTGACACGGCCGTGTGGCTCGGGCTCGCCGTCGACGCCGCACAACTGGTCATCACCGTCTCCGACCCCTGCGCCGGTCGGCCCCTGTGCCGCACCCCGGCGGGCTTCGGCCTGCTGGAGCACGGCCGGGGACTGCGCATGGTCGACGCCCTGGCCGAGGACTGGGGCTGGACCCCGAGGCCCCCGGCCGGCAAGTCGGTCTGGGCGAGGCTGTCGACGCGTCCACCCCACTGAACCGCCGTTCCCCCCTTACGACCGCTGTCGGAAAGGACGACGCCATGCGCACCGTACCGACGGAGCAGCCCAGCACGCAGCGCGGTGACCGCGCAATCCCGTTGTCGGGCCTGGGGCAGGTGCCCTGGAGCGACATCAGGGACTCCACCGGCTCCGCGGCCGGCATCCCCCTGTTGCTCCACCAGGTGGCCTCGGGCGACGCCCCGACCGCCGGTGCCGCGCTGGACCAACTGCGCGGACGCATCTGCCAGTACGGCTTCGTGGTGGAGCAGGCCACCGCCGCCACGGTCCCCTTCCTGTGGGAGCTCGCCCGGCTTCCGGGCGTGACCTGCCGTCCGCGGATCATCCAACTGCTCAGGAGCATCGCCGACGCCCGGCAGTGGGAGAGCGTCGCCGCGGTCTACCCCAAGCTGCTCAACCACCCTGAGAACCCGGTGGTGTGGGAGCGCCGGGCGCGGCGGGCCGTGCGGGCCCGGCGCGGCGAGCTGCCGGTGCTGCTGGCCGACCGCGACCGCGAGATCGCCGGGGCCACGGCAGAACTCGCCGACGCGCTCGCCGAGTGAGGGCGGGGCCCGGGGCCCGGGGCCTCCGGGCGACCTGACCGCGCGGACCCACTGCGCGAATTCGGCCACCAGCGCGAAGAATCACTCGCCGAGTGGGCCCGTGGCCGCAGGCTGTCCGTCCTGAGAGGCTCACGGCGGTGTGTTCTCCTGTGCGTCTCCTGCGTGGCGCTGACCCAATCGTGGCCGTGGGGCCGAAAAGCACCTATATTGCGGATACCTCTGCCGGGTCGTGCGGCGCCCTGCTGCCGCAGACGGGAGCTGCCCGGACATGTGCGGCCGAGTGTTCAGCGGAGGTCCCGGTGGGCGTTGTCCGAACGATCGAGAACTGGCGCGAGCGCGGGGCGTGCCGTTTCGAGGATCCCGAGCTGTTCTTCCCGCTCGGGGAGAGCGGTCCGTCCGTGCGTCAGATAGAACAGGCCCGCGCGGTGTGCCACCGGTGCCCTGTGCTGGGCGAGTGCCGGGCCTGGGCCCTGCGCAACAGCGAGTACGACGGTGTCTGGGGCGGCATGACCGCCGGGGAGCGCCGCGCCGCGGCGCGGCGCAGATCAGGGAGCCGCGGCCGGTAGAGCCGGCGGCGCCACGGTGGCGAGCGGTGGCCCCGCCACTGGAAATCGACTGAATTCGGTCAAACATATTGCCCGCGGCCGGTCGCCGTGCATGGCACGGCGTGCCGCGGGCATACGGAGCAAAAATCGAAGAGAGGGGCGCTCCGTGCTGGTTCCGGACCCGAAGGTCGTCAGGACGTTGCTGACCAGGTACGCATCGCTGAAGATCGCTCAGGCGGAGAGGGAGCGGGCCGAGACGGCCCGGGAACTGGAGGACGTCAGCTACACCTTGTGCGTCATGATGGGGGCCACCGGCATCCACGAGGCCATCGGCAAGGCGGACGCCCTGCTGCTCGCCCGGGGGCGGGCGGCGGACGCGGACGTGAGCACCGACGCCGACGGGGACGGCGTCCTGTCCCTGGCGGTCTGAACCCGGCCGCCCGAACCCGGTCGCACGCAACCTTGTTGACCCCACGGCAGACGTACGAGCGGAAGCTCTCCTGGCACGGCGTGCCGTCAAGGAGCCGTCGTACGCCTGCCGTTGGCGTGCTCACGTGCCCGAGGGCCGGGCCGGCCGAGCCACTTGGCGATCGTGCGGGCGATCGGCTGGCCGGTCTCCACCTCGACGAACCCGAACTGGCCGGACTGGTTGCACTCCAGGAACCACCAGGTGCCGTCGGCGTCCTCGGCGAAGTCGAAGGCCCCGTAGGCGAGTTCGGCCTGCCGTAGATAGGTGCGCACCGAAGCGGCCACGCGTGGCGGGACCTCGGCCGGCCGCCACGGCGTCCCGGACGCGGCGAACCGGACGTCCACCTCCTCCGGATCGGCGTCCGCCGCGGTCGCCTTGCGGGCGGCCAGCAGCGTGTCGCCGACCACGGTCAGCCGGATGTCGGCGCGCTTGGCGATCCTGCGCTGCAGCAGGGTCGGTCCGTAGGCCACCGCGCCGAAGTCCGCGTCCGGAGCGACCCGGCTGGTCGGCACCGCCCTCGGCGGCTCCAGCGGATGCGCGCCGGAGACCGGTTTGACCACCAGGTCCGGGAAGCGTTCGGCGAACTCCCGGGCCGCCTGCGGGAACGTGGTGATGAGCGTGGCCGGCACCGGCAGGCCGCTGCGCTGGGCGAGGCGCAGCTGCCAGGGCTTGTGCCGGGCGCGCTCGGCCGCGTCCGGATGGTTCATCCAGCGGGCTCCGCAGCCGCGCAGCATTCCGTACAGGGCCTGTGCGGCCTCCTCGGACAGCCACGCGGACGGCCGGCTCGCCCGGGCCGCCGGAACTCCCGGTCTGCGCACCCAGACCGAGCGCAGGCGGCTCACGCTCACCAGCCGTCCGCCCGCGGACAGATGGCCGTCGAAGGAGCCGTCGGCCCACTCGCCCGACAGGGCGGCGCCCGCGGTCAGATCGGCCGGATCCAGCCGGACCACCGGGGTCGAGGAGGCGTTCAGGTGCATCACCACCATGTCCGCCGTCACGTCCTCCTCGCCCGTGAGGATCAGTACGGTCATCTCCGCGGCCGTGTTCAGTCGTCGAAGTGCGTCTTGGAGCCCGCCGTGGAGGTCGTGGTGCCCAGTTCTCTCAGCAGCGCGTGGTCGGATGCGGCGATCCGTCCGTCCATGAGAACGTTCAACTGCAGCCCGGAATCGTAGGCGTACGGCGTGGCGGCGTCCCGTTCCACTGCCGGACGAGCGTAGTTGAGCGCGAACGGTTGCATCGTCTCTCCCCTGTCGGTGCAGCCGCGACCAAGCGGTATTGCTGCTTGTGGCGTCGCTTGGCCCGCTGACTTCGTTTCGGGTTCCCGAGACTTATACGAATCGAACGGGTGAATGGTTTCCTTACGGAGCGTAGTCTTTGGCGTCCGGATGCCCTCGGCGTCCGAAAAATCCGGGTCGCCGGGCCAGGGCGGGCAGCCGGTCGCCGCCTGCGGCGTGCAGCGAACGCAGGGCCAGCAGCAGCACGCCGATGTCGTCGAGGTACACCGGATCGGGCAGCAGGTCCGTGGGCAGGACGAGATAGACGACCGCACCCCAGAAGACCCAGCGCGGCCCCGTCGGAAGGCCGGCGCGGCGCAGCTCCCGCCGGGTGCGCACCAGACGCCTGAGCAGCATGACGGCCACGGCCAGCACGGCGGCCAGGGCCAGCACGACGGCCGTGACGACGGCGGTCATGAGCAGCACGTTCCCGGTGGAGTCCACGGTCAGGGCCCTTCTCGTCGTGCCGCTCGCGGCGCCTTCCTCTGTCGGATGCCCAGGTTGCCGGACTTCCATGACCGGACGTCACCCCGCTGCGTCGTCCCGGTGGCGCGCCGGGCGGCAGCGCCCTTGTAATGGCGGGGTAAAGGCGTGTCGCGCTTCGGGGGCGCAGGAGCGGCCGCACCCCTGCCATGGAGCCCAGCATGACCACCCGCTCTTCACCATCCCAGTCGAACCAGGCCGTCATCGACCTCACCGACGAGATCCACTGGTCCGGGCCGCCCGGCGGCGTGGTGGAAGGCGCCGCGGACGAGGGCGCGTCCGGTGATCCGGTCGGCGGCCTCGTCCGGGCCGCGGTCGACGACCGCCCCCTGGAGGAGGTCCTCCGGCTCGTCACCCTCCTTGAGGAGGCGCCCGAGCACGCCGAGGCCGTCCGGCACGCCCTGCGCGCGGTCGCCCTGGACCGGCCCGTGGAGGACGTCGCTCGTCTGGTCGCCGAGCTGACCCGGCCGCCGCGGCCGGCCGACAGCGCCGACGACACGATCCGCGCGGCGGTCGGCGGCCGCTGTGTGGAGGACGTCACCCGGCTGGTGGCGCTGCTCCACCGGCCACCGCATCCGCCGCACTGCGGCCGGACGGCGATCCGCGCGGCAGCCGCCGGCCGCACGGTCGAGGAACTGGTGGAGCTGATCGGACGGCTGGCCCGGGAGCGGCACGACGAACCGTACGCCGAACCGTACGATGTGCCGTTCTCCGAGCCGGGCGCGGCCGGGGGCCAGGAGCAGGAGGCCGCGGGCGAGCCGGGGGAGCGGGCCGGGCGGGCCGCCTTCTGGCCGAGCTGGATCGCCGCGGCGGCCCTCGTGGTGTGCGGTGCGGCCTACTTCCCGCTGCGCTGGCAGGGCGTGCCCCTGTTCGTCTGCTTCCTCGCTCTCACCGTGTCGGGGCTGTGCGGGCTGCTGGCCCTGCTGCTGGCCGTGCGCACCGGTGTGGCGGCCCTGGTGGCGGGAGCGGTCGTCCCGGCGGTACCGGCCGCGGTCGGCTACGTCGAGGGCAGGTTCGCCCCGGCGCAGGCCTCCCGCGCCCTGGCGATCACGGTGGCACCGCCGCTGAGCGCCGGACTGACCGCGGTGTGCGCGTCGTTGGCCAGCCTGGCCGCGCTGTCGCTGCTGCTGATGGTGCAGGCGGCCGAGCGGCATCCGCCGCCCCGGCCGGCCGGACTCGGCTCACGGGCTGTCAACCCGCCCGCTCCGTAAGCCGGTTGCCCGGCGCCGGGAAGGGCCCCGTTCGGAAGCGAACGCCGGTGGCCCGACGGCCGGCGCCACCCGCGAGGGAGCCGCACCGCCGCGGCGCGTCCGGGCGGCCTCCCGGACGCGCCGCCGCACGGACCGCGTGTCCGGCCCGCGGCACCCGGCGGTTCCGGGCACCCGACCGCCGCGAACCGGGTTCAGTCCCCGGTCCGCGGATCCGAGCCTCCGGCCGGCGGGGACGTGCCGGCGTCCCCGCCGGCCGGAGTCGTGCCACCGTCGCCGGAGGCGGCCTCGCCGTCCTTCGGCCGCCGGTCCGGGGCACTGCCCTGGCGCAGCGACAGGGCGGTGCCCTTCAGGCGCCCCAGCCCGCGCGCCAGTTGCTGGAGGGGGGACCCCGAGGCCGTACGGGCCTGCTTCCTGGCGGGCAGTACGCCCTGGGCCTCCGTCTCCCGGTACACGGCGAGGGCCTCGTGGGCGCGCTCGGCTGCCTCCTTGTACAGGTCCCGGGACTTCGTCATCGCCGCCAGGGCCTCGGAGTACATGGTGACGAGCTCGCGCGCCCGGGCGAGTTCCTCCTCGAGGGTCAGCAACTGCCAGTCCTCGCGCAGCGCGGTGAGGGCGCGGTCGGCGCCGTCCGGCAGGGGCCTGGGCAGCGCGGCGAAACGGTTGACGGCGTCGATGAGTTCGGCCGGTTCCGTGCCGTCGAGGAAGACGCTGCGCACCGAGAACTCCGCCACGTCGTAGCCGGGCGGCGCCGGACTGCCGGGCAGGACCACCGCCCCGCCGCGGGGGATCCGGACGCCGAAGTCGTCCAGCACCCAGTTCACGGCCCGGAACCGGTGCGGCGCGGCCCGGTGCTCCACGACCCGGTGCCGCAGCCCCTCGGGCAGCACCCGCACCACCGCCGCCCGGCCGCGCTCGTCGGGCGTCATGGCCTCGTGGACGACGACGTGCAGCGCCCAGGTGTCCCGCGCCGCGTGCCGCAGGATCCGCCGGAGATCCTTGTCGTCGTCGGGGAGAGCGGTGACCTCGCCGAGCCGCAGCCCGGTGACGGCCTCCTGCTGCCAGCCGGCGTCGGGCCCCTGCGGCCAGAACATGGTCGCGGGGGAGGGCCACCGCGGATCCCACGGCCGCTCCGCCTCCGCCATCAGCACCCACTCGCGCTCTTGTCCGGCCTGTCCGGATCCGGAGCCGGCGAGGGGCGACAGGGTGAGCCGGGCCCGTACGGTCACCTCGCCGGGCACCAGCCAGCGGGCCTCGAAGACCTTCTCACCGGTGGGGCCGGTGTCGTCCGGTTCGAGGTGGTCGAAGATGACGCCGTCGGCCCTGAGCTGCTTCAGGTGGCGCCGTACGACGTCCTCCGCGGCAGGCCCGGTGTGGCGGCCGCGGGCCGGCCACACCGTGGGCGGTGTCGCGGGACGGGGGGAGGGAGAGTTCGACATGAGCCAATCTGAGAGCGGGGACGGCGTGTGCGTTCAGTATCGCCAAGCCGGATCATGCCCGGTCGCGCGGGGTCGATGCCCGTCGCGCCGCGGCGGCCGCACCGTGCGCCCACGGCCGTGCGTATGACGTGGCGGCGAGTTCTCCGTGGTCAGCCGGTCCGCGTGGCGGCCCGCAGACGTGCGCCGTGAGTCCCCCGCGGGCGACGGCGCGGCGTTGACGCGGGCGCCGGAGAACCGGCAGGCGTTACCGGTGCCGCCTTCCCCGTTCGGAGCACGTCACGCCCTGTGAGGCTGACAGTCCTACTGCATTCGGCGGTGAAACGGTGTTCTGCGGGGCCCGGGACCCTCACCGTGGGAACGCCCGTGTTCTTCGAGCAACAGGAGTTCTCCATGAGGATCAGAATGACGGCTGCCGCCGCCCTGGCCGGTGCGGCCCTGATGACGTGCGCGGGAACGGCCGCGGCCGACGCCAACGCGAACGGTACGGCGAACAACAGCCCCGGGGTGCTCTCCGGCAACGTCATCCAGCTCCCCATCAACCTCGGTCTCAACCTGTGCGGCAACTCGGTCAACGTGGGCGGCCTGCTCAACCCCGCCACCGGGAACGGTTGCGCGAACAGCTAGGGCGCCCCCGGCGGGGCGGTGCGCGCGCCCGCGCGCACCTGTTTCCCGCACAGCGAAACGAGCCGTGCCCCGCGAGGGGCCACGGCTCGTTTCGCTCACCACGTCTGCGGGCGCGCCGGACTACGCGCCGCTCGCGCGGAGCATGTCCTCACGTTCGACGATCTTCACACGCTCACGGCCCTGCGGCTCGCCGAGGGCCTTCTCGGCGGCGTCCAGGCGGTACCAGCCCTCCCAGGTGGTGAAGCGGACGTTCCGCTCGGCGAGGAAGGCGTCGACGGCCTCCGGGGCGGGCGAGGCGGGGGTGTGCAGGCGCCCGTTGGCGAAGTCGTCCAGCAGGTTGGCGACCGTCTCGTTGGCGTCGCCCTTGGTGTGGCCGATGAGGCCCACGGGGCCGCGCCGGATCCAGCCGGTGACGTACAGGGACTGCAGGTGCTCGCCGGACTCGGCGACGATCCGGCCGCCCTCGTCCGGGACCGTGCCCGACTCCAGGTCCCAGGGCAGCTTGGGCAGCTTGTCGGAGAGGTAGCCCACGGCGCGGTAGACGGCCGTGACGTCCCAGTCCTTGAAGGTGCCGGTGCCCTTGACGTTTCCGGTGCCGTCGAGCTCCGTGCGCTCGGTGCGCAGGCCGGCGACCCGGCCGTCCTCGCCGAGGATCTCGGCCGGGGACTCGAAGAAGTGCAGGAACAGCTTGTGCGGCCGGTTGCCGACGTCGCGGATCGCCCAGTTCTCCAGGGTCTTGGCGACCATGTCGGCCTGCTTGTTGCCGCGCCGGGTCGCGATGGAGCCCTCGTCGTAGTCGATGTCCTCGGGGTCGACGACGACCTCGATCGAGGGGGAGTGGTCCAGCTCCCGCAGTTCCATCGGGCTGAACTTGGCCTGCGCCGGGCCCCGGCGGCCGAACACGTGGATCTCCACGGCCTCGTTGGCCTTCAGGCCCTCGTGCACGTTCGGCGGGATCTCGGTCGGCAGCAGCTCGTCGGCCGTCTTGGCCAGGATGCGCGCCACGTCCAGGGCGACGTTGCCGACCCCGAGCACGGCGACCTTCCGTGCCGTCAGCGGCCAGGTGCGCGGCACGTCCGGGTGCCCGTCGTACCAGGAGACGAAGTCCGCGGCGCCGTACGAGCCGTCCAGCTCGATGCCGGGTATGGGCAGCGCCCGGTCGGCCGTCGCGCCGGTGGAGAAGATCACGGCGTCGTAGAACGCGCGCAGGTCGTCCAGGCTGATGTCGCCCGGGTAGTCGACGTTGCCGAAGAGCCGGATCTGCGGTTTGTCGAGCACCTGGTGGAGGGCCGTGACGATGCCCTTGATGCGGGGGTGGTCGGGGGCGACCCCGTAGCGGATCAGGCCGAACGGGGCCGGCATGCGCTCGAAGAGGTCGATGGACACGCCCGGCTCGGTGGCCACGTCGGACTTGAGGAGGGCATCGGCGGCGTAGATCCCGGCGGGGCCGGCTCCGACGATGGCTACCCGCAGGGGGCGGGGCATGATCAGGTTCCCTTCGAGCGAGGACGTTCGACTCGTCGGTAACCCTAAACTAAGGCAAACCTAAGTCGGTATGCGGGTCCCGTCTATGGACTCATAAAGCCGATGTATGACCTGCGCGACCGCAGGACGGCACGGCGCCGGTCGGGCATGGTGGACCTGTGATCGGGTTGGCCGCGTGCTTCGCCGTGATGGGTGCCGCCAGCAACGCCATGGGCACCGCCTTCCAGCGCAAGGCGGCCTCCACCGTCGCGCGCGGCGGCGGGCTGCGGCTGCTGCTCGCCCTGGCGCGCCGCCCCGCCTGGCTCGCGGGCATCGGCGGGGTGATGGGGGCCGCCCTGTTCCAGGCACTCGCGCTGTTGAACGGGCCGATGGCGCTGGTGCAGCCCCTGTTCATCCTGGAACTGCCGTTCGCCCTGCTCATCGCCGCCCCGCTGATGCACCGGGGGCTGCCCCGAGCGGGCTGGTGGGGTGTGGCGGGCATGGTCGGCGGGCTCACGCTGGTCCTGGTCTCGGCCGCTCCCTCCGGGGCCCGGGACCAGGCGCCCATGACACGGTGGATCCCGGCCCTGGCGGTGTGCCTGGGAGCGATGGCGGCGGCGGTGGTCCTCGCCAGGCCCGGCCGCCCCGCCCTGTTCCGGGCCGCCGTGCTGGCCGCGGCCGCCGCCATCGGCAACGCCCTGACCGCCGCCCTGCTGAAGTCCGCGGCCGGCAACCTCGACGCCTCCGGCTTCGCGGCCTTCCTCACCACCTGGCAGACGTACGGGTTCGCCCTCACCGGGATTGGTGCCCTGTTGCTGCTGGAGAACGCCCTTCAGGCCGGCTCCCTGGCCGCCTCCCAGCCGGCGCTGACGGTCGGCGACGCGACGGTGAGCCTGCTGCTCGGCGTCCTGCTCTTCGGCGAACAGGTCCGTACGGGCTGGTGGCTGCTCCCGGAGCTGCTCGGCGCCGGGGCGATCCTGTGGGGCGTCCTGCGCCTCATCCGCGTGGTCCCGCACGCCCAACGGGCCCTTCGCGGCGACGGCCGCCCGGCCGCCCCGGCCACCGACCGGCCTGCCCCACCCGAGCGCGCGGCCGGATCGTAGAACCGGGACCCGGCCGCACCACCGGGCCCGGGCCTCGGCCGCACGGACCGAGGAGCGAGCGGTCAGGGCGGCCGGCCGGCGGACGTTGCCTGTCGGGGCACCGGGCCTCAGCCCGGGAAGCGATCCGTGGAGCGCAGTGTCCAGCGGCGTTCCGCGTAGGCGAGGTCGTCACGCCACAGGCGTCCCGCGGCCGCCCGGATCAGCGGCCGCAGCAGCGGCGCCGCGCGGCGGGCCGCCGTGAAACCCGGGCGGTCGGAGGTGGCCACCACCGCCTCCACGACGGCGGTACGCGGCCGGCCGTACGCGTCGGGGCCCAGTGGCGTGGCGTGCGTCTCCACCACCGAACCCCGCCCCTCGCCCTCGGTGATGCGCATGACCACCGTGCGCGGTCCCGGGGCGGTGAACTCCGCCCGCACGGGCACCACCAGGCGCCCCGCCACCTTGAACGACACGTCCACGGTGAAACCGTCGTCGCCCTCCGTCCCGCCCGGCTGCGCGACCACCCTGAGGTCCACGAACGAGTACGGGTGGAACCAGGCGCCGTGCCAGGGATCCAGCCGGTTGGCGACCACGTCCTCCGGCTCGCAGACGCCGACGCCCAGGTAGACGGCCGACAGCGCGGCGGACCCGGCCGGCCGCCGGGGAACGGACGGCGCGGCGGTGGCCGGCTCACCGCCGACGTCGTCCAGGCGCACCCAGACCAGCACCCCGTCGTCGTGCACGGGCAGCGGCTCCCAGCCGGCGAACGGCGCCCCGTCCAGGGCGAGTCCATGCCAGTGGCAGATCAGCGTGCCGCACCGGACCCGGCTGTCCGCCAGGGGTGCCCCCAGGTGCGGGCAGACACCGGGACCGGCCACCAGCCGGCCGTCGGCGCCGCGCCAGGCGACGACCTCCCGGCCGCCCACGGTCCGTGACAGGGGACGCTCACCGCCCACGTCCCGGGTGGCCCCGACGACGTACCAGTTGCCCGATGGGCGGTCCCGCGCCCGCTTCAACGCCTGCGCGATGACGGCGGGGCGGGCGTCCACCCAGGTCGGGCGCTGGTCCTGCCAGGGCACCGGGCGCGGCCGTACCCGCAGGAGACGGCGCCGGGGACGTCCGGGGGACGGGGATGTCACACGACCTCCTGGCGTGCGGGGGCCTGAGCTGCGGACGGCGCGGTGAGGCGCGTGGGCCGGGGTCGTTCCCTACGGAGCCGGAGGCCGCCGCGGTGCTCGGCGAGGCGGGCCGCGGCCACCCGGACCAGACCGTCCGCGGCGACCACCGCACGGCGCCCACGAGCCACCACGGCCCGCCGCTGCACCGTGCTGTAGCCGGCGTCGGCGACCGCGTCGAGAATGCCCGCGTACAGCACGAAAGCGGTCCGGATGCAGGGACGGGACACCGGGTCGAGCATGGCGATGCCGGGCACGGCCCGACGGTAGACCCGCCGGGTGAGGTCCTCGAAGGCGCGCAGCGCCGCCACGATGCGCCGGTCGGGGCGGCCGCTGTCCCGGCTCCAGCACAGCAGCTCCCGGTCGACCCCGTGCGATCCCAGCAGGTCGGCGGGCAGATAGATCCGGCCGCGGTCCAGGTCCTCGCCCACGTCCCGCAGGAAGTTGGTGAGCTGGAAGGCCACGCCGAGCGCGGCGGCGTGCGGGGCGGCCTCCTCGCGCGGCACCACCGTCCCGAGCACGGGCAGCATCTGCAGCCCGATCACCGCCGCCGAACCGTGCATGTAGGCGCGCAGATCGGCGTAGGTCGCGTAGTCCGTGACCTCCAGATCGCTGCGCATCGAGGCCATGAAGTCGGTGAAGTGGCGGTGGTCGATCGCGTAACGGCGCGCGGTGTCGGCCACGGCCCGCACCGTCGGCTCGCCGCTGAGGCCCTCGCGCAGACCGGCCTCCAGTTCCTCCCGGAGCCGGTCGAGCGCCACGGACCGCGCACTCGCGCTCACCGCCGGGTCCAGGGAATCGACGATGTCGTCCGCCCAGCGCGCGAAGCCGTACAGGGCGTGCACCGCCGGCCGTCGCTCGGCGGTCAGCAGCCGGGTGGCGAGGAAGTACGTCCTGCCGTGGCGGGCGTTCAGCCGACGGCACCGGGCGTACGCCTGGCGCAGCGCCGGATCGGTGATCCCCGCCGCGTCCAGCTCGCGGCCGGTCATGAGCGCGCTCCGTGGGCAGCCGGGCGTGCGGGCCCGCGCGTCCTCGGCCGGGCCGCCGCCCCTCCGGTGATGCGGGCGGCCGCCAGCTTGCCGGACAGCAGGACGGTCGGCACGCCGACGCCGGGTGTGGTCCCGCACCCGGCCAGCACCGCGTTCTCCGTGCCGCGCACCAGGTTGCGGGGCCGGAAGGGACCGGTCTGCGCGAAGGTGTGGGCGGCGGAGAAGGGGGTGCCCGCGGCGTGACCCAGAACCTGCCAGTCGGCGGGCGTGACCAGGCACTGCCGCTCGATCGCCGATCCGATGCCCGTGAGGCCCCTGCGCTCCAGCTCGGTGAGCAGTCCGTCGCGGTAGCGCGGCGCGAGGTCGCCCCACTGCGCGGCCGAGGGCCCCAGGGCCGTATTGGGGCAGGGCGCCAGGATGTAGTGGAGGTGACGGCCGGGCGGGGCAAGCCCGGGGTCGGTGGCCGTGGGGCGGCTGATCAGCAGGGAGGGATCGCTCATGAGCTCGCCGGTCCGGGTCAGTTCATGGAAGGTGCGCCGCCACGCCCGCCCGAACGACAGCGTGTGGTGCGCCAGCTCGGGCCATGTGCGGTCGCATCCGGCGTGCAGGACCACGGCGGACGGCGCATGCGTCAACGGAACCGGACGGCGCGGCGTGCGCCCGAGCAGGCGGTAGGCGACCGGCAGATCCGGTGTGAGGACGACGGCGTCGCACGGGATCCGCTCGTCGGCCGTCACGACCGCGGTGATCCGGCCGCAGAACCGTTCCAGCCGGGTGACGGACCGACCGAACCGCAGGTCGGCGCCCGCGCGGGCGGCGGCGTCCGCCATGGCCCGCGGCAGCGCGTGCATGCCGCCGCGCGGGAAGTACACCCCGGCCACGGTGTCCATGTAGGCGATCACCGCGTACGCGGCCAGCGCCCGGTGCGGGGCGACCCCCGCGTACAGCGACTGGAAGGAGAAGACCCGGCGCAGCCGTTCGTCCCGCAGGTACCGGCCGATGCGCGCATCGAGCCGCCCGAAGCCGCCGAGGACGGCCAGCCGGGCCAGATCGGCGTTGACGAGTTGCAGCGGCGAGTCGAAGTCGGCGTCGATGAACCGGCGCCGCTGCACCCGGTGGAGCTGTTCGAGCCAGCGGCGCAGCCGCCGGTATCCCGCCGCCTCCGTGCCGCCCGCGAAGCGCTCCACCTCGGCCTCCATGGCGGCCGCGTCGGTGTGCACGTCGAGCACGGCCCCGTCGGCGAACCTTGCCCGGTACGCCGGATGCAGCGGGACCAGGTCCACCCGGTCGCCGAGCCGCTCGCCGACCGCGGCGAACGCCTCCTCGGCGATGTCGGGCATGGTCAGCACGGTCGGGCCGGTGTCGATGAGGTAGCCGTCCCGCTCCAGCCGGCCGGCCCGCCCGCCGGGCAGCGGGTCCCGTTCGACGACGGTGACCCGGCGGCCCGCGCCCAGCAGATGCAGTGCGGCCGACAGCCCGGACAGCCCGGCACCGACGACCACCACGTGGTCGGTGCGCCCGGTGAGGGTCCTGGTCATCGGCCGCTCACCCCGCGCCCGTCGCCGCTGCGGGCCCCGGGAGGAGCCTTACGACCCGGTCGGGCACCGGCGGCGGTTCTCCACGCCCGGTGTCCCGTCGCTTGAGTGGAGCGCATGACCCAGTCCTTTCGCGTGGCCGAAGCACGGTTCGGCGAAGCACGGTTCTTCTGAGTCATTCCTCGGCGGCGGCGCCCGCGGATGCGCCGATCGGGGGCAGGTCGCCGGAGAACCACCCTGCCGGGCCCCTCGCGCCCGCCGACACGCCGCGCGCGCTGCGTCCGGACGCCCGGGGCAGCCGGAATGCTTCGGGTGACGCCCGAGTCCGTACGGGCGAGGCGGGAAGGAGCCCTGAGCCGTGCTGGAGGCGGACGTCGCCATCGTGGGAGCGGGAGCCGCGGGTCTGTCCCTGGCCCACTGGCTGGCCCGGAGCCCCGCCGGGACACGCCCCGTGACCGTCGTCCTCCTGGAGGCACCACCGGGCCCGCTGCGCCCGCCCCGCCGCACCTGGTGCTACTGGGAGACGGAGGACGGCCCGTACGACGCGGCCCTCACGACGTCCTGGCGGCGGCTGCGCGTCCACGGAACGGACGGCCACGCCACCGAACGGGACATCGCCCCGCTGCGCTACAAGATGCTCCGCTCGGACGACTTCGAGACGTTCGTCGCCCGCTGGACGGCCGGCAGCCCCGGCACGCGGCGGCTGACGGCCGCGGTCGAGACCGTCGAGCCGGTTCCCGGCGGCGCGGAGGTGCGCGCCCGCACCGCCGACGGGCGGACGGTGGCCGTACGGGCGCGCTGGGTGTTCGACTCCCGCCCGCTGGGCAGCCTCCCGGCGGCCCGGACGACGCTGCTCCAGCACTTCCACGGCTGGTTCGTGCGCCACGACCGGCCGGTCTTCGACCCGGACGCCGTGGAGTTCATGGACTTCCGCACCCCCCAGCCCGCGCACGGGCTGTCATTCGGGTACGTCCTGCCCACCGGGCGGCGGCACGCGCTCGTCGAGTACACCGAGTTCTCCCCGCGGGTCCTGCCGCGCCCGGAGTACGAGGCCGCCCTGCGGCGCTACACCGGAAGCGTGCTGCGGCTCGGCCGCTTCGAGGTCACCGGCACCGAGTCGGGGGTGATCCCCATGACGGACGCCGTGTTCGCCCGGCAGAGCGGTCCCACGGTCTTCCGCATCGGCGTGGCTTCCGGAGCGGCCCGCCCCTCGACCGGATTCACGTTCGCCACCGTGCAGCGCCAGACGCGTGCCGTGGCCGCCGCGCTCCACGCGGGACGCCGTCCCCTGCCGCCGCCCGCGCACCGGGCCCGCGCCCGGGCCATGGACGCCGTCCTGCTGCATGCCCTCGACAGCGGCCGCGTCGACGGGGCGGCCTTCTTCGCCCAGTTGTTCCGGCGGGTTCCGGCACAGCGGCTGCTGCGCTTCCTCGACGGCCGGACCAGGCTCCACGAGGACCTGTCGATCGGCCTGCGCACCCCCGTCCTGCCCATGCTGCGCTCCGCGTTCGAACTGCGCCGCCTGCCCCGTCGGCCCTTCCCCGGCCCCTGACCGCCGCCGCCCCGCCTCCCAGTCTCGCCGTGCGCGAGATCTCCCCGCGCCGTACCCCACGACCTACGGAGACCGCATGCCCGCGCCGCACGACCCCGACCCGACCGCCACGGCCGGTGCCCCGGACGGCCGCGCCCCGTCCTCGCGCCCCAGCCCGGCGGCCCCTGCCCGCCGAGGCCGGGACCGGCGCGCCCGGGTACTGCTGCCGGCCCCGGGCACACCGCGGATCACCGGACCGGTGGCCCCCGCGACGGCCGTCGTCGGCGGCGGCATCGCGGGGCTGGCCGCGGCGACCGCGCTGGCGGAGCGCGGAGTGCGGGTCACGCTGTACGAGCGCGAACCGGTCCTCGGCGGCCGGCTCGCGGGATGGCCCACCACGCTGCGGGACGGTACGGCCGTGACGATGGGCAGGGGATTCCACGCCTTCTTCCGCCAGTACTACAACCTGCGCGGGCTGCTGCGCCGGACCGATCCGCCTCTGGAACGGCTGAACGGCTTGCCGGACTACCCCCTGTGGCACCGGTCCGGGATGCGCGACGGCTTCCGGCACGTGCCGCGGACCCCGCCGTGGAGCGCCCTCGGCTTCGCGGCCCTGAGCCCGTCCTTCCCGCCGCGCGAGCTGACCCGGATGCGCCCGGTCGCGGCACTGCCGCTGCTCGACGTGCGCGTACCCGACGTGTACGACCGCCTCGACCACGTCAGCGCCCACGACCTCCTGGAGTCGGTCCGTTTCCCCGAGGCCGCGCGTCACCTCGCCTTCGAGGTCTTCTCCCGGAGCTTCTTCGCCGACCCGCGGGAGCTGTCGGCCGCCGAGATGGCCCTCATGTTCCACATCTACTTCCTGGGGTCGGCCGAGGGGCTCCTCTTCGACGTCCCGGCCGAGCCGTTCCCGGCCGCCCTGTGGCTCCCCCTGGCCCGCTACCTGCGGCTGCACGGCGCCGAACTGCGCACGTCGGCACCCGTGCACAGCGTCGCACCGGCTCCGCACGGCGGATTCACCGTGGACCTGCCGGACGGACCGCGCCACCATGACGCCGTGGTGCTGGCCCTGGACGTCGCCGGGCTGTGGCGGCTCGTGGCGGACTCCGTGCGGCTCGGCGACCCCGCGTGGCGCGCCGGGATCGGCCGCCTGCGCACCGCGCCGCCCTTCCTCGTCTCCCGCCTCTGGCTGGACCGCCCGGTGGCCCGCGACCGTCCGGGCTTCCTCGGGACCAGCGGGTACGGCATCCTCGACAACGTCAGCGTGATGGACCGCTGGGAGGGCGAGGCCGCCCGCTGGTCCGCGCGCACCGGCGGATCCGTGGTCGAACTGCACGCCTACGCCCTGCCGGAGGACGCGGACCCGGACGCCCAACGGGAGCTGCTCGTAGGGCAGTTGCACCGCGTCTACCCTGAGACGCGGGCGGCGCGCGTCGTGGACGAACGGCACGAGTGGCGGGCGGACTGCCCGCTGTTCCCGGTGGGCGGATACCGTGACCGGCCCACTGTGCGCACGGCCGACCCGCACCTGGTGCTCGCCGGCGACCTGGTCCGTACGGAACTGCCGGTGGCGCTCATGGAACGGGCGGCCACCAGCGGCTTCCTGGCCGCCAACGCCCTGCTGGAGCGCTGGGGCGTGCGCGGGCAGACCCTGTGGACGGTCCCGGACCAGGGGCGCAGCCGCGTACTGCGCGGGCTGGCGCGCCTGGCCCGCCGTCCCTGAACACCGGTCCTCGTACGGCCCGTTGCGACACCGGTCCTCGTACGGCCCGTTGCGACACCGGTCCTCGTACGGCCCGTTGCTCAGCGGGTGGTCAGCAGCCCCTGCCGCAGCCGGCCCAGCAGCCGGCCCAGCAGCCGGGACACATGCATCTGGGAGATGCCCAGACGCTCCCCGATCTGTGCCTGTGTGAGTTCCTCGACGAACCGCATGTGGATGATCAGCCGGTCCCGCTCGTCGAGTTCGGCGAGCAGCGGAGCCAGGCTGTGGATGTCCTCCACGAGCTCCATGCCGGTGTCCTCGGCGCCGATGAAGTCGGCGAGGACGTTCTCGCCCTCCTCGCTGCCGCTGACGGCGGCGTCCAGGGAGGCGGAGGTGTAGCCGTTGGACGCCACCATCGCGTCCACGACCTCCTGCTCGGGCAGGTTCATCAGTTCCGCGAGCTCCGTGGTCGTGGGCTTGCGGCCCAGCCGGCTGCCGAGCTCCTCGGTGGCCTTCGCCAGTTCGACGCGGGCCTCCTGCAGCCGGCGCGGTACGTGCACGGCCCACGAGGTGTCGCGGAAGAAACGCTTGATCTCCCCGACGATGTACGGCACGGCGAAGGACGTGAACTCCACCTCGCGGGCGAGTTCGAACCGGTCGATCGCCTTGATCAGCCCGATCATGCCGACCTGGACGATGTCCTCCATCTCCTGCGGGCCCCGGCTGCGGAAGCGGCCGGCCGCGTAGCGGACCAGGGACATGTTCATCTCGATCAGCGTGTTGCGGGCGTACTGGTGCTCGGGCGTGCCCTCCTCCAGCGTCGTCAGCCGGTCGAAGAACAGCCGTGACAGGGCCCGCGCGTCGGTGGGCGCGACCTTCGAGGGGTCGGCCACCTCCGGCAGCTCCGTACGAGCCCGAGTCGCCTTCGCCTCTGTGGTCACCGCCATGGTGCGGCCCTCCCTCTCAGCCGGAACATCTTCGGTTGCGCGTCCACCTTGATGATCAACGCGGACCCCGCAGCGTCTACCCCGGTGTGTAAACCTCACACCCACATATTTCCCCTTCTCGGGCCGACGCGCCTGTCGAGCCCGGCCGGGAGGGCCCCGGCGAAGGCGCCGGACCGGCTCTCCGCGAGGGGGTCAGCCGACCGTGGGACGGTCGCCGTGGAGCACGACGCGCGCGTGCTGCCCGCGAGGGCAGTGGACCAGCCGGTCCTGAAGGCCGAGCCCGCGAGCCTCGGTCAGGAAGTCGTCGAGCGGGGAGCGGAAGACGGTGTAGTCGTCGTAGTGGACGGGCAGGACGTGCCGGTAGTCGAGACGGCGGGCGAGTTCGGCGCCCTGGGCGGCGTCCATGGTGACCACGAAGCCGCCCGGCAGGGTGGTGCCGCCCAGGTGCAGCACGGCCAGGTCGGCTCCCGGGAAGCGCCGGGCGATCTCGTCCAGGCCGTCGTGGAGGAGCGTGTCGCCCGAGATGTACAGCCGCAGCCGGACCGTCCCGTCGCGCGGGCCGAACTCCAGCATGCTGCCCATCACCGGCGGCAGCAGGCGGCGCAGCGCGGGCTGAAGGGCGTGCCGGCCGGGCAGCGACGTCACCCGGACTCGCGCGTCCCCCTGCTCGAAGACGCAGCTCTCCCAGGTGTGCAGGCCCCCGGCCCGGTGGAAGCCCTGCCAGGTGCGCAGCCGGCGGGCCGCGTGCGGGGTGGTGACGATCGGCACCGAACGGTCCAGGTGCCGCCGCGCCCTGCGGTCCCAGTGGTCGCCGTGCAGGTGGGAGAGCACGACGGCGTCGAGGTGGGGCAGCTCACCGGGGTCCAGGGCCGGCTCGCTCAAGCGGCGGCTGACGAGCCCGTACCCCAGGTGGGCGTGCTCGCCGCGGTGCAGGAAGTTGGGGTCCGTGAGCAGGGTCAGATCGCCGTAGCGCAGCAGAAGCGTCGCGTTGCCGATGAAGTGCAGATCGACGGCGTCGTCGTCGAAGGCAGCCATGGTGGTCCTTGCCGACGGGGAGGGAGCCCGTCTGAGGTCGTACGGGGACTGTGCCGTCCGGACCCGGCCGGAGTACCCCTGCGCGGCACGCGCCATACGCGTCACGGCGGTTGCCGTCCCAGCCCGGTGAGCCGGGAGGCCCCGTACGTCCCCCGGGGGCGGGTCACGGGTTTGATCCGGCGGATCGCGTCAACGGGCACTGTATGGCCCAGTCGAAGCGCGACACAGTACACACCTACGCGGCGCCCGTCGCGGACGACGCGTCCTGGCTGCCCGACCTCACCCCGGTCGACCCGGGAGCCCACCTCGTCGACGGCGGTGTCCGGGACCTCGACGCCGTCTACTACGACACCGACGACCTGCGCCTGACCCGCACCCGCGCGACGCTGCGGCGCAGCACGGGCGACACGGACGCCGGCTGGCATCTCGGACTGCCGCTGCCCGGCGACATCCGTGAGGAGGTGGAGGCCCCCCTGTCCGAGGAGGTTCCGGACGAACTGCGCGACCTGACCCTGTCCCGGACCCGCGGGGACCCGCTGCGGCCGGTGGCCCGGATCCGCACCACACGCTCCGTGCGCCACCTGCTGAACGGCACCGGCGCCGTCGTGGCCGAGCTGCGTCTCGACACGGTACGGGCGCAGTCCCTGCTCGACCGGGGCGGGAACGCCCTGTGGACGGAGCTGGAGGTCGAACTCGCCGAGGACGGCGACCGCGCGCTCCGGGACGCCGTCGAGAAGGCGCTGCGCGACAGGGGCGCCGAGCGGGCCGGGACCCGGTCGGAGGTGGCCCGCGCCCTCACCGGGACGGGCTCGCCCGTGGACCCGTCCCCGGATCCGCGGCCGGCCTCCGCGCCGGGTTCCTCCGGCGAGCACGTCCTCACGTACGTGCGGGGCCTGGTCGCGACCCTGACCGATCTGGACCCGGCGGTACGGCGCGGCAGGCCCGACGCCGTGCACCGGATGCGGGTCGCCTGCCGCCGGCTGCGCGGCTGCCTGCGCACCTACCGCCCCCTCCTGGACCGCTCGGTCACCGACCCCGTCCGCGCGGACCTCAAGTGGCTGGGCGGCGAGCTGGGGGCGGAACGCGACCACGAGGTGCTCGCCGAGCGGCTGGCCACGGGCGTGGGGGAACTGCCCGGCGAACTGGTCCTCGGCCCGGTCACCGCGCGACTGCGCGCCTGGGACGTGGCACGGCGGGCGCAGACCCGCCGCCGCACCCTCGACGCCCTGGCCTCGCCCCGCTACAGGGCCCTGCTGGACTCGCTGCACCGGCTGGTCGCCGAACCTCCGCTGCGGGCCGGGGCCGCCGCGGGCAAGCCCCGCAAGGTCATGGGCAAGGCCCTGCGGAAGGAGGACGGCCGGCTGCGCCGCCGTATGGAACGCGCGCTCAGCCTGCCCCCGGGCGCCGAACGCGACGCGGCGATCCACCACGCCCGCAAGGCGGCCAAACGCGTCCGCTACGCCGCCGAGGCGGCCCGCCCGGCACTGGGCAAGCCCGCCGGACGCCTGCGCCGACGGGCCAAGGCCGTGCAGAAGGCCGGCGGCGGCCACCACGACGCGGTGGTGGCCAGGGACGCCCTGCGCCGTCTGGCCGTATCGGCCCACGCGGCCGGCGAGCCCGGCTTCACCTGGGGCGTGCTGCACGGCCAGGAACGGGCGGCGGCCGGGGCGCGCGAACAGCAACTGTCGCGGATGTGGGGCCGCGCCCCGCAGCCGGGCCCGCGCGGGAAACGCGTCGGCTGACCCACCTCGCCGCGCTCGGCGGTCGCGGGATGGCGCGGAAGGGGTGTTCGACCGTGGGCGGCGGGAACGTGACCGGAGCACACGCAATGCGGCCCCCTGGCGTCGGCATGCGGCGTCGTCGCCCGCCGGGCGGGTGCGCGGACACCGACCTTCGGCCGCGGGCGCGCATGGATGGTCCTGCCGGACGGGCGCACGCGCGAGTGTCGACAACCGGTCGCGGTCGGGCGCGGTTGCCGTCTGCCGGGCGGGTGCGCGATGGCGACCGCCGAGCCGGTTCGCGTTGGATGTCGACGGCCGTCGCGGGAGGGCGGGCTTCTTGCCCGCCAGGCGGGTACGCGTGCGGGTACCGACCCGTCGAGCCGGTGCGCTTGTACATGTCGGCAGTTGGCCGAGGGCGGAGGCGGCGGCCGTCCGCGGGGCGGGTACGCGTGCGGATGCCGACCGTCGAGCCGGAGCACGGGCGGACAGCGACCGCCGGTCGCGGACGGGCGCGGACACGGCCCGTCGAGCCGGGGCAGGTGCGGACATTGACCGCCGGGCCGCGGCTCGTTCGGGAGACGGCCGTCGGTGCCTGCGTCGGCGGGCTGCCCGCCGGGGCGGCCCGGCCAGGCCGCCGACCGGAAGGAGCCTTCGTGAACGAGGAGCCTTCGTGAAGAAGGATGCGCGGCCGGATGCGCGCACCGCCGACGCGGCGGGGCGCGACCCGAGGCGCTGGAAGGCCCTGTGGGTCACGCTCGCCACCGGGTTCATGAGCCTGCTCGACGTGACGATCGTCGCCGTGGCGCTGCCGTCGATGCAGCGGGACCTGAGCGCCTCGCCGGCCTCCGTGCAGTGGGTCGTCTCCGGCTACGCCCTGTCGTTCGCCCTCGCCCTGGTCCCCGCGGGCCGGCTGGGCGACGCGGTGGGACGGCGCAAGATCTTCCTGTGGTCCCTGGCGGGCTTCGTGATCTGCAGCGCCGGAGCGGGCGCCGCGCCCACGATCACCTGGCTCGTCGTGGCCCGGATCGCGCAGGGCGCCTGTGCGGGCTGCCTCGCCCCGCAGAACTCGGCGCTGATCCAGCAGATGTTCCGGGGTGCCGAGCGCGGCCGCGCCTTCGGACTCTTCGGCGCCACGGTGGGCATCTCCAGCGCGGTGGGCCCCGTCACCGGAGGCCTGATCCTGGCGCTGGCGCACGGCACCCAGGGCTGGCGCTGGATCTTCTACGTCAACGTGCCGATCGGGGCCGTCGCGCTGCTGCTCGGCCTCCGGCTGCTGCCCCGCGTGGCGAGGGGCCGCCGGGAACACCTGGACCTGCCCGGTGTGGTCCTGCTGGGCGCCGGGGTGCTGGGCCTGATGCTGCCCCTGGTGTTCGCCGACAGCGGGGGGCTGCGCCGGCTGTGGTGGCTGTTCGTGGTGGGCCTGCTGCTCCTGGTGGCCTTCACCCGCTGGGAGCGGCGGGTCGCGGCGCGCGACGGCGGGCCGCTGCTGGATCCGCGGCTCCTGACGTGCACGCGCGGCTACGCGGCCGGCACCGCGCTGGGCACGCTGTACTTCGTGGGGTTCAGCGGGGTGTGGCTGGTGTTCGCCCTGTTCTTCCAGAACGGCCTCGGCTACGACCCACTGGACTCCGGTCTCGCGGTGACCCCGTTCGCGATCGGCTCGGCGGCCGCGGCGGTGGTCGCGGGCCGGCTCGTCGAGCGGTTCGGACGGCTGCTGACCCTCTGGGGGCTGGTCACGGTCGTCCTCGGGCTGGCGGCCACGGCGCTGATCCTGCGGTCGGCCCCGCCGGACGCCGTGGCGTGGTGGGCCGCGCCCGCCCTGTTCGTGGGCGGCGTGGGCAGCGGCTGCGTCATCTCGCCGAACGTGACGATGACATTGAGTGAGGTGCCGGTGCGGATGGCCGGGGCCGCCGGCGGCGCCCTGCAGACCGGACAGCGGCTCGGGGGAGCGGTGGGCACGGCGGCCCTGCCGGGCCTGTTCTACATGGTGCTCGCGGAGAACGGGAAGGACTACCGCGAGGCCGTGGCCTTCTCCGTCGGCTGCGCCCTGGTGGCCCTGCTGGGCGCCCTGGCGCTCGCCGTCCTCGACTTCCGCCGCGACCGGCGCCCCCGCGGCCGACGCGGTCCCCGCCAGGTCAGCGCCGAGCACACCGGCGCGGGCCACAGCTGACGGCGCCGGTCACCGGCCGTGATCGGCAGCGTGATCGGGAGGTTTGGCCGACGCGCCGCCGAGCACCCGCAAGGTGACACCGACACCGATTCCGCTGGGAGTGAGCGACTGTGGCTGGTGACCAGAAGGGCAAGGCCAAGAAGGAACAGATGAAGGGCAAGGCCAAGGAGACGGTCGGCCGCGCGGTGGGCAACGAGAGGATGACCGCCGAGGGACAGGCCGAGAAGGCCAAGGGCGACGCCCGCCAGGCCAAGGAGAAGACGAAGGACGTCTTCAAGGACTGACGCCGGCCCGGCGAGGACGACGACTTCGAGCGCCCATCACCTGAAAGCGCCCTCAGCGGGACCCCTGCTCGTCGAGCGAGGGTCCCGCCGGCGTCTTGCCGGGCAGCGGAGCCGGCCGCCTGGCCCCTTCCTCGGGCAGCCGGTGACGGCCGCGCAGCGCCGAGGCCACCGCGGAGACGAGGGCCATCGCGGCGGCCACGCCGAAGACGATGGTCAGACCGTCGTGGAACGGCCCGGAGACCAGCTTCGGGAAGAACGTGTGCCCGGTCAGGGCCTGCTGCTGCGCCGCGGACAGCCGGTCGAGCGTCCCGTCCGGACCGAGCAGGTGCTGTACGGGGTTGTCGCCGAGGAACGTGGCGAACAGCGTGCTCACCGGCGGCAGCGAGGCGGCGTGCTGGGCCGCTGCCGCCGGCACGCCGTGCGCCCGCAGCCCATCGCTCAGCGCCGACGGCAGGGAGGACGCGAGCCCCGAGATCATCAGCGAGAAGAACACGCCGATGGACAGGGCGGTGCCGGAGTTCTGGAAGGTGGAGCGCATGCCCGAGGCCACACCCCGGTACTCCGGCGGCACGCTCCCCATGATCGACGAGGTGTTGGGCGCGGAGAACATGCCCTGGCCGAACCCGCTGATCAGCAGCAGCGCCGCGAACGGCCCGTAGGAGAAGTCCACCGGCAGGGCCAGCAGGCCGATGAAGGACGCGGTCACCAGCAGCAGGCCCGTGGTAGAGAACAGCCGGGCGCCGAACCGGTCGGAGAGATGGCCGGAGACGGGACCGGCGAGCAGGAACCCCATCGTCAGCGGGAGCATGAAGATGCCCGCCCACAGCGGGGTGTCCTCGAAGTCGTAGCCGTGCAGGGGCAGCCAGATGCCCTGGAGCCAGATGATGAGCATGAACTGGAGCCCGCCGCGCGCGATCGCGGTCAGCAGCGCGGCCACGTTGCCCGCGGCGAACGCCCGCACCCGGAACAGCGCGAGGTGGAACATGGGCTCGGCGGTGGGGGTCCCCCTTGCTCGAGCGAAGCCGAGAGCTTGGGGGCGCATCTCGATGAAGCAGAACGCGAGCAGCAGGAAGCAGCCGCCCGCCAGCCCGGCGAGCACCAGGGGGTTGCCCCAGCCGGTGGCGTTCCCGCCGTAGGGCTGGATGCCGTAGGTGATCGCGGCGAGCAGGATTCCGGCGCCCGCGGCGAAGGTGAGGTTGCCGGGCCAGTCCATGCGCCCGCGTCGGCCCGGCGCCGTCTCCCGCAGGCTCAGGTAGGACCAGACGGTGCCGCCCACGCTGATCGGGACGCTCACCCAGAACACGGCACGCCAGTCGACGGTGGCGAGCAGCCCGCCCGCGAGCAGGCCGAGGAACTGCCCGGCCAGCGCGGTGATCTGGTTGACTCCCAGGGCCATCCCGCGCTGCCTGGCCGGGAAGGCGTCGGTGAGGATGGCGGCCGAGTTCGCGGTGAGCATGGAGCCGCCGAAGGCCTGCACCACCCGCCACAGGATCAGCCACAGCGCGCCCGCCCCGGCCCTGAACGGGTCGAGCGACAGCGCGACGGACGCGCAGGCGAAGACGAGGAACCCGAGGTTGTAGATGCGTACCCGGCCGAACATGTCGCCGAGCCGGCCGAGCACGACCACGAGCACGGCCGAGACCAGCAGATAGCCCAGGATCATCCACAGCAGATAGCTGATGTTGCCGGGAGCGAGCGGATCGAGCCCGATGCCGCGGAAGATCGCGGGCAGCGAGATGATCACGATGGAGGCGTCCATCGCGGCGATCAGCACGCCGAGGGTGGTGTTCGACAGGGCCACCCACTTGTAGTGGGGGCCCACGGCGGCGGGGGTACGGGGGTTCACAGCCGTTCCGCCAGCCGGTCGAGCAGGGGCAGCGCGGCCGCGAGCGTGCGCTGTTCCCGAGGGGTGAACTCCTCGATGGCGTCGGCGAGCCGGCGTACGGATTCGGTGCGCCGTGCGGCCAGCATCTCGCGCCCCGCCTCGGTGACGGCCAGCACGCAGCGGCGCCGGTCGACGGCGTGCGGGGAGCGCACGACCAGGCCGCGCTGTTCGAGTGCGGCGAGGGTCGCCGCCATCGCCTGGGGCCTGACGCGTTCCAGCTCGGCCAGCGAGCCCGGCGAGTCCGGGCCGTCGGCGGCGAGCCGGGCCAGCACGGACATGCCGGACAGCGACACGTCACCGACCGCGTGCGCCTGCCGCAGCCGTCGCGTGATCCGTGCGACGGTCACGCGCAGCTCGGAGGCGAGGGGAGCCGTGCCGGGTACGGCGTGTTCGACGTCCACGTAATAACAATAGGTTTATCAGTCTGGACTGTTGAACCAAGCGTCGGTAATCGTTGCGTCATGCACGCACTTGGGGGAACGCCCGGCCCCCCAAGTCCACCGGGCGTGGATCAGCGGTCCCGGAAGACCTCAGCGGCCTGGAGCCTGCGCAGGTCCTCGACGACGCGCTGCTGCCGTCCCGCCCGTTCGAGCAGGTCGTCCAGCTGTCGCGGATCCAGGCGCGTGTCCCGGTCGGCGAGCCCGCGCAGCACCTCCCAGGCGCAGGCCTTCCCCCGGATGCCCAACTGGAGCAGCTCCAGCTCCAGCAGGGTGCTCAGCGGGGAACGCCGCACCAGGCCGCCGTTGTTCTTCAGCCGCGCGGCCCGTTCGCCGAGACGCCCCGCGTACACCTTGTAGCGCCGCACGGGGATCCGGAGCCGGCGCATCGTCTCCAGCAGCGTCCTGCGGTCCTCGGCGATCTCGGACGCGATCGGGGCCATCGCCTCGCCGATCTCCGAGCCCCGTGTCGCCATGGCCAGGTGGCGGGAGCGCTCCGTGCCCGCGGTGGCGCCCGCGAGGTGGTCGTTGAGATAGATCCCGAGCAGTTCGTGACCGGACTGCCCGGTGAACACCGGCGGGCGGCTGCCGGCGCGGGCGTGCTCGCTCATCGTGTGTCCTCCCCGTCGCGGAAGCCGCGGCCTTCTTCGTTCATCCGCCGTTGCGGGCGGGCATCCTGGCGCGCAGACCGCCGACCGCGGCGGCCGGGCGTGCCGTCGCCCGTACCGAGCGGCGCACCAGACGCGCCTCGCGCTGCAGTTCGTGGGCCGTGTGCCGGCCGCGCCACAGCAGGGAGGGCGCGCTGCCGGTGTCGTCGGCCGCGATCAGCAGACCGCCCAGCATGGACAGGTTCTTCAGGAAATGGATGCGCTGCTGGACGCGGCCCGCGTCGTCCTCGGCCTCCCAGAAGCGGTGTCCGGCCAGGGTCGTGGGCACCAGCGTCGCGGCCAGCGCCAGGGCCGACAGCCGCGGAAACCGCCCGAGGCCCAGCAGTACGCCGGCCACGACCTGGACGCCGCCGCTGAGGCGTACGACCTGCTCGGTACGGTCCGGCAGCACCGCCACCCGCTCGGTGATCGGCCGTACGACGGGTTCGGCGACCGCGGCCACCTCCTCGGGACTGCGGTAGGAGTTCAGGCCTCCGGCGACGAACATGGAGGCGAGCAGAGGCCGACCGGCCACGCGCAGCAGACTCATGATCCTCTCCAGGGGTGAGCGGTACGGATGCGGCGTTCCCCCGGGTTCCCGGCCCGGGCCGGGACAATCGGCCCACGCGACCCGGAGGACTCGGTGGTGTGCGGTCGCGCGGAAGGGGAACCCGGCGGCGGTCCAGCGGTATGACCTGCAAGGTCCAGCAGCAAGGAGCCCGGCCATGGGACACGGCGGAGACGTCATTCAGGAACTGACCACCGACCACCGCGAAGTGGAGGAGATCTTCGCGCAGATGGAGGCGCTCCCCATGGGGGACGCGCGGCGCAAGGACCTGGCCGACCAGGCCACGATCGAACTGGTCCGCCACTCCGTGGCCGAGGAGGCCTACCTCTACCCGGCGGTGCGTCGCTACGTCCGGGACGGCGACGCGATCGCCGATCGCGAGGTCCAGGATCACGCCGAGGCCGAGCGGACCATGAAGGACCTGGAGGGCCTCGGCGCGGACGACCCCCGGTTCGACGAACTCGTCGGCCGTCTGATGCGGGAGATCCGCGAGCACGTCACCGACGAGGAACAGAACCTCTTCCCCATGCTGCGGGAGGCCACTAAGCCCGAGGATCTGGAGCGGCTCGGCGACCAGGTCCGCTCGGCGAAGAAGACCGCGCCGACCCGGCCGCACCCCGCCGCTCCGGACAAGCCGCCCGCGAACAAGCTCCTCGCGCCCGGCGCCGGACTGGTCGACCGGATCCGCGACGCCGTCACCGGGCGCGGCAAGACCGGCTGAGGTCCGCCGCCGGACCGGCGACGCGCGGACCACCGCTCACGGGGCCGTCGGGACCTCACCGACCGACGGCCCCCGGCCGTGCCCGCACGTCTGGGCCGACGCCGCTCCCAGCGGCGGCCCCCGCAGCACGTCGCACCCCGTGCGGACCCCCGCCGCGCCCGCTACCTTCGTCGAAGGCACGCCGGATCCGCGGGGAGGGCCCGTTCACCCCCAGGGAGGCGATGTGAGCTCGCACCACGCACACGAGCACAGGGGGGACAGGGACACGGGGAAGGGCTCCACGCACGGCCCCGCCCGCAGAAGTTTCCTCTGCCTGTGCGCGGGCGCCGGACTGGGCGTGGCCGCCGTCGCCTGCGACCACACGTCTTCGCACCGGCGGTCCACGGACAGCCGCCGCCCCGAGGCCGACCGGGACCGCACGGGCACCCGGGACTGGCGGATCGGCTCCGTGGGCCCGCCGGACGCGGTGGCCGGCTACACCGACCGGATCAGCGTCGCCCCCGGCCAGGAGTGCGGCCTGCACGTGTCGACCACGGCGTCGTCCTTCCGTGTCTCGGCCTTCCGCGTCGGCTGGTACGGCGGCAGCCACGCCCGGCTCGTGTGGCGCTCCGGACCCGTCCGCGGACGCGCGCGGCCGGCCGCCCGCACGCTGTCGGCGACCCGCACCGTCCGCGCCGACTGGCCCCGCACCCTGGCCTTCAGCACCGAGGGCTGGCCCGAAGGCGCCTACCTGCTGCGCCTCGACGCCGACAACGGCCACCAGCGGTACGTCCCGCTGATCGTGCGCTCCACGAACGGCGCCGGCCGCACCGTGGTCCTGCACGCCCCGGCGACCTGGCAGGCGTACAACAGGTGGGGCGGCTCCAGCCTGTACAACGGCGCCTCCGGCGCGTACGCGACCCGCTCCCTGGCCGTCAGCTTCGACCGGCCCTACGACCTCAACGGCGCCGAGAAGTTCCTGGTGTACGAGTGGGCGGCCGTGGTCCTCGCCGAACGCCTCGGCATACCCCTCGCGTACACCACCGGCACCGACCTGCACCACGACCCCGGCGTGCTGCGCGGCGCCACCGCGCTCGTGTGCCTGGGGCACGACGAATACTGGACGCCCGAGCAGCGCCGCCACGTCGCCGAGGCCCGTGACGCGGGCACCAATCTGGCGTTCCTCGGCGCCAACACCTGCTTCCGCCGCGTCCGTCTGGAAGGGGACGGCGCGGGGGCCGGGCGCACCGTGGTCTGCTACAAGTCCTCCTACCGGGACGACCCCTGCTACCCGTCCCGCCCGGCCCTGGTCACCACCGACTTCCGGCAGGCCCCGGGCGCAGACCCCGAGTCGTCCCTCACCGGCGTCCTCTACGAGGGCTATCCGGTGGACGCCCCGTACGTGGTGCGCGCGGCGGACCACTGGCTGTACGAGGGAACGGGAGCGCGTCCCGGCGAGAGCTTCGACCACCTGGTCGGAGTGGAGTACGACCGGGTCACCCCCGGCTCGCCCGTGCCCGAACCGCTGGAGATCACCGCGCACTCGCCGCTGGTGTGCGCCGGCACCCGCAGCCACAGCGACTCGGCGTACTACACGGTGTCGAGCGGGGCGGGCGTCTTCGCCACCGGCACCATGCGCTGGGTGGAGGCGCTGATGGCCGGCACCCCCGAGGGCGGCCGCGACCACGGCATGGACGCCCGCACCCGGGCCTTCGTCACCCGCGCCACGGAGAACCTGCTGCGCGCCTTCGCCGAGGGCCCCGCGGCCCGGCAACGGCCCGCACCCCGCCCCGACACGCAGCAGGTGTACGGAACGCCGGAGTGACCGGGCCCACGGGTCAGCGGGACGCCAGGGCCGCCTCCAGGGTGGGGTAGCAGGGTATGAGCGTGTCCACGCCGACGAGTTGCAGCACGCGCAGGACCGCCTCCCGCGGTGCGGCCAGCCGCAGTCGGGTGCCGCCCGCCTGCGCGGCCTGGTGGGCGGTGATGAGGGCGTTGATGCCGCTGGAGTCCATGAAGGTCACGTCACCGAGATCGACCACCGTGCCCGGCGCGGTCCCGGGACAGGACAGCAGCGCGTCGCGCAGTTGCGCGCTGCTGTCGAGGTCGACCTCTCCGGAGAGGGCCACGACACAGCTGCCGTCGTCGGCCGTGGTACGGGTGATCAGCAGGCGCTCGGGCACCGCCGGTCCCTCGGTCTCTGCCACACTGCCCTCACTTCTCGTGAACATCCGGCCCTGGCCAGGGGATTGTTGGACATGATGTCAGGGCTTCGTGAAGCCCGGGGCAAGGGGGTGTCCGTGAAGCCCGCCCGGCCTCGCCCCTCCCCGGTCGCGTACACCGGTGCTCACCCCGGTAAAGAATCCGCTCCGGCTGACCAGGCCCGCGGGTCGCTACCCGCCGATGCCCGCCCGCAGTGTTGGGATGAACAAGGCAAAACGGCGGAAAGGGGTAGTGGTGGAAGGCGAGTTGGTGCCGGGCCCCGGGAGCGCCGCGACGGACCGCTTCGCACTGGCCCGGCGTGCGGTCGCCGCGATCGGTACGACCCTCGACGACCGCAGGACGGCGGCCGAACTCGCCGCCTTTCTGGTCGAGGAACTGTGCGACCTGGCGACCGTCGATCTCTACGGTCCGCAGGAGGGCCGCCGCGACGCGGGGGTGTCCCTGCACTCCGCCGCCGTGGCCGGCCGGCGCGAACTCCTCGACAGCCTGGAGAAGGCCCCACGCGACCGGGTCTCCGTCCGCGCCCTCGACGCGGGCCACCCGATCACCGCCTCGTCCACCCACGGCGGCGCGACCCTGGTGACCCTCTCGGTGCCGCTGCTGGCCTGGGACCGGGTCTACGGAGTCGCCCTCGCCCTGCGGGCCGACCGGCCCTTCGACGACGACGAGACCGCGGCCGTCCACTACGCGGCACGGCTGGCCGCCGCGCACATGCGGCAGGCGAAGGAGCAGCGCGAGGCCGGCCCGCGGGTGTGGGACCTGCGGAAGGTACTGCCGGCCGACCCGGAGCGTACGCACCCCGACGTGGAACTGGCGGCGCGTCACGTGCCCTGCGGCACCGGCGGGCGCGTCGGCGGCGACTGGTGCGACACGCTGCACCTGCACTCCGGCCGCGTCCTGCTGGTCGTCGGTGAGGTCATGGGCCACGGCCTGGACGCGGCGGTCGACATGAACGCCTACCGCTCCACGCTGCGGTGCGTCGCCTCCACCGACCTCGCGCCGCACGGCATCCTGCGCCGGCTGGACGCCATGATGTCCGCGGAGAGCGGCCGCCGCCCGGCGACCTGTCTGCTGGCCCTGCTGGACCCGGCGGACGGCACGGCGCAGTTCGCGAGCGCGGGGCACCTGCCGCCGGTCGTCTTCCACGCCGACGGAACGGCCGGGCCGGTCCCGCTGCGGGTGGGGCCCCCGATCGGCACCGGACCCGGCACCGGGCTCGCCGCCCACGAGGCGACGAGGCTGCCCCTCGCCCCCGACGACACGCTGGTCATGTTCACCTACGGGCTGATCGCACGGCGCGGCGAGGACATCGACACCTCGCTCGCCCGGCTCTCCGGCCTGCGGACGGGGCCGGGCGCGGGAGCCGGCGAATTCCTGGAAGGCGTCCTCGGCGGGTTCCTGAGCGACCCGGACCCGGACGCCGCCCGGACGGACGACGACATCGCCGCACTCGCGGCCCGCCTGCGCCCGCGTCCCTGAGGAGCGCGCGCGGCACGGCTGCCGCGCCGGGCCGACGTCTGGCAGAAGCGGGCATGGCCCGGCTGGGCAGGGGCGTCTGTGCTCTCGCCCCAAGGGCCGCCCGCTGGGCCGTTGCCCGGTGCGGGCGGAGACTGGAGGGCATGACCGACGGGCAGGAACGCGCGGTGCGCCCGGTGGGGCGCAGGGCCGTGCTGCTGGGGATGGCGGGGGCGCTGGTCGGGGCGGCGGGCTGCACGGGCGCCACCCCGGAGCCGAAGCAGGCCGCCGCCGCGGGCTCCACCGCTCCACCGTCCCCCACGAACAGCGGGGCGGCCCTCCCGCGCACCACCCCGTGGCGCCCCGGCTCCGGCGAGATCCACCCGGAGGTGAAGCGGCGCGCCGTCGGACTGGTCGCGGCGATCGGCGCCTGGCCCAGCGGCAGGGGCGGGGCGCCCGCGGCCCGGTCCAGAGTGGCCGCCCAGGGCCTGCCCACGGCTCTCGTGGCGCAGGCGGGGCCGCTGCTGCCGTCCGCGGACGAGGCCGTGTTGCAGGTGGTGGACGCCCAGTACGGCGGGATCCTCGCCGACTCGGCGAGCGTGCTGGTGGTGTGCCGGCAGTGGACGCGGCACGGCGGCGCCGTCCGGGCGGGCGGCACGACGGTCGACGTACGGCTCGCCCGGTCCCGCACCGGATGGACGGTCACCGCGCTGCACCCGGCCCGGCCGGGCCCACCCGAGGCCTCGCCGCCGGCCACGGTGCGGCGTGCGCTGGCGGAGTCCCGGATCGTGCTGCCGCCCGCGGCGCGGGCCGACCTGCACAGCGGCCAGGTCCACGACAGCGTGCCCACCGCGATGCTGCGCCTGGCGGGGACGTACCGGATGTACGTCAGCGTGGTCCGCTCGGGGCACCCGCTGGACGTCTTCGGCACCACCCGGCCCAGCGACCACCCGCGCGGACGCGCCTTCGACGTCTGGCAGATCGACGGCCACGCGGTCGTCGACCCGGCCACTCCCCGCTCCCTCGTCGAACGCTTCATGCGCGACGCGGCGGCCGCCGGCTCCTACAACGTCGGCGGCCCCGTCCTGCTCTCGGGCGGCCGCACCCCGGACCAGTTCTTCAGCGACGCCACCCACCACGACCACGTCCACATCGGCTTCCGCACCTGACGAGGGTGGGGCGGCCGGTCAGGACAGGGCCATCATGAGGGCGGCCGCCACGGTGAGGGCGGCCAGCGGGAGCATGATCGGGCGGGCGCGTTCCCACCAGGTGGGCCAGTCGCCGGCCCGGTGCCAGGCGCGGAGCCCGGCGTCCGGGACGGTCAGGGCCCGGCCGGAGCCGAGCAGCGAGCGGCACCAGGGGCATTCGCCGTCCTCCCACGCTTCCATGCCGCACTCAACGACACCCCCGGGACCGGGCAACGCCCACGCCCACCATCGTGATCCCGCCGTCACCGAGCCGTGAGCAAGCGGTGCCCCAGGTGGTCCGGGCCGGGCCCCGGGAAACGGCCCGGCCCCCTCTCCGACCGGACTCACAGGCCCGGCAGCCCACGCGGCACGGGCACGGCCGGAACCGAGGGAGCCACCCGCGCCGCCGCCTCCGGCGGCCTCTCACCGGAGCCGACGCCCCAGGGCCGCAGCAACGGCGCACCGGGCTCCCGTCCCGCGGACGCCTCGCCCGGTGCCGGCGAGCCGGCGTCCGCGAAGGACGCCCACTGGACGACGGACGGTTCGGGCGCACGCCGGCCGGTGACGCGCGGTGGCGCCGGCTCCGCGGCGCGGGACGGGGGGTGGACCGGTGACGGGTCCGACGGCCCGCTGGTCAGTTCCGCGTAGGGCCGTTCCGCGCGGAGGTGGCCGAGCGAGCGCGGTACGGCCCGAGAAGTGCTCTCCATGCCGGAGCAAACGGCACCCGCACCGCCTGGGTACGCCTCGTGCCGCACCCCCTCACCACATCAGGTGAGGACACCGCTCGAACGGCCGCCTCCGCTCATGCGACAAGCAGCCCGGGGCGCCCTCCCGGCCCCGTCAGTTCTTCCCGGGCGTCAGCTCGGCGAGCAGCAGCGTGCGGTCGTCCGTCACCTCGTCGGCGCCGTCGTGACCGGAGCCGGCCAGCAGCCGCCGGCACAGCGACGGCAGCGCGTCCGGGTGCCCGGTGTCCGGCACGTCCCCGGCCCCGGCGTCCAGGGCCCGGGCGAGGCGCGCGATGCCCTGGTCGATGTCATGGCTGCGGGACTCGACCAGACCGTCGCTGTAGAGCAGCAGCAGGGTCGGCTCGGACAGGTGCAGCACGGTCGGCTCGTAGGGCCCCGTGGCCAGCCCCAGGGGGAGACCGGCGGAGGCGAGGGACACCGGCGCCGCCGGGCGGCCGGGACCGCGGATCAGGGGCGGCGGATGGCCGGCGCCGACGAACGTGCAGGTGTGCAGTTCCGCATCCCACTCCGCGTAGATGCAGGTGGCGAAGGAGGCGCCGGGCGTGGTGCCGGCGACGGCGTCCAGCCGGTCCATGAGCTCGGCCGGGGGGATGTCGAGCGCCGCGAGGGTACGGACGGCGGTCCGCAGCTGGATCATGGCCACGGCGGACTCCGGTCCGTGGCCCATGGCGTCGCCCACGATCATGGCCAGCCGCCCGTCCCCCCGCGGCAGCACGTCGTACCAGTCGCCGCCGATGACGTTGTCCTGCCCGGCCGGCCGGTAGCCGTGCGCGACCCGGCAGCTCTCGAAGGCCTGTCCGGTCTCCGGGAGCAGACTGCGCCGGATGGCCAGCGCCGTGCGGCGCTCGCGTTCGTAGCGGCGGGCGTTGTCCAGGGCGACGCAGGCCCGGGCGCCGAGCGACTCCACCGCCACCGCCTCGCCGCGCGTGAAGGGCTCCTTGCCAGGTCCGCGCGTGCAGGCGATGAAACCGACCGCCGCGCCGCGCAGCCGCAGCGGGACGATCAGGAACCCGGCGCTGTGCAGCAGGGCGTCCACGCCGGCGTCGTCCGGGTCGGTGCCGCGCAATCGCTCGAAAGTGTGCCGGTCGACGCCGTCGAGCAACTGGGTCTGCCCGGTCGCCACGGCACGCGCGTACGGCGTGCGGCGGGGGAAGACCAGCACCTCCCCGACCGGCAGCAGGTGCTCCCAGTCCTCCGAGCTGTCCGACCCTATGCGCAGGGCGAGCCGGCGTGCCTCGATCTGCGGCGGGTCGGCCGTCGTGCGCGCGTTCTCCTCCAGCAGCCAGCGCTGGAGCAGGTACACCGAGGCCGCGTCGCAGAAACCCGGCGCGAGCGAGTGCACGACGTGACGGCCGGTCAGGTGCAGGTCCAGCTCGGACCCGATGGCGTCGGCCGCGGGGGAGAAGTACGAACGGCGGCGGAGCGGCGCTGTGGGGGGTGGGCCCTCGGGGTGGCCGCGTTCTGTGTTCCGCAGGATCGTGTGCCTTCCGGGTGGGGGCCGGTGGGCCGGGGGTCCGGTGGGGCGGGGACGGACTGGCCGGTCGGACCGGTCGGGCGGTACGGCGTGGTATGCCGCTGGCAACTATATGATGCACAGTCAAGGTCGTTTAACAGTAGGGGAGTTGGCGAATGCGGGACGGAGACGGGCTGCCGCGGGGCGTCGATCCGGGCAAGGCAAGCGTGGCCCGGATGTACGACGCCATGCTGGGCGGCGAGCACAACTTCGCCATAGACCGGGAGGCGGTGGCCGCCTTCACGGCGATCGACCCCCAGGTGCGCACCCTGGCCCGCGCCAACCGCGCCTTCCTGGGCCGTGCCGTGCGGTTCCTGGTGGACGCCGGGGTGCGCCAGTTCGTCGACCTCGGCTCCGGGATCCCCACCCAGGGCAATGTGCACGAGGTCGCCCAGGCCGCCAGTCCCGGCGCGAAAGTGGTGTACGTCGACAACGACCCGGTCGCGGTCGCGCACAGCGAGGCCCTGCTCGCCGACAACCCGGACGCGGCGATCGTGGCCGCCGACATCCGCGATCCCGCGGGGATACTCTCCGCGCCGCAGGTGCGCAAGCTGATCGACTTCGACGAGCCCGTCGCCGTCCTGATGATCACGATCCTGCACTTCGTCACCCCGCAGGAGGACCCCGGCGGCATCGTGGCCGCCTTCCGGGACGCGCTGCCCGCGGGCAGCTGGCTGGCCCTGACCCACGCCACGGACGAGGACCGCCCCGACACGGCCGCGGCGGTCGGGCAGCTCTACCGCGACCGGGCCACCTCGCCGGTCACGGCACGCTCCCGCGGCGAGATCGAGTCCCTCTTCGACGGGTTCGACCTGGCGGAGCCGGGATTGGTCTACGTCCCGCTGTGGCGTCCGGACCGGGACGAGGAGGTCCCGGAGGACCCGTCCCAGTTCTGGGTGTACGCCGGGGTGGGCCGCAAGAACGCGTGAACGACGGGCGGGAAGGTCCGGGTGACGCCGCCGCGGTCACCCGGGCCTCCCCGCCCGTGACGGCTCAGGCCGGCCGTATCGCGCTGTGGATGGCTCGGGGGCCCGCGAAGAAGATCGACTCCTCGCGTATGGACGCGCCCGGACTCGGGGCGTGCACCATGGTGCCGTTGCCCGCGTACAGGCCCACGTGGCTGACCTCGCCGTAGAAGAAGATCAGGTCCCCCGGCTCCAGTTCGGCGAGCTCGATCGCCGCGCCGGAGCCGACCTGTTCGTGGGTGGTGCGGGGCAGGGCCACGTCCGCGGCCCGCCAGGCGGCCTGGGTGAGACTCGAGCAGTCGTAGGAGCCCGGACCTGTGGCTCCCCACACGCACGGCTTGCCGATCTGCGCGCGGGCGAAGGCCAGCGCCTTGGCGGCCTTCCGCTCGTAGGCCGAGGCCGGGCTCTCGGCGACGGCGGCGCCGGTCGCTGGGCCGGGGGCTCCCGCCTGGCTGGCGTCGAAGAGCGAGTTGCCGTCCAGCGGCGGGGTCGTGTCGAAGAGGCCAGTGGCGTGCTGCTGCCACTGCGCCGCCTCCGGCCGAGGCAGGGGCTCCTCGGCCGGCCGCGCGCTCTGCTGCGCGGCGTGCCGGGCCAGCATCTCGCCGGCCTGCGCGAGCTTGCCCCGCGTCCGCTCCTTGGCGGGCCGCTGCACCGCGGCGGCCTGCCGACGACGCGCGACCGGGACCCCACCCGCAGGCTGCGTGACGGGCCCGTCGGGCGGGGTCGCGACACCCGGGCTCCCGCTGACACCCATCGCCCCGGCCCCGGTGGCCACCGCCGTCCCTGAGGAAAGAGCGCCCAGGGCCCCGGTGGAGGGCACCGCCCGCATGGTGCCGGTCGGGGGAGCCTGCATGCCTCCGGTGGTGCGGTCGGGCAGTACGCCCGTGGTGCCGGTGGTCCGAGCATCCATGGCCCCTGCGGGAGGCGCGCCGCTGATTCCGTTCGGGAGCAGGTTCATGCTGCCGGTGGGTGGTGGCTGCATGGTGCGGTCGGGCAGTACGCCCATGGTGCCGGTGGTCCGAGCATCCATGGTCCCTGCGGGAGGTGCGCCGGTGGTTTCGTTCGGGAGCAGGTTCATGCTGCCGGTGGGTGGCGGCTGCATGGTGCGGTCGGGCAGTACGCCCATGGTGCCGGTGGTCCGAGCATCCATGGCCCCTGCGGGAGGCGCGCCGGTGGTTTCGTTCGGGAGCAGGCTCATGCTGCCGGTGGGGGGCGGCTGCATGGAGCGGCTGGACAGCGCGTCCAGGGTGCCGGTGGGCGGCCGCATGGCCCCGTCGGGCAGTACGCCCATGGTGCCGGTGGTGGGCGGGGGCGGTTGCATGGGGCGGGCGGTCAGTTCCGCCACGGGGGCGGCGGCGGGCAACTCCGGGACGGTCCGTGCCGCGGCCGCGAGTTCGGGTGCCGAGGCCGCCGGGCCGGCGGACAGCTCGGGCCGAGGGGCCCTGCCCGCTTCGAGGGCCAGGCCCTCGCGGGCATCCGCCGGACGCCTGTCCTGCGCCGCGGCGGGGGAGTCGGCCTGTCTCGGCATACGGTCCGGCGGCAGGACCGCAGGCATGGTCGGACCCAACTGGGCGCGCCCCACGTCGAACCACTTCCTGGCCACCCGGTCCACGGCCGGATCGGATCCGCCGGAACCGCTCCAGGAAGCCGAACCCCGCCGCGTACGAGCGCTCTTGCTCATCGCGCGGGTGGCGTTGAAGTTCCCCGTGGCGTTCTCCGCCTGGTCGTAGAGGCTGCTGATCCGCTGCTGGACCTCGGCGCGGCTCGGCCTGTCGTCGCTCGGTCGTTCCGGCGTCAAGAGGGACGCACTCCTCCCATGGGCCGCCTACCGGTTCTGCTCTCGGCATCGGGCGGACGTTCTGCGGAAGGCGTGCCCTACGGCCCTTGTCCCGAGGGACAGTTGGGCCGCTTCACCCCGAGGTTGGTCGGTTCCCCGGCTCCGGCCGCTGCGGGGGCGTACCGGACTCGGCGGAGGTCGCACGATCCGACGCGACTCGCCGGAGGCAATCGTGCGTCCTGGCCGTCAACTTAGCGAACGTGTGTACTCGGTGTGAAGATTGAGGCGTGGAATGTCCGATACGTATTCGTGACCTTCCCGTGAGGTGCCTCACGTTCATGTCCGTCTGCGCGGCATCGTCGAGGTGACCCCGCCGGCGGGCGTGAGGCGCTCCCGCCCCCGGCCCCGCCGCCGTGGCACCCTGGCCCCATGTGCGGTCGCTACGTCTCCACCCGCGGTCCGGAGGACCTGGTCCGGCACTTCCGGGTCACCGAGTGGCGCCCGGAGGAGTCGCTCGCCCCGAGCTGGAACGTCGCCCCGACCGACGAGGTGTGGGCCGTTCTCGAACGCGCGCCGCGCGAGGACCGCACCCCGGCCGCCGTCCGCAGGGAGCTGCGGCCGCTGCGCTGGGGACTGGTCCCGTCCTGGGCGAGGGACGTGAAGGCCGGCGCCCGGATGATCAACGCCCGGGTGGAGACCGTGCACGAGAAGCCGGCCTTCCGCCGCGCCTTCGTCAGGCACCGCTGCCTGCTGCCCGCCGACGGCTTCTACGAATGGCAGCAGATCAAGGCCCAGGACACCGGCAGGACCCACAAGCAGCCGTACTACATCAGCCCCGAGGACGGTGAGCTGATGGCGCTCGCCGGGCTGTACGCGTACTGGCGGGACCCGCACGTGGCGCGGGACGACGACCCCGCCGCCTGGCTGACCACGTGCACCATCATCACCACCGAGGCCACCGACGAGGCCGGCCGGGTCCACCCGAGGATGCCGCTGGCCCTCACCCCGGACCACTACGACGCCTGGCTCGACCCCCGCCATCAGGACCCCGGCGAACTACGGACGCTGCTGAGCCCCCCGGCGGGCGGCAGGCTCGGCGCCCGGCCGGTCTCCCCGGCCGTCAACAACGTGCGCAACAACGGCCCCGAGCTGCTGGACGAGACGCCGCCGTGACGGGCCGGACCGCCCCGGCCCACCCGCGCGGCACCGTGCGCCGCACGTGCACCCGTTCCCCCTGATGCCCCCGATGACCGCCCACCCGGCCGAACTGCACCCCTGCCCCGGCCCGGCCGGACCTTACGGTGCTCAAGAGGGCTCAGGAGGCTCGAGGGGGCCCAGGACGAAGGAGAGGCGCGGTGGCTGCTGCGGGCGCTCCGGCGGGCGGGCCGGGCCGCGGGCGCCGGGCGGCCCGCCGGGTGCCCGGCAGCCGCCCGGCGCCCTCCGTACGCCTCCCGCCGCACGCCCGGACCGCTGCCGCGGTCCGGAAGGCCGAGCGGACCGTGCCCTGGCTGCGGGTCGCCGCCGCCTACGCCTGGCGCCTCATCCTCGTCGGGGTCGTCGTCTACGGCGTCTTCACCGTCCTCGGCCGCTTCCAGCTCATCGCGGTGGCCCTGTTCCTCGGCCTGGTGATCACCTCGATCCTGCGCCCCCTCGCCGACCTGCTGAACCGCTTCCTGCCCAGGCCGCTGTGCGTCGCCGTCGCCCTGGTGGGCAGCATCCTGCTCCTGCTCGCCCTGCTGGCGCTCGTGGGCAACGCGGTGGCGGGGGAGTCGGCGAAGCTCGCGAGTGAGTTCGGCGGCGGCATCCACAGGATCGAGCAGTGGCTCCAGCGCCCGCCGTTCCGGCTCAGCCAGGCCAAACTGGCCGATCTGCAGAAGCAGATCCTGGCCTATCTCTCCGCCCACCGCGCCGGCCTCCTCAGCCGCGCGCTCAGCGGCTTCGGCAGACTCGTCGAACTGGTGACGGGGGTCGCCCTCGCGGTCTTCTCCTCCGTCTTCTTCATCCACTCCGGCGAGAAGCTCTGGCGGTGGGTGCGCGACCAGCTGCTGCCCAGCCGGGCCCGGCCGGTGTGGGACCGGGCCGGGTACGCCGCCTGGCGGACGTTCGCCGGATACACACGCGGCATCATCATCGTGGCGGCCACCAACGCCGTCCTCGTCGGAGTCGTCCTGTTCGTGCTGCGAGTACCGCTCGCGCTGCCGCTGACGCTGCTGGTCTTCTTCGCCACGTTCGTGCCGCTGGTGGGCTCACCGGTCGCGCTGGCCGTCGCCACGGTGGTCGCCCTCGCCGGGCGCGGCCCGCTCACCGCGCTGGCCGTGCTCGCCCTCATCGTCGTCATCGGCCAGCTCGAGGGACACGTGCTGCACCCGGTGGTCATGAGCTGGGCGGTGCGCCTGCACCCGCTCGTCGTCGGCGTCTCCGTCATCGCGGGCGGCATCGTCGCGGGCGTGGTCGGCGCCGTGGTCGCCGTCCCGTTCGTCTCCGTCATCTGGGCGGTGCTGCGGGCGCTGTGGCCTGCCCCGCCCTGACGTCCCCCCTCCGTCGCCGCTTCCGTTCACGGCATGGGGGCTTTTCGGCCGCGGCAGAAAGGGCACGCGTTCGTCGTACGACCCCCGAGCGAGGAACGGTGCCGTCATGGCCGAGTACGAACGTTCACGCACGATGCCCGCTCTGCCCGAGCACGTCTTCGACCAGGCCGCCGACGTCGGCGGGTTCGACGCCTGGCTGCCCGGCGAACTGCACGTGCACGCGGAGCGGCCCCCCGCCGTCACGGTGCACGAGGACCAGGCCGACCGGGACACCGCCGCCCAGCTGCGCGCCGAACGCGACCAGATGCGGATCGAGTGGGGCACCCGCGAGCAGGGCGGATACGCGGGCTGGCTCCAGGTCGCGGGCATCGGCAGCGGGGCCAGCGAGGTGACCGTCCACCTGTCGTTCTTCGACGACCGCCATGACCCGGGCGAGCGCAACGCCTGCGACGCCCTCGACAGCAGCCTGCGCCGCCTGGAGGAGCAGGTACGGCTCCGCACCGACCACACGGGCGGCTGACCACCCCCGGCAGCCGCGAGACCGACGGCCCGAATCCCGCGTTCGCCGGTGGGTAGTTCGCCCCGCAGGCCCCGGACCGCTCCCTCAACGTGTCCCGATGTGCGGCCCCATGACGGGACCGCACACCGTGGCGTCACAGGGCCGGACCGGCGCCCGCCGCGACCGTGGCAGCCCCGCCGGCCCGCGGCTGTGCGTAGCTGCGGCCGTGGTCGTAGGCGGGTGCGCCAAAGCCCGACCTGCCGTACGGCGTGTCGTGCGGACGACCGCGGGCACTGGGAGACCATGGGCGGGCGTCGACACCCGCGAGGTCGGTGCTGGGGACGGAGAGGCCAGGTGGAACAGCAGGTCACGGGGCAGCGAGCGGGCCAGGAGACCGGTGCGGACGCCCGCGGCGCCGGCCCGGCCGGCCAGGGCACGACCGGTCACGGCCGGGCCGTGAGCGACGCCCGGCGGCGGATTCCCCGCACGGACGCCGTCCTGCGGGACGCGCGCCTGACGGACGCGGCGGCGCGGCTCGGACCGGGCCCGGTGAAGGCCGCGGTCCGGCAGGCACAGGAGCGGGCACGGCAGGGCGCCATCGCCCCCGAACAGGTGGCGGACACCGCCGTGGCGCTGCTGCCGCGGTCACCCGGCGGGCTCCGCCCGGTGATCAACGCGACCGGGGTCCTGCTGCACACCAACCTCGGCCGCGCGTCCCTGTCCGCGGCGGCCCGGCAGGCGGTCCAGGACGCCGCCGGGCCCACCGACGTCGAACTCGACCTGCGCACCGGTGTCCGGGCCCGCCGGGGCCGCACCGCCCTGGACGCGCTGCGCGACCGGGTGCCGTCCGCCGCCGCGGCCCACGTCGTCAACAACGGCGCCGCCGCGCTCGTCCTCGCCGCCACCGCGCTCGCCGCCGGCCGGGAGATCGTCATCAGCCGCGGCGAGATGGTGGAGATCGGGGACGGCTTCCGGCTGCCGGACCTGCTGGTCTCCACCGGGGCCCGGCTCCGCGAGGTCGGCACCACGAACCGTACGACCGTCCGGGACTACGCCGACGCGATCGGCCCCGACACGGCGTTCGTCCTGAAGGTCCACCCCTCCAACTTCCGTATCACCGGCTTCACTCGGGCCGCCGGGATCCGCGACCTGGCGGCGCTGGGCGTGCCGGTGGTGGCCGACATCGGCTCCGGACTGCTCGCCCCGCACCCCCTGCTGCCCGAGGAGCCCGACGCCGAGACCCAGTTGAGGTCCGGCGCGGCCCTGGTGACGGCGAGCGGCGACAAACTGCTCGGCGGACCCCAGTGCGGCCTGCTCCTCGGCGACGCGGAACTCCTGCGCGCCCTCACCCGGCACCCCCTGGCCCGCGCCCTGCGGGTGGACAAACTCACCCTGGCCGCGCTGGAGGCGACCCTGACGGGCCCGCCGACCCCGACGGCGGAGTTCCTGACCGCCGACGCCGCCGGGCTCATGCGGCGGGCCGCACACCTCGCCGCCGAGCTGGGCGCCGCCGGGGTCGAGGACGTCCGGGCCGTCGCCGGGACCGCCACCGTCGGCGGCGGCGGGGCGCCGGGCGTGACCCTGCCCAGCGCCGCGCTGTCCCTGCCGGAGTCGTACGCCGGCGTCCTGCGCACCGGGGAGGTGCCCGTGGTGGGGCGCCTGGAGGCCGGGCGGTGCCTCCTCGACCTGCGCGCGGTGCCGCCCGCGGACGACGAACGCCTCGCCGGGGCCGTGCGGTCGGCGGCGGAAAGGTAGGCGCCATGCGAGTGCTGGCCACCGCGGGGCATGTCGACCACGGCAAGTCCGCCCTGGTACGGGCCCTGACCGGGATGGAACCCGACCGCTACGAGGAGGAACGGCGCCGGGGACTCACCCTCGACCTCGGCTTCGTGTGGACACCGCCGGACGCGGAGGGCGAACGCCTCGCCTTCGTCGACGTACCCGGCCACGAGCGGTTCGTCGCCACCATGCTGGCCGGGGTCGGACCGGTGCCCGCCGTGCTGTTCGTGGTCGCCGCCGACCAGGGCTGGCAACCGCAGTCCGAGGAGCACCTCGCGATCCTCGACGCGCTCGGTGTACGGCACGCGGTGCTCGCCGTGACCCGCAGCGACCTGGCCGACCCCGAGCCCGTGCGCGCCGAGGCCGTCAAGCGGCTGGCCCGGACCTCGCTGGGCACCGTGCCGTCCGTCGCGGTCAGCGCGGTGACCGGCGCCGGACTGGACGAACTGCGCGCCGAACTGGCCCGGACGGTCCGCGCCCTGCCCGTGCCGCCCGCCGACGAGGACGTACGGCTCTGGCTGGACCGCGCCTTCACCGTGCGCGGCCACGGCACCGTCGTGACCGGCACGCTCGGCGCGGGCACCCTGCGCGTCGGCGACCGGCTGGTGAGCGGCGCCGGCGCGCAGCCCTTGAGGGTGCGCGGGCTCCAGTGCCTCCAGCAGGACCGGAGCGCGGTGAGCGGGGTGGCGCGGGTCGCGGTCAACGTGCACGGCCCCCTCGCCGGGCAACTGCGGCGGGGAAAGGTGCTGTTGGCGCCGGACCGCTGGCTGTTCACCGACCGGATCGACGTACGCGTCACCGGCGAGCCGGCCGGCGACCTGCCCCGGAACGTCGCCCTGCACATCGGCACGGCGGCCGTCGCGGTGAACGTCCGTCCCCTCGGCGAGGACACCGCCCGGCTCACCCTGCGCCCCCCGCTGCCCCTGCGCGTCGGGGACCGTGCCGTCCTGCGCGAACCCGGCGGCGGGCACAGCCCCTGCGCGGTGACCGTGCTCGACGTGTGCCCGCCGGACCTGACCCGGCGGGGGGCGGGTCGGGCCAGGGCCGCCGTACTGGCCGCGATGACAGGCAGCCCCGACGGAGCGGCGGAGCTGCGGCGCCGCGGACTCGTCCGCCGCTCCCGCCTGCTGGCCATGGGCATCCCCCCGCCCGCCGAACCGGTCACCGGGGACTGGCTGGCCGACGAGGCCCACTGGGCCCGGCTGCGCGAGAGGCTGGTCACCGCGGTCGAGGAGCACGCACGCCTGCACCCCATGGAGCCGGGCCTGCCGGCCGAGGCGGCCCGGCGCCTGCTGGACCTGCCCGACCGGGCGCTGGTGGACGCCCTTGCCGCGACACCGGGGGAGCCGCGCCTGCTGCGCCGCGAAGGACGCCTGTACCGGCCCGGCAGCGCCGGGCCCACCCTGCCGCCACCGGTCCGCGCGGCCGTCGACGCGGTACGGCGCGACCTGGAGAAGACCCCGTTCCGCGCACCCGACGCCGACCGTCTCACCGCCCTGGGCCTCGACCGGAAAGCCCTGGCCGCGGCGGTCTCCGCCGGTGCGCTGCTACGGGTCGGCGAGGGAATCGTCCTGCTCCCCGGCGCGGACGCCGAGGCCACCGCGGCACTGCGCCGCCTGCCTCAGCCCTTCACCCTCAGCGAGGCCCGCAAGGCCCTCGACACCACCCGCAGGGTGGCCGTGCCCCTGCTGGAGTACCTCGACACCCACGGGCACACGGAACGAGTCGACGACCAGCACAGACGCTGCCGACCGGACACGGAGGAGAACGGAGGCGGACGGGAATCGAACCCGCCTGTCCGAGATCCTCGGACACCTCGGTTTTGAAGACCGGGAGGGCCACCAGGCACCCACACGCCTCCACCGGCCGCCAGGCTACCGGAAGGCCGGCCGGGACGGCGCGGGCGCACCGACCGGTCCACCGGGACCGGGAGATCGCCGGACCACCGCGACAGAAGACAGGAGCCCAGCGTGACCGCCACCCATGAAACCCCCGTACGGCTCACCCAGTTCGCCCACGGTGGCGGCTGTGCCTGCAAGATTCCGCCGGGTGAGCTGGAGGACGTGCTCGGCGGGCTGCCGATGGTGCTGCCGGACGCCGGGGACACCCCGCTGCTCGTCGGACTGGCCACCGGCGACGACGCGGCCGTCGTGACGCTGCCGGCGCGGGGCGGCGCCGCGCAGGCGGTGGTGTCCACCGCCGACTTCTTCACCCCCGTCGTCGACGACCCCTACGACTGGGGACGCATCGCCGCGGCCAACGCGCTGTCGGACGTGTACGCGATGGGCGGCCGCCCCGTCCTCGCGGTCAACCTGCTGGCCTGGCCGCGTGACGTGCTGCCCTTCGAGCTGGCCCGCGAGGTGCTGCGCGGCGGTCTCGAGGTGGCCGCCGAGGCCGGCTGCCACGTGGGTGGCGGGCACAGCGTCGACGACCCCGAACCCAAGTACGGCATGGCCGTCACCGGCCTGGCCGACCCCGCGCGGCTGCTGCGCAACGACGCGGGCAGGGCCGGACTGCCCCTGACCCTGACCAAACCGCTCGGCCTCGGCGTGCTGAACAACCGCCACAAGGCCACCGGCGAGCGGTTCGAGCAGGCCGTGGCCACCATGGTCGCCCTCAACCGGGACGCCTGCGCCGCCGCCCTCGCCGCCGGGGCCTCCTGCGGCACCGACGTGACCGGCTTCGGCCTCCTGGGCCACCTGCACAAGCTCGCCCGCGCCTCGGACGTGACGGCGGTGGTCGACACCGCCGCCGTGCCCTACCTGGACGGCGCACGCGAGGCCGTACGCGACGGCTACGTCAGCGGCGGCACCCGGCGCAACCTGGCCTGGGTGGAGCCGTTCACCGACTTCGGTGACGCCGACACCGACACGCGCCTCCTGCTCGCCGACGCCCAGACCTCCGGCGGCCTCCTGATCGCCGGGGAGGTCCCCGGCTTTCCGGTGGTCGGCGAACTCGTCCCGCGCGGGGCCCACTCCGTCGTCCTGAGGTGAGCCCCGCACTGGACGCCGGTCAGGGCTGGGTTCCGGTGTGCTCGTCGATGCCCGCCCGCGCCTGGTAGGAGCGCACCAGTTCCACCGCGGCCGGTCCCCTCGGGCGGCGGCCCGGGCGGATGTCGACGCCGAACGCCTTGGCCTCCTGGATATGGACGTTGGAGTCGAGGGAGAGGTGGAGCAGTTCGTTGGCGGCGTCGCCGGTGCTGTAGCCGTTGGGGCCCCAGTGGTAGGGCAGGCCCACCTGATGCAGGGTGCGGCCGTGCACGGTCAGCGGCGGCATCCGGTCGGTGACAAGCACCCGTGCCTCGATGACGGCCCGGGCACTGACGATCGTGGCCCAGCCTGTGTGCTCGAGACCGCGCTCGGCGGCCAGTTCCGGCGACACCTCGCAGAAGAACTCCGGTTGCAGCTCCGCCAGATACGGCAGCCAGCGCGACATGCCGCCCGCGGTGTGGTGCTCGGTGAGCCGGTAGGTGGTGGCCACGAACGGGAACACCTCCGAACCCGGCTCGCCGGCACTGGGCCCGTAGCGGTTGTCCGGACGCGACCGCGTCACGTACCGCGCCGGATTGCGCTGCTGCCCGTACAGCAGGTTCGGGAACGGCGACTCCTGCGGCTCGTAGTGCGTCGGCAGCGGCCCGTCGGTGAGCCCGGACGGCGCGTACAGCCAGGCCTTGCCGTCGGCCTGCATCACGAAGGGGTCGATGCCCGACAGGGCCTGGGGCCCGGTCGCGTCCGGCGGCGGCCGGTGGTACGGGGACTTCTCCTTGGCGAAGTCGGCGATGTCGTGGCCGGTCCACTGCGCCTGCTCCTCGTCCCACCACACCAGCGCCTTGCGCTCGCTCCACGGCTTGCCGTCGGGGTCGGCCGAGGCCCGGTTGTACAGGATCCGCCGGTTGGCGGGCCATGCCCAGCCCCACTGGTTGGCGACCCAGTTCTGTTCCTTGCCCGGCTTGCGGCGCGCGGCCTGGTTGACGCCGTCGGCGTACACACCGCAGTAGATCCAGCAGCCGCACGCCGTGGAACCGTCCGGCTTCAGCTGCTCGTAGGACGCCAGTGGGCGGCCCTCGGCGTCGAAGCCGTTGACCTCGGCGAGCACCGCCTCCGCCTCCGGCTCGGCGAGCTCGCCCTTCGTGGGGTAGTCCCAGGTCAGGTCGAGCAACGGCCGGTCCATCGGGTCGGCCGAACCGGCGAGCTTGCGCCGGATGATCCGGCCGAGGTGGAAGGTGAACCACAGGTCGCTGCGCGCCTCGCCGGGCGGTTCGACGGCCTGGTGGTGCCACTGCAGCAGCCGCTGCGTGTTGGTGAAACTGCCGTCCTTCTCGGTGTGCGCGGCGGCCGGCAGGAAGAACACCTCGGTGCGGATGTCCTCCGTGCGCAGCTCTCCGCTCTCGATCTCCGGGCCGTCCTTCCACCAGGTGGCCGACTCGATGAGGGAGAAGTCGCGTACCACCAGCCAGTCCAGGTTGGCCATGCCCAGGCGCTGCGACTTGGCGTTGGCGGAGCCCACCGCGGGGTTCTCGCCGAGCAGGAAGTAGCCCTTGCAGACGCCTTCCATCTGGGCGGTCACCGTCTCGTAGGTGGAGTGGGTGCCCGTGAGCCGCGGCAGGTAGTCGAAGCAGAAGTCGTTGTCGGTTGTCGCCGCCTCACCCCAGTACGCCTTGAGCAGGCTCACCAGGTAGGACCGCATGTTGCCCCAGTAGCCGTTGCGCGCCGCCTCGCCCTGGACGAAGGAGTCCAGGTCGTCGTTCAGATGAGCGTGCGGCATCGGGATGTAGCCGGGCAGCAGGTCGAACAGGGTGGGGATGTCCGTCGACCCCTGAATGGAGGCGTGCCCGCGCAGGGCCATGATGCCGCCGCCCGGCCGGCCGATGTTGCCGAGCAGGGTCTGCAGCACGGCGGCTGCGCGGATGTACTGCACCCCCACGGTGTGCTGGGTCCAGCCCACCGCGTAGGCGAACGCGGTGGTCCGTTCGCGCCCGGAGTTCTCGGTCACGAGCTCGCACACCTGGCGGAACAGGTCCTGCGGCACCCCGCAGATCCGCTCGACCATCTCCGGCGTGTAGCGGGCGTAGTGCCGTTTGAGCACCTGGAACACGCACCGCGGGTGGGTCATCGTCTCGTCGCGCTCGGGTTGGCCCTCGCCGATGTCCGCGCCGCCCGACCCGTGCGCCTCGCCCCGTGCCGACTCGGTCACCATGCTGCGGCGGCCGGTGCGCTTCTCGTACTCCAGGTCGCGCTTGCCGGAGGCCGCCTGCATCTCCATGCCCTCGTACTGCCAGCTCGTGTTGTCGTACGAGCCGGTCTCGGGGTCGAAGCCGGAGAACACGCCGTCGAGGTCCTCGGTGTCCCGGAAGTCCTCGCCCAGCAGCACGGGCCCGTTGGTGTAGGCCACCACGTAGTCACGGAAGTACTTGTCGTTGCTCAGGACGTAGTTGATGATCCCGCCGAGGAAGGCGATGTCCGAGCCGGCGCGCAGCGGCACGTGGACGTCCGCCAGCGCGCTGGTGCGCGTGAACCGCGGGTCGACGTGGACCAGCTTCGCGCCACGCGCCTTCGCCTCCATCACCCACTGGAACCCGACCGGATGGCACTCGGCCATGTTCGAACCCTGGATGACGATGCAGTCCGAGTTCTGCAGGTCCTGCTGGAAGGTGGTCGCGCCGCCGCGGCCGAACGAGGTTCCCAGACTGGGAACGGTGGAGGAGTGTCAAACACGGGCCTGGTTCTCGATCTGGATCGCGCCCAGCGCCGTGAAGAGCTTCTTGATCAGGTAGTTCTCCTCGTTGTCCAGCGTCGCCCCGCCCAGGCTGGCGATGCCCATCGTGCGCCGGGTGCGGGTGTCGTCGACCTCCCACTGCCAGCCGGCGCGACGGGCCTCGATCACGCGGTCGGCGATCATGTCCATCGCCGTGTCGAGGTCGAGCCGTTCCCACCGGGTGCCGTGCGGGCGCCGGTAGAGGACGTGGTGCTCACGGGCACTGCCCGTGGTGAGCTGAAGGCTCGCCGCGCCCTTGGGGCACAGCCTGCCGCGGGAGATGGGGGAGTCCGGGTCGCCCTCGATCTGCGTGACCCGGTCGTCCTCGACGTACACGTTCTGGCCGCAGCCGACGGCGCAGTACGGACAGATCGACTTCACCACCCGGTCGGCGGAGGCGACCCGGGGAGTGAGCCGTGCGCTCGGCCCGCTCTTGGCGGCCGCCCCGCGGCCCAGCGGGTCGGTGCCCTTGAGCTGGCGGTAGACCGGCCAGGAGTCGATCCATGTGCGTACACCCATGAGAGGGATCCCTTTCGGTACTGCTGCTCGTGCCGTCAGTCCTGCCGCCCGTGCGGGTGCGGTACGTCCGGCGCGCTGTGCCAGGTCTCGACGACCTCGGCCCCCAGCCGCTCGCGGTCCTCCTGCGGAAGATTCTCCCGCAGCCGGACGAAGACGGCATCCTCGAACGCCACATGCCGGCGCACCTGGCTCTCCAGTTGTTCGGCCAGCTCGTCGAACTCCTCGCTGTCCGCGGAGGTCTCCCGGAGGGCCGTCAGTGTGCCGATGCCCTCGTGTTCCTGCCGGAGTGCCTCGTCGGCCAGCCGGTCACCGGTGCCGAGCGCCGCGCGCACGGCCGGCCACAGATGGCGCTGTTCGGCCGGTTCGTGGCTCTCCAGCGCCTGCGCGATCAGGGCGACGACGAACTCGCGGCGCGCCAGGTCGGCCCCGGTGCCGCCCTTCGTCGCCCCGGGAAGCGCCTTGAGCTGCTTCAGCAGGCCGGTGACACGGTCGTGGTCGCGGGTCAGCACGGCGGTCAGCTCGTGCACGTCACCGGGGGCGCGGTCGCCCTTCGGCCGGGCATCCCACTGCTCGGCGGCCTGCCGCATAGGGCGGTCGGTGACGGCCCGATGCCGCAGCCACCGTCGCGTCTCGTCCGTGCAGGTGGGGTTCACGGCGGGCGGGTTGGCCAGGTGCTGGGTGGACTCCCGCGGCATACCGGGACGGTGCTGTTCGGCCGTGGTGAGGGTGTCGCCGCCGTCGGCGGGCAACCCCGTGGCGATCAGGAAGGCCTGACCGGCGGGCACCCCCAGACGGTGTCCGGCCTCCTCGTAGTCGAGGCCCTCCGCCAGCAGACGCTGCACCTGGCTACGGCTGGGCATGGGCCTCTCCCTCCGGTCCGGTCGGGTCGCTGCTCCGAAGTACCCGCGGCACACGGCGTGAAACCGGCCGCCGCCTGCCTGCGGTGTGTCAGCTCGACCCCTACCGGGTGGGTCCGTAATGTCCGGGTGGTTGCGGATTTCGCCGGGCGGAAGGAGCGACCGGATGACGGCGAAGGGGAGGGTGCGGCAATGATCCAGCGCCACGTCTTCGGCACCGTGTTCGCCCTGGAGTCGGCCATCGCCGGGTTCGTGTTCCTGGTCGTTCTCGCCCTGCTCGGCCACGCCGTGGTCCGACGGCGCGCCGGACGCGGTCCGGCGGCTTCCCCACGGCCGGAACGCCCCGTGCTGGAGAGGTACTACGTCGGTGTCCTGACCGCGTTCGCGGTGTTCCTCGTCGCCTGGACCGCCTGGCAGAACCACCAGGAGCACCGGCCGCCGGAGCGCGCCCCCGAGCCCGTGGACGTCATGGGCTTCCAGTGGTGCTGGCAGTTCAGCTATCCGAACTCCCCCGTCAAGCGCAGCGTGACCGGCCTGTGCCGGGGCCGGGACCTGCCCACGCTCGTCGTGCCCACCGGCCGGCCCGTCCAGCTCAGGCTGACCTCCAAGGACGTCATCCACTCGCTGTGGATCCCGGACCTGCGCTACAAGATGGACGCCTTCCCCGACCACGTGAACACCTTCACCCTCACCCTCGACCACGAGGGCCGCTGGCGGGGCAGGTGCGCGGAGTTCTGCGGTGAGCGGCACTACTCGATGGACTTCTGGATCAAGGCCGTTTCCCCCCAGGAGTACGAGCGCTTCCTGCACGGGCAGGCGGTCGGCACCGGGGCAGGGACGGTGACATGACGGTCGCGCCGCCCGCCGGGGGCAGGGAGGGCACGGGCGGGCGTCCGGTCGCCCCGGGCGGCTGGCTCGGCTGGGCGACCTCCACCGACCACAAGCGCATCGGGCTGCTGACCGTCGGCACCTCCCTGGTGCTCTTCCTGCTCATGGGCGTCCTCGCCCTGCTGATGCGCAGCCAGCTCGCCCAGCCGGACCTGCACATCGTGGACCCGAACACCTTCGACCAGCTGTTCACCATGCACGGCTCCGGCATGATCTACATGGTCATCACGCCGTTCGCGATCGGCATGGGCGTCTATCTGGTGCCGCTGCAGATCGGGGCGCCGGGCACCGCCGCGCCCCGTCTGACCCTGCTGGGCTACTGGCTCTACGTGCTCGGCGCGCTGATGACGCTCTCGGGCTTCGCCACTCCCGACGGGGCGCACGCGAGCGGCTGGTTCTCCTATCCGCCGCTGGCGGACAAGGAGCACTCGCCCAGCGTCGGTTCCGACCTGTGGATCGCGGGCGTCGTCCTGGCGACCACCGGCGTCATCATCATGGCCTGGGCGGTGCTGTGGACGGTGCTGCGGCGCCGTACCCACGGCATGACCATGCTGCGCCTGCCCCTCTTCTGCTGGTCGATGATCGCCACCTGTCTGATGGTGATCGGCGCGTTCCCCGCGCTGCTGGCGGCGATGGCCCTGCTCGCCGTGGGCCGCGCCGACGCCTCCGTCTTCGCGTCCAACGCGTGGAACATCGGCTATCAGCACCTGTTCTGGTTCTACGGTCACCCCGTCGTGTACGTGATGTTCTTCCCGTACCTGGCGGCGGTGGCCGAGGTGCTGGCCGTCTTCTCCGGCCGCCGCTTCTTCGGCTACCGGGGCACCGCGCTGTCGCTGCTGGTGTTCGCGGCCCTTTCGATGAGTGTGTGGGGACACCACATGTTCGCCACCGGGCAGGCCACCAACGACTACTACTCCCTGACGTCCATCGCGCTGCTCGTCCCCGCCGGAGTCGAGTACTTCGGCATGCTCGGCACGATCCTGGGGGGACGGCTGCGCTTTCCCACGCCGATGCTGTTCGCCCTGGCCTTCATTCCGCAGTTCCTGATCGGCGGGCTCACCGGCATCATGATCGGCACCCCGGTGATCGACTACCACGTCACCGACAGCTACTTCATCGTGGCCCACCTGCACTACGTGCTGTTCGCCGGCAGCGTGTTCGGCCTGTTCGCCGGCGTCTACTTCTGGTTCCCGAAGGTGACCGGCAGGATGCTGGGCGAGCGGCTGGGCCGGCTGCACTTCTGGCTGCTGGTGATCGGCACCAACGTGACGTTCCTGCCCATGTTCGTCCTCGGCTACCTGGGCATGCCGCGCAGGGTGGCGACGTACGCCTCCTACGACGGCTTCGCGTGGCTGAACCTGCTGGCAAGCATCGGCGCCGCCTTCCTCGCGGCGGCCATGACGGTGTTCGTGGTCAACGTGCTGTGGACCCTGCGCGGGGCGGCGCTGGGGCGGGCGGCGACGGTCCCCGACGATCCCTGGGAGGCGCACACGCTGGAATGGGCCACCTCCTCGCCGCCGCCGCGGCTGAACTTCGCCCCCGACCGCCCGCTGCCGCCGGTCACCAGCTTCGCTCCGCTGCTCGACCTGCGGCAGCGGCAGGCGAGCGAGGCGGCGGCCGACCGGCCGGGGAGCCGGCCGTGAAGCGGCATCTGCCGTTCGTCGTCGTCGCCGGCTGGGGCCTGCTCAACGGCGTACTCCTCGCCGTGCTCGGGATCTACGGCGAGACCTCCCTGGTCTTCTGGCTGTGGGGCGGTGTCGTCGCCCTCCTGGAACTGGCCGGGGTACTGGTCCTCGCCTCCGTGCGCTCCGGGCCGGACCAGCACGTCCGCTACCGGGTGCCGGACCGCGGCGCCGGAGCGGTGCCGGCCGCCGCGTTCGGCTGCGCGCTGGTCGCGCTGGCCTTCGTCTACGGTCTGTGGCTGCTGGCCCTGGCCGTTCCGCTGCTGGCCGTGGCGATCGCGCTGGCCGTGCACGGCACGAGCGCGGGGGAGCGGTGACCCGTGGACCACTCGGCGCACCCGGCGGTGGCGATGGGTCTTTCGGGGCTCGTCCTGGCCGCGGTTGTCCCCGGTGTCGTACGGCTCACCCGGTACTCGCCGCTGTGGCGGCGGTCGAGCGTGCCCGCGGTCGTCGCCCTGCCGCTGCTGGTGGTGCTGCACGCCTGGGTGGTGCTCGGCGACCCTCTCCGGCTGCCGCCCCCGGGCGGCGCGCTGCCGGCCGAGACGGCGCTGGTGGTGGCCGCGGTGCTCTTCTGGCTGCCGGTCCTCGCCGGCACCCGGCACCGCCTGAGCGATCCCGGCCGGTGCCTGTACCTGTTCCTGGCCGCGCCGCTGCTGGACCTGCCCGCGGTCGGCGTCGTCGCGGCGGGCCGTCCGGCGGAGGGGCTCGCCATGATCGTGGGCATGCTGCCGGTCGGCATCGCCGCGGCGGCCGTCACCTGGTCCTGGGCCAACCGGGAGGAACGGTCGGCCGCCGTACTCCCGCCGGATGGAGGCGCGTATGTCCCCTGACGCACGGGGACTCGTCCTCGTCTTCGACGTCAACGAGACCCTCACGGACATGTCCGCGCTCGGGACGCGCCTTGAGGACGCCGGCCTGTCCGCGGATCTGCTGCCGCAGTGGTTCGCCGGAGTGCTGCGCGACGGCATCGCCCTCACCCTGGCCGGTGGCCCCGCGCCCTTCGCGCAGGTCGCCGCGGACGGGCTGCGCACGCTGCTCGCCCGGGGGCGGCCCGGACGGGATCCCGAGCCGCTGGTGGAGCACATCCTGGCCGGGCTGCCGGAACTGCCCGTCCACCCGGACGTACCCGGGGGCGTGCGCGCCCTGCTCGCGGCCGGCCACCGGCTGGCGACCCTGACCAACGGCTCCGCCGACACCACCCGCGCGGTCCTGTCCCGCGCCGGGCTCGCGGACTGCTTCGAGACCCACCTCGACGTCCGGGACGCGGCCGGCCACTGGAAGCCCGCCGAGGCCGCCTACGCCCACGCGCTGCGCACACTCGGCGTACCTGCGGCCTCCGCACTGCTCGTGGCCGTCCACCCGTGGGACATCGACGGCGCGACCCGAGCGGGCCTGCGCACCGCCTGGCTGCACCGGACCCCGACCCCGTACCCCTCCGCCTTCAACCCGCCCGACCTGAAGGCGTCCGGCGTGACGGATCTGGCCCGACACCTGAGCCGTCCGGCGGCCGGGTGAAGGTCGCCGTGAGGCCTGCGGGGACCTGGACGTCCTGGCAGATGGGCGGGACCAACGTGGAGCGCCGGTGCTCCCGGGCGGCTCGCTGAGGTCCGCACGGGTCGCCCGTCCGGCGGCCGGGCGGGAGCGCGCGCGTGCGGAGCCCGGGCCCCCGCCGCGGGGCGCTTCGCGCGGCGCTTGGGCGCCTTGCCGTCGGGCGGCGTTCGCGCGCCGTGCCGGGAAACCCCGGTGCCGCAGGCGGCCCCGGGGTTTTCTGCGCCGGGTGGAGGGCGGCCTCGGGCAGTCAGTCCGTGTCGGCGGCCCGGAGGCGTTCCCGTTGGGGTACGACCGTGTACTTGGGGTCCTCCGCCGAGGCCACGCCCGCGTGGAAGACGCCGAACCTGAGCGCGGCTGAGCCGGACAGCAGGGCCAGGCCGGCCGCCACGGCCAGCGCGCGGCCGCCGCGGCGCCGGCCCGCGGCCACCGCCAGCGCGGTGCCGCCCGCCGTGAGCAGCTCCGCCGCCCGCAGCAGACGCTTGGCATCGCCCTGCTCGAACGGCTCGGCGGCCAGGCCCATCCGGCGTTTCATCAGCTGGAAGGCGCCCATCTCCAGCCCGGCCGCGAGCACCGCCATACGGTGCGCGGGCCCCGCCTGCTCCGCCGGCACGAAGGCCAGCGCCAGCCCGGCGGCCGCACTGGCGCCCGAACCGGCGAACACGAAGGGCATCTCCCGGTAGCCCTCGTGCCACGACGGCACCGCCGTGTCGGAGATCAGCACGGCGGTGTACGTGGCGACCGCCGGACCCAGCACGGCGGCACCCGCCGTCGCACCGGCGCCCAGCAGGCGGTAACGGCGCGCGACATCGGTGGCCGCGGCGACCACCGTCAGCGGCGCGTACCCGGCCAGCAGCCAGGACCCCACGCTCATCGGCGAGGTGGGCTTGAACACGCGCAGCATGTTGACGAAACGGGCGGGCCGCCCGAGGTCGTGCACGAGCGCGACCAGCGAGGCGGAGATCGCGCCCGCCGCGCCCAGCTTCGCCGTCCGGGCCAGCGCAGGCCGCCCCGTGGCCTGCGCCCCCGCCGCCAGCAGCGACGACCCGCCGGCGAGGCCGCCGAGGTAGAGGTAGCCGGCGATGTCGACGGACTTCCAGGTCGGCTTCTTGATGACCGGTTTGCCGTAGTAGGAGGAGAACTGGGCCTCCGGGACCATCGACTGCTCGCCGCGTCCGCGGCGGCGCCGGTGCCGCCCGTGCCCGGCCGCGCCGTCGACCGGGGCGTCCCGGCCGGGCCGCGCCCCCTTCACACCCTCACGGGTGACGTCGGACTCGCTCATCGTGGCCTCCTGACGAAAGCGGCGACGCCCAGTGCCGCGAGCGACACGGCCGCGGTCGCCGCGTGCTTCCACATCGAGGGCAGATCCCGGGTGGTGACCACCGGGTCGGGCGGCAGGCCGTACACCTCGGGCTCGTCCAGCAGCAGGAAGAACGCGCCGTCGCCGCCGACCCCGTCGTCCGGGCTCTCCCCGTACAGCCGGGCGTCGGTGACACCGGCCGCGTGGAGCTGCGCCACCCGCGTGGCGGCCCGTTCGCGCAGTTCGTCCAGCGGGCCGAACTGGATGGAGTCGGTGGGGCACGACTTGGCGCAGGCCGGCTCCATGCCGACGCCGAGCCGGTCGTAGCACAAGGTGCACTTCCAGACCCGGCCGTCCTCCTTGCGCTGGTCGATGACCCCGTACGGGCAGGCGGGCACGCAGTAGCCGCAGCCGTTGCACACGTCCTCCTGGACCACGACGGTGCCGAACTCGGTGCGGAACAGCGCGCCGGTCGGACACACGTCGAGGCAGGCCGCGTGGGTGCAGTGCTTGCACACGTCGGACGACATCAGCCAGCGCAGCTCGGTGCGCCCGTCGGGCGACACCGGGGAGATCACGTCGGCCGGCGCGCCCGCCGGCTCCGACGTGGGGGAGGGCGCGGAACCGAGCTGCCGGGCCGCCTCGAACGCGTCGAAACCGCCTGCGCCCGCCCCCGGCTCCTGACCGCCGCCCACCTGCACGCGCTGCTCGATGAAGGCCACGTGCCGCCAGGTGTCGGCGCCGAGCCCCTGGGTGTTGTCGTAGGACATGCCGGTCAGTTCGAGGCCGTCCTCCGGCACCGCGTTCCACTCCTTGCACGCCACCTCGCAGGCCTTGCAGCCGATGCACACGGAGGTGTCGGTGAAGAAGCCCATCCGGGGCGGTGTGTCGGTGTATCCGGACGCCTGCGCCACGTTCGGCAGCGGCCCGAACCACAGGTTCCGTGACGCCGGCGGATCGCCGCCCGCCGCGTTCGGCGCCGTCGTGTTGCCGTCGGTCATGTCCGGACCTCCTCGCTCAGCTCTCATCCGTGTTCCCGGTGTGCGCCGGACCGGCGCGCGCGACCTTGATCCGCTGCCGCTGGAACTCGGTGGCGGGCAGCTCCACGCGTGGGGCGAAGTACCACCGGCTCAGGGCGTTGCGGATCCGGTGTCCGCGGAACCAGCGCCAGGGCTCGGTCCCCGCCGCGCGGGGCCGTGGTTCGTCGCGCACGAGGATGCGGTACGCCTCCTCGCGCGGCAGCAGGGTCCGCGCCTCCTCGTACCCGCCTCCGGGCCGGCGCCGCACCCGCGCCGTGACCTGTCCCTCCAGCAGCCGCCGCCGGTCGCCCGCCTGAAGCCCGAGGCAGGCCCGCCTCGTCGCGTGGTAGGCCACGAACGGCACCAGGAACAGGGCGACGCGCAGGCAGTACGTCAGCAGCTCGAACGGCACGTGGAACACGTACGACAGCACGTCCTGACCGCCCGCCAGCAGCAGCACCGCGTACACGGAGACGGCCGCCACTCCCAGGGCGGTGCGGGTGGCCTCGTTGCGCGGCCGGTCGCACAGGTGCTGCTCCGGGCGGGGGCCCGTGAGCCACCGCTCGAAGTAGGGATAGGCGTACAGCACGAGGAACAGGACCGTGGGCAGCACCGCGCCCGGCAGGAAGACGTCCCACGCGATCGTGTGCCCGGCGACGTTCGTCTCGGCGGCGGGCATCAGCCTGAGTGCGCCCTCCAGGAAGCCCACGTACCAGTCCGGCTGGGCGTCGAGGGAGACGTGGTCGGGCCGGTAGGGCCCGAAGTCCCAGACCGGGTTGATCTGGACCAGCGCGCCGAGCAGCGCCAGTACGCCCGTCAGGATGAAGAACAGGCCGACCGACTTCGCCGTGTACTGCGGGAAGAGGGGCTTGCCGATCACGTTCCGGTTGGTGTGACCGGGCCGCGCCCACTGGGTGTGCTTGTGGTACACCACGAAGCCCAGGTGGACGCCCACGAGGGCGAGGAGCAGCCCGGGCAGCAGCAGGATGTGGAACACGTACAGGCGCGGAATGATCTCGTGCCCGGGGAACTCGCCGCCGAACACGAAGAACTGGAAGTACGTGCCGACCACCGGGATCGACAGCATGATGCCCTGGGCGGTGCGCAGACCGGTGCCCGACAGCAGGTCGTCGGGGAGCGAGTAGCCGCAGAAACCCTCCAGCAGGCCGGCCCCGAACAGCGTCACCCCGACCATCCAGTTCGCCTCCCGGGGCCGGCGGAAGGCACCCGTGAAGAAGATCCGCAGCAGGTGCACGCCGATCGCGGCGACGAACACCAGCGCGGCCCAGTGGTGGATCTGCCGCAGCAGCAGGCCGCCGCGGACGTCGAAGCTGATGTGCAGCACCGAGGCGTACGCCTGCGACGTGAGCTGTCCGCGCAAGGGCGCGTAGGAGCCGGTGTACGACAGCTCCGTCATGCCCGGGTGGAAGAAGAAGCTCAGCCAGACGCCCGTCAGCACCAGGACCAGCAGGCTGTACAGGGCGATCTCGCCGAGCAGGAACGCCCAGTGGTCGGGGAACGCCTTGCGCAGGAACTCCCGGCCCGCCATGGACAGCGGCAGTCGCTCGTCGACCGCGCGGACCACCCGCTCGGCGCGCGCAGGCGGCCGGGTGGATGCGTGCCCGTCAGCCACCGCCACGCCGTGCCCGCCTTTCTGCCGCCGCGTGAAGCCCGCACCACGGTGCTCGTTTCGAGCCTGGCACGGGTGCCCGGACCGCGCGCGCCCAAAACCGCGCCCGCGGGGCACCGGCGGCCCGCGGCGCGGCGGCTCCCGCCGTGTGGAACCGGCACGCGGAGCGACGGCCGTCCGTGTGACGTCGATCAGCGGACGGTTTGGCCGTGCGGGGGCGGGCTACCCGGTGCCGCGATCCTCGGCTCGTCGCTGCGGGAGGTCCGTGTGGCCGGCGTCAGTGAACTCATCGCCGCACGTCTGCGGGCGTGGCGGGTGGACCGGGTCTTCGGCGTCCCGGGTCCCGAGGTGGACGCCCTGGCCGGGGTGCTCGGGGACGAGCGGGACGGGCCGGAGTTCGTCCGGGCCAGGCACGGGGAGCCGGCCGCGCTCATGGCGTGCGCCCACGCGAAGTTCACCGGGCGGCCCGGCTGCTGCCTGGCCCCGGCCGGCTCCGGCGCCCTCCAACTGCTGAGCGGCCTGTACGACGCGGCGCTGGACCGGCAGCCGGTGCTGGCCGTCGTGGGGCGGGAAGAGCCCGGTCCGTACGGTGGCGCCGGGCGGCATACGGTCCCGGTGACCCGGCTCTTCGACGAGGTGTCCGAGTTCTGCGCGTCGGTGTCCGAGCCGCGGCACGTGCCGGACGCGCTCGACCGGGCCGTGCAGGCCGCGCTCACCGGCCGCGGGGTCGCCACGCTGATCGTGCCGCGCGCGGTCCTGGAGGCCGAGGCCGCCCCGGTTCCGCCGGAGGAGGACCGTACGGCCGGGGCCCCGGCCCGCCTTCGCCCGTCGCTGCTGCGTCCTGAGGAGCGGGACGCCCGGCACGCGGCCGACGTGCTGAACGCCGGCCGCAGGGTCGCGGTCGTCGCCGGGCCCGGTGGGGCCGCGGCCTCCGGCCAGGTCGCGGGGGTGGCCCAACTGCTGGGAGCGGGCGTCGCAAAGACGCCCCTGGCCCGCGACGTCCTGCCCGACGACCTGCCGTGGGTGACCGGTACGGCCGCCCCGTCCGGCAGCACGGTCGCCGCGGCGCTGCTGCGCGAGTGCGACACGCTGCTCCTGGTGGGCGCCGAGGACTTCGACGGAGGTCTGGTCCCCGTGCCGGGCCCCCGCGTGGTGACCGTGGACGCGGACGCAGCCGCCCGTCCGGCGCTGCCCGAAGCCGCCGTGACCGGCCGGCTGACGGGCGAGGTCGCCGCCGCCCTCGACCTCGTCCTCCCGCTGCTGCACCGCCGCGAGGACCTCAGGTGGCGCACGGACGTCGAGCAGGCGGTGCGGGAGTGGCGCGCGCGGGGCCGGGCGAAGGCGTCACTGTTCTTCGGCGGGGTGGTCAACCCCCGTTCCGTCGTCGCCGAGTTGTCCGCGCGCCTGCCCGACCGCTGCGTGGTCGTCGCCGACGCCGGCTCCGCCCTGGACTGGTGGACCCGCCACCTGGAACTGCGCAACGGCATGCGCGCCTCCCTGTCGGGGCACCTGGGCACACCGGGGTCCGCCGTGCCCTACGCGGTGGCCGCCCGGCTGGCCCTCCCCGAGCGTCCGGTCGTCGCGCTGATCGGCGACGGGGCCCTGCAGACGAGCGGGATGAACGAGCTGATCACCGTCCGGCGGCACCTCGAACGCCTGGCGGACGGGCCGCCCCTGGTGTTCTGCGTCCTCAACAACGGCGACATGAACCGGCTGACCTGGCAACGCCGCAGAGCGGCCGGGGACCCGCTGCTCGCCCCCTCCGCCGAGGTGCCCGAGGTGTCCTACACCGCATACGCCCGGCTGCTCGGCCTGCCCGGCGTGCGCTGCGCCCACCCGGGCCAGGTGGCCGCCGTCTGGGAGGGCGCCCTGAGGGCCACCGGGCCGGTCCTGCTGGAATTCGTGGTGGACGGCGAGACCCCGCCCGACTGGGCGGCGGCCATCGGCAGCCGGGACGCGAAACAGCCGTCCCTGTCCCGCATCGGGCGCCGCACCCTGCGGCAGAGGATCGCCGCGTCGGTCGGCGGCGTGTTCGGCTCGACGTGACCGCCGTCGCCACCCGTACCGCCCATGCTCAGGGCGGCGGCTGCCGCCTCCGGCGCGCGTTGTGCCACGCCACGGCACGGCGGATCTCCGGCTCGTGCAGCCCCGTACGGCGGCCGAGCTCCTCCAGCGTGGTGACCTGACCGCCGGTGCCGAGAGCACGGTCGATCTTGGCGGCCCAGAGCTCCTCCGGTACGAAGTCACGGCGCCGGTACTCCTCCCGGACGGCCGCCAAGTGCGCGTCGGAACACGCGGTGACGCGGCGCAGGCCGTCGAACCAGTCGTTGGTGGGATGGACGCTGGAGGAGTCGGGAACCCAACCGCGTTCCGCCTCGTCCTGAGGGAAGGTCGCGCCGCACTGGTCGCACAACTCCAACGGCAGGGGTTCGCGAGCCCGCCGGGCGCGCTCACCGCGCTTCCACATGACGCCTCACTTCCCGTCACCGTGACCACAGGACCCGAGGAAGAGGGGTTGCCTCGGTCGCCGTGTGCCGAAACCTCCCGGTGTCAGCCGGTCAGGTGACGCTGGATCCAGTCGGCGGCGGTCCTGCGGAAGGCGCGGCGGTTGTCCGCGCGCCGGAAGTCGTGCCCGTCGTCGCGCAGGACGAGGAGTTCCGCCTCCACCCCGCGCTCCCGGGCCGCCCGCACGAACTGCTCGGACTCGCCCGGCGGCACGTTGGTGTCGTGTTCACCGTGCACCGCCAGCACCGGAACGCGCAACGCGTCGACACGGCTCATCGGCGACAGCGCGCGCAGCAGCTCACGGTCGCGCTCCGGATGCCCGTACTTGTGCGCGGCCGACTGCGCCAGCCACGGCTCGGTGCCCGCGAAGAACGTCGCGAAGTCCGACATCCCGCACACCGGGACGCCGGTGCGGAACAGCTCCGGATGCCACACGAGGGACGCCATCGTCAGATAGCCGCCGTAGGAATGGCCCATCACGGCCAGCCGGAGCGGGTCGGCCAGGCCCTCCAGGAGGACGTGCGCCGCGCAGTCGGCGACGTCGTCGATCGCGGCGAACCTGCCCCGGCCCAGGTCCGCGTCGACGAAGGAACGGCCGTAACCGGACGAGCCGCGCACATCGGGGGCGAAGACGTCCAGCCCCCGGCCCAGCAGCTCGTGGTACAGCGGGTCGAACACCGGCCGCTCCTGCTCCTCCGGGCCGCCGTGCAGATGCAGGACGCAGGGCGCGGGCTCCAGCGGCGAGCGGCCCGGCGCGCGGTAGTACCAGCCGCCGAGGTTCAGTCCGTCCCGGGCGACGGGGCGCACCGGCACCGGCCGTACGGGACGGTGGACGCCGGGGGCGACGACGTCCTCGTCGCGGGAGGACCACGGGGTGCGCAGCGCGGCGCCCTGCGGGAGCCACCAGACGCCCGGCCGGCGCAGCGATCCCGACAGCGCCACGACGGGCGCGTCCGGGTCCGCGGTGACGGCGACCCGGGTGACGACCTCGTGCGGCAGGGGCACGGCGCGGGACGGACCCAGGGCGGTGCCGGGCACCGGGACCAGTGGGGCCACCTCCAGCTCGCTGACCCCGCGCTCGTTCCAGCACAGCACTGCGCCGCGGCCGTCGCGGTCCACGGCGAGCAACTCCAGGCCGCTCCCGTCGCGTTGGGCGGCCACCGTGAGGCCGAGGCGGCGCCCCCGCCGGTCGAGGGCGACCGCGTACAGGGCGGCGTGCTCACGGTCGTGGTCGCTGCGCAGCCACACCGTACGGCCGTCCGGCGCGAACGTGCCGATCCACGGGTCGCCGTCGGCGACGGGCAGCGCGCAGGTCACCCGCAGATCCCTGGTCCGCACCACCAGGGCCTCCCGCCGTGCCCGCGGTCCCCGGCGCACCAGCGCCAGCCGCCCGTCCCTGCTGATGTCGCACACGCGCAGGGTGGCGGCGTCCCGTTCGCTCGCCACCAGCGCGGGGGCGGCCGACCCGTCGGGGTCGACGAGGTACGCCGACAGGGTCCGGGGCGCGGGTTCGGCCGCGGCCGTACCGCGGTCCGCGGCGGGGAGTCCGTCGACCTCGGGGACGCGCGCCGCCGGGGGCCGGGGGCGGGACGGTGCGCCCAGGAGGGTGGCGCGGCCGTCGCGCGCGGTCCAGCCTTCCGGGTGGACCGTCATGGCGGTGCCGGAGACGAGCGAGCCGGGGGCGGCGGTGCCCGCGCCGGCCTCCGTTCCGGCCGGCGGCGCGAGGTACGTGGGGGCCTCGGCGACGGTCACGGCGAGCGCCGAACCGTCGTGCGTCCAGCAGCCGAGGTACGCCGAACTCCCCGGCTCGCCGCCCGCCAGGACACGTCGCCCGGTGCCGTCGGGCCGTACGCACAACACGCGCGTGTGCTCGCTGCCGCCCGGTGCGGTGGTGTACGCGATCCACCGGCCGTCGGGCGACCAGGCGACCTCGGTCACCGGATCCGGCTCGGTGTCCAGCAGATGCACGTCGTCGCCGTCGACCGGGCCCGCCCACAGCTGGGGCACCCCGCCCCGGTCGCAGATGAACGCGACATTGCGCCCGTCGGGGTCGACGGAGGGGTACCAGCATCCGTGCGAGACGAGCACCCGCGGCACCGCGTCCAGCGGCAGGGCCGCGTCCGGCACCAGCACGACCTCGGGCGCGGCCTGCGCCCCGCCGCGCCCCACCTGCCCGGGAACGGCCGGCGGCGGCTGCCCGGCCGGTCCCTCCGGCCGGTGTGGCACCCACCCCGGCGACGGCGTGCGCACGGGACCCGCGGTGTACTCCGCGTCCGCGGCGCCTCCGTCCACGCCGCGGTCCGCCGATGTCGTACCCGACCGCTGCGCGGCGTTCCCCGCCGCCACGGCCCGGCTGCTCCACGTGGGGGCCGCTGCCTGACCGGCCCGGTCACCCGGCGGGAAGTCCGCCCCGCTCTCGGGCCGGTCGCCCCGGAAGGAGTCCGCGCCGCCGCTGCCCGAGCCGGACCGTGCGCGCTCGCACGCGCTCGCGCCCCGGCCGTCCGGCGCGCCTCCGGCCCGGCGATCCTGCTCGTGGCCGGACGAGTCGCCCGTGGGGCCGGTCTCGCTGTGGTCGGTGGTGGTTCGGGCCCGTCCGTCCGGCGGGGGCTCCGCCTCGCTTTCGGTCCGGTGCCCCGGTGCGGGGTCCGCCGTGCTCGCGGCAGGGCCGCCGGGGGCGGGGTTCGAGCCCCGGCCGGTCTCGTTCAGCGCCCGGCCGTCCGGCGCGGGGCCGCTCGCCGTGCCTCGCGCCCGGCGGTCCTGGCCGGCCGCATCGTCCGTGCGGCCGGTCTCGCTGTGGTCGGTGGTGGTTCGGGCCCGCCCGTCCGGCGGGGGCTCCGCCCCGCTTTCGGTCCGGTGCCCCGGTGCGGGGTCCGCCGTGCTCGCGGCAGGGCCGCCCGGGGCGGGGTCTGCTGTGCTCGCCGCAGGGCCGCCCGGCGCAGGGCTCGGCGGGCTTGCGGCCCGATCAGGGTGTGGCCGCCCCGGCGGGGCGGCCCGCGCGTCACCCGCGTCCCCGGGCGGGAGCGCACCGGGGGGCTCGCCGGTCACTGGATTCCGTGGGTCTGCAGCCATATCTCCAGCAAAGCAACCTGCCACAGCGCGTTCGCCCCGCGCTTGGTGCGGTGGGCGTCCGGCGCGGCGAGCAGTTCGTCGACGTAACTCTGGCGGAACAGACCGCGGGCCCGCGCCTCGGGGGCGTCGAGGGCCTCGCGGACGCGTAGCAGCACCGGCGCGGCCATGTGCTTGATCGCCGGTACGGGGAAGTAGCCCTTGGGCCGGTCGACGACCTCCCGCGGCAGGACCTCGCGGCCCGCCGCCTTCAGGACGCCCTTGCCGCCGTCCGCGAGCTTGAGTCCGGGCGGACAGGCGGCGGCCAGCTCGACCAGCTCGTGGTCGAGGAACGGCACGCGGGCCTCGAGCCCCCAGTCCATGGTCATGTTGTCGACCCGTTTGACGGGGTCGTCGACCATCATCACGTGGGTGTCCAGCCGCAGATCCGCGTCCAGCGCGGTCTCGGCGCCCGGCACGGCCATGTGCGCCCGCACGAAGTCGCCGGAGACGTCGTGGCCGGGCAGCACCGACGGGTCGAGCATCCGCGCGAGGTCGGCGTGCGGCCGGTCGAAGTACGTCTCGGCGTACGCGTCGGCCGCTCGGTGCCGGGGCACGTCCGCCATCGCCGGATACCAGTGGTAGCCGGCGAAGACCTCGTCGGCGCCCTGGCCGCTCTGCACGACCTTGACCTCCTTGGCCACCTGCTCGGACAGCAGGTGGAAGGCGACCACGTCGTGGCTGGTCATGGGCTCGCTCATGGCCAGCACGGCACCCTCCAGGGCCTGCGAGACCCGGTCGGAGGGGACCATCAGCTGGTGGTGGTCGGTGCCGAAGTGCCGTGCCACCAGGTCGGAGTAGTGGAACTCGTCGCCCTCCTCGCCTGCCTCGGACTCGAAGCCGACGCTGAACGTGGCCAGGTCGCACTGCCCCTCGTCGGCCAGCAGCGCCACGATGAGGCTGGAGTCCAGGCCGCCCGACAGCAGCACGCCCACCGGCACGTCGGCGACCATCCGGCGGCGTACGGCCGTGCGCAGCGCCTGAAGGACCGCGTCCGTCCAGTCCTCGTCGCTCAGACCGGCGTACTCGGGGCGGCGCGTGTAGTCCGGCTGCCAGTAGCGGTGGTCGCGGTACGTGCCGTCCGGTTCGACGACCCGGACGGTGGCCGGCGGCAGCTTGCGCACGCCGTTGAGGACGGTGCGGGGCGCGGGCACGGTCGCGTGCCAGCTCAGGTACTGGTGCAGCGCGAAGGGGTCGATGGAGGTGTCGACCCCGCCGGCCGCCAGCAGCGCGGGCAGCGAGGAGGCGAACCGGAGCCGTCCGGGCGACTCCGTGAGGTACAGCGGCTTGATGCCCAGCCGGTCGCGGGCCAGGACCACCCGCCCGCTGTCCTGCTCGACGATCACGAAGGCGAACATGCCGGTGAAGTGCTCGACGCAGGAGGTACCCCACTCCACATACGCCTTCAGGATCACCTCGGTGTCGGACTCCGAGAAGAACTGGTGGCCCCGCGAGGCCAGTTCGCGGCGCAGCTCGCGGTAGTTGTAGACGCATCCGTTGAACACGCCGACGACCCGCGCCCGGGGATCGGCCATCGGCTGACCGCCGCTGTCCGTCAGGTCGATGATCTTCAGCCGCCGGTGTCCGAGGGCGACGGGCCCCTGCGACCACACCCCGCGTCCGTCCGGCCCGCGGGGCGCGAGCCGGTCGGTCATCCGCTCGACCGCGGCCAGGCCCGGCTGCCGCCCGTCGAACCGGACCTCTCCGCTGAGCCCGCACATCAGAAGGCCCTCCCTTCCGCGGCGGCCTCCTCGGCTGCCGCGGGGGGTCTGCCGTCCGTGACCGAGGGGCACGGCCCCCCTGGGGAGGCCGGGACGGCCGGGCAGTCGTCGGTGGCTGCGGGGGTGGGGGCGGGTGACATGGCGCTGACCACTCTCCTGGGACGGTCGTCGGGCGCCGCCGGTGCGGGCGGCTCGCGGGTCGGGCCGGGACGAGAAGGTCCCGTCAGGTTCCGGCGCCGGCGATCGGGCGGGGACGGGGGGCGCGGACGGGGCGGGCCGGTGCGACCGGGCGCGGGCCGGCGGCGCCGCGGGTCTCGGCGACCAGCAGGTCGATGCTGGCGAGCAGGTCCTCCTCCTCGGCCGCCCGCCGCAGCCGGTGCGCGGCACTGCCGCAGGCCAGGGCCCGGGTGAGGAGTTCGTGCACGGCCGCCCAGTCGCCGGACGCCTCAAGCGAGGGGCGGAGCCGGGCCGCCATGGCGCGCAGCACCTCGGGGGCGGGAACCGGGCGCCGGGTGACCGGGTCGACCAGCGTGCCCTCCAGGCCCGAGCGGGCGGCTTGCCAGCCGGCGGCCCGCAGCCACTCGTGGTGGCCGTCGCACCGGCCGCCGTCCCCGCGGGCCAGCCGGTCGCAGGCGTCCCGGACCAGCGCCCGGAACAGCCCCGCGACCAGCACGACCGTCTCCACGCGCGGGCAGGCGTCGCAGATCCGCAGTTCCAGCGTGGGCTGGTGCGCGGAGGGCCGTACGTCGTGGTACATCATGCCGGCGTCGGCGATGACTCCCGAGCGGATCAGGTCCTCCAGGGCGGCGTCGTAGGCGGCGGCGTCGGCGTAGCAGCCGGGTGGTCCGGCGGTCGGCCAGCGCTGCCACAGCATCGTCCGCCAGCTCGCGTAGCCGGTGTCCGCGCCGAGCCAGAACGGCGAACTGGCCGACAGGGCCAGCAGCGGCGGCAGCCATGGCGCGACCAGGCACATGGCGCGTACGGCGGTGTCCCGGTCCGGTATGTCCACGTGCACCTGCGCGCTGCAGATGAGCTGTTCGTCGGCGACCCTCCGGTACTGGTCGGCCATGTGCCGGTAGCGTCGCCCGGGAGTGACGTTGCCGGAACCGACCCGTGCCAGGGGCACGGTGCCGGCGGCCACCGTGGCCAGGCCGAGCGAGGAGGCCGCCGTGTCCAGCAGCCGCCGCGACCGGGCCAGGTCCGCGAGGAGGGCGTCGAGGGTGTCGTGCACCGAGCTGTTGGCCTCCACGACGGACTGCTGGAGCTCGGTGGTGAAACCGGGCCTGCGTAGCCGGTCCAGTACGGCGCCGGCGCGCGGCACCAGCCGGCCGCTCTCCACGTCGAGCACGTGGAACTCTTCCTCTGCCCCGATGCGCAGCGTCACGACACGTTCTCCCCTTGCCTGGGCGATCACCCGGCCGTCGCGCCCGGTCCCACCGGGGACCCCGCGGCTCCGGGACTCCCGAGTGCCCAGAGGGACCCCTTCACAAGCCTTCCGGCCACGGACGAAAAATCCGCGCCGGAAGGTGAGGTCGGTACGCCGCCCCTGTGCTCAGTCCCAGAGGGGATACGTCTCCACCCGGGAGGCACCCTCAGGGCGGGCTGCCGGGAACTCCAGGCTGAGCCGGGTGAAGTGCCGTAGTTCCGGGCGCTTCTTCCAGGGGGCCGGGCTGTCCAGCCGCACGATGACCGGGTAGTCGTGGAACCGCCCGGCCGCGCAGTACGGCTTGCAGTCGTTGACGAGGTTGTAGCCCCTGGCCGTCGCTGACTGGTCGTTCCACTGCGACCACCGCAGGGCGGACAGGACGCTGTTGCCGTCACCGCAGGCGAGGATGAACGCGCCGGGCCGCTGCCGTGGCTTCCACAGGCAGTCGACCAGCACCGGCCCGCCGTCCGTTCGCTTCGCGGCGTGCGGCGAGTTCGTTTTCCCGTGCGGGGCCGCCGGTGCGGCGGCGGAGGCCGTACCCGCGCTCGCCGCGAGCAGCCCCGCGGCGCAGAGCGCGACCGCTGTCCTCATTGTGTGTCTGCCCATGTCCGCTCCCGGCCGACGACGTCCTGGCTCCTTAAAGACGCTACGGCCGAGTCGGGCTACGTACCACTCGTGCGGGGCGACGAGGTACGCGTGTCGAGTGGCGGGTCGTCGTACGCGCCCTGCTGGCAGGTGGCGCACAGTTCGTGGTGTCCGTCATCGGTGACGACGGTCCCCCAGCCCAGGCAGGTCTCGCAGCCGCGGGCCGGGCCCAGATCGGGGTGGGGAGGCGGGGTCGCGTTCTGGTCGGCTCCGTACGACGCCATACCTGGGCGGCTCCTCAAAGCGGTGGTGGGGGGATGCAGTCCATTTTGTCGTGTTTTTTAAATCTGTCCAGACTCTTACCGAATTTTGGACCTCACGGACGCACCGAGTCGATGGCGACGTTCAGATGGCGCGGGCCGCGCAGCACCGCGTTCCGCCGGTAGGGCGGCGGGTCCTCCACCAGGCGGGGGTTGTCCAGTCGGCGGGCCAGCTCGGCCAGCGCGAGCTGCGCCTCCCGCCGTGCCAGCGGCGCGCCGAAGCAGATGTGGATGCCGCTGCCGAAGCCGAGGTGCTCGATGTCCTCGCGGTCGGGGTCGAACCGGTCGGGGTCCGGGAACCGCTCCGGGTCCCGGTTGCCCGCGGCGAGCATCAGCCAGATCCGCGCGCCCTTGGGAATCGTGACCCCGCGCAGCTCGATGTCGGCGACACAGGTGCGCTGCGGCACCATGTGCACCGGAGGCTCGTAACGCAGCAGTTCCTCCACGATCCTGACGGACAGTCCCGGATCCTCGCGCAGCCGGTGCAGGTGCTCCGGGTGGCGCAGCAGGGTGAGCATCCCGTTGGTGATGAGGTTGACCGTCGTCTCGTGGCCCGCGATCAGCAGCAGCACCGCCGTGCTGAGCACCTCCATCATCGACATGGTCCCGTCCGTGCCGTGACTGGCCGCGAGGTCGGACAGCAGGTCGTCGTGGGGCTCCTTGGTGCGCTGCTCGACCAGACCGGCCAGGTACATGCCGAGCTGCATCCGGGCCTCCTGCGCCGCGCGCTGGAAGCCGTCGTCGCCGCTCTGCCGGGTCTCCGGGTCCAGCGCGGCGACGATGGGGTCCACCCAGGCGCGAAAACGCGGCTCGTCCTCGCGCGGCACTCCGAGCAGCCGGCAGATCACCGTCACCGGGAAGGGGTAGGCGAACCGGTCGACGATGTCGATCTGCCGCGCGTCGCCGAAGCCGTCGATGAGCTCGGTGACGATCCCGCCGAGTTCCCCGCTCATGGAGTCGATCCGGTCGGGCCGGTGCGGCGGGCCGAAGGAGCTGTTGGCGATCCGCCGCAGCCGGTCGTGCTCGGGCGGGTCGAGCCTGATGAAACTCGGCGGCAGCCCCGTGGCCTCCGGTCCCGACAACTCGTCCGCGCCGGCGGCGGTGAGGTTGGTGGCGTCCGAGCTGACCCTCGGGTCGTGGAGCAGCCCGAGGATGTCGTAGTACGAGCTGACGGCGTAGGGGCCGTCCTCCTCCTCGTGCAGCACCGGTGTCTTGCGCAGCTCTTCGTAGAGCGGATACGGGTCGGCGCGGTTGGCGTAGTCGGTGATCCGGTGCAGGAGCGGGCCGTGCGTCATGTCGGGTCCTTGGGGCGTGGAGGCCGGAGATCCGGGTCGAGGGCGGGCGCCGGTTCAGTGGCGGGCCGGCGTGAAGACGAGCCGCCGGTCGGTCGGGGAGTAGCCACTGAGAGTCACGGTCGGGCCGTGCGTCGGCAGCGACGGGTCGGGGAAGTCGGCCGGAACCGCCTTGCGGCCCTCGGGCCGGCGGTCCACCGTCGGGAACTCCACAGGGAACGGCGCACCCGTCTCGATGAGCCGCTGGTAGAAGTCCAGCCACCGCGTGTTGTCGAAGCTCACGGCGGCGATCACCCGGCCCTGGTAGCCGTACACCCCGACGAACCGCCGCTCGGTCAGCGACCCCTGGGTGATCATGACCTCCTCGCCCATGGACGGAACGCCCACCGACTTGATGTTCACGCCGAACTGCGAGGACCAGAAGGCGGGCACCCACATGTGCGGTCGCCGGTCGGCGCCGGCGCTGATCATGTTGTGCGCGGCCACCTCCGCCTGGGCGACGGCGTTGCCCCAGTGCTCCAGCGACAGGAACTGGTAGCCGAACAGCGGATGCGGGGATCGGGCGACGTCCCCCGCGACGTAGACGTCGTCGGTGACGATGCCCCGGAAGTCGAAGGCCCGGCAGCCCGCGTCGCAGGCGATGCCGCGCGGTCCCGCGCCGAGACCGGAGCCGGCCAGCCAGTCGGTGTTGCGGGTCGCGCCCAGCGAGACCACCACCACGTCCGTCTCGACGGAACTGCCGTCGGACAGGTGCGCGACCCGCACCCGGCCCGTCGAGTCCCCCTCCAGACCGGTGACCATGACCCCGGTGCGCAGGTCCACCCCGTTCTCCCGCTGCAGCTCCGCGGCCACCGCGCCGACCACCCCGCCGAGCGCGCCCACCAGGGGGGCGTCGGCCCGCTCCGCGACCGTGACCGCGATGCCCTGGTCCCGGCACGCCGAGGCGATCTCCGAACCGGTGAAGCCGGCCCCGATGACCAGCACCCGGCGCGGCGGACCCTTCATACGACGGTGCAGACGGACCGCGTCGTCCCGGGTGCGCAGCACGAACACGCCGTCCAGCTGGGCCTCCTCCTCCTTCGGCCAGGGCCGGGCGCGCACACCGGTCGCGATCAGCAGCCGGTCGTAGGGGACCTCCTCGCCGTCCGCCAGCCGCACCCGCCCGGCCGCCATGTCGAGACCGGCCGCCGCGACCCCGAGCCGCCAGGTCGCGTCGATGTCCCGGCGCCGGGGCAGCTCGGTGTGGTCGGGGGACGCCCTGCCGAGCAGTACCGCCTTGGACAACGGGGGACGGTCGTACGGCTCGTAGGGCTCGTCGCCGATCATGGTGAGCGATCCGGTGAACCCCTCGGCGCGCAGGGTCTCCGCGGCCCGCAGACCCGCAAGCGAGGCACCCACGATCACGATCCGGCCTTCGCGTCTGAGCCACTCGTGGAACGCCTCAGCGGGCATCGGAGGCCTCCCGCCCGGCACCGACCGGCTCCTCGCCCGTGTCGCGCAGCCCCTCGGCCGTGATCGCCTGCACCGGGCATGCCGCGACGGCGCGCGCGACCTTCTCCCGCTGCTCCGTGCCGGGCCGCGGGTTGTAGACCAGCGACTCCTCGCCGTGCATGGTGAACACGCCCGGCGCGAGGAACGCGCACTGCGCGTATCCCTGGCACTTGTTGAGATCGACGACAAGCCTCATTGGCGACCCGCCCTTCCGGCGGCCAGGTCCTCGGGAGCCACCCGCTCGGCGGACACCCTCGGACGGCGGTCATCCCCCGTCAGGATCGAAGCTCCGATGCCCTCTCCGCGCGCCAGGACCCGCCGATGGGGTGACGCCGACCGCACGACGGAGCGGCCTCGCCGGGCCGACGGGGGTACGGCGGGGAGCCGCCGCAGCGCGCTACGGCCGGGACGGGAGTGGCCTTACGCAGTCGTGGCGCCGCTGCTGGGAGTTGCTGCAGGCGGGCGCTGCGGTCCTGCCTGGAGCTGCCTCGTCCGGTCGGAGCGGCCCCGTCGGGAGCCGCCTCGGCGGGCCGACGACGGGGGGGGCGGCGGGGAGCCGCCGCGCCCGGCTGTACGGCCGGGGCGGTAGCGGCCTCGCGCAGCCGCAGCGTCCCACCCGGAGCCGGCTCAGCCGGGTGCTGCGGCCCCACGCGGAGCCGCCTCAGCCGGTCGGAGGGGCCGGCTCCGTCGGGGGCTGTCTCACCCGGCCGACGGGGGCACGGCGGGGGCCGCCCACCTGGCCGTACGGCCCGTCGGAGCGGCCCCGCGTAGCCGGCTTGCCCCTGCCCGGGGCCACTTCACCCGGAGCTGCTTCAGCCCGGCGCTGGGCCTTCGCCGGGACCCGCCTCGCCGGGGCGACGCGATACGGCGGGGAGTCGCCTTACCCGGCCGTACGGCCGGGGCGGGAACGGCCGCGGCTGCCGCGCCCTCCCCGCAGCCGCCTCATCCGGCAGACGCGGCCCCGCCCCGGAGCGGCCACGTTGGGAGACGCCTCGCACAGCCGCCGTGGTGCCCCCGCCCGGTCTACCCGGCCGTCGCCGTGCCGGGGCTTGGGCGGTGGTTGCCGGACAGCAGGATGTGTGTGCTGAGGACCAGCGCCCACGCCGGGAACACCAGCTCGGCCCACGGCACGTTCGACGCGGCGAACAGCAGTACCAGGGCGGTGAGCAGACCGAGCAGCGTCAGCCACCGCGGCAGCACCCCCAGCCGGTGTGCCAGCACCGACAGCGAGCAGGCGAAGACCGCCGCCATCCGCATCGCGTACCCGGTCATCAGCGTGTACGCGAAATGGCGGCCGAAGTCCCAGGCGGCGGGCCCGTCCTGCGCGCCTGGCCGGTGCGCGACCGCGAGCACCGCGTCGGCGGCCGCGGCCGCCCCGAACATCGCGGCCACGAACACCAGCCCGCTGCCCAGGAGGACGGTCGCCAGGAACTTGTCCTCGGCGTCCCCGAAGTGATCGCGGACCACACCGGTGAACCACAGGAAGAAGATGCCGGCGAACGGCACCAGCGCCAGTGCCGCCCGCACCGCACCGCGCCGCGCGGAGTCGGTGGGCCCCCGGAGGGCGACCGCGTCCACGCCCTCGGGGATCCCCAGCCGGATCAGGACCATCGCCGCCGCGAACAGCAGCGCGAACAGCACCCCGGCCAGCCCGGCGGCGCGCGGCGTTCGCAGCGGCCGCTCGGGCACGTCGGTCACTTCAGGTAGCCGAGGATGGTCATCATTCCCGACTCGGAGTGGTACTGGTTGTGGCAGTGCAGCATCCACAGCCCCGGGTTGTCCGCGTAGAAGTCCACCACCAGCCTGTCCTGCGGCAGCACGATCGCGGTGTCCTTGCGGGGGCCGAGCCCGTCCGGGCCGACGAGGGCGAAGGTGTGGCCGTGCAGGTGCAGCGGGTGCCACATGCCGGTGTGGTTGAGGAACGTGATCCGGACCCGCTCGCCCTGACGGACCGGATGCCGCTGCTCGACCGAGTACGGCCGGCGGTCGAAACTCCAGTCGTACCACTTCATGTTGCCGGTCAGCTTGATCTGGATCTCGCGGTCCGGCTCCTCGTCCGGGAACGTCACCGAGTCGTCGGCGGTCAGCTGGTGGGCCAGCAGGAGGCGCCCGTCCAGCTCGTCGGGGTAGGAGGCGGGCGAAGGCAGGTCCCTCGACCTCCCGGTGTTCAGCACGGCGAGGGCGCGCGCGTCCTTGCCCTCGGCCAGCGCGACCAGCGGGAACACCCCGTCCTCGGCGGTGATGACGACGTCGTAACGCTCCGCCATGCCGATGAGCAGCGAGTCCGTCGTGATGTGATCGACCGGGTAGCCGTCCGTATGGGTCACCGTCATCTCGTGATCGCCGATCGCGACCCGGTAGGCGGTGTCGGCGCTCGCGTTGATGAACCGCACCCGGATGCGGTCGCCCGGACGGGCCCGGAAGACCGAGGGATCGTGCGGGACACAGCCGTTGATCAGGTAGTACGGGTAGTCGACGTTGCCGCCCATGCCCTGCAGGATGCGGCTGAGTCCGCGCCGCAGCATGCGGTCCGGGCCGTGGGACGAGCCCTGCGGGGCCGAATGCCCGCCGTGCCCCCCGCCGTGCCCCCCGCCGTGCCCTCCGCCGTGCATGTCCATGCCGCCCATGTGCATGCCGCGCGGAACGGGGCCCTTGACCTTCTGCAACTGCGCGAGCACGGCCTCCGGAGTGGAGCCCTGCAGGCCGTCCAGCCAGTCGTCCAGGACGACCACCCATTCCCTGTCGTAGGACAGGGGCTCCCTGGGGTCGTCGACGATCAGCGGGGCGTACAGACCGCGGTCGAGTTGCATGCCCTCGTGCGAATGCAGCAGATAGGTGCCGGGGTGGGACACGGCGAAGCGGTAGTTGAACTCCGAGCCGGGCCTGATGGTCCTCTGCGTCAGGTCCGGCACGCCGTCCATGTCGCAGCGCAGCCGGACACCGTGCGAGTGCAGCGTCGTCCCCACCGGCAGGCGGTTGTGCAGCGTGAGGTCGAGGATGTCACCAGCGGTGGCCCGGACCAGCTCGCCGGGGATGTCGTCGCCGTACGCCCAGGTCTTCACGGTCTTGCCGGCCAGGTCGAACGACGTCTCCCGTGCGGTGAACCGGTACTTGCGTACCCGCCCGCGCCCGCGCCTGCGTTCGGCAGCCAGGACCTCGGGGTCGGACGGGTTCACGTATCCCTTGGGTCCCTTGGGCACGAACGGGCGGAAGCCGTCGACGGCCCCGGGGCCCCGCGCGGACCCCGAGCTCTGCCCCGAGCCCGGCGCGGAGCCCGAGTGCGGGCCGGGCTCCGTGTGGGAGCCGGCCCCGGAGCAGGCGGTCAGGAGTCCCGAAGCGGCAGCCGTGACCGAGGCACTGAGCAAGGTGCGCCGCGAGTATGTGTGCATGAGTCGAATAACACACGTTTTGCGCCGATATGTGGGAGAACTGGCACGGCGCGTCTGGCGATCTCGGCAACCATTGCCCTGGTGACGGAGTGATACGGGGTCCGGTCCGCGCGGCGACGTGCCGCGGCCGGGCATCTGCGCTATGCTCGATCTTGAGCACGTCGCCGGAACTCCCGGTGACCGGCTGTGCGTTGGTGGTCCAAGGAAAGACGCCCCGCTTCCTGCGGGGAGATGCAGGTGCAAGGCCTGCCCGGCGCTCGTGGACGGGCCCCGCTCCCATCGGGAGTGGGGCTTTCGTCATGCCTGCCGAACGCGCGTTCGCGCCGCCTGTTGATCCACGATGCGCCGCGCCGCCGCCTGTGCGAGCCTCACCGATCGCCGCCCGGGCCCGCGAGACGGGGAAATCCGCGGGGCGTCTGAACATTCCCGGGCCGAACTCCGTATGGGGCGGGGGGAATCGCATTTCCGTCCGGCCACGACGCGTAGGAGAAGTTCGGTGAGACGCAACACGCGCAGACGACCCACGGGCCCACGGCGCGCCACCATCGGTGCGATGGCGCTCATCCTGGGCGGAGGCGGGCTGATGGTCGCCAACGTGTATGCCTCCGCCACCGAAGACACGTCGGCCGTGCAGTCCGTCGGGGACCGCAAGCAGAGCCCGGCGGCGGGAGGCGCCACGATCGACTGCCCGGACGTCGGCGCCGGGCTGACCGAGGTGCCCCAGGACGCGAAGGCGACCGTCGACGAGCAACTCGCGGCCCTGGACCAGCAGATCGCGAGCGCCTACCAGAAGATGCTGGGCTCGGTGCGGGACGGGCGGATCGACGTCGACGCCGTGGACGAGGAGATCGTGAGCCCGCTCGAGGAGGAGCGGACCGCGACGATCGGCGGCATCGCCGACGCGATCGAAGGCGCCGGGGAGCGGCCCGAGGGGCTCGACGACCTCGCGGCCTGCACCCTGCGCACCTCCGGCACCGGCACCGACAGCGGCGACGGCCGGACCGGTCAGGACCAGAGCGGCCAGGACCAGACCGGCCAGGACCAGGGCCCGCCGCAGGACGGGCAGCAGGAGCCGGAGCAGGGCGCCGACGACGGCCAGGCCGGCAACGGGCCCGTGGCCGCGGACTACGTGGACATCAACTCCGTGCAGCCCGACGCCGGCAAGCCGCGTGCGGCGTCGGACGCCGCACGCGGCAGCTTCGTCTCCAGTTGCGGAGTGAACGCGGGCGGCCTGTTCAACTCGGACAACGTCATCGTCGCCCCCGGCGTCACCAACGGCGCCCACCACTTCCACGACTACACCGGCAACCAGGGCAACAACGCCTTCGCCAGTGACGACGACCTCGCGAAGGCCGACACGAGCTGCGCCGACAAGGGCGACAAGTCGACTTACTACTGGCCCGTGCTGCGCCTTCAGGACGGAACCCGGGAGCGGGACGCCGACGCCCCCGGCGGCGGGACCGAGGGCAACGCGGGCAGGATCGTGACGCCGAAGCAGGTGACGCTGTCCTTCGAGGGCAGCCCGCGCGGCAAGGTGACGGCCATGCCGCGCTTCCTGCGCATCATCACCGGAGACGCCAAGGCGTTCGTCAACGGCACCGCCAACGCCAACGCCTCCTGGTCCTGCACCGGGTTCGAGGACCGGCAGCTCAAGGACAAGTACCCGCTCTGTCCCAAGGGCAGCGACGTGGTGCGCACCTTCAGGTTCCAGAGCTGCTGGGACGGCCGGAACGCCGACAGTGCCAACCACCGTACGCACGTGGCGTTCGCCGACGGCGAGGGCAACTGCCCGGAGGGATTCCGGGCGATCCCGCAACTGGTGCAGCGCATCGTCTACGGCGTCGACGCGCCGAGCCTGGACGACGGGGGCGCGACCACCCCGCTGTTCGCCGTGGACTCCTTCCCCGAGCAGCTGCACAAGCCGGTCACGGACCACGGCGACTTCATCAACGTCTTCGACGAGGACCTGATGGGCCGGATGGTCGACTGCATCAACAGCGGCCGCACCTGCGGCGCCGGGGCCGACCAGGGCGGGGAGTTCGGAGCGCAGCCGGAGAAGCCGCAGAAGCCCGAGAAGCCGCAGGAGCCCCAGGAGAAGCCGACCCAGACCTCGGGCGCGCGGCCCGGAGGCGGCGCCGGCACGGGTGCGGACCGGACCGACGACGACGGCGCGACCGGGGCCGGCAAGGGCGGCGCCGGCAAGGGCGGCGCCGGGGCGGAGAAGTCCGCGGACCCGGCGGACGGCGCGGCGGAACCCAAGGCCGACACCTCCCCTCGGGCCGACACCTCCCGTCAGGCCGAGCCGAGCGCCACGGCTGCCGCGAGCGGCGGCGAGGTGGGCACCGCCTACACACCGGCTCCGGGCGGAAACGGCCAGGCGGCGGCCGGCGCGCAGACCGAGCCGCAGGCCGTCAGGGGCAGCCTGGCCGAGACCGGCGCCAAGTTGTGGCCCGCTGCCGCCGGCGCGCTGCTCGTGACCGCGGGCGTCGTGCTGATGCGCCGGATCAGGCGCAGCGCCGTCTGACGACACCACGGGCCGCGAAGGGGGCGGCGGCGGACCGGTCACCTGGTCCCGCCGTCGCCCCCTCGGTGTCTCTCGGCCTCGGTGTCACTCGGCGCGGGCGAGGCCTCTTCTGGCGTTGTTGTAGAGGCGCATGAGGTGCTTGGCCACGGCGCACGGAATGGCGTGCGCATGACATTGTCGGCAGGTCTGCATGTGCTGTTCGTAGTCAGAATGCGCTTGCTGCAGAGCGGCGTCTGGAGACGGCATGGGGATCCTTCGCACGGGGGCGGGCGGCACGGAGCGACCGAGGTGACTCGGAAAAAGCCCGGAGCCAAAGTGGATCATGTTACTTCGGGTAGAGGGAAGTGGCGCCGGACCGCCGTGCGCGCCGGATCGGGCGGGTCCCCGCCTCACGCGCTCCCGGGGCTCTGCCGCGCGGAATACGCCCACCAGCGGCCCTCGTGCCGGCTGACCGCGATGGGACGGCCGAAACACGTGGTGAGCCACGGCCGGTTCAGCACGTCCTCGACGGGCCCCCGGGCCAGGAGCCGCCCTTCGCGCAGCAGCAGGGCGTGACTGACGGCCGGGGAGAGCTCCTCCAGGTGGTGGGTGACCGTCACCGTGGCGAGCCGTGGCCGTCCCTGCGCGAGCCGGTGCATGGCCTCGACCAGATCCTCGCGGGAGGGCAGGTCCAAGGCGTTGAAGGGCTCGTCCAGAAGCAGCAGCGCGGGTTCCGCCATGAGGGCCCGGGCGATGAGGACGCGGGCCCGCTGCCCGCCCGAGCAGACTCCGTAGGGCCGGTCGGCCAGGTCCTTGATGTCCAGCTCGGCCAGCAGTTCGTGGGCCCGCCGCCGCACCTCCTCGTCGTACATCCGCCACAGCGGCTGCACCGTGCCCGTGTGACCGGTCAGCACGACGGTGTGGGCGTCGAGTTCACCGGGCACGCGCTGCGCCGTGGTGACGTGCCCGATGCGCGCGCGCAGTTCCCGTACGTCGACGCGGCCGAGCAGTTCGCCGAGGACCTCGACGCTGCCGGTCGTGGGGTGCATCAGGGCGCCGAGCAGCCGCAGCAGCGTGGTATTCCCGGCGCCGTTGGCGCCCAGCAGTGCCCAGTGCTCTCCCGCGCGCACCGTCCAGTCGACGTCGTCGAGGATCACCTGCCCGGTCGTGTAGCGGCGGACGCCCACCTCGCGGAGGGCGACGACGGTCCCGTGCGCCCGCGTCGTCCGCTCCGCGGTGTCCTCGGCCATGCCGGGCTCCCCTCGACCGTCGAGGCCGTCGCTCGACCGGCACCGCGAACGGTAGATGCATCCGGCACCTTGTCGCCGTCCTGTCCGGTTCGTGGACGCGGCGAGGCCACCGGTGTCGCCCGCCCGGCGGGCCGCTCCGGGCGGGCGGCGGTGTGACGGAGCAGACACGGGGGCCGGATGCGTGCCTGGCCGGAAGAGGGGTATGTGCACGCCGTGAACAGGGTGGTGAAGGCGGTTGGGATGGAATCCGTCCTCCTCGGCGGCGCGGAGCCGGCGCCGGATACCGGCGTGATACGCATGGCGGCGGCCCTCGACGGCGACGGCGCGTGCATCGCCGAGGCACGCCAGCTCGCGGCCGCCTTCCTGAGCCGGGCGCGGACCGGCCACGGACTGACGGTCTCGGACCGGGCGATGGACCTGACGCAGCTGGTGGTCAGCGAACTGGTCACCAACGCCCGCAAGTACGCCTCCGGCCCCATCCTGATGGACCTGCGGATCGTCGGGGACGCCGTGGACATCGCGGTCTGGGACAGCGATCCGGTGCTGCCCGTGGCCCGGGCCGCCGATCCGGGGCGGGTGGGCCAGCACGGTCTGGAGATCGTGATGGCCGTGGTGGAGCGGTTCGAGGTGCGGCGCGAGCCGGTGGGCAAGCGCGTCGTCGTCCGCATAGCCCTGCTCGACGCGGCGCGGCCGTGAGGCGGCGTCGGCCGTCGGCCGCGCCGGGCGGCGTCAGGCCTGGAGGACCGCCCTGTCTCCCATGACCACGACCGGGTGCTGACGCGGGTCGAGGGAGCGCAGCAGGTACCGCATCGCGGACTCGGACAGGGTCACGCACGCGGAGGTGCCGCCGCCGTGGTCCATGTGCAGCCAGATGCTGCCGCCCCTGGACTGCCCTTCCGGGCGGGTGGGGTCGTTGGGCGGCGTGCCCTTGACGCGGTTGAAGTCGATGGCGATGACGTAGTCGAAGTCGTGCCAGGCGTTCTTCGTCCAGGACCGGGGAGCCTGGAACGCGGCGGACCGGGTGTACGGCAGTTTCGCCCCGGGGTTCTCGAGCACGCCGCCGGCGTCGCTCAGCGTGAACACCCCCACAGGGGTGCGCTGGTCGCCCTCGTGATGGTCCGTCGTCCAGCCCTTCCTGCCGTTGTGGGCCGGCCAGGAAGCCGTCCGCTCCCAGTGCGAACCGTGCCCGGTGAAGAACTCGACCGTCGAGTAGGGGGAGTCCGGCCCCGCTCCGTAGACCGCAACCACCTGACGGGACCCGGCCGGCACCCGATGCCACATCCGGTCGCCGATGCCCGGTACCCGGCTCGGGGAGGACCTGCGGCCCGGCCTGTGCTCCGCCGGTCCGCCGTGCCCGGCCACGCGCCGGTGGCCCGGAGCGCCGCAGGCCGTCAGCGACATCGCCAGCGCCCCGCCGACGGCCACCACGGCCGCTGTCCGCAACGCTCCGCTTTTTCGCATGCGCCCCATGATGGCACCACCCAGGGCGCGTTTTTCACCTGAATGGCCGTCCGTGGCTGCGTGCAGACGGCCCACTCGGTGTCTCCTTGAGTGAGAGAGGCGTCCATCGAGGGAGTGGAGCCGATCATGTATGAGATGTGTGCAGGAGCAGAGAAGCCCGGTGGGGCTCTCGTCTGGCACGTCATGGCCAAGCACACGACCACCACCCTGTGCGGACAGCAACTGGGTCAGCACGTAGACGGCGCGAGCGCACAGCGGGCTGGACACTGTTCCACCTGCATGGCGTTGTTCGGAAAGCTGATGACCGCACCACCCGCGGTCGGCTCTCCCGCCGCCACGGACCGCTAGGGTCTTTCGTCCGGATCAGCCCCGTGAGCCCGGCATGATCCAGGCGAGAGGCCCAACGTCCGGCCACCCGGCTCCCGTTCTCCGCCGCGAGGACGGGAGCCGGGTGTCGTGCTCCCTCTCTTCGGGGCTCGCGCGGGCGCGGCCGGTCAACACTCGGGCCAATTTTTGGCAACGTGTCCCCATATCGCATTCCGGAGGCGGTCGGTGGGTAACACTGAGCGGCGGAGGGGGGAGACGTGCGGCGGCGGCCTGCCGGCGCGCACATCCCGGAGTGTCACGCCCGCCTTGGGGAAGGCGGCGAGGGGACCAGCGGGGGGATGCATGACGCAGTCGCTTCCGGGGCAGCGGGCTGCCCGAGGGGGAGCGCGACCGGGGCGCCGGGCGCTGCCGGTCGTGGTGGTCGGCGCCGGGCCGTACGGGCTGTCCGTCGCCGCGCACCTGCGCGGGGCGGGGATCCCGGTGCGGGTCTTCGGGGAGGTCATGGGCAGTTGGCGGCACGCCATGGCGACCGGGATGTTCCTGAAGTCGACGCCGGACGCCGTCGACCTGTCCGCTCCGGAGCCGGGCGGCCGGCTGGCGGACTTCCTCCAGGTGCACGGTGAGCCGGAGCTGACCGAACTGACGCCCATCCCGTGCGAGGTGTTCGTACGGTACGGACAGTGGTTCCAGAAGCAGTACGTCGGCGAGGTGGAGCCGGCCCGGGTCGCGGCCGTCGACCCGGCCACGTCCGGCACGGGGTTCGCCGTACGGCTGGACGACGGACAGGAACTCGCGGCCGCCGCCGTGGTCGTGGCCACCGGCCTCAACGGACTGGCCCACGTCCCCGGCGAGTTGCGCGGACTCGCGCCCGAAGGGCCGGGGCCCGGCGCGCCGGTGTCGCACACCAGCCAGCACACCGACCTGTCCCGGTACGCCGGCCGCCGGGTCGCCGTGGTCGGCGGGGGCCAGTCCGCCCTGGAGAGCGCCGCACTGCTCCACGAGTCCGGTGCCCATGCGCAGGTGCTCGTCCGGGAGGACACCGTGTTGTGGGGGACGGTGCCGCGGCCGGGCCGGTCCTGGGCGCGGCGGATCGGCAGGCCCGCCTCACCGCTGGGCACGGGCTGGATCCTGGCCGCGGTCTGCCGGGCCCCCGGCGGGGTGCGGCATCTGCCGGCCGCGGCCCGACTGCTGCTGTTCCGGCGCGCGTTGCGGCCCTCGGGCGGATGGTGGCTGCGGGACCGGGTCGAGGGCGAGGTGCCGGTGCGCACCTCGCGCCGGGTCGTACGGGCCGAGACCGACGGCTCCGTCGTACGGCTGCACATCGCCGGGCCGGGCGGCGCGGCGGAGGCGCTCGACGTCGACCATGTGCTGGCCGCCACCGGTTACCGTCTGGACCTGGACGCCGTTCCGTTCCTGTCGCCGGCGGTGCGCCGGCCGCTCAGGCAGGTGCCGGGTTCGAGGGCGCCGCGGCTGAGCCCGGGGTTCGAGTCGTCGGTGCCGGGTCTGTACTTCACCGGGTCGCTCGCCGCCCCGGTGTTCGGGCCGATGATGCGGTTCGTCGCGGGGACCGGGTACGCGGCGGCCCGGGTCGCCCGGGACCGGGCCCGCCGGGCGGCCGACGCCGGTTGACCACGCGAGCCGTCCCCCGACCGCGCGGTCGAGGGACGGCCCGTCGCGGAGGGGGCTCCGGCCGAGCCTTGCCGGAACCTCCTCGTCTGTGCGGGTCAGGCGGTGTGCAGGGTCAGTCCGTAGCGGTTGAGGATCTCGTTGACCGGCTGGAACCAGGTCTCGCCGCCGCTGGAGCAGTTGCCCCAGCCTCCCGAGGTGACGCCCTGGGCCTGGTCACCGCTGATGAAGGAGCCGCCGGAGTCGCCCGGCTCGGCGCACACGCTGGTCTTGGTCAGCTCGTGCACGGCGCCCTGGCTGTAGTTGACGGTCTCGTTGTGCGCCAGCACGGTGCCGCAGTGCCAGTGCGTCGTCGAGCCCGAGCGGCAGACCGAGGCGCCGACGGGAGCCACGGCGGAGCCGCGTACCAGCTGGTCCGGGACGGTGCCCCAGCCGAGGACGACCGGAACCGTCCACCAGCCGCTGCCGACGCTGACCCACGCGTAGTCGTTGTCGGGGAACGAGGACCCCTGGAAGGTGCCGATGTACGAGCCGTCCCAGCCGCTCACGCCGGCGCCGGGCTGGCCGCAGTGTCCGGCGGTGACGAAGCCGCCGTACACCGAGAAGCCGATGGAGCAGCGGACGTTGCCGGTGTAGTACGGGTCGCCGCCGACCGTGCCCGCCGCGAAGGTCTGCGGCGCCGCGGAGACCGTGCGGACGGTGACGGGGCCGGCCGCGCGGGCCTTGGAGAGGAAGCGTTGGACATCGTTGTCGGAGCGCGCGGCGCCGACTACGTCCACGACCACCGTGTTGGCCTTGGGGTCCACCCGCCAGCCGCTCACACCCTGCGGTGCGGTCGTGCTGTCGAGGCGGGCCTTGGCCGTGTCCAGCTGCCGTGCGCTGTGCTGGACGGTGCGGACCTCGGCGCCGGCGGTACGGACGGCGCGCAGGGTCGAGTCGGAGGCGTCGGAGGTGACGGCCACGGTGAGGCGGCCGGTCGCGTCGTCGAACCATGAGCCGCCGAAGGCGGAGCCGGCGGCCGCGCGGGCCTTCGGTTCCACGGCCGTGGCGGTGCGTTCCGCCGCCAGCCGCGCCTCGGCCTGCTGCGGGGAGAGCCCCAGGTCGCGCTGCATCGCCTGGAGCAGGCCGGGGGAGGTGGAGGGTGCGGCGGCGGGGGTCGCCGCTCCGGCCGGAGTGGTGCCCGCCACGGCCCAGCTGCCGAGCAGGACGAGCGCGGCCACGGCCACGCGGTGGAGTCTGGTGCGTCTCACAGGGGGTGCCCTTCGTCGTTCCAACGAGGTGGGGGTGGAACACGGGGTGGAACAACCGCGACCTGAGAGCGCTCTCAACCGGGTCCGGGAGCAGCTTAGCGGGACTGGTTGAGCAGGTCCATGCCAATGCTGGTTTTCGCGCCCGCCTCGGCGCCGTCCCGTTTGCCTAATGGGCTTAGGCATATATTCAATGGCTTCAGGTTCTTGGTGGGCTCGAGTGGGAGGAGCGGCATGGCGCGTGCGGGGTTGACCACGGAACGCCTGATCAGAGCGGGAGCCGAGCTGGCGGACGAGGTCGGCTTCGAGCACGTGACCGTCTCGGCGCTCGCCCGGCGGTTCGACGTCAAGGCCGCGAGCCTGTACTCGCACCTGAAGAACTCCCAGGACCTCAAGACGGGGATCGCCCTGCTCGCCCTGGAGGAACTCGCGGACCGGGCCGCCGACGCGCTGGCCGGGCGGGCCGGCAGGGACGCGCTCGCCGCCTTCGCGAACGTCTACCGCGACTACGCCCGGGAGCACCCCGGCCGTTACGCGGCGGCGCGCCTGCGGCTGGACCCGGAGGCCGCCGCCGCGAGCGCCGGGGGCAGGCACGCGCAGATGACCCGCGCGATCCTGCGCGGCTACGACCTGACCGAGCCGGACGAGACCCACGCCGTCCGGCTGCTCGGCAGCGTCTTCCACGGCTACGTCAGCCTGGAACTGGCCGGCGGCTTCGCCCACAGCGCCCCGGACCCCCAGGAGACCTGGACCTGGATCCTCGACCGCCTCGACGCGATGCTCCGCACCTGGCCCCCTGCGTAGCGCCCGCACGTGCACACGCAGCGTGCGTGCGCGCGCCCGCTGACGGGTGACGGGTGACGGGTGACGGGTGACGGGTGACGGGAGCGGGGCGAGCGCGAGCAGAGCCTCCTGCGGGCCTCGGGCCGTCTCTGCGCGGTCGTCCCGCGTCGGACGGCCGTGCGGCCGGTGCCGTCCCATCGGTGCGCGCGGCTACGTTCCGTCGTCGTTCGCGGACGGGTCGCAGTCGGGTGCCGTGAGTCGTCGCTGCCTCGGCCGAAATTCTCCTCGCTGCCGGGGACAGCGCTTTCACCCGCCGGAATCTTCGCGATCCGAGGGTTCCTCGTGCGGTCCGGGCCGGGCCCTGCCGAACGATCAATCACGAAAGTCGTGACGATGCGGGAGGGTGGATGTTACAAATGCCGGATGGCAGACCGTTTTACCCGTCTTCGACGTATATCGCTGCGCTCGCCGCTGGGAAAGAGCCCGCGAAGCGTCGCCGGACAGGTGTTCGTTCTGCAGGTGGCGCTGGTGGCGCTGCTTGTGGCCTTCGCCGTCTTCTCCCTCGTCCTCCAGTCGCAGCGCGACATCAACGCCGAGGCCAAGCGCCGTTCCGTGGCCGTGGCGCAGACCTTCGCGCACTCCCCGGGCGTCGTGAGCGCACTGCGCGTGCCCGGCCCGTCGCAGGTGCTCCAACCCCTCACGGAGGCGGGACGCAGGGCCGCGGGGGTCGACTTCATCGTCGTCATGGACACGAAGGGCATCCGCTACACCCACCCCCTGCCGGACCGCATCGGCCGGCGCTTCGTCGGCACCATCGAGCCGTCGCTGGCCGGCAAGGTCTACACCGAGAGCGTCCACGGGCCGCTCGGCGAAGAGGTGCAGGCCACCGTTCCCGTCAGGGACGGCGCCCGCGTCGTGGCGCTGGTCTCCGCCGGTCTCCAGGTCAAGCACGTGACCAGCCAGGTGTACCGGCAGATCCCGATCATCCTGGGCGCAGGGGCGGCGGCGCTGTGCCTGGCCACCGGCGTGACGGCCCTGGTCGGCAGGCGGCTGCGGCGGCAGACCCACAGCCTCGCCCCGGACGAGATGACCCGCATGTACGACCACCACGACGCGGTCCTGCACTCCGTACGCGAAGGGGTGCTCATCGTCGGTGACGACGGGCGGCTGCTGCTGGCGAACGACGAGGCCAAGCGACTCCTGGACCTGCCGTCGGACGCCGAGGGCAGGCAGGTGACGCAGTTCCCGACGCTGGAACCCGAGACCGTCGAACTGCTCGCCTCCGGCCGCATGGCCACCGACGAGGTGCACCTCGCCGGGTCCCGCCTGCTGGCGGTCAACCAGCGGCCCACCCACCATGACGGAGGCGGGCGACGCACGGTGGTGACCCTGCGCGACTCCACCGAACTCCAGGCCATCTCCGGCCGCGCCCAGGTCGCCAGGGAACGGCTCGAACTGCTCTACGACGCCGGACTGGGCATCGGCACCACCCTCGACGTGGCCCGCACCGCCGACGAGCTCGCCCAGGTCGCCGTCCCCCGCTTCGCCGACTACGTCTCCGTGGACCTCGCCGAGGGCGTACTCCAGGGCGAGGAGCCCGCCGCCACCGCGACGGACCTGCGCCGCATCGCCGTACGCGGTGTCCAGGACGACTCGCCGCTCTACGAGAAGGGCCGGCTGATCGACTTCCTGCCGTCCACACCCCAGGCACGCAGCTACGGCAGCGGCCACCTGGAACTGGTGACGGACCTGTCGTCGGAGCACGGCTGGCACGCGCAGGACCCGGCACGCGCCGAGGCGATCGTCGACTACGGCATCCAGTCGCTGATCTCGGCCCCCATCCAGGCCCGCGGTGTCGTCCTGGGCATGGCCAACTTCTGGCGCCGCAAGGAGCGCGGCCCGTTCGACGAGGAGGAGCTGTCCCTGGCCGAGGAACTGGTGGCCCGGGCCGCGGTGAGCATCGACAACGCCCGCCGCTACGCCCGCGAGCACGCCCTCGCGGTCACCCTGCAGCGCAGCCTGCTGCCGCGGGCGCTGCCCGAGTTGAGCGCGCTGGAGGTCGGCTACCGCTATCTGCCCGCCCAGTCGGGTGTGAGCGGTGACTGGTTCGACGTGATCCCGCTGCCCGGAGGGCGGGTCGCCCTGGTCGTCGGGGACGTGGTCGGGCACGGCCTGCACGCCGCCGCGACCATGGGACGGCTGCGGACCGCGGTGCACAACTTCTCCACGCTCGACCTGCCCCCCGACGAGCTGCTGAGCCACCTGGACGACCTCGTCGGCCGCATCGACCAGGACGAGGCCTCCACCGGTGCCGCCGCGGCCGTCGTCGGAGCCACCTGTCTGTACGCGATCTACGATCCCGTGACCCGCCGCTGCGCCATGGCGCGCGCCGGTCATCTCGCACCCGCGCTGATCAGCCCGGACGGCGGCGTCACCTTCCCGGACCTGCCGCACGGCCCGCCCCTCGGCCTGGGCGGCATGCCGTTCCGTACGGCCGAGCTGGAGCTGCCCGAAGGCACCCAGCTCGCCCTGTACACCGACGGGCTCGTCGAGGACCGCAGGCGGGACCTGGACGTCGGCATGGAGATGCTGCGCCAGGCCCTCGCGGGCCATCCCGACCGCTCGCCGGAGCAGAGCTGCCAGGCCGTGCTCGAGGCGCTGCTGCCCGCGCGTCCCAAGGACGACGTCGCCCTGCTCATCGCCCGCACCCGGGCGCTGCCGTGCGACCGGGTCGCCGAGTGGGACGTGCCGCCGGACCCCGCCGCCGTCGCCCGGGTCCGCGTCGCGGCCGCCCGCACACTCGACGAGTGGGGCCTGTCCGAGCTCGGCTTCAGCATGGAACTGGTGCTCAGCGAACTCGTCACCAACGCCATCCGCTACGGCGGCGAGCCGATCCACGTCCGGCTGATCCGCGACCGCACGCTGATCTGCGAGGTGTCCGACGGCACCAGCACCTCGCCGCACCTGCGCTACGCCGCGACGACCGAGGAGGGCGGCCGCGGCCTGTTCCTGGTGTCGCAGATGACCGAGCACTGGGGCACCCGCTACTCCCCGCACGGCAAGGTGATCTGGGCGGAGCTCGCCCTGCCCGAGGGCGTCGAGAAGCCGGGCACGGCCATGGCCGGAGCGGTCCCGCACGCCACCGACGGCTGGCCCGCCGCGCCACGGACACCGGTGCTCCCCGGACAGGTGACGGGCGACCGCGCCTGACGGGCGGCCCCCGGCCCCCGGGCACACGGGTGATCGGCCGGCCTTCGAGCAGTGACGGCGCGGGACCGCCCGCTGGAGGGCGGTCCCGCGCCGTCGCGAAAACGAACGGACGCGTCAGGCGAGGGCCCCGGCGGCCTCCGGCTGCGGGGCGTGCCGCGGCAGGGTCAGCACGGCCAGGAATCCGAGGACCGCGACCGCGGCGAAGAAGTAGAAGCCCCACGGGTGGCCGATGCCGGCCGTGACCAGGGCCCCGGTGATCGTCGGGCCGACGATCGAGCCGATCCGGCCGATTCCGGAGGCCGAGCCCAGGGCGGTCCCGCGGACCGCGGCCGGGTAGAAGTGGGTCACGTAGGCGTACACGAGCACCATGGCGGAGAAGACGAACACGCCGGTGAGGAAGACGACGACGTCGAGCAGGATGTCGCTGCTCATCTTGATGCTCAGACAGCCGAGCATGACCACGGACACCGCGAACCAGCCGAGTATGGTCCCTTTGATGCCCCGCCGGTCGGCCACGAAGCCGCCGACGACCAGGCCGACGACACCGCCGACGTTGAGTATCAGGAGCTGGGTGACGGCCGTGGGGACCGGGTAGCCGGCGTCGTTCATCAGCTTGGGCAGCCAGGTGTTCAGGCCGTAGACCAGCAGCAGCCCCATGAACGAGGCGACCCAGATGCCGATGCCCGCGCGCAGGTAGGCGGGCTTGAGCAGTTCGGTGAGCGGGACCCGCTGCGCTCCCGTCGCCTGCTTGGCCTGCGTGAACGCCTCCGACTCCGGCAGCCGGAACCACTGGATGCCGGCGACGACGAGGCCGGCCACGCCGAGGACGTAGAACAGGATCTGCCAGTTGTCGGTCACCTGGAGGGCCAGCAGGGAGGTGATCACGGCGCCGGTGTGGTAGCCGGTCATGGTCAGGGTGCTGGCCCGGGCACGCCTGCTGGCCGGCATGTGCTCGGCCATCATCGTGAGCGACACCGGCATGCAGGCGCCGAGGCCCAGACCGGCGATCAGCCGGAGGACGGCGAACATCGCCACGGAGCCGGCCAGCGGCACCACGATGGTGAAGACCGAGAACACCACCACCGACGCGATGAGCAGCAGGCGGCGGCCCAGCCGGTCGGCCAGCGGGCCGACGCAGACGGCTCCGATGGCGACGCCGACGAGCGACAGCGTCGCGATCATGGTGGCGTCGCCCGCGGTCATGCCGAGATGGCGGGTCTTGAGCAGGGTCGGGATGATGGCGCCGAGGACGACGAGGTCGTAGCCCTCGAGCATGACGGTGATCCAGCACAGGACCACGGTCCAGGTGCCGCGTCCGGCGGTGCCGGACTGCACGGTCGTCTGGGACGAGACGGCGGATGTCATTGCGGACGTTCCCCCTGGGGACGGGAGCGGACGGGCGGGGACGAGCGAGGTCGGAACGGAACCGTGACGGGGTCAGAACGGGTAGTCGGCGATCTCGGGCCGGACGGTGACCCACTGGGTCTCGGTGAAGGCCTCGACGTTGGCGGCGGCGCCGCCGAACCGGGATCCGGTGCCGGAGGCCTTGACCCCGCCGAAGGGGGCGTTGGGCTCGTCGCTGACGGTCTGCTCGTTGATGTGGACCTTGCCGGACTCGATCCGGTCGGCGAGCTTCATCGCCGTCCCCACGTCGCCGAGGATTCCCACGGACAGCCCGTACTCGCAGTCGTTGACGATCCGCGCGGCCTCCTCCAGCGTCGAGAAGCCGATGACGGGCGCGACGGGCCCGAAGATCTCCTCGCGCCAGGCAGGCATGTCGGTCGTCAGCCCGCTCAGCACCGTGGCCCGGTAGCCCGCGCCGGCGATCTCGCCGCCGGCCGCGAGAGTGGCGCCCGCGGCGACGCTGTCGGTGACGATGCCGTGCACCCGCTCCAGTTGGCGCCGGTCGATGAGCGGGCCGAGCGCGACGTCCTCGCGGGCCGGGTCGCCGACCGGCAGGGCCGCGGCCTTCGCCGCCAGCTCCGCGGTGTACTCCTCCAGCAGCGACTCGTGGACGATGTGACGGCCGGTCGTCATGCAGATCTGGCCCTGGTGCAGATACGAGCCGAACGCGCCGGCGGAGGCCGCCTTCCGCACGTCCGCCCCCGGCAGTACGACCAGCGCGTTGTTCCCGCCCAGCTCCAGGTGGGCCCGCTTGAGCAGGCGTCCGGCCTGCTCGCCGATCGCCCGCCCGACCGGGGTCGAGCCGGTGAAGGAGACCACCCGGACCTCGGGCGCCTCGACCACCGCCCGGCCGACCGAGCCGTCACCCGGCAGCAGGTGCAGCACGCCGTCCGGGAGCCCCGCCTCCTCGAAGACGCGCGCGATGACGACACCGCCGCTCACCGCGGTGCGCGGGTCCGGCTTGAGCAGCACCGCGTTGCCCAGGGCGAGCGCGGGCGCCACCGAGCGCAGACCCAGGATGAGCGGGAAGTTGAAGGGCGCGATGACACTGACGACGCCGGCGGGACGGCGCCGGGAGAGGGACCAGCGGGCGTCCTCGGAGGTGAGCACCTCGCCCTGCGGGTGCGTCGGCAGGCCCGCGCACTCGAAGCACTCGCCCACGGCGAGCCGCGCCTCGAAGGCCGCCTTGGCCCGTACGGACCCGGCCTCGCGCACCAGCCAGTCCGCGATCGCGGCGGAGTGCTCGGCCAGCAGCTCGCCCGCCCGGCGCAGGACGGCGGCCCGCCGCTGCGGGGAGGTCGCCGCCCAGTCGCGCTGCGCCTCGGCCGCGCGGGCGGACGCACGCCGTACGTCCTTGGCGGTGGCCAGGCCCGCCGTCGCGAGCTGTTCGCCGGTGGCGGGCTCGACGACCGGCTGCTCGCCGGCGGCGTCCCTCCAGCCGTCGCTGAAGAACTTCTTGCCCCAGACGTCGCTGTCCAGGAGTGCCATCGCGTTCCCTCTCTTCTTCTCGGGGCGGATCAGGACGGGGTGGTGAGCGCGGTGTCCACCTGGATCAGGCGCGGCTGGTCCGGGAGCTCGGCGAGGGCGGCCCGCAGTTCCTCGGCGCCGCCGACGTGCCGGGCCTGGACGCCGTATCCCTCGGCGATGCGGGTGAAGTCCAGACCGGGGATGTCCAGACCGGGGGCGTCCGGCACGCCCAGCAGGCCGCCGAACCAGCGCAGGGCCCCGTACGTGCCGTTGCGCAGCAGCACGACGGTCAGCGGCACGCGGTGCTGTGCGGCCGTCCACAGGGCGGTGATGCCGTAGTTGGCCGAGCCGTCCCCGATGACGCCGGCCACCGGACGGCCCGGCTGCCCCATGGCGACCCCGACCGCGCCGGGCAGCCCGAACCCGAGTCCGCCGGCCGCCGGGAAGTAGTAGGAGCCGGGCCGGCGCAGGTCCATCTGGCGCCACCAGGAGGCGTTCGTCGACGTCGACTCGACCACGTACGCGGTGTCCTCGGGCAGTTCGTCGCGCAGCGCGGCGAAGACCTGCTCCGGGTGCAGCCGGGAGCCGTCGCCGGCCGGCGGCTCGGGCGCGGGCCGGAAGGCGCCGGCGGGCGCCTCGGGGCCGTCGAGCAGCTTCAGGAGCAGACCGATGACGGCTCCGGGGCCGGCGACCAGCGCCTCGCCCATCGGCGCCCGCGCGGCGGCGGAGGCGTCCTCGGTCACCTGGAGCAGCCGGGTGCCCTCGGGCAGGTACCGGCCGGGCAGGTGCTCGTGGTAGCGGAACACCGGCGCGCCGAGCACCAGCACGAGATCGTGGCCCTCGAACGCCTCGCAGACCGGCGCGATCCCGGCGGGCAGCACCCCGCGGAACAGCGGGTGCCGGTTGGGGAAGGGCAGCCGGAACTGCGAGGGCGCCGCCCACACCGGGCCGCCCAGGCGCTCGGCCAGCCGGACGGCGTCGTCGAACAGTCCCGCCGAGTCGATGTCCCCGCCCAGCACCAGCGCGGGCCGCCGGGCGGAGGCGACCTGCTCGGCCAGCCGGCGGCCCTGCTCCCCGTCGGGCACGGAAGCACGGGCGACCCGCCGGTCGAGGACCGCCGGGGCGTTGTCGCCCGCGTCGGCCGCCCAGTCGTCGTAGGGGACGGACAGGTACGTCGGGCACCGCTGGAGCTCCGCCTCGAAGACGGCCTGGGCGAGGGCGCGCGGCACGTCCTGGGCGCACGCCGGCTCGGCCGCCCAGCCGACCAGCGGCCGCATCAGCGCCGGGGCGTCCACATTGGACAGGTTGGCCTCCGGACCGACGGCGGAGCGCACCTGCTGGCCTGCGACGATCACGAGCGGGGTGCGGGAGGCCACGGAGTTCGTCAGCGCGCCCATCGCGTTCCCGGAGCCCGAGGCCGCGTGCAGATTGACCAGGACGGGCCGGCCGGTCGCCTGTGCGTACCCGTCGGCCATGCCGACGACGGCGCCCTCGTGCAGGCCGAGGACGTAGCGGAAGCTGTCGGGGAGTCCGGCGAGGAAGGGCAGCTCGTTGGAGCCGGGGTTGCCGAACACGGTGGTGAGCCCCCGGCGCTCCAGGAACTCGTGGCAGAGGCGGCGTACGGAAGGCACGGGCGTTCCCTTCGGAGTGACGCACGCCACGCTAGGCAAGCGCTCACATGAGCACCAATAAATCTTTTACCCTCGCGATATAGAGTCCTTCGATATGAGGACCTTCGACCTCAACCTCGCCCGCGTCTTCGTGCTGCTGTACGAGACCGGCAGCGTCACGGTCACCGCCGACACGCTCCACGTCACCCAGCCCACCGTCAGCTACAGCCTGGGCAAGCTGCGCCGTCACTTCGGCGACGAGCTGTTCCGGCGCACGGGACGCGGACTGACGCCGACCGCGGGCGCCCGTCGGCTGTACGAGCCGTTGCAGCGCGCCCTCGCCGACATCGACGGCACGGTCCGCCAGGCCGACGTCTTCGATCCGCGGGCCATGTCCGGCCGCTTCACGGTGGCCCTGTCCGACCTGGGCGAGGTGACCCTGCTGCCGCGCCTGATGGCCGCGGCCCGCGAGCGGGCTCCCGGGGTGTCCTTCACGGTGCGGCCGCTGGACGTGGACGACGCGGAGCACCAGCTCCGCCGCGGCGACATCGACGCCTTCGTGGCCACCCCCGTGCTGACCTCGCACCGGACCGTGCGGATCCCGCTCTTCCACGAGCGCTATGTCGGCATGGTCGCCGCCGGCCATCCCCGCGTACGGGACGAGTCGGTCACCCTGGCCGAGCTCGCGGCCGAGTCCCACGCCACCGTCTTCGGCCCCAGCGGGCACGTCGTCCCGCGTGCCGTGCTCGCCTCGCACGGGCTGCTCGACCGGGTGGTGGTGGACGCCACCCGCTTCTCGATGCTGCCCTACCTGCTGGAGCAGACCGACCTGATCGCCATCGTCCCCGAGTACGTCGGCGAGGTCTTCGCGTCCTCCCACCAACTGCGCCTGGTGCGGCTCCCCTTCGACACCGAGCCGATCGAGGTGGCGCTGTACGCCCGGCACGAGTCCTCGCGCAGCCCGTCCCAGCGGTGGCTGGTGCGGTTCATGTCCGAGGTCCTGGGGGAGCGGGTGAGCCCCGCCCAACTGCCCCCGTCCGCCACCGGGTAGGCCCCCGCCGCGCGCCGCGGCGACAGCGCCGTGCCCGCCATGAGCGTGAGGCGCGTAGGCCAACCGGGTGCAATCCGCCGGGCGTTACTCCGTCCAGGCGACGGCTGCCTCCGGCTCGGCGGCCCGAGACGGAAGGATGGAGCCCGGGCCCTGCGGGAGAACCGCGTGGACCTTCGTGTACCCATCTCCTGAGAGAAAGCGTGTCACGGGCCGCATGACAGACGTCCAGCACACCACGCGCGAAACCGCCGCTCCCCGTCGTCACCTGCGGCCCGGTGCCGTGGTGGTGAACTGGGTGACGACGACCGATCACAAGACGATCGGCTCGCTGTATCTGATCACCTCCTTCGCGTTCTTCCTGCTCGGCGGCATCATGGCGCTGGTGATGCGTGCCGAACTGGCCCGCCCGGGTCTGCAACTGCTGTCGACCGAGCAGTTCAACCAGATGTTCACGATGCACGGCACGATCATGCTGCTGATGTTCGCGACGCCGCTGTTCGCGGGCTTCACGAACTGGATCATGCCGCTGCAGATCGGCGCCCCGGACGTGGCCTTCCCGCGGCTGAACATGTTCGCCTACTGGCTCTACCTGTTCGGCTCGCTGATCGCGGTGGCCGGCTTCCTCACCCCGCAGGGCGCCGCCGACTTCGGCTGGTTCGCCTACGCCCCGCTGAACGACGTCATCCACACCCCGGGCCTGGGCGCGGACCTGTGGATCCTCGGCCTGGGCATGTCCGGCTTCGGCACCATTCTCGGCGCGGTCAACTTCATCACCACGATCATCTGCATGCGCGCGCCGGGCATGACCATGTTCCGCATGCCGATCTTCACCTGGAACGTGCTGCTGACCGCCGTGCTGGTCCTGCTGGCCTTCCCGGTCCTCGCGGCCGCGCTGCTCAGCCTGGAGGTGGACCGCAAGTGGGGCGCCCACGTCTTCGAGGCGGCCAACGGCGGTTCGCTGCTGTGGCAGCACCTGTTCTGGTTCTTCGGGCATCCAGAGGTGTACATCATCGCGCTGCCGTTCTTCGGCATCGTCAGTGAGATCATCCCGGTCTTCGCCCGCAAGCCGATGTTCGGTTACATGGGCCTGATCGGCGCGACCATCTCGATCGCCGGCCTCTCGGTGACCGTGTGGGCGCACCACATGTTCGTCACCGGCGGTGTGCTGCTGCCGTTCTTCTCCTTCATGAGCTTCCTGATCGCGGTGCCGACCGGGGTGAAGTTCTTCAACTGGATCGGCACCATGTGGAAGGGGTCCCTGAGTTTCGAGACGCCGATGCTGTGGGCGACCGGCTTCCTGGTGACGTTCCTCTTCGGCGGTCTGACGGGTGTCCTGCTGGCCTCGCCGCCGCTGGACTTCCACGTCTCCGACTCGTACTTCGTGGTGGCCCACTTCCACTACGTCGTCTTCGGCACGGTGGTGTTCGCGATGTTCGCCGGCTTCCACTTCTGGTGGCCGAAGTGGACCGGCAAGATGCTCGACGAGCGCCTGGGCAAGATGACGTTCTGGACGCTGTTCGTCGGCTTCCACACCACGTTCCTGGTGCAGCACTGGCTGGGCGCGGAGGGCATGCCCCGCCGGTACGCCGACTACCTGGCGAGCGACGGCTTCACCACCCTCAACGAGATCTCCACCATCGGCTCGTTCCTGCTGGGCTTTTCGATGCTGCCGTTCTTCTACAACGTCTGGAAGACGGCCAAGTACGGCGAGAAGGTCGACACCGACGACCCGTGGGGCTACGGCCGCTCCCTGGAGTGGGCCACCTCCTGCCCGCCGCCCCGGCACAACTTCGTCACCCTGCCCGTCGTCCGCAGCGAGTCCCCGGCCTTCGACCTGCACCACCCGGAGGTCTCGGTCACGGACAAGCGGGAGAACCTGGGCCTGCCAGGATGACCGACGCGGCCAAACGCCCGGACGGACAGCCGGCCGGGCCCACCGGACTGGTCGAGCAGGTCGAGGGCTATCTGCTGTGGCAGACCCGCGTCGCCGAGGCCGAGCAGCGGGCCCGTGCCTTCACCGAGCCCATGCAGTGGCTGACCACGGCGCAGCGCGAGGAGATCGAGGAGCACTACGTCTCCGACTGCCTGGTGCGGGCCCGGGAGGACCTCCAGCGGATCGCCGAGCGGTGCCGGGCGCTGCGCGGCGAGTACGAACAGCGCTACCGCCAGTTGCGGGCGAGGTGCTTCGCGTTCGTCCTCATCGCCCTCGCGGTGCTCGCCGGGGCGGCCGTCCTGGCGCTGGCCCTAGGGGGTGTCTGAGACGCGGATCCGGCCCGCCCCACCCGCGCCGGACACCACTCGGGCCGCCCTCCTCGCGGGGGCGGTCCGAGCCCGTTGTGCCGGCCCACCGGGCCGGCGGTCCCGGTCACGGGAGCTTCACTGCGGCGGCTGGTCCTGACCCGGGTCCGGCCGGCCGAGCTGGTCCTTGAGCTTGTCCTGGCCGGTGTCGACCTGGCTCCGGTACTTTCCCTGGGTCCGCTCGTCGACGTAGTCACCGGCTTTGTCGATGCCCTTGCCGGCCTGCTCCTCGTGACCTTTCAGCAGTCCCTTGAGCTTGTCCAGCATGCTCATCGCATACTCCTTAACGCCGTGGTTCCTCCCAGCATGGCCGACGGCGGTAGGGGATGCATCCGCAGCCGGAACAGCGGGGTTCACCTGCGCGCATACCCGTCTTTCGTCAGCGCGCGCACAGGTTCTCGGCCGGCGGCACGCCGTCGAGCAGCCGGCGGCCGTCCCGCTCCGTGATGTGCCACGCCGTGCACAGGGAGTCGTCCCGCGCCGAACGCAGCAGCAGGAAGTCGCTGCCGTCGCGGTGCTCGACCCGGACCTGCAACGCAGGGGCGTCCTCGCCCAGCCGGTCCAGGTAGTCGGCGGCGTAGTCGTCGGAGACGGTGTCCTCGTCGAACAGGGTCTGGAGGCCGTCCGCGTCCCGGTCGGCGGCCGCCTTCCGGGCCTTCTCGGCCAGCGCGGTCACGCTCGGCGCGCCGGGCGGGGGTTCCGTCGCGATCGAGTAGCACACCACGCCCAGCCAGGTGCCCAGACCGACGATCAGCGCGATCACCGCGAGACGCGACTTGCTCGAACGTTTCGGGCGCCCTTGCGGCACTGCTCTTCCTCCCGACATGCCCTGTGTAGGCGACCACTCTCCCACGGCGGAGGACTCGTACGAGCACGAGGCCGGTGCATGGACTGTTGCCTAGGCTCGGGGCGTCCAGTCGGCGGCCTTGTACAGGGCCCGCGAGGAGGTGATCAGTTCCCGCCGCTCCCGCGCGGAGCCCACCATCGGCTGGGAGCCGTTGAGCGGCACCTGGGCGCTCTCCGGCAGGAACTTGACGGTCCCCAGGCCGATCACGCCGGCCAGCATGAGGTAGTAGGCCGGCATCAGGTCGTTGCCCGTGACGTTGACCAGGGCCGCGGTCACCAGCGGCGTGGTGCCGCCGAACGCGGCGACCGCGATGTTGAAGCCGATGCCCATGGCCGCGTAACGCACCGCGGTCGGGAAGAGCGCGGGCAGGGTCGCGGCGCTCGGCGCGGCGAAGCAGGCCAGCAGGGTGGACAGGATCAGTATGCCGCAGACCGGCGCCCAGGTCCCGTGCATCTTGATCAGCAGGAACGAGGGGACCGCGAGGACGATCATCGCGGCGGCCGAGATTCCGTAGACCGGGCGTCGCCCGACGTGGTCGCTGAGCCGGCCGATGAAGGTGATCAGCAGCACGATCCAGACCATGCCCAGCAGCACCAGCAGGTCGGCGGAGCCGCTGGAGCGGTGCAGGGTCTCGGTCTGATAGGTGGGCAGGAAGCCGGTGACCATGTAGTTCGTGACGTTGTAGAGCAGCACCAGACCCATGCAGATCAGCAGGGCGCCCCAGTGGTTCCTGACGACGGCCCGCAGCTCGCTGCCCGCCGACTTCTGGGCCAGGCTCCGCTCGTGCTCGTCGAGCTGCTGCTGGAAGGCGGGCGACTCCTCCAGCCGCAGCCGCATGTACAGGCCGATCACGCCGAGCGGCCCGGCGATCAGGAACGGCACCCGCCAGCCCCAGGCGATCATCTGGGCGTCGGTGAGGAGCAGGTTGAGCGCGGTGACCAGGGCGGAGCCCAGCGCGTAGCCGACGAAGGTGCCGAAGTCGAGCCAGCTCGAGAGGAAGCCGCGGCGCCGGTCGGGGGAGTACTCGGCGACGAAGGTGGTGGCGCCGCCGTACTCGCCGCCGGTGGAGAAGCCCTGGACCATGCGGGCGAGCAGCAGGAGGATCGGGGCGGCGATGCCGAGGGTGTTGTAGCCGGGGATCAGGCCGATGGCGAACGTGCCCACCGCCATCATGATCATCGTGGTGGCGAGCACCTTCTGCCGGCCGATCCGGTCCCCGAGCGGGCCGAACACGAGGCCGCCGAGGGGACGCACCACGAAGGCCGCGGCAAAGGTCGCGAAGGAGGAGATCACCTGGGCGCCGGGGGAGGCGCCGGGGAAGAAGACCTTCCCGATGGTGGCGGCGAGGTAGCTGTAGACGCCGAAGTCGAACCACTCCATGCAGTTGCCGAGGGCGGAGGCGCCGACCGCGCGCCTGAGCAGCGGCGGCTCGACGATCTGCACGTCCTCCTCGCGCAGGGCGCGCCTGGTGCGCCGCAGCCGGCGGGTCAGTTCCTGGCGGACCTGCCGGGGCAGTCGCGCGGCGGCCGTCCGGGGCCCGGTCCCGCCGGAGGGACCGGCCTGCCCGTCGGATGTCACGTTCACCACCACGTCACCTTGCCCTTGGGTGCTGTGTGCTCTGCGCGCATGTGCGGAGGTACTGGCATTCTGTGCGGATTCGGCTCTCGGTGCGTGTTGGAGCGGCTGCCCAGAACGCCGTTCTTCACGCGTACGACGACCGGCCCGCGGCCCGGGACGGGCGTCGGCCGCTGCACGCGGGGACCGGCGCCGGTACGTCTCGCGTCCCGCGTACGGGGGAAGATGAGATCGCGAGCGACAGCGGACAGCGGACGCACGAGCGACGCGGAGGAGCGTGGGTGCCATGCAGCACGAGCGAGCGGGCAAGCCGGCCGGACCCGAGGACCTGATCGACGTCGCCCGCCTGGTGACGGCGTACTACGCGCTGCACCCCGACCCGGCCGAGACCGGACAGCGGGTGGCGTTCGGGACCTCCGGACACCGCGGGTCGTCCCTGGCGACGGCGTTCAACGAGGACCACATCGCCGCGACCAGCCAGGCCATCTGCGAGTACCGCGCACGGCAGGGCACCGACGGCCCCCTGTTCCTGGGCGCGGACACCCACGCCCTGTCCGAGCCCGCGCGGGTCACCGCGCTGGAGGTCTTCGCGGCCAACGACGTCACCGTCCTCATCGACACGGCGGACGGCTACACCCCCACCCCGGCCGTCTCCCACGCGATCCTGACGCACAACCGCTCCCGCGCCTCGGGCCTCGCCGACGGTGTCGTCGTGACCCCGTCGCACAACCCGCCCCGCGACGGCGGCTTCAAGTACAACCCGCCCAGCGGCGGCCCGGCCGGTTCGGAGGCGACCTCCTGGATCCAGGACCGGGCCAACGAGATCATCGCGGGCGGCCTGAAGGACGTACGGCGCGTGCCGTACCCCCGCGCGCTGGCCGCGCCCGGCACCGGCCGCTACGACTTCCTCGGCGCCTACGTCACCGATCTGCCCAGCGTGCTCGACCTCGACGCGGTCCGGGCCGCCGGCGTGCGGATCGGCGCCGACCCGCTGGGCGGAGCCTCCGTCGCCTACTGGGGCCGCATCGCCGAGCAGCATCGGCTCGACCTGACCGTGGTCAACCCGCTCACCGACCCCACCTGGCGCTTCATGACGCTGGACTGGGACGGCAGGATCCGGATGGACTGCTCCTCGCCGTACGCGATGGCCTCGCTCATCGGGCAGCGCGACCGCTTCCGGATCGCCACGGGCAACGACGCCGACGCCGACCGGCACGGCATCGTCACCCCGGACGCCGGGCTGATGAACCCCAACCACTACCTCGCCGTGGCCATCTCCTACCTCTACGCCCACCGCACCCGGTGGCCCGCCGAGGCGGGTGTCGGCAAGACGCTGGTCTCCTCCGGCATGATCGACCGGGTCGCCGCGGACCTCGGCCGCCGGCTGGTCGAAGTGCCCGTGGGCTTCAAGTGGTTCGTGGACGGACTGATCGACTCCTCGCTCGGCTTCGGCGGTGAGGAGTCCGCCGGGGCGTCGTTCCTGCGCCGGGACGGTTCGGTGTGGACCACCGACAAGGACGGCATCGTCCTGGCCCTGCTCGCCTCCGAGATCACCGCCGTCACCGACCGGACGCCGTCCCAGCACTACGCGCAACTCACCGCCCGCTTCGGCGAACCCGCCTACGCCCGTGTCGACGCGCCGGCCACCCGTGAGGAGAAGGCCCGCCTGGCCAGGCTGTCACCGGCCCAGGTCACCGCCGACACCCTCGCCGGGGAACCGGTCACCGCCGTCCTCACCGAGGCCCCCGGCAACGGCGCCCCCATCGGCGGCATCAAGGTGACCACCGAGAACGCCTGGTTCGCGGCCCGGCCCTCGGGCACCGAGGACGTCTACAAGATCTACGCCGAGTCCTTCCGGGGCCCCGGCCACCTCTCCCAGGTCCAGGACGAGGCCGAACGCGTCGTCCACGCGGCCCTCGGCGGTTGACGGCGGCGCCACGACAGCGGCGGTGGCGCGGGAGAGAATCGGGATGAGTGGCCCGGCTCACATGGCATGACGAGGGCATGGCCGACACCATGGTCCTTTCACCGGCAGGCCGAAGGGATAGAGCATGTTCCGCAAGGTGCTGGTCGCCAACCGCGGCGAGATCGCGATCCGCGCTTTCCGCGCCGGCTACGAACTGGGCGCGCGAACCGTGGCCGTCTTCCCCTACGAGGACCGCAATTCGCTGCACCGGCTGAAAGCCGACGAGGCCTACCAGATCGGCCAGCAGGGCCACCCGGTCCGCGCCTACCTCTCCGTCGAGGAGATCGTCCGCGCGGCCCGCCGGGCGGGCGCCGACGCCGTCTATCCCGGCTACGGGTTCCTGTCCGAGAACCCCGAACTCGCCCGCGCCTGCCAGGAGTCGGGCATCACCTTCGTCGGACCGGACGCCGACACGCTGGAGCTGACGGGGAACAAGGCCCGCGCGGTCGCGGCCGCCCGCGCCGCCGGCGTGCCCGTGCTCGGCTCCTGCGCGCCCTCCACCGACGTCGACGAACTGGTCCGTGCCGCCGAGGACATCGGCTTCCCCCTGTTCGTCAAGGCGGTCGCGGGCGGCGGGGGGCGCGGCATGCGCCGGGTGGAGGAACCCGCCGCGCTGCGCGAGTCCATCGAGGCGGCGTCCCGGGAGGCGGCGTCCGCGTTCGGCGACCCCACCGTCTTCCTGGAGAAGGCCGTCGTCGACCCGCGCCACATCGAGGTGCAGATCCTCGCCGACGGCCGGGGCGACGTCATCCACCTGTTCGAGCGCGACTGCTCGCTCCAGCGCCGCCACCAGAAGGTGATCGAGATCGCCCCCGCGCCGAACCTCGATCCCGCGCTGCGCGAACGGATCTGCGCCGACGCGGTGCGCTTCGCCCGGGAGATCGGCTACCGCAACGCGGGCACAGTGGAGTTCCTGCTCGACCGCGACGGCAACCACGTCTTCATCGAGATGAACCCGCGCATCCAGGTCGAGCACACGGTGACCGAGGAGGTCACCGACGTCGACCTGGTCCAGGCGCAGATCCGCATCGCCGCCGGCGAGACCCTGGCCGACCTCGGGCTCTCCCAGGACACCGTCACCCTGCGCGGCGCCGCCCTGCAGTGCCGTATCACCACCGAGGACCCGGCCAACGGCTTCCGCCCGGACACCGGCCGCATCAGCGCCTACCGCTCCCCGGGCGGCTCCGGCATCCGCCTGGACGGCGGAACCACCCACGCGGGTACCGAGATCAGCGCGCACTTCGACTCGATGCTCGTCAAACTCACCTGCCGCGGACGCGACTTCAAGGCCGCCATCGGCCGGGCACGGCGCGCCGTGGCCGAGTTCCGCATCCGCGGGGTCGCCACCAACATCCCGTTCCTCCAGGCCGTACTGGACGACCCCGACTTCCAGGCCGGGCGGGTCACCACGTCGTTCATCGAGCAGCGGCCGCACCTGATGACCGCGCGCTCCTCCGCCGACCGCGGCACCAAGCTGCTCACCTACCTCGCCGACGTCACCGTGAACAAGCCGCACGGGGAACGGCCAGAGGTGATCGACCCGGTCACCAAGCTGCCGCCGCTGCCCGCGGGCGAGCCGCCCGCCGGTTCCCGGCAAAGGCTCGTCGAACTCGGCCCCGACGGCTTCGCCCGCCTCCTGCGCGAGTCGCCGACCATCGGCGTCACCGACACCACCTTCCGTGACGCGCACCAGTCGCTGCTCGCCACCCGGGTGCGCACCAAGGACCTCCTCGCCGCCGCCCCGGTCGTGGCGCGGACCCTGCCGCAGCTGCTGTCCGTGGAGTGCTGGGGCGGCGCCACCTACGACGTCGCCCTGCGCTTCCTCGCCGAGGACCCCTGGGAGCGCCTGGCCGCCCTGCGCGAGGCGGTGCCCAACATCTGCCTCCAGATGCTGCTGCGCGGCCGCAACACCGTGGGCTACACCCCGTACCCGACCGAGGTGACCGACGCCTTCGTCCAGGAGGCCGCCGCCACCGGCATCGACATCTTCCGCGTCTTCGACGCCCTCAACGACGTGGGCCAGATGCGGCCGGCCATCGACGCCGTACGCGAGACCGGGACGGCGGTCGCCGAGGTCGCCCTGTGCTACACCGGGGACCTGTCCGACCCCTCCGAGCGCCTCTACACCCTGGACTACTACCTGCGCCTGGCCGAGCAGATCGTGGATGCCGGAGCGCACGTCCTGGCCGTCAAGGACATGGCCGGGCTGCTGCGGGCGCCCGCCGCGGCCCGGCTCGTCTCCGCGCTGCGCCGCGAGTTCGACCTGCCGGTCCACCTGCACACCCACGACACCGCGGGCGGTCAGCTCGCCACCTACCTCGCCGCCGTGCAGGCCGGGGCCGACGCCGTGGACGGCGCGGTGGCCTCCATGGCGGGCACCACCTCCCAGCCGTCGCTGTCGGCGATCGTCGCCGCCACCGACCACTCCGACCGGCCCACCGGCCTCGACCTGATGGCGGTCGGCGACCTGGAGCCGTACTGGGAGACCGTCCGCAAGATCTACGCCCCGTTCGAGGCGGGCCTGGCCTCGCCGACCGGACGCGTCTACCACCACGAGATCCCCGGCGGTCAGCTCTCCAACCTGCGCACCCAGGCCGTCGCGCTGGGTCTCGGCGACCGCTTCGAGGACATCGAGGCCATGTACGCCGCCGCCGACCGCATCCTGGGCCGCCTGGTCAAGGTCACGCCGTCGTCCAAGGTGGTCGGCGACCTCGCCCTGCACCTGGTCGGCGCCGGTGTGGCGCCGGAGGACTTCGAGGAGTCACCGGACCGGTTCGACGTCCCCGACTCCGTGATCGGCTTCCTGCGCGGTGAGCTGGGCACGCCGCCCGGCGGCTGGCCCGAGCCGTTCCGCACCAAGGCGCTCAGGGGCCGCGCGGACGCCAGGCCCGTCACCGAGCTCACCGCCGAGGACCGCACCGGCCTGGAGAAGTCCCGCCGCGCCACGCTCAACCGGCTGCTCTTCCCCGGTCCGACACGGGACTTCGAGGCCCACCGCCAGGCCTACGGCGACACCAGCGTGCTGGACAGCAAGGACTTCTTCTACGGGCTGCGCCCCGCCGACGAGTACGCCGTCGACCTGGAGCCCGGCGTGCGGCTCCTCATCGAGCTCCAGGCCATCGGCGAGGCGGACGAACGCGGTATGCGCACCGTGATGTCCACGCTGAACGGCCAGCTCCGCCCGATCCAGGTCCGCGACGCCGCGGCGGCCTCCGACATCCCCGTGACCGAGAAGGCCGACCGGGCCAACCCCGGCCATGTGGCGGCACCGTTCGCCGGCGTGGTGACCCTCGCGGTCGCCGAGGGCGACGAGGTGGAGACCGGCGCGACCGTCGCCACCATCGAGGCGATGAAGATGGAGGCCGCCATCACCGCCCCCAGGTCCGGCCGGGTGACCAGGCTGGCCATCAACCAGATCCAGCAGGTGGAGGGCGGCGACCTCCTCGTCGAGGTGGGCTGACCCGGCCCCCGCACGGCGCGCCACCCGTCCGGCGGGTGGCGCGCCGTACGGTTGCCGTGACCGGCGTCGCCTACGGGCCGACCGGGACCGGGCGTCTGCGCCGGGGAGTGTCCGTGCGGGACGTCTGGGCGACGAGCGTGGTGGTGGGCGTCGTGCGTGGGTGGCCGCCGGTGCGGGACAGCCAGGCCTGGTAGGCCGGGGACTGGCGGGCCGCCTCCCAGTAGGACTCCTCCAACTCGCCGTAGGCGAGGTCGAGTTCTGACTCGGTGCGGGCCGCCAGCAGCAGTCGTACTCCGATGGGGTCGCCCTGCAAGGGGCGGATGGCGAGTTCGGCGCGGTGGCGAGCGGTGGGCTGGCTGACCGTCACCACCTCGCCGGTGGCGGCCAGGGAGTAGGCGGTGAGGTAGTCGCCGTGCAGCATGTCGGAGTCGAGCCCCGCCTCGCGCAGCACGCGGCACAGCGCGTCCCATTCGCCGTCGACCGTGGAGTCCACCATCCAGCGGTCGCCCGCGAGGTCGGCGAGCCGTACCTCGGGCAGCGCGGCGGCCGGATGGTCGGCGGCCAGGGAGACGAACTGCGGTTCACGCTCGACCAGTACGCGCACGCAGAGCCCGGCCGGGATGCGCAGCGGGCTGCCCTCGACCTCGTGCACGAAGGCCATGTCCAGCCGCCCCGAGGCGACCAGGCGCAGCAGGCAGTTCGCGGAGGCGTCCATCTGGAGGGTGGGCTCGGTGCGCGGCACGCGGGTGCGCAGCCGGCGTAGCCAGCCCGGCAGGGCCCGGCTCGCGGTGGCGCCGATGCGCAGCCGTGTACCGCCGGCCGCCCGGGCCGCCGCCGCCCGCGCCTCGGTGACGATGGCGGCGAGTTCGGAGACGAGGGGTCTGGCCCGGCTCAGTACCGCGTGTCCCAGCGGCGTGGGCCGGCAGCCCGCACGGGTCCGCAGGAAGAGCGGACCGCCGAGCGCGTGCTCGATGCGGCGCAACTGAGTGCTCAACGAAGGCTGCGCCACGCCGAGTTGCCGAGCCGCCTTGTGCAGGCTGCCGTGGTCGGCGATGGCGCACAGCACACGCAGGTGCCTCACATCGAGCTCCATGGGAGGGAGCGTAGGGAAGCCTGTGACGCCGCACCAGACGTTCAAATCCCAACGGAACCAGCTCAATCGTACGAGTCGGCCCCGATAGCCCGGCGTTATCCCCGGTTGCCATCATCCGCCGGCCCGTTGGTGTGCCCGAAACTCCTGCGTGACCGATCGTTCACCACCCCACACGAACGAGTAGGAGCCCCCCACATGAAGGCGTCCCGTACCTCCTCCACGTCTGCGAAGACCTCCAGGAGGCTGCTGGCCCTCGCGCTCGGCCTCGGCCTGGCCTCCGCCGCCCTGGGCACCGCGACCCCGGCGAGCGCCGAGACCGCCCGCTCCGCGCCGTCCGCCTCCGCCGCGTACGCCCAGTACGCCGGCTCGGCGGAGAGCGCCGCCAACAACAAGGCGTTCTTCGAAGCGGTGCTGAAGTCCGTCGCCGAGAAGCAGGCCGCCCACCCGACCCTCCAGTCGGTGACCGTCTACTACAACGCCTCCCAGGCGCCGAGCTTCGCCTCGCAGATATCGAACGCGGCCTCCATCTGGAACAGCTCGGTGTCCAACGTCAAGCTCCAGGCCACCTCGGGCAGCGGCGACTTCGCGTACTACGAGGGCAACGACTCGCGGGGCTCCTACGCCTCCACGAACGGCCACGGCAAGGGCTACGTCTTCCTCGACTACGCGCAGAACCGGCAGTACGACTCGATCCGTGTCACCGCCCACGAGACCGGCCACGTGCTGGGCCTGCCCGACCACTACAGCGGCCCGTGCAGCGAGCTGATGTCCGGCGGCGGCCCAGGCACGTCCTGCACCAACCGCTACCCCGACGCCAACGAGCGCGCCCGCGTCAACCAGCTCTGGGCCAACGGCCTCGCGAAGGCCATGAAGGAGCTGGACAAGGCGAACTGACGTCCCGCCCCCCACTGGTGCGGGCCGCCCACCCCACGGGGCGGCCCGCACCGCTGTGTGGAGCGAGCAGCCGGCCCTGGTTGCTGAGGTCGGTGCCCTTCCCCACAGCCCGATGTCAGGTCAGTGCCGACTGACCTTGGTAATACGGCACTTCAGCCCATCGGGCGCCTTGGCGAGACCCCCGGCCTTCTCGTGTGCCTTCTGGCCCGCTGCCAGGTTGTTCACCATCGCCACGCCCTCGCTGGAGCGCGCGCCGGAGCCGTCGACGAACTCGACCTGCACCATGTATGAGCGGCTGCGCGAGTCGTGATTCTCGATGGTCAGCTCGGCCTGCGGGAAGCCGGCGAGATTGTCGGTCGACGAACACTTCGTGATCTTGACGTCGTCCTCGGGCTTGTGCACCCCGGCCGGCTTCGACTCCGCCTTGGTATCGCCACTGCCCCCCGAGCTGGTGCCGGTGCCGGTGCAGCCCGTCAGTACAGCCGCAGCAGCGGCCACCGCCGCCAGCCAGATACGCGTACGCATGTCGTGAGTGCCTCCCCCTGATGAGCCTACGGACCGCAGAACGTAGCGGCTCGAATCCGGTCGGTAAACCCCGAACCTGGCGGTAAGCACCCCAACGAGGCAACCGTCAACAGCCTGACCGACGCTTGCGTGTCCGGACGGCACTGTGCGCACGCCGGTACCTGCTGCCGCAGCGCCTTCAGGGCCTGCGGCCGGCTCACCGGTACACGCCGTCCACCGTCCTACGCCGTACGAGGCCATGCCGTCGCCACCGGCACCGCGCGCCGGGCGGGAGCGGGGTCGAGGGTCCGGGCGGAGGCGTTGGCGATCGCGTAGTACGCCAGGACGCCGAAGGAGGAGAAGCCGATCGCGCCCCGGATGTGGCCCTCTTCCCGTTCTGGGTCACCGACGGGTGTTCGACGGCAGTGGGGGTACGCGGAGTTGCGGGAGATGCCGTTCCACTGGCTGGAGCCACAGGGCAGGCGTTCCGGAAGAAGGCGACCGCAAATGAACTTCGTAGAACTCGCCGACGACCCCGTTACCGACCTCATCGTGTGGTTCGCCATCATGGGCGCGATTCTGCTTGTGGCTCTTGCGACCATGCTGGTGAAGACCAGGCACCGTTGACCGAGCCGCATTTCCGCAGGTCAGCGAATCCCACCGAGAGCCCGTCTCGCCATCCTTCCCGGTCCTGTGGTCGTTACGTTTGTCGACCATACGTTGCCAAAACGGGATGGTATCGGGATGGCTGGGACGAACGTGCTGGTATGGGTACTCCTCGGTGGCTGTGTCGTGGCGCTCGGCGCGTGCGTCGTCGGCGGCCCGGCCGTCGTCGTGCGGGGCAAGGTGGAGATCGCCCGTATCCACGCGGGCGCGGCCGGCAGGCCTCGCAAGGGCTGACCGGCCCGGGTCAGTACTTGCTGACGATCTCGGGGTCGGTGTCCTTCTGCCGCTTGTACCAGTCGATGGGCACGAGGACCTTGACTGTGCTGCCCGTCGTGACGACCTTGTGGTCCGTGCCGCGCTTGGAGCGGCGGGGCACCTTGCGGGCGCGGGCGATGATGCGGACCCGTTCTTCGTCCCATGGCAGGTGCCACCTGTTCGAGGTCGTGGAGCGGGACGTCCTCTACCGGGACGGGCAGGCGGCGGACGGCGGCGGACGCTGATCGATCCCCGGACGGTCGAGGACCCCTACGGCCGGGAGGTCATCGAACGGCTCATGGCGGCAGGGGCGGCGCTGGCGTTGGCGCTCGTGGACGGCCCGTACGGGCTGCCGGTGTGCCTGGCCTACCTGTGGTCGGAGGACGTCCCGACCGTGTTCGCCGGTGGGGGCTGCCACACCGGCCCGGCCATTGCGCTGACCCGGGCGGTGACCGAGGCCGCCCAGTCCCGCCTGACGGCCATCGCGGGGACCCGGGACGACCTCGCCGGCGATCCCGCCCCGCTCGACTCCGTGTCCTTCCGCCCGGCACGGACCGAGGAGCTTGCCTCGTGGTCGGCGGCGGCCCGCTTCGCCCCGCCGCGCGGCGGCTTCGCCGACCAGCGGGCAGGTGGCGCGACTGGTCGAGGACGTCACCGGTCATGAGCTGGTGGCCCTGGACCTGTCCGAGGAGGGCGATCCCATCCACGCCGTACAGGTGATCTGTCCGGTACCCGCTCGCGGATCAGGAGGGCGGTGCCCCGATGACACACCCCACCATTACCCCCGGCACCGCGCCGCCCGCGTCCCCGGCTGCGGCTGCGTTCGACGCGTTCCACGCCGCGCGGGCGCGCACAACCCTGGTCGCCCGTCTTTACGCCGAGGCGATGGGGGAGGGCTACCCGGCGGAGGTCGCCGCCTCCAGCTCCTGGGACTGGCCCCTCCTCGGGCTGATGACGGCCCGGCTGCGGATGCGGCCCGGCCAGCTCCTCGTGGACGCGGGTTGCGGCACCGGCGGCGTCGGGCTGTGGCTGGCCCGAGCCCTGTCCGCCCGCCTGATCGGCCTCGACCTCTCGCGTGTCGCCGTCGGGCAGGCCATCGGCCGCAGCGGGCAGTTCCTCCCCGCCGGGCGGGCCGCCTTCCGCGTCGCCGGGCTGGAGGCCACCGGGCTACCGGACGGCTGCGCTCACGGCGTGGTCTGCGTGGACGCCCTGAGCCGCGCCGCGGACCGGGACCAGGCCGTGCGTGAACTCGGCCGGGTCCTGGCGCCCGGCGGCCGGCTGGTCCTCACCCGGGCGCTACGGCGCGGCGCCGAACCCGTGTGAGGGGAGCAGGCCCGCGCGGCCGGGCTCATCGTGGAACACGTCGACGAGCGGCCCGGCGAGCCCGAGATGTGGGGACGGCTCTACCGGCAGTGGATCGACCACGCCGACGAGTTGCGGCGCGACCTCGGCGACGTCCAGGCGGAGAACATGCTCACGGAGGCCCGCCGGGTACTGCCCGCGCTTCCCGGCCGCCGCGCGGTCCTCCTGACCCTGCGTCGGCCCGCAACCTCACCGGCCGCGCCCGGAGCGGTCGATACGATGGCCCGGCCCGGCCGGCGCCCCGACGGCGGCCCGCCCCCAGCGAGAGGACCACCCAGTGAGCCAGCCCCGCGCCCGTGCGGCGGTGTTCTCGGCCGGCTCCTGGGGCACCGCAGCGGCCAAGATCCTCGCCGACGCCGGTAGCGACGTGATCGTGCACGCCCGGCGCAGCGAGATCGCCGCCGCGATCAACACCAGCCACCGCAATCCGGCCTACTTCCCGGACGTCGACCTGCCCGACTCCCTGACGGCCACCACCGATCCGGCCGCCGCGCTGGACGGCGCGGACTACCTCGTGCTGTCCATCCCGGCGCAGTCCCTGCGGGCCAACCTCGCCGCCTGGGCCCCGCACATCGGGCCGGACACCGTGCTTGTGTCGCTGATGAAAGGCATCGAGCGGGACACTGGGCTGCGGGCAAGTCAGGTCATCGCCGAGGTGGCCGGTGTGAGCGCGGACCGGGTAGCGGTGCTGTCGGGGCCGAACCTGGCCCGAGAGATCATGGAAGGCCAGCCGGCCGCCGCCACCATCGCCTGCCCCGACGAGGACGCCGCGCGCGCCTTCCGGACGGCGTGTCACACGCGATACTTCCGGCCGTACACCAGCACCGACGTGGTCGGCTGCGAGCTGGGCGGCGCGGTGAAGAACGTGATCGCGCTCGCGACCGGCATTGCGTGCGGCATGGGCCTTGGCGACAACGCCACCGCCCTGCTGATCACCCGGGGCCTGGCGGAGACCACCCGACTGGGCACGGCCATGGGCGCCCACCCGGCCACCCTCGCCGGGCTGTCCGGCATAGGGGACATGGTGGCCACCTGCACCTCCCCGCTTTCCCGGAACCGCACCTTCGGCGCCCACCTCGGCCAGGGCATGACGATGGACGAGGCCGCGGCCGCCACGCGGCAGACCACTGAGGGCGTCAAGTCAGCTGAGGCGATCCTCGCCCTCGCCCGCGCCCACGGCGTCGAGATGCCGATCACTGAGGTGATTTCGTCTTTGCTCCACGGCGACGTCACGCTCGACGAGGCTGCGGCCGTGCTGATGCAGCGGCCCCCCAAGCCCGAGCGCTGACCCCGGGGCGGCCCCGCCCGTGGGCCGCCCGCCCCCCTTCCTTCACCCTCCCTGTTCTCGGAGGCTCCTCATGCATGGTTCCGTGCTGCCCGCTGTCCAGGCTGCCGTCACGGTCGCCCTGGTCGTGTGGATGGTCACCGGCTTCACACCCCTGACCGGCCGCTGGATGCGCTGGAAGATGTTTTGCCGGGCCACGTTCACGATCATCACGCTCACCGGCACCACCAGAGACGGCCGCACCGAGCCGGTGAACGTCTACGACTGGCTTTCGCCGGGCTCGTTCATCCTCGGTCCGCCGCAGCTCCAGACGATCGTCAACCACCTCGTGGCGTCCGGCCGTTACGCCAGGGTCGACGGCCACGGCCGCGTGCTGTCCGCGCACGGCGAGCAACCTGTAGAGGTGAGGAGCAGCCGTGTGGTTCTTTGACGCCCTCGCCTCCGGCTTCCAGCACCCCACCGACCCCGCGCGCCTCCAGGCCTTCCGGATCGTGTTCGGGACCGTGCTCGCCGCACGGTTCGCGCTCTCCTTCGGCCAGGGCGGATGGGACCGCCTCACCCCCGGCTCGCTCAGTGCCCACGTGGTGGAACAGCGCTTCGGTCCGGCGCGCGCCGGGCTGCTGTTCGCGGTCTACCGGCCCGCACTGATCGTCCGCACCGCGGCGGCCGTCGCCCTGGCCGTCGGCGTCGCTCCCCGCCTGGCGCTGCTGCTGGTCCTGGCCGGGGCCGCGATGGAATTGCTCTACCTCAAGAGCCCGAACGCGATCCGCTACAGCTTGCTCACGGGGGCCTGCCTGCTGCTCGCCGGGAACCTCGGCGCCGGCCTGCACATCGCTCACGGCTCCAGCACGGCGAACACGTGGGCGCAGGTCCTCCTCGTCCTGGTCACCACCGACATCTACTGGAACTCCGCTTGGCAGAAACTGGGGTCCGAGTAGGAACGGAACAGAAAACCGGTGCAGCCGTCAAATCTTTTGACGGGCCGTGAGTTGGGCTGCCAGGGTGCGTCCATGAGTGACGACCCGACGATCGGCTTCCTGAAGGCGGACGTGGCGCGGTTCTGCGCCGGTCTGGAGGAACTGGCCCCGGCGATCCGGCTAAGGCTGCTCGTCGAGCTGCGAGCCGCGCTGAACGAGGTGACGGACGCGGCCTTGGACGAAGGCATGGCCGCGGCGAAGGCGGAGGGCTGGGGGCTGAGGCAGATCGGCGACCAGGTGGGCCTCTCGCACGAGAAGGTCCGCTACCGGCTCGCCCAGGCCGCGGGCAGGGGCGAGCCGGCAAGGGAGCCGTGCTAGACCGTGGTGGTCTTCTCGGGCTTGGCGGTGGAGCGGAGCTGTCCGCCCTGGATCTCGACGGGCAGGGCGAAGCTGTAGCGGCCGTGGAAGTTGATGTGCGCGAACTTCAGCGGTGAGAGGCGGGCGATGTCCTCGTCACGGACGTGGATGCCCTCGGCGCGCATCTCGCCAATGATCTTCTGGAAGTACACCGTGTTCCACAAGACAACGATGTTGAGCATCAGCCCCAGTGCCCCGAGCTGGTCCTCCTGGCCTTCGCGGTAGGACTGCCTGAGTTCGCCCTTCTGTCCGTGGAAGATCTTCCGAGCGAGTTCGTGACGCGATTCCTGCCGGTTGGGCTGGGTGTTGACCCTGCGGCGCAGGAGTTCGTCGGTGAAGTACGAGGACAGATACGCGCTGCGGTCCAGGCGGCCGAGTTCCATGACGGCCTTGCCCGTGGGGGTGGGCTTGCCGCCGGGCGCGAGGACGCGCAGTGCCTCGGAGGCTTTGATCGTGCCGGAGTGCAGGGACCCGGCCAGGCGGAGCATCTGATCCCAGTGGGCGGTGATGTGCTTGAGGTTGATCTTGTCTCGGGTGACCGGGTTGAGCGGGCCGTAGTCGGCGTCCGGATCGGCGCGGTAGAGGGTGGCGCTGCCGACGTCGGCCAGGCGCGGGGAGAACTGGTAGCCCATGAGGCGGAAGAGCCCGAAGACGCTCTCACTGGCGCCGTGCGTGTCCGAGGTGATCTCGACCGGGCGCAGGGCCGTCTCCTGCTCCAGGAGGCCGTCGAGGATGTAGAAGGAGTCGCGCTGGGTGCCGGGGATCAGGATGCCGTGCAGGCCGCTGAACTGGTCCGAGAGGAAGTTGTAGAACGTCACGCCGCGTCGGCGGGTGCCGAAGTACTTAGGGTTCGGGCCAGAGTGAGGGTGCGGATCGGGGTGACGAAGCGCAGGCCGTCGGCGGAGGCCAGCTCGCCGCCGCCCCACGCCTGCACCAGCGGCAGGCGCATGTGGTAGTCGACCAGGCGGGCGTTGGCCGTCGACAGGGTCTGTGCGCGGATGTAGTTCTGCTCGACCCAGAACAGGCGGTCGCGGTTGAGGGCGTCGACGCCGTCGTGGACGATCGGCTCGATGCCGACGTTGGTGGCCTCCGAGGTGAGGACCGCGGCCACGGACAGGGGAAGGTCGTCCATGCGCGAGTTGGCCTCGGAGACGTGGGTGAAGTCGGACAGGTAGGGCACCCAGGAGTCGACCTCCAGCACGATCTCGGGAAGGTCGACGGCGGGCATGCGCGCCTCGATCTCCTTGTTCAGGTCGATCAGGGAGGCGGGCTCGTCCAGGCGATCCAGGCCGGTGAGGATGATGCGGTCGCGGCCGCCCTGCTGCTCGATGCGGACGTTGGGGTTGGCCGACAGGCCGTCGGCGAACTCCCGGTGGGCCCTGTCGAGCCGATCGGTCCAGGCACCCAGGATCTTGTCGGGCTTGGGGTCGAGGTCGAGTTCCTCGCAGACCCGGGTGCGGGCCGCCTCCCACGCGGCGTCTTGCAACAGGCGGGCGTTGGGGTCGCCCCACTTGCGCAGGCCCGGCACGAACACCTCGTGACGGTGCAGGGCCGGCGCAGGGCCTCGGCGGAGGCGACGACCAGGGCGCGCTTCTCGACGCTGCCCACGGGCATCGGCGGGGGCGGGAAGACCAGGCGCCGCCAGGCGGAGGTGAGCATTTTGGCGGGGACTTCCCACGCCTGGATGGGGCGGCGCCGGCCCTTGAGCGACTTCACGAAGCCGATCGCGTCCAGCACCGGTTCGCCCGCCGGGCTGGCCTCGAAGGTGAACGTTTTGAGCAGGCCGGGCAGGAAGCGGGCGATGGTGTTGTAGCGAGCGGCGAGCATCTGCTCGGCGCCGTCGTCGGGCTGCTGGGCGAGGACCTTGACGGTGTCGGCCGCCGCGTGGACGGGGCCGACGTCCATCGCGTCGAGCATTGCGCGTACGTCGCCGTCGGGGTCGGCGGCCGTGGTGCAGATGGCGAGCCAGGCTTTGCATAGCTCGATCGCGGCGGCGTCGAGGTCTTTGAGCGTCCGCAGTCTCTGCTTGGTCATCTTGGTGGCGGAGCTGCGGATGATGTCGCCCATCACCAGGTCGAAGACCTCGATCGCCTCGTCGGCGGCGAGCTGCGGCATGACCGCGGCGAAGGCGACCAGGGTGGCCAGGCGCCGGTCGCCGGCGAGGTCGGAGACGGCCTGGGCGCGGGCGGCCTTGGCGAACCGCACCAGGGCCTGGAGTCGTCCCGGCGGTATCGCGTCCAGCTTCCACGCGTGGCCGCCGAAGGCGCGCAGGGATTCGTAGCGCTCCAGGGCCTTGCCCACCCCGGTCGCGGAGATGTCGCGCGGTGAGCGGCGCAGGCGGTCCAGCTCGGACAGGCGCTTGCCGGCGGGGACGACGACCAGTTGCTGCAGACGTTCGGCCTGCTCCGTGGTCGGGGCGGCGGCGAGGGTGGCCCACAGGCGTTTCTCGGCGCCCTCGCGGGTGCCGGAGACCAGGCGTTCCAGCACGGTCACCCCGGGCAGCACCACCTTCTTGTCCACCAGGCGCTTGGTCGCGAGGTCGAACAGCAGGGTGGGACGTTCGTTGCCGATCCAGGCCCGCTGGTACATCCAGCGGGCGAGCGCGAACCACTGGTCGAACCCGAACTTCGTGTACTCGTACTCGGTGCGGATCTGCTCCTGGTGGTCCCAGCGGGCCTCACTTGTGCCGTACCCGGCGAGCTCGCCGGGGTCCAGGCCGAGCTGCTCGGCGACATAGCCGACCACGACCGCGGGCACGTCCTCGGGGTTCTCCAGGAAGGTGCCCAGATAGCGGAGGGTGCCGAGCTGGAGGACCCAGCCGATCCGGTTCCGCGCGCTCCGGGCGGCCATTGCCCGGCGCCGTGCGGTCTGATCCAGCAAGAAGGACCCGGCGAGCTGTCCCTCGTCCGGATCTTCGGTGAAGTGACCGAAGCGTTTGCGCTGTTCATCGCTCAGAAAGCTGGTGGGCACCGGACCGCTCCTTGATCCGTCGGCGTGATTCGCGCGCGACGGTGCCAGGCGGGCTGACAGTGCGTGAGGTGATCCCCGATTCCAGCGCAGAGCATCACCCCATGTGATAGGCGGGCGGGGCGGCTTTACGCGGCGGCGGTGGGCTCCAGCCGGTGCAGGTGAGCTGTCCACAGGCGGCACTCACGTCGGCGAGCACAGCCTCGTACTCGGCGCCGACGGGCGAGATCATCGAGACGGTCACGGTGAGCAGGACCTTGGCGCGGCCTTCACGGACTTTGGTCCGGGTCACGAAATCGGCGCACGATCAGCCGGACCGGGATCCGTCGGCTGATCGTGCGCCGGCGAACGCGATGTTCACGGAGCGGTGTGTCTGGTGTGCGTCTGGCTCGTGTGCGGTCAGCGGGCGGCGAGGGTCTCGGCGGTTTCTGCCTCGGCGGTGACCGCAGGTGTTGTGTTCTTGGGGCCGCGGAAGACGATGTAGACGAGCAGGGCGCCCATGACGGCGGCGCCTGCCCACATGGACTGCTGCCAGCCGTCGACGAAGGACTGCTGGGCTGCGTGGAGCAGGTCCTGGGCGTGCGGGCCGGCGTTGCCGGCTGCTTCGACGGCGTTGGCAACGCCGTCGCGGGCGGTGTCCGCGGTTCCCTGCGGGATGCCGTGCAGCCGGTTGTCGATGGCGCTGCGGTAGCCGTTGGCCAGCAGCGCGCCGAGCAGAGCGACGCCGAGTGCGGTACCGAACTCGCGGGTGACGTCGTTCAGGGCGGAGGCCACGCCCTGCTTGGCGCGCGGCAGGGACGCGGTGATGGCGGTGGTGGACGGGGTCATCGACAGACCCATGCCCAGTCCCATGACGAGCAGTCCGGGCAGGATGGACAGGTAGCCGCCCTTGGCGGAGACGAGCAGGGCCACGAGTACGAGACCGAGTCCGGCCAGCGCGATGCCCGCGGCCATAGTGGAGCGGGAACCGATGCCCGCGGCGAGCTTGGGGGCCAGGCCGGAGGTGGCCATCATCATGACGGCCATGGGCATCATGGCGGCCGTGGACAGCAGTCCGGACCAGCCGAGCACGGCCTGGAAGAACGGGAAGAGGACCACGCCGATGCCCGCCTGGACACCGAAGACCACCAGCAGTGCGATCGAGCCGCCGCTCAGGCCGCGCTCGCGGAACAGCCGCACGTCCAGCAGTGCGCTGTCGCGGCGGTGCAGCTCCCAGGCCACGAAGCCGATGGCCGCGAGGAGACCGACGGCGAGGCTGATCAGAGTGATGGGGGCGGTCCAGCCGCGTTCGGGGCCTTCCTGCAGGACGAAGATGAGGCCGGTCACGGCGAGGGTGGAGAGCAGCGCACCGGCGGTGTCGAAGCGGTGGGCCGAGGTCTCGCGGGAGTTGGGAACCGACTTCGCCGTCATGGCCAGGGCCGCGAGGATCAGGGCCACCGGCAGAGCGAACAGCCAACGCCAGGAGGCGACGTCGACGAGGAGGGCGGAGAGGAACATGCCCAGGATGCCGCCGCCGCCGGCGACGCCGGTCCATACGCCGATCGCCTCGCCGCGCTGTTCCTCGGGGAAGGTAGAGGTGATGACGGCCAGGGTGATCGGCATGATCATCGCGGCGCCGATACCGCTGGCGACGCGTGCGGCAATCATCACCTCCGCCGTCGGGGCCAGGGCCGAGACGACGGTGGCGACGCCGAAGAAGCCCAGTCCGGCGAGGAGCATGGGCTTGCGTCCCAGGCGGTCGCCGATGGCGCCGAGCGGCAGCAGCAGGGCGGCCAGGGCGAGGGTGTAGATGTTGATGATCCACAGGACCGTGTTCTGCGAGGCGCCGAACTCCACTGCCATGTGGGTCTGCGCGACGTTCAGCCCGGACACCGAGGCGATGACCGACATCAGCGCGAGGGAGACGGTGATCAGGACCGTCCGCAGCTGACGCGCGTCTGGGCTGCCTTCGCCACTGGCTGGCGCGGCATGTGGGGGCTGGGGTGTGCTCATGGATTTCCTCACAAATAGGCATGCCGAGCTGACGCCGGGCAGGGCCGGTCGGTGGGTGAACGGGGCGGGTTGGGCCGGGCGGTCGGCCGGGCCCCCGGAAGGCGTTGTCAGGGGGTGGGTGTCTCGCCCCGCGCGGCGGCGAGCGCGGCGTCGGTGTCCGCGGTGACCAGCACGGCATTGATGTGGGAGCCGGCCAGGGCGCCGGCCGCGGCAGAAGCGCCGACCTGGGCGGCAAGGTCGGTGGCGTTGCCTGCCACCCACACGCCCGGCACCTCGGTGGTGCCGGCCATGCCGGAGGCGAAGCGGCGGCCCATGTGGCCTGGCAAGTCCTCCATGGGAAGCTTCAGCGCGTCCAGGCCCTCGGTGCGGGCCTGCATCTGTGTGGCGACCGCGAGGACGCGGCGGCCCACAACCTGGCCGCCGGTCAGGCGCAGCCCGGCGAGGGTGCCGTCCTCGTGGTTGACGACCTCCTGCACCGGGGTGTCGACGATGGGGATGTTGCGGGCGGCGAAGCGGGCGCGGGTGTCCTCATCCAGGGCAGTGCCGTGGGTGAAGTAGGTCAGGTCCTCGGTCAGTTGGCGGAACAGGAATGCGTGGTGGACGGAGGCCGGGCCGGTGGCGAGGACGCCGATGGGCTGGTCGCGGACCTCCCAGCCGTGGCAGTACGGGCAGTGCACCACACTGTCTCCCCAGTGTTCGGCGAGGCCGGGGACCTCGGGCAGCACGTCCCGCAGACCCGTGGCCACCAGGAGGCGACGCCCGGTGATGCTGTGGCCGTCAGCCAGGGTGAGGGTGAAACGCAAGTCTCCGTCGGCCGACGGGGCGGCCGGGGCGGCAGAGGCCACCGTGCCAAAGACGATGTGTCCGCCGTACTGGCGGACCTGCTCCCGGCCCCGCCGGAGGATCTCGCGCGGCTCGGTGCCGTCCAGCACGATGAAGCCGTGCATGGCCGCAGCCGGCGCGTTGCGCGGGGAGCCGTTGTCGATCACGACGACCGACCGGCGGGAGCGGGCCAGAGTCAAAGCACCGTTCAGGCCTGCGGCACCCCCGCCGATCACCACTGCGTCGACGGTTCCACCGGGCAGTGCGTCGCTCGCGTACGGAGAAGTCGTCATAGCCATGTCCTCCTGCTGTTTCGTCATGCGTGGTCCCAGACACTGCGGACCATCTACACAGACGCTAACCCCGCATTGCATCTAAGGCATATAATGTTGCTCGTGACGCAAGAAAGTGGAGAGCTGGACGGCCTCGTACGCAAACGAATCCGCGCGCTGCGGGTGGCGCAGGGCCTGTCACTGGAAGAACTGGCCACCCGCGCCCACCTCAGCCAGTCCTCACTGAGCCGCATCGAGAACGGCCAGCGCCGCCTCGCACTGGACCAGCTGGTCACCCTCGCCCGCGCCCTGGACACCACGCTGGACCAGCTCGTGGAGACCGCCACCGACGACGTCGTCACCAGTCCGACGATCGACAGCGCCCACGGCCGGATGCGCTGGACCCTGAAGGCCGACCCCAGCATGAGCGTGGTGCGCCAGCGCCTGACCGACCCCCCGCCCGACAACCCCGCCCGCATGCGCGCCCACCCGGGGCGCGAGTGGCTCGTCGTGCTGTCCGGCACCGCGATCCTCATGCTCGGCCAGCGCCGCTTCCGCATCGAGACCAACCAGGCCGCCGAGTTCCCCACAATGATGCCGCACGCGATCGGCGCCGGGGGTGGACCCTGCGAGATCCTGGGTCTCTTCGACCGCGACGCCCGCCGCGGCCACCAGCGCGACGACGGCGACGCTCAAAGCCCTCCCGAATGACGGCGCGAGCCACACGACGGCCTCCGCAGCGGTGCCCTTTTGCGCGTCACGCAGCAGCTACGGCCATCGTCTTGCGCAAACAGGGAGACAGTACGCCTCTGGCGCATAGTCGACTTACGGTGAAGAGCGTGAACCAAGCACACACGCACACCCCCCACCACGGCGTTTCGCACGGCCACCACCACGAGCAGGACACCAGCGATCAGGCGGAGATCCTCGACCTGGACGCCGAGGTCCTCGCCGAGCACACCGCCTCCATCACCGAGTCGCTGCCACTGAAGACCGCCCCCGGCCACATCGTGGACCTCGGCTGCGGCACGGGCGCGGGCACCTTCGCCCTCCTCGACCGCTTCCCCGACGCGCACGTCACCGCCGTCGACACGTCCGCCGAACACCTTCAGCGCCTGCGCACCAAGGCGTGCACCCGCGGCGTCGAGGAACGCGTGCGCACCGTGCAGGCCGACCTCGACGACGACGCCTGGCCCGACCTCGGCTCGCCCGACCTGATCTGGGCATCGGCATCGATGCACCACATGGCCCACCCCGAGCGCGCGCTGCGCACCGTCCACGACGCGCTCGCGCCGGGCGGCCTGTTCGCCGTCGTCGAACTGGCCGGCCACCCCCGCTTCCTGCCCGAGAATGCCCCCAAGGAGCGGCCCGGCCTGGAAGAGCGCGTCCACGCCGCAGCCGACCGCCGCCAAGCCGAACACATGCCCCACCGCGGCGCCGACTGGGGCCCGATGCTGACCGCCGCCGGCTTCACCGTCGAGGACGAACGCACCATCGCCGTGGACATCGAGGGCGACCGCAGCGAAGCGATCGGCCGCTACGCCCTCGGCGTCCTGCAACGCATCCGCAGCGTCATCGCCGACAGGCTCTCCCCCGAGGACCTCTCCGCGCTCGACCGGCTCCTCGACACCACCAGCCCGCACAGCATCCTGCGCCGCGACGACCTGACGGTACGCACCGAACGCACCGTCTGGGCCACCCGCCGCGCCTGACCCCTGACACGGGGTGCCACGTCCGGCGCGGTCACACGGAAGCAGGCCGTCACGTCCGCGTGACACAAGGGCATTCTCACAAATGACCATCTGTGCGAGTTCTGCGAGAGCCCCGGAACGTGATCCGTTTCCGCAGGTCCCGATTCGCAGAAGTCCTCTCAGAACTCGGGCGTTCTGCGAGACACCTTCTGCGACACTGATCGCGTGGATCTGACGCCCGATCAAGCCGAGACACGGTAGAACGCAACGACTGCCCCAAGTGCGAGGCGCCCGCCGGGAGCGCGTGCCGAACGCGCGGCGGGAAGACCGCGACGAAGTACCACACGCCGCGCTGCGCGAGGAACTCGAAGTCCTCATCCCCGCAGACCGCTCACCCGGCCGCCCCTGGAAGCAGGGACCGGCCCCCGCCGCGGTGCCCGCGCAGCGCACCGCAAAGCCCATCCGCATCGGGTACGCCAGGACGTGAACAGCCCGCCAGGAGCTGGCGAGCCAGCTCGAAGCCCTCCGAGTAGCGGAGTGCCACAAGATCTACCAGGAGCAGATCAGCACCCGGATCAAGGTCCGGCCCGAGCTTCAGGCCGCGCTCAAGCTGGCCCGCCAGTTCAAGGAAGTCGCCCCCGACGCCCCGGTCATCTTCACCGTCCACGAGCTCAAGCGCCTCGCGCGGAACGCGGCCCAGTTGATGACGCTGTCCGCCGAGCTCCAGGCCGACGACATCCAGCTCGAACTCCTCACCGGCCCGCTCGCCGGCATCTACGACCCCAATGGCATGGGCGCCATGTTCTTCGCCGTCCTGGCCGTCGCCGGGCAGATTGAGCGCAACTACATCCGGGAGAAGACCCTCGAGGGACAGGTCAGCGCCGCGAAGAAGGGCAACCACGGCGGACGCCCCAAAGTCATCGACGACGACATGCTCACCTTCGCCCTCGCGCTCAAGGACAAGGGGGTCCCCGTCCCCGAGATCGCGGGCAAGCTCACCATCAAGACCGGCAAGAACAAGGACAAGCACCCCTCCGTCGCCTCGCTCTACCGCGCGTTCGCCGAAGCCGAGCAGGCGGCGGAGGTGCGCTCGTGAGCGCAGAGACGGACGCCCACATCACGGCCCGTCAAAAGATTTGACGGCTGCACCGGTTTTCTGTTCCGTTCCTACTCGGACCCCAAACTCCGCAGCCCCCAGTTCCGCAGCGGGCTCTACCTGGCGCAGTGGGTGCACGTCTACAGCCAGATGCGCGAGCGACTCCCCTATCGCCGCCAGTATGCCGTCCCCGGCATCGTCCGCCGGTACATGGGCAACCTGACCGACCGCAACGTCCGCCTGTGGCGGCTCGTCTCGGCCGCCGTCATCGCCTTGGAGGTCGCACTGCCGCCGGCGCTGCTCGTTGAGCAGACGATGCCGTACGCGGTCGCCGCCGGTATCGGGATGCACGTCGCGTTCACCTGTTTGAAGCCGCGCCAGCTCGTCACGTTTTCCAGCCTCACAGTCGGCACGTACGTGGCCTTCGCTGCTTGAGGCGCGGCCCCTTTCGGTCAACCTGGCGGCCGACGCGGGCTCGTGGAGCCCGGGAGCCGTACGGGCTGGTCAGGGCACTGCGCGTTCCCGTGTTCCCGGTGGTGTTCCCACGGGAACACGGACGCCGTCCCGAGGCGGGCTGACGCGGGTTGAAGCGTGGATGCTTCCGCAGGTCGGAGAGAAACCGCAGGTCAGAGCATGTGCGAGGGGCCCTCTGCAGCCTTGTTCCGGCGGGCCGCCATCACCGCGTAGACGAGGACGCCCGCGAACAGGAACAGCACGCCCTGGTAGACCGCCGCGTACCCGGCGCCCGCGACGAGCCACAGGGAGAAGGCGGCCGCTCCGCCCGCCACGACGGCGTCGCGCACCAGCCGTGCCCGGTCGACCCGTTCGCGCCGCCCCGAGACGAGGTGGAAGATCTGCGCGGCGGTGGCCAGCAGGTACGGCACGGTCGCGGTGAACGTGGTGACGAGGACCAGCACCTCGAAGACCTTCGCCGAACCCGACATGTAGTTGTAGACGGTGAGCAGCGAGGCGAGGACGACGGTGACGGCGACGCCGAAGGTCGGCACGCCGCGCTGCCGGCGCCCGAACGCGGCGGGGAACAGGCCGTCCCGGGCCGCCGCGTAGGGGGTCTGCGCGCTCAGCAGGGTCCAGCCGTTGAGGCAGCCGGTCATCGACACCAGTGCGGCGAGCGCGACGGCCCATCCGCCCCAGGAGCCGCCGAACATGGCGTTCACGGCGTCCGAGAAGGGCGCGGTGGACTTCACCAGACGATCGTGCGCCACCGTGCCGAACACCGAGAGCGTGCCCAGCAGATACACGAGCGCGGCCCCGGTGGTGCCGATGACGGTGGCCCGTCCCACGTTGCGCCGGGCGTTCTTGACCTCGCCCGCGCTGACGGCCGCGGACTCCACGCCGAGGTAGGAGAAGAGCAGGATCGCGGCGGCGGCGGACACCGCGCCGACCGTGCTGCCGCCGCCCTCGTGGAACGGTCCGAGGTTGCGCGGGTCGAAGAAGAACAGCCCGCCGACGGCGACGAGCAGCAGCGGCACGAACTTCAGCACGGTGGCGACGAACTGCACGGCGCCCACGTACCGGGTGCCCGCGAAGTTGGCGAGCGCGGGCAGCCATTGGATGGTGAGCGCGGCCAGGCACGCCGTCCAGCGGTGGCCGCCGACCGGGATCAGTACGTCGAGGTAGCCGACGGCGGCGACGGCGAGCGCCGCGTTCGACACCCAGGTGGTGATCCAGTACGCCCACGCGGCGAGGAATCCGGCGAAGTCGCCGAAGGCCTCGCGGGCGTAGACGTAGGGGCCGCCGGTACGGGGGTTCCGCTCCGCGAGCCGGCCGAAGACCAACGCGAGGGCGATGGCGCCGAGGGTCAGGACACCGAAGGCGACCAGGCTGACCGTGCCGTACGGGGCGACGGAGGCCGGGAGCAGGAAGATCCCGCCGCCGATGATGTTGCCCATGACCAGGGCGGTGGCGACGGGGAGCCCGAACTGCCGGGCGTGCCTGCCGGAAACTTCGGAGGGGTTGGGGGTGGGGTCCTCGGCGGGGGTGGTGGCCGCGGGGTTCTCCCGCGGGGCCGGAGCCGACGGAGGGGCGGTTCCGGGGACGTGCATGGGGTGGTGCGCCTCTCTTCAAAACTGGTGCCCGGGGTGGCCGGGACGGACCCCATGGTCCGGCATGGCCCGATACCGCTCCAAATCGCACGCTTATGTCCCGTATCGGACGGTGCCGCACCGAAAAAAATGAGCCATCGTGCACCCTGGGCCGCCGATCGTCCTGCGCCCCTGCCCGTCGTCCGGTCGCACCGCGGTCCCTTGTCCGGCCGGGCCGCGGACCCCTGGCTGCGCCCGGCGCGCCAACTGACCGTCACGATCCCATCACAGAGCCGACATGACATCCGCCATTTTCGGTCATCGGTCGGATGATGTTGTTTTCCGCCTCACCGTCATCACATGTCCAAGGGGGATCATGCGCATCCGTGTCACCGCCGTTGCGGCCGCGGTCTTCGGTTGTCTCGCCCTGACCGGCTGCACCGGCGGCTCCGGCACCGCCGACCGCGAAACCACCGACAACGCCGAGCCCGCCGCCGGCCAGGGCGAGCCGGACTCGACGGGGTACATCAGCGAACGGACCTTCATCCCCTGGCCGTTCACGGTGGCCTCCGGCAACCTCGCCTGTGCCGACCAGGCCGTCACCTTCATCACCGCCGAAGGTACCTACGGTCTCAACAGCCGTGCCCGGCAGAAGCACCCCGGGCCCGACCCCATCTGGGCCGGCGACCCCAACAACCCCGGGAAGAACATCCCCCTCGACGGGGTCATCGACCGCGGCCTGGAACTCTGCAAGTAGTCCGGGCCCACCTCCCGCTCCGGGCGCCCCACCCCTGGCGTCCGTGGCGGCGGCCCGGGCTCGCCGGCCCCCGCCGCGCGGGGCGGCCGGACTGCGGGCGGATCACCCCACGACGACCGTGGCGCCGGCCAGGGTGAGCGCGGTGCGCAGGTCGGACGGGCAGGGCCGGTCCGTGATGAGGGTGTCGAAGCCGTCCAGCTCGCACACGCGGTGGGCGGCCGTGCGGCCGAACTTGCTGGAGTCGGCCAGCACATAGCGGTGCGAGGCGTTGGCGAGCATGGCCCGCTTGGTGGCGACCTCGTCGAGGTGGAAGTCGGTGAGCCCGTAGGGGGCTATCCCGCCGGAACCGAGGAAAACGGCGTCCGCGCGCAGGTTGCCGAAGAACTCGACGGCCTGGGCGTTGGAGCAGGCGAGGTCGCCCGCCCTGAGCCGCCCGCCGCTGACCAGGACCTCGACCCGGGGGCGTGTGCTGACCTCCGCGGCCACGAGCAGGGACGGGGTGGCGACGACGCCGGCGTGGTCGGCGGGCAGTGCGCGGGCCACCTCGAGCGCCGTGGTGCCGACGTCGATGACGACGGTCTGGTTCGGCTCGATGAGCGCCGCCGCCGCCCGGCCGATGGTCTCCTTCTCCGCGGCCAGGCTGCCGCTGCGCTCACTGAAGGGAGCCTCCTCGCCGACCGGCGCCTGGGCGCTGGTGGCGCCGCCGTGCACCCGGGACAGCTCGCCGCGCCGCTCGAGCAGGGCGAGGTCCCTGCGGACCGTTTCGTGGGAGACGCCGAGCAGCGTGGTCAGGTCGTCGGTGGTGACGAACTTCAGCCGGGCGATCTCGGCGACGATTCTGCGGTGGCGCTCGGCGGCGAGCACGCCCACCTCCCTGGGTGATGACCGTTTCTGTGGATCTCTGACTGCATTCTACGGTCGACCGGCACCGGGCCGGACCGCCTCCGTCTTGCTGTGCACGGTGAACAACCCTTGACGGCAGACGGGCAACGGTCCACACTTTCAGCAACGCGCGGTCAACAATCCACAGAAACGGTCACGTGGATGGGTTGCCGCAACCGCTTCGGCCGCGGCTCAGCGCACCATCGCAGGCCCCGCCGCCTCCCCGGCGGACAGGCCCCGGCAGACCCCGCCCGGGGCGTGCCCGCACAGCCGACCGAGTTCGGTTGCTCACGTTCACTGGCTCTCGCACTTCGCGGCGGGGCACTCTGAAGCAGGGAAAAGAGTCATGGCACACGCAGAATCAGGTCCCCAGAGATCAGGCGCCCCGGGCGCGGGTGAGCCCAAGCAGATGGCGCGGGAGCTCGGCTGGTACGCCTCGTTCTCCGTGGCCTTCGGATTCGTCTCCATCGCCACCGGCATCTTCACCACCTACGGATCGGTGCTCGCGACCTCCGGCCCGCGGGGCATCTGGGCCTGGCCGATCTCCGTGATCGGCCAGCTCTCCATCGCCCTGGTCTTCGGCGCCCTCGCCGCGCGCATCCCGATCAGCGGCTACTCGTACCAATGGGTGTCACGGATCGTGGGCCCGGTATGGGGCTGGATCATGGGATGGATCTCCTTCGCCTTCCTGGGCGTGGTCCTGGTCGCCGTCGACTACACGATCGCCTCCACCATCCTTCCGGAACTGTTCCGCTACGTCGGCACCACGCAGAACGCCTGGGTGATCACCGCCGTCGTCGTACTGCTTCAGGCCGTCCTCGTCGCCGCCTCCACCCGCACCACCCACCGGGTCAACAGCGTGGCCGTGACCGTGCAGCTCGTCGGCATGATCGCCCTGACCGTGCTGCTGTTCGCGGTGGGCGCCTTCACCGGCAAGCTCGACTTCGGGCACCTCTTCGACACCGGGACCGTCCCCGCGAGCGGCTACTACGCCCTGGGCGGCGGCACCTCGGCCGGACCGTTCGCCCTGGCGTTCCTGCTCGGCGCGTTCACCATCGTCGGCTTCGAGTCGGCGGCCAACCTGGCCGAGGAGACCAAGAACCCGGCCCGGGTGATCCCCAAGGCCATGGTCCAGGCCGTGCTGTCGCTGGGTGTGCTCGGCTTCCTGTTCCTGGTGGCCATTACCGCGGCGGCCGGCCGGGTCGACGGTGTCGGCGCCTCGGCGACTCCCGTGGCCACCGTCATCACCGCCGTGCTCGGCTCGGTCGTCGGCAAGATCCTGCTGGTCCTGGTCGTCGTGTCGATCTTCTCCTGCGGACTGGTCATCACCCTGAGCGGCACCCGCCTGGTCTACGCGATGTCCCGCGACGAGCGCTTCCCCGGCTGGCGGCTGCTCAGGCGCCTGGACCGGCGCACCGCCACGCCCCTGAACGCCTCGGTGTTCATGATGTTCATCGCCCAGATCATCCTCGCGGTCTTCTCCCGCTCCACCGACGCGCTGTTCCAGCTCTTCTCCGCCGGAACCCTGCTGCCCGCCCTCATCTACGCCGGAACCGTCGCGATGTACGCCATCAAGCGCCGCTCCCTGCCCGCGTCCCAGGGCTTCTCGCTGGGCCGCTGGGAGGTGCCGGTACTGGTCGTCGCGGGCGTCTGGCTGGTGTACGAGCTGCTGATCTTCCGGGATGCTTCCTTCCGTGCCCCGTGGACCTACGTACTCGTGCTGTTCGCGATCGGTGCCGCCTACTTCACCGGTCTGCTGATCCGGCGCGGACGGGACGGGCTGACGATGCCGGACATGGCCGACGTCGACCGCGCCCTGGACGCCGCCGACGGCATGCCCGCGGACCCCGCCACGGAAAGGAGCGCACGGTGACCGCGATCCTCGCCATCGACCAGGGCACCTCGGGCACGAAGGCCATCGTCGTCGACCCCGAGGAAGGCACCGTCGCCATCGCCGAGGAGACCGTCCGCCCCACCTACCTCGACGGCGGCGGGGTCGAGCAGAACCCGCACGAACTGCTCGACTCCGTGCTGGGCGCCGGCCGCCGCGCGGTGAGCGCGGCCGGCCGTCCGATCGACTGCGTGGCCCTCGCCAACCAGGGCGAGACGGTCCTCGCTTGGGACCCGGCGACCGGAACACCCCTGACCCAGGCGCTCGTGTGGCAGGACCGGCGCGCGGAGAGCGTCTGCGGCGAGCTGGCCGAGCACGCCGAGAGCGTCGCCCGGCGCACCGGCCTCGTCCTCGACCCGTACTTCTCCGCACCCAAGATGGCCTGGCTGCGGCGCAACCTCACCCGCGACGGAGTGGTGACGACCACCGACAGCTGGCTGGTGCACCACCTCACGGGGGAGTTCGTCACCGACGCCACCACCGCCAGCCGCTCGCTCGTCCTCGACCTGGACACCGCCGCCTGGGACGGTGAACTCCTGGACCTGTTCGGTCTCGGCGACGAACGGCTGCCCCGCATCGCCGCCTGCGACGAGGTGGTCGGCACCACCCGGGCCTTCGGCCAGGAGGTGCCGGTCGCCGGGCTGATCGTCGACCAGCAGGCCGCCCTGGTCGCGGAGCGCTGCCTGGAGCCGGGCACCGCGAAATGCACGTACGGCACCGGCGCGTTCCTGCTGGCGAACACCGGCCTCGACCCGGTGCGCTCCAGCGCCGGACTGACCACCTCCGTGGCCTGGCGGGCGGCCGGACGGACGCCGTACTGCGTCGACGGCCAGGTCTACACCGTCGCCTCGGCGGTCCGCTGGCTCCAGGACCTCGGCCTCATCCAGTCCGCGACCGACCTGGACGCCCTGGCGGCGGCCGACGCCGGGAGCGTGCTGTGCGTGCCCGCGTTCGCCGGCCTCGCCGCGCCCTGGTGGGCCCCGGAGGCCACCGCGTCCTTCACCGGCATGACCCTGGCCACCCGGCGCGAACACCTCGTCCTCGCCCTGCTCCAGGGCATCGCCGCGCAGGTCGCCGAGCTGGGCACCCTGGTCGCCAAGGACCTCGGCCGGCCCCTGACCCGGCTGCGCGCGGACGGCGGACTGACCAACTCCGCCGTCCTCATGCAGGCCCAGGCCGACATCGCGCAGATACCGGTCGACATCTACCCCCACGCCCACGCCACCCCCCTGGGGGCGGCCGCACTGGCCCGCTGCGCCCTCGATCCGGCGCTCGGGCTCGAAGAAGCCGTCGGCGACTGGCAGCCGACCACCGTCTACGAACCCCGCTGGTCCGCCGACCGGGCCCAGGAGTTCCGCACCGCATGGGCGCGGGCCGCGACGGCCCGCGCCACCGAGGGAGACCATTCATGACCGCCACCCCGCACCGCCCCCACGACGGCGTCTTCGACGTCGCGGTGATCGGCGGAGGCATCGTCGGCGCGGCGATCGCACGCGAACTGTCCGGCCACGACGTCCGGGTCGCGCTGCTCGACGCCCGCGACGACGTCGGCGACGCCACCAGCAAGGCGAACACCGCGATCCTGCACACCGGCTTCGACGCCAAGCCCGGCACGCTCGAATCCCGGCTGGTCGCCCGCGGCTACCACCTGCTCAGCGCCTACGCCGAAGCCACCGGCATCCCCGTCGAACACACCGGCGCCGTCCTGGTGGCCTGGACCGACGAGGAACTCCACGCGCTGCCCGGCCTGAAGGAGAAGGCCGAGGCCAACGGCTACACGCACTGCCGGCTCATCGACGCCGACGAGGTCTACGGACTGGTCCCCGACCTCGGCGAGGGGGCGCTGGGCGGGCTGACCGTCCCCGACGAGTCCATCATCTGCACCTGGACCACGAACCTCGCCCTGGCCACCGACGCCCGGCAGCGCGGCACCACGATCCTGCTCCAACACGCCGTGACCGGCGTCGACGAAGGCGACGAGGTCACCATCCTGCACACGTCGGCCGGCGACGTGCGGGCCCACTGGGTGGTGAACGCCGCCGGTCTCGGCGCCGACCACATCGACCGGCTCTTCGGCCACGACCGCTTCACCGTCACCCCGCGCCGCGGTGAGCTCTTCGTCTTCGACAAGCTCGCCCGCCCCATGGTGAACAAGATCGTCCTCCCGGTGCCCACGTCACGCGGCAAGGGCGTACTGATCTCGCCGACCATCTACGGCAACGTCATGCTCGGCCCCACCGCCGAGGACCTCACCGACCGCACCGACACCGCCACCTCCGAGGACGGCTTCGACTTCCTGCTCACCAAGGGTGAACGGCTCATGCCGCGCCTGCTGACCGAAGAGGTCACCGCCAGCTACGCCGGACTGCGCGCCGCCATCGACCGCTCCGACTACCTCATCGAGGCCGGCCCGGAGCAGCGCTACCTCCTCGTCGGCGGGATCCGCTCCACCGGCCTGACCGCCGGCATCGCCATCGCCGAACACGCCCGCACCCTCCTGGAGGAGGCCGGCCTGGACCTGCGCCCGCGCGCCGACCTGCCCGAGCCGCCACGGATGCCCAACATCGGCGAAGCCGGCACGCGCCCCTACCAGGACGCCGACCTCATCGCCCGCGACCCCGCCTACGGCACCGTCGTGTGCTTCTGCGAACGGGTCACCGAAGGCGAGATCCGCGACGCCTGCCACGCCCCGGTCCCCGCCCGCAGCCTGGAGGGGCTGCGCCGCCGCACCCGCGCGATGAACGGCCGCTGCCAGGGCTTCTTCTGCGGCGCGGCCGTCGCCGCCCTGCGCGAGAAGCACCACACCCACGACGGCTGCCGCAGCCAGCACAAGGACAACCGATGACCCACCAGCCGCCCCTGACCACACCCGACGTCCTCATCATCGGCGGCGGACCCGCGGGCCTGACCGCCGCGGCCGAACTGGCCGGACGCCGGGCCGGCCGCGTCCTCGTCGTCGACCGGGAGCAGGAGGCCGGCGGCATCCCCCGGCACAGCGACCACACCGGCTACGGCCTGCGCGACCTGCGCCGCGTGATGACCGGCCCCGCCTACGCCCGTCACCTCGTGCGGCTGGCCACCGGGGCCGGAGCGGAGATCCGCACCCGCACCATGGTCACCGGCTGGGCCGACGAGCACACCGTCGAGGTCACCAGCCCCGACGGCCGCCACCGCATCCGGCCACGGGCCATCGTGCTGGCCACCGGCGCCCGCGAACGGCCCCGCACCGCACGCCGCATCCCCGGCGACCGCCCCCACGGCGTCTACACCACCGGCCAGTTGCAGAATCTCGTCCACCTGCACCACCAGCCCGTCGGCAAGCGCGCCGTCATAGTCGGCGGCGAGCTCGTGAGCTGGTCCGCGGCCGTCACCCTGCGCGAGGCCGGCTGCACCCCCGCCCTCATGGTCAGCCAGTACCCGAAGGCGGAGTCCTACGCCGCCTTCAACGCGGCCGGACGCACCGTGCTGCGCGTCCCCGTCGCCACCCGCACCCGCGTCACCCGCGTCATCGGCAAGGGACGCTGCCAGGCCGTGGAGATCGAGCACCTCGACACCGGCCGGCGCCGCACCGTCGCCTGCGACACCATCGTCTTCACCGGCGACTGGATCCCCGACCACGAACTCGCCCGGGCCGCCGGCATCACCCTCGACGAAGGCACCCTCGGCCCGCTCACCGACACCGCGCTGCGCACCAGCCGCCCCGGAGTCTTCGCCGCGGGCAATCTGCTGCACCCCGTCGACACCGCCGACGTCGCCGCCCTCGACGGCAGGCACGTCGCCCGGCAGGTCGTCCACCACCTCAGCGGCGAGGACCGGCCGGCCGAGGGCGTCCGCCTGATCGCCGACGCCCCCTTCCGCTGGGTCGCCCCGCAGATCCTGCGGCCGGGCGACCCCGCCCCCGCCCGGGGACGCCTGCTGCTGTGGACCGACGAGTTCGTCCGCTTCCCGAAGGTGACCGTCCACCAGGACGGACGGACTCTCGCCCGCCGCACCCTCGCCTGGCCGGCCGCCCCCGGCCGCGTCTTCCGGGTCCCGGCCGGAATGCTCGACGACGTCTCGCCCACCGGCGGCCCGGTCCACATCGGTCTCGGCTGAGCTCCCGGTACCGCAGGTCGCGGGCGCCGCGGTGCCCGTGTGGGGAATGTCGCTCTCTCCCGGGTGAACCGTTTGCTGCTGCCATGAGTGAGCAAGCGGTCCCATGGACGTCCGCGCGCCGAGGACGCCCGGGAGAGAGGAGACCCAGATGGTGGACAAGGAAGCCGGCCCCGCCCCGGCGGACGCGGATCCCGAGGCTCTCAAGCGCCACCGCACGCTGTTCAGGGCCGTGAGACGGCGCCGGAACCCTCCACTGCGGCGCACGGACATCACCGTCACCGACGAGGCTGCCGTGCAGCGGGCGGTGAAGGCCGCCTCGCTCGGCAATGCCATGGAGTGGTTCGACTTCGGCATCTACAGCTATCTGGCGGTCACCATCGGGCACGTGTTCTTCCCGTCCGGGAACGGCACCGTCCAGTTGCTGTCGTCGTTCGCCACCTTCGCGGTGTCCTTCCTGGTGCGTCCCCTGGGCGGCATGGTCTTCGGGCCCATGGGGGACAAGATCGGCCGCAAGAAGGTCCTGGCCCTGACCATGATCATGATGGCGATCGGCACGTTCGCCATCGGACTGATCCCCTCCTACGCCTCGATCGGGTTCTGGGCCCCGTTCCTGCTGATCCTGTTCCGGCTGGTGCAGGGCTTCTCCACGGGCGGTGAGTACGGAGGCGCGTCCACGTTCATCGCCGAGTACGCGCCGGACCGTCGGCGAGGCTTCTTCGGGAGCTTCCTCGAACTCGGCACACTGGCCGGCTACGTCGGCGCGGCCGGCCTGGTGACGCTCCTGACCGCGCTGCTCGGCAACGCCGGCATGGACTCCTGGGGATGGCGCGTGCCGTTCCTCGTCGCCGGACCGATCGGGCTGATCGGCCTGTACCTGCGGCTGCGACTGGACGAGACGCCCGCGTTCCGGAAGCTGGAGGACGACTCCGTGCACCGGGCGTCCGAGGCGGCCTCCACCGTGGAGGCGACCGCCAGGGGAGACCTGGCGAAGATCTTCCGGAACCACTGGCCGACGCTCGTCCTGTGCGTCTGCCTGGTCGGGGCGTACAACATCACCGACTACATGCTGCTCTCCTACATGCCGACCTACCTGTCGGACCGGATGGGCTACTCCGAGACGCACGGCCTGCTGATCCTGATCGTCACCATGGTGGTGCTGATGCTGCTGATCAACCAGGTCGGCAAGCTGTCCGACCGGCTCGGCCGGAAACCGGTCCTGATGACCGGCATGCTCGGCTTCCTGCTGCTGTCCCTGCCGGCCTTCCTGCTGGTCGAGCAGGGCAGCCTGGTCGCGGTGTCGGCGGGGATGCTGATGCTGGGACTGTCGCTGGTGTGCCTGCTCGGGACGATGTCCGCGGCGCTGCCGGCCCTGTTCCCCACCCAGGTGCGCTACGGCTCGCTGTCCATCGGCTACAACCTCTCCGCCTCCCTCTTCGGCGGGACGACCCCTCTGGTGATCACCGCGCTGATCTCGGTCACCGGCAGCGACCTGATGCCCGCCTACTACTCCATGGCCGCGGCACTCGTCGGCGTGATCTCGGTGGCCTGCATGAAGGAGACGGCACGCCGGCCCCTGGAGGGCTCCCCGCCGGCCGTCGCGACCCCGGAGGAGGCCGCGGAACTGGTGGAGAGCCAGGCCCCGCTGCCCAAGTTCTGACCGGCCGGGCGCGCGAGTGCGGGCAGCAGGTCCCGGCCCCGGTCCGGCGGGCACGGGTCCCTCCGCGTACGATCAGCGGGCCCGTCCCGCCCGCAAGGAGTGCCCAGCCCGTGACCTCCGTCGTCGCGCCGTCCACGGCCGTCGGTCTGCCCGCCCCGCGACGGTGGTCCCGAACCGAGGACGGGCTTCGGCTGCCCGCGCTGCTGTGGCATGCCGGACCCGGATGGCGGATGGTCAGCAACGCCGTCCTCGGCGGCGGCATCGGGGAGCGCGGCTGGGTCATCAACGCGCAGGTGGCCCACGGCTATCGGCGCACCGACCCCGGACTCCACCTCGCCGAGCTGGCCGAGGCGGCCGGTCTGGACGGCGCGGGAGTGGGCCTGATGACCGCAGCCGATGTCACGGCTCACGGCAGCGCGGACGCCGGCGGCGCCACCGCGGTCGCCACCGCGGGCGTCCGGGTACGCGGATGGGCCGCTGCCCCGGCACCGGGCACGGACGCTCCCGGCGCGCCCGGCACGATCAACGTCGTCGCCGCGATCCCCGCCGCCCTGTCGGACGCCGCACTCGTCAACGCCGTGGTCACCGCGACCGAGGCCAAGGTCCAGGCGCTGCTGGAGGCGGGCTACGACTGCTCCGGCACCCCCACCGACGCCGTGTGCGTGGCGGCCCGTACCCCGGGCGACGACGAGGAACTCCACACCTTCGCCGGACCGCGCTCGCTGTGGGGCGCCCGCCTGGCGCGCGCCGTTCACGGGGCGGTGCGCGCGGCCCTGCCCGTTCCCGGGGAGTGAGGAACGCCTTCACGGCGCTGCCACAAGGCCCCGAGTCCTGGCCGGGCAGCCCGCGGGCGCGGCCATCTGCGACCGGCCGGGGCGACCACGGCTGACGCGGGATGTCACTCCGATGCCGCGCCGAAGTCCCCCGTTCGGACGCCATCGCCTGGCCCGTTCGGTCTACCGCGTGAACGCTGAGGTGCCGTAAGCCCCATCGAGAGCGAGGTCAACATGACCATACCCGCGCTACGCCGCTCACAGCTCCGAAGCAGAGCGCTGTGCGTGGCGACGGCAGGGTGCGCGGTCACCGCCCTGTCCGCGCCGACCACAGTCCCGGTAGCAGCGAACGGCGGCGCCGACGCCGCCAAGCCGACCGTCGTCCTGATCCACGGCGCCTTCGCGGACAGTTCCGGCTGGAACGGGGTGATCGAGCGGCTGCAGCGCCGTGGTTACACCGTGATGGCCCCCGCCAACCCGCTGCGCGGCCTGTACAGCGATTCCGCATACATCGCCTCCGTCCTGAAGACGATCAAAGGCCCGATCGTACTGGCCGGTCACTCCTACGGCGGTGCCGTCATCAGTACCGCCGCGGCGGGAAACCCCGAGGTCAAATCCCTGATCTACATCAACGCGCAGATGCCCGACGTCGGTGAGAGCGGTATGTCGCTGTCCGCCCGCTTCCCCACCGCCCTGGGCACCGCCACGGAATCCGTGCCGTATCGGAAGGCCGGCGCGAGCGGCACCGACCTGTACCTCAAGCGGGACAAGGTCCACTCGGTCTTCGCCAACTGCCTGCCGGAGAGCCAGGCGAACCTGCTGGGTGTCACCCAGCGCCCGGCGGCCACGACCGCGTTCTCCGAGAAGGCCAAGGTGGCGGCCTGGAAGAAGATTCCGTCCTGGGCCCTGGTGGGACGGCAGGACATGACCATCAGCCCCCAGCAGGAGCGCTTCGAGGCCGCACGGGCCCACTCCCACACGCGGGAGATCGACTCCTGCCACGTGTCCCTCATCGCCCGCCCTGACGCCGTGGCCGACCTGATCCTCCAGGGTGCCACCGCGGCTGCGAGCGGCTCCTGACACCGCGGCAGCCGTCCGCCCCGGGGAGCGCGCGGCTGCCGTCACAGGCTCAGCAGCAGGTCCCGGACCGCTGCGGGCCGGGACAGGAACGGGTGGTGGCCGGCGTCGAGCTCGACGACACTGCCGGCCCGGCGGGCGAACTCGCGCTGCAGCCGCGGCGGGGTGCCCCGGTCCTGGGCGCAGACGAGGTACGTCGAGGGCAGCCGCTGCCATGCGGCCGCCCCGACCGGCTGCCCGGTCACCCGCACGCTCTGCCGGGCGAGGTGGTCCGCCGCCTGCGCCTGCACCTCGGTGTCGCAGTCCTGCAGGAACGTGTCCACGAGCAGCTCGGGGCGGACCCCGAACGTGCCGGCGTCGGGGTCGACGTCGAGGAACGGGGCGGGGCCGCCGTTCCCGAACTCCGACAGGCTCTGCCCGACCTCGGGCAGGTAGCTGGAAACCAGCAGCAGGTGGTGCACCGACCCTGTTCCCGCAGCGGCTTCCGCGGTGACGACACCGCCGTAGCTGTGGGCGACCACGACGGTCGGCTCGTCGCCGGCCTGCAGCACCTGCCGCACCGCGGCGACATCCTCGGGGAGCCCCGGACCGCCGACGCCGCCGGGCAGGCCCCCCTCGCCGCAGCTCGGCAGCGCCGGGGCCACGCTCGGCACCCCTCGTTCCCGCAGCAGCTCGGCGGTGCGGTGCCACCACCACGACCCGTCCCGCACACATGCTCCGTGCACGAACACGACTCTCATCGCCACCTCCACGCCGGCCGCTACAACTGCCCGCGGATCCCGGGTTCCTGCGGCGGGCGGGTGTGACGGTCGGCCTGACCGAGCCCGCTCCCGGCCAGCAGGGCCATGCCGATGCCGAAGGAGAAGAACCCCAGCGGCAGGGGACTGGCGTACGGCCGGACGGTGACGGTCGCGGCCGGCGGACCGTCGCCCCGAGGGCGCGTCGTACCCGTCATGCACCCCGCGTACCCCCGCCCGGACAGGGCGAAAACGACCAGGTCGGCGCGGTCCGGTCAGCCCCGTTCGGGCCCGGTCACGTGTCCTCAGCTGTCGAAGTCGACGGTCAGGGTGTCGGACACCGGGAACGTCTGGCAGGTCAGCACATAGCCGGCGTCGACCTCGGAGGTCTCCAGCGCGTAGTTGCGGCGCATGTCGGCCTCGCCGTCGGTGACCAGGGCGCGGCAGGTGCCGCACACGCCGCCCTTGCAGGCGAAGGGCATGTCCGGGCGTACCCGCGTCGCCCCGTCCAGGATCGTCGTCTCGCGGGAGAGCGGCGACGTGGTGGAGCGGCCGTCGAGCGTGATGGTGACCTGGCTGACCGGGCCGTCGCCGGTGGCGTCCTCGTGGCGGACCGTGCGGATCGGCTCGTCGTCGGCGAAGAACAGCTCCTGGTGGACGCGGTCCGCCGGGACGCCGAGGTCGCCGAGCAGCTTCTGCGCGTCGCGGACCATGCCGTGCGGACCGCACAGCCACCAGTGGTCCGCGCCCTTCACGTCCACGAGCCCCTCGATCAGCGCGGCCAGACGCTCGGCGTCCAGGCGCCCCGACAGCAGCTCGGCCTCGCGCGGCTCCCGGGACAGGACGTGCCCGAGCTGGAAGCGGGTGGGGTAGAGGTCCTTCAGATCGGCGAGCTCGTCGGCGAACATCACCGTGTCGGTACGGCGGTTGCCGTAGAAGAGGGTGACCCGGGAGCGGTCGTCGGCGGCCAGGACGGACTCGGCGATGGACATCATCGGGGTGATGCCGGAGCCGGCGGCGATCAGGACGTGGTGGCCCGGTTCGGCGAGGTCGGGGGTGAAGGCGCCGGTCGGGGCCATCACCTCGACGGTGTCGCCGGGGCGGACCTCGCCGACCAGCCAGGAGGAGAACAGTCCGCCGGGGACCACCCGCACACCGATGCGGGGACGGTCGCCGACGGGGGAGCAGATGGAGTACGACCGGCGCTCGTCGCGCCCGTCGACCTCGCGGCGCAGCGTGAGCGACTGGCCGGGCCGGTAGGCGAACTCCTCCGCCAGCTCCTCGGGCACGTCGAAGCTGATGGCGGCCGCGTCCGCGCACAGCGGCTGCACCGCGGCGACCCGCAGCGGGTGGAAGGCCGGACGGCGGCGCCGCCGCGCCGGGGCGGCGGACACCTCGGTCTCCGTCGTCGTGGTGGTCGGGGCCATCAGATCTCCTTGACGTACTCGAACGGCTCCAGACAGCTGCGGCAGCGCCACAGTGCCTTGCAGGAGGTGGCGGCGAAGCGGGACGTCTCCTCGGTGTCCGGGGAGCCGCAGCGGGGGCACGCCACCGTGCGCCGGGTGGCGGACAGCTCCAGCGGCACGGCCCCGCCGGTGCGCCGGGGCGCGCTGCCGGGAGGCGCGATGCCCGCCTCGGTGAGCTTGCGCCGGCCCTCCGCGGTGATCCAGTCCGTCGTCCACGGCGGGTCGAGGACGGTACGGATCTCCACCTGCGCGAAACCGGCCGCGCGCAGCCGCGCGGCCACGTCGGCACGCATCTCCGCCATCGCGGGACAGCCGGAGTAGGTGGGGGTCAGACCGGCGACGACCGTGCCGTCCGGCCGCATCTCGACGGTGCGCAGCACGCCGAGGTCGGCCAGGGTCAGCATGGGCAGCTCCGGGTCCGGGACCTGCTCGGCCACGTGCCGCGCGCGCCGCTCCTCCAGTGCGCTCACCATGTCGCCTCCGGATGCGCGCGGGCCAGACCCTGCAACTCCTCGAGCAGCGGGGCCAGATGCTCGGTGTGATCGCCCTCCCGGCCCTGACCGGGCAGCGCCTCGGCCTCGGGCAGATCGAGACCGGCGGCGTCGAGGACCTGCCCGAGCACGGCCGTCGTCTCCTCGCGCACATCCGCCGGGTCGACGCCGAAGTCCGGTCGCGGCGCGAAGAGTTCGGCCGTGTACGGGGCGACGGCGGCCAGCGCGGCCCGCATCCGCCGGTGGGACTCCTCCGTGCCGTCGCCCAGGCGCACCACCCAGTCCGCGGCGAACTGCCGGTGGTAGGCGAGTTCGTTGACGCCCTTGGCGGCGATCGCCCTCAGGACCGGGTCCTGCGTGGTGGCGGCGAGCCGCTGGAAGACGGCCAGGCGCCAGCAGGACAGCACCAGCAGCCGGGTGACGGAGAACGCGAAGTCGCCGTTGGGGAGTTCGGCGAGCCGGACGTTGCGGAAGTCCGCCGCGTCCCGGAAGTAGGCGTAGGCGTCCTCGTCCCGGCCGCTGCCGTCGACCTGTCCGGCGCGTGCGTACAGCAGCCGTGCCTGGCCGAGCAGGTCGAGGCCGATGTTGGCCAGGGCGACCTCCTCCTCCAGCTCCGGGGCGCGGGTGCACCACTCGGCCAGGCGCTGCGCGCCGACCAGGGCGTCGTCCCCGAGGGCGAGGCAGTACGCGGCCAGTTCGGCGGGGTCGACCGTGTCCGGCACGCCGGTGTCGACGCCGTGCAGCGGGTCCTCGAAGCCGGTGCCGAAGGCCCAGCGGGCGTCCGACTCCCCGTGCTCCGCGGCCAGGGACAGGTAGACGTGGTCGTCGGTGACGTCGCTCATGTCCGTCCTGCTCCTAGATGTGCGGGACATCGTCGGGGATGTCGTAGAAGGTGGGGTGCCGGTAGACCTTGTCGGCGCTGGGCGCGAAGAAGGGGTCCTTCTCGTCGCGGGTGGAGGCGGCTATGTGCTCGGAGCGCACCACCCAGATGCTCACGCCCTCGTTGCGCCGGGTGTACAGGTCGCGGGCGTGGCTGAGCGCCATGGCGTCGTCGGCCGCGTGCAGCGAGCCGACGTGCACGTGGTTCAGGCCGCGCTTGCCGCGGACGAACACCTCGTACAGCGGCCAGCCGCCCTTCGTACCGTCGGTGTTGCTCATGCCGCCGTTCCTTCCTCGTTGTTCCGGGCGTCCCGGGTGGCGCCGGTCCTGGCGGCCTGCTTGGCCGCGTGCGCGGACGCCGCCTCGCGCACCCAGGCACCGTCCTCGTGCGCGGCCCGGCGCCGCGCCACGCGCTGCTCGTTGCAGGGGCCGTCGCCGCTGATCACGCGCTTGAGTTCGGACCAGTCGGGGGTGCCGAAGTCGTACCGGCCGCGCTCCTCGTTCCAGCGCAGCTCGGGGTCGGGCAGGGTGACGCCCAGCTTCTCGGCCTGCGGGACCGTCATGTCGACGAATCGCTGGCGCAGCTCGTCGTTGCTGTGCCGCTTGATCTTCCAGGCCATCGAGGCGGCGGAGTTGGGGGAGTCGCCGTCGGGCGGCCCGAACATCATCAGGGACGGCCACCACCAGCGGTTCACCGCGTCCTGCACCATCTCGCGCTGGGCGTCGGTGCCGCGCATCATCGTCATCAGCAGCTCGTAGCCCTGCCGCTGGTGGAACGACTCCTCCTTGCAGATCCGCACCATGGAGCGGGCGTAGGGGCCGTACGAGCTGCGGCACAGCGGCACCTGGTTGCAGATCGCCGCGCCGTCGACGAACCAGCCGATCACGCCGACGTCCGCGAAGGTCGGCGTCGGGTAGTTGAAGATCGACGAGTACTTCTGCCGGCCCTCGATGAGGCGGTCGGTGAGGTCCGCGCGGTCGGCGCCCAGGGTCTCGGCCGCCGAGTACAGGTACAGGCCGTGCCCGGCCTCGTCCTGGACCTTCGCGAAGAGGATGGCCTTGCGGCGCAGCGAGGGGGCGCGGGTGATCCATTCGCCCTCGGGCTGCATTCCGATGATCTCCGAGTGGGCGTGCTGCGCGATCTGGCGGATCAGCGTCCTGCGGTAGCCCTCGGGCATCCAGTCCCGGGGCTCGATCCGCTGGTCCCTCGCGATCGTCGCGTCGAACTGCTCCTGGAGCCGCTGCTCCGCGCTGTCGCCGCTCGACACTGCGCCGTGTGACGTGGTCATCGATACCAGCTTCCCTACCGACCATTCGTTCGGGTAATAGTCTGTCGAATTTTCCCGGCCCCGGCAACCCCTGCATCCGGGATCGCCCGGGCCCGCACGCGGCCGCCGCGCGGGGCGAGGGTCGCCGCCGCGTCCGGCGGGCGGCCCCCGGCTCGGCGGCCCTTGCTCAGCGCCCCTCGAAGGAAGGCTTCTCCTTGGCGAGGAAGGACCGCACGGCCTCGCGGTGGTCGCGGGTGGCGCCGAGGCGCACCTGGGCCGCAGCCTCGCCCTCAAGCACCGCGCTCAGTCCCGCCCCGGTCGCCGCATGCCGCAGCAGAGCCTTGACTTCGCCGTACGCGGCCGTGGGCCCCGCGGCCAGCCGGCGGGCCAGCGCCAGTCCCTCGGCCGCCGCCTGCCCGTCGGGCACGACCCGCTGCACCAGCCCCAGCGCCCGCGCGTCCTCGCTGTCCAGGCGGTCGCCGAGCAGCATGAGGGCGGCGGCACGCGACGGGCCGACCGCCTGGGTCAGCGTCAGGCTCAGACCGCTGTCGGCGGCCAGTCCGATCCCGGTGAACGCGGTCGCGAAGCGCGCGCCTTCCGAGGCCAGCCGGACATCGGCGCACAGCGCGAGACCCAGTCCGGCGCCGACGCACGCGCCCTCGACCGCCGCGACCACCGGCACGGGCAGCGCGTGCAGCGCTTCCACCAGCGGGTTGTACTCCGCCCGCACCACCGCGAACGCCGACTCCGGTCCGCTTTCGAGCGCCTCGGCGTGCTCCTTGAGGTCCTGCCCGACGCAGAAGTTCCGGCCCTGGGCGGTCAGCAGCACCGCGCGCACCTGCTCGCCGTCACCGCCGCCGGCCACCCGGCGCACGGCGGCCAGCAGCCCGGACCGCAGGGCCGCGTCGAGCGCGTTGCCCGCGGCGGGCCTGCGCAGTTCGATGACCGCGACGCCGTCCTCGACGCTGTATCCGACGCTCTGCCCCGCCCCGTCTGGCGAAACCGCCTCCGGCGGGGTCACTGCCATGGGTAGAACCCCTGTCCCGACTTGCGGCCCAGTTCGCCCCGGGCGACCTTGTCGCGCAGGAGCTGCGGCGGGGCGAACCGCTCCCCGAGCGTGGCGTGCAGGTACTCGGCGATGGCCAGCCGGACGTCGAGACCGACCAGGTCGGTGAGGCGCAGCGGACCCATGGGGTGCTTGTAGCCGAGGCTCATCGCGTCGTCGATCGCCTCCGGCTCCGCCACGCCTTCCTCGACCATACGGATTGCCTCCAGGCCGAGTGCCAGGCCGAGACGGCTGCTGGCGAAACCGGGGGAGTCCTTGACGACGACGTCCTTCTTGCCCAGCGCCTGGGTCCAGCCGAGGGCGGCCCGCACGACCTCGGGCGAGGTCTCCGGTGCCACGACGATCTCGATCAGTCCGGAGGCGGGCACGGGGTTGAAGAAGTGCATGCCCAGGAAGCGGCCCGGCGCCTTCAGCGCCGAAGCCAGCTCGGTGACCGACAGGGAACTGGTGTTGGTGGCCAGCACGGTCGTGTCGTCCACCGCCGCCTCGGCCGCGGCGAGCAGCCCGGCCTTCAGCGCCGCGTTCTCGGGCACGGCCTCGACGACCAGTTCGGTGCCCGCAGCGAGACCGTCCACGGACTCCGCGGTGGTGATCCGGGCGAGCACCTGCTCGGCGGGCTCGTCCAGCCGGCCGCGCTCGGCGGCCCGCCGCAGCCCGGTGGCGACCCGCTCCACGGCGGCGGCCGCGGCCTGCGCACCGCTCTCGACGACGGTCACCGACGAGCCGGCGGCCGCGAACGACTGCGCGATACCGGCCCCCATCCGGCCACCGCCGATCACCCCGACGACGGCGGGCACGGTCGGACTGCTCATGCCTTGCTCCTGTTCTTCTTCTCCAGGAAACGCGTCATGCGGTCCTGCTTGTCCTGTCCCTCGAAGAGCACGGCCTGCGCCAGGTCGTCGGCGACCGGATGCGCGCCCGGAGCGTCGACGACGAGCTTCGTCAGACGCAGGGCGGTGGCCGAGGACCGCGCCATGCGGTCCAGCAGCGCGTGCGCCTCGTCCAGCAGCTTCTCCGCGGGTACGACGTCGATGACCAGGCCCGCGGCCAGCGCGGCCCGGGCGTCCAGGTTCCGCCCGGCGAGCAGCACCTGCTTGGCGACCGACTCGCCGACCAGCTCCGGCAGCCGCCAGCACGCCCCGGCCGCCGCCAGGATGCCGAGCCCCGGCTCCGGGTTGCCGAAGACGGCGTCGGGACCGGCGATACGGATGTCGCAGGCGTAGGACAGCTCCGCCCCGCCGCCCAGCGCCCAGCCGTCGACGGCGGCCACGGTCGGCATGGGCAGCCTGCGCACCCGCTCGAACAGGCGGCTGTTGATCCCCTGGAGCGCCTCGTCGCGGCCCCGCCGCAGCAGCTCCGCGATGTCCGCGCCGCCCGCGAACACGTTGCCGTGCCCGGTGAGCAGCAGCAGCTTCGGGTCGTCCTCCAGCAGGTCGCACACCGCGTGCAGTTCACGGATCATGAGCCCGCTGATCGCGTTGCGCGCCTCGGGGCGGTGCAGCGTCACCACGACCCGGTCCTCGCGCTCCTCGACGAGCAGCGTCTCGTACGCGTCCCGGCTCACACGCGCTCCACGAGCATCGCCACGCCCTGGCCCACGCCCACGCACAGCGTCGCCAGTCCCCGGCGGGCGTCCTCGCGCTCCAGGCGGCCGAGCAGCGTGAGCAGGATGCGGGCGCCCGAGCAGCCCAGCGGATGGCCCAGCGCGATGGCGCCGCCGTCGGCGTTGACCCGGTCCTCGTCGAGCTTGAGCCGGCGTACGACGGCCAGCGCCTGCGCGGCGAACGCCTCGTTGAGCTCGACGGCGTCCAGGTCGGCGGTCTGCCAGCCGGCCCGGGCCAGCGCCTTCTGCGTGGCGGGCACCGGTCCGAGGCCCATGAGATGGGGCTGCACCCCGGCCGAGGCGGAGGTGACCACACGGGCGCGCGGGGTGAGCCCGTACCGGTCCACGGCCGCCGCGCTCGCCACGACCAGGGCCGCGGCCCCGTCGGACAGCGGGGAGGACGAGCCCGCGGTGACGATGCCGTCCTTGCGGAAGATGGTGCGCAGGGAGCCCAGCTTCTCCGGCGTCGTCGACGGGCGCGGGCCCTCGTCGCGCTCCACCAGGCCGTCCTTCACCGGGACGGGGACGATCTCGCGGTCGAAGTGCCCGGCCTCCTGTGCGGCGACGGCCCGGCGGTGGCTGCGCAGCGCGAAGGCGTCGGAGTCGGCGCGGGTGATGCCGTCGAGGGCGGCGACCTCCTCGGCCGTCTCACCCATCGACAGGGTCGTCCGCACCGTCTCCGGGCCCGCCCCGGCGGGCACCGCGCGGTCGGCGGCGGCGAAGCGGGGGTTGGTGAAGCGCCAGCCCAGGGACGTGTCGTGCACCTCGCCCGGCTTCGCCCACGGGGTGCCCGGCTTGGCCATCACCCAGGGGGCGCGGGTCATCGACTCCACACCGCCCGCCACGACCAGGTCGGCCTCGCCGGACCGGATCGTCTGGGCCGCCGAGGCGACCGCGGTCAGCCCCGAGGCGCACAGCCGGTTGACGGTGTAGCCGGGCACGGTGTGCGGGAGCCCGGCGAGCAGAACGGCCATGCGCGCCACGTCGCGGTTGTCCTCACCCGCCTGGTTGGCGGCGCCCAGGATCACCTCGTCCACGGCCTCGGCCGGGATCGCGGCACGGCGCACGGCCTCGCCGACGACCAGCGCCGCCAGGTCGTCGGGGCGTACGGAGGCCAGGGCGCCGCCGTAGCGGCCCTGCGGGGTGCGGGCCCCGTCGATCAGGTAGACCTCGTCAGGCATGGGTGCTCTCCTCGATGGCGACGGGGCGGCGCGACTGGAGCGTCGCGAAGCGGCCGGTGACGAACGCGGGGTCGGACAGGGTGGCGCTGGCCGCGGGGTTGGCGGCGCTGCCGTGGAAGTCGCTGAAGGCCGCGGACTGGTTGACGAAGACGCCGCCGGTGAGGTTCTCCGACAGGTGCACCCCCGCGTCCAGGGCCGCCGACTCGGCGGCGGCCAGGACCTCTTCGCTCGTGGAGTGCACGGCGGCGGTCAGCGCGCCGTGGGCGCGCACCGTCTCGCGGAGGATCCGCAGGCTGTGCTCGGTGGAGTCGGTGGCGACGACGAAGGAGACCGGCCCGAACCACTCACGGGTGTACGTCTCCTCGTCCGCCTCCGCGTCCAGGCGCGCCACCAGCGGCGTACGGACGGTGGCCTGCGGGAACTCGGGGTGCTCCACCGGCTGCGAGGCGTGCACCGTGGTGCCCAGCGCCGACGCCTTCTCCAGCCGGTCGAGCACGCCGTCGTTGACGACGGCGCCGAGCGTGCCGGCCGCCCGGGCCGGGTCGCCGAGCAGCTTGTCCAGCGCGGCGCCGAGGTCCGCGGCGAACTCGTCGGCGGTCCTGACGCCCTGGTCGGTGGCCATGCCCGCGCGGGAAATCAGCAGGTTCTGCGGGGTGGTGCACATCTGCCCGCTGTACAGGGAGAGCGAGAAGGCGAGATTGCCCAGCAGCCCGCGGTAGTCGTCGGTGGAGTCCAGGACGACCGTGTTCAGGCCGGCCTTCTCGGTGTACACGGCGGCCTGGCGGGCGTTGGTCTCGAGCCAGTCGCCGAACTCAGTGGAGCCGGTGAAGTCGATGATGCGCACGTCCGGGTGGAGCGCGAGGACGCCCGCGGTCCGCTCGCCGGGCTCCTCGGCGGCCAGGACCACCAGATTGGGGTCGAAGCCGGCCTCGGACAGGACCTCGCGGGCGGTGCGCACGGTGAGCGCCAGCGGCAGTACGGCGCCCGGGTGCGGCTTGATCACCACCGGGTTGCCGGTGACCAGGCTGGCGAACAGGCCGGGGTAACTGTTCCAGGTGGGGAAGGTGTTGCAGGCGATCAGCAGCGAGACACCGCGTCCGACCGGCGTGAACTTCTTGTCCATCACCAGGTCCCCGCCCTTGCGCTGGGGCTTGGTCCAGCGCGCGGCGCGCGGGTGCCGCTTCTGCTCCGCCCAGGCGTAGGCGACGGCCTCGAGGCCGCGGTCCTGCGCGTGCGGGCCACCCGCCTGGAACGCCATGACGAAGGCCTGTCCGGTGGTGTGCTGCACGGCGTGCGCGTTCTCGAAGCTCGCCGCGTTGAGCCGGGCCAGGATCTCGGCGGCGACACCGGCGCGCGCGTCGGGACCCGCGTCGCGCCAGGGGCCCGTGGCGGCCCTGGCGGCGGCCACCGCCTCATCGGGCGAGACACGGGGGTAGCCGATGCCGAGGCCGAAGCCGTAGGGGGAGGTCTCGGCGGCCTGCACGGTCCCCTCTCCGGGGTGCCCGGGCAGGGCGAACGGCTTGCCCAACTGGTCGCGGAAAGCGGCCTCACCGAGCCTCGGGGCCTCCTCGCCGTACACCGACTTGCTGGGCGACTCCGGGTACGGAGTCCAGTGGTCCCGGCTCTCGGTGGCCGCGACCGCCGCCTCCAGCAGCTGTCGGTGGCGGGCGAAGAAGTCGACGGGCTCGGGAGTGGTGTGGGGCATGCGGGCCACCTCTTGACAGGCAGTGGTGATGCTTGATTACTTGGCTTTGCCGACGCTAACCGAATGTTCGGTCGGTACACAAGGTGGTGGAAAACGTGACGCAGGCCACTGACGTCGACCCCGGTCCGGTGGAGACGATGTTCGCCGCGGACCTGGCTTCCCGGAATCTCGGCATCGAGCTGACGCACCACGGCGAAGGGACCGCCGAGGTGCGGATGACCGTGACGCCGGCGATGGTCAACGGACACCGGATCGCCCACGGCGGCTATCTCTTCCTGCTCGCCGACACGGCGTTCGCCTGCGCCTGCAACAGCCACGGGCCCGTGACGGTCGCCGCGGCGGCCGACATCGTCTTCATCGCTCCGGCTTACGAGGGCGACGTCCTGGTGGCGACCGCTTGCGAGCGCACCCGGTACGGCCGCAGCGGGATCTACGACGTGAGCGTACGGCGCATCGACGGCGGTCCGGGCGAAGCGCGGTCCGCCGAGGGCGGTGACGGGCGGCGGGAGGGCGAGGTGATCGCCGAGTTCCGGGGGCGCAGCCGCAGCCTGCGGAGCGAGAAGACGAGCGAGAAGACGAAGGAGTCGCAATGAGCAGCGAAGTCACGGCCCCGGTGGACCAGGGGCCCCGGCTGGGGCAGCCCCTCCCGGACGAGCTGCTGGACAGCGGCGAGCGCCTGACCCGCGAGCAGCTCCGCGACGTGCAGCTCAGCCGGCTTCGTGCGACCCTCCGCCACGCCTACGACAACGTCGAGCTGTACCGCAGGAAGTTCGACGAGGCCGGACTGACGCCGGACGACTGCCGCTCCCTCGAGGACCTGGCCCGCTTCCCCTTCACCACCAAGGCCGACCTGCGCGAAACGTACCCCTTCGGGATGTTCGCCGTCCCCATGTCCGAGGTCCGGCGCATCCACGCCTCCAGCGGCACCACCGGCCGCCCCACCGTGGTCGGTTACACCGAGAAGGACCTGTCCATCTGGGCCGACCTCATCGCCCGCTCCATCCGCGCGGCGGGTGGCCGGCGCGGTCACAAGGTCCACATCTCCTACGGATACGGCCTGTTCACCGGCGGCCTCGGCGCGCACTACGGAGCCGAGCGCGCCGGATGCACCGTGATCCCCGCCTCCGGCGGCATGACCGCGCGCCAGGTGCAGATCATCCGGGACTTCGAACCCGAGATCATCATGGTGACGCCCTCCTACATGCTGACCCTGCTCGACGAGTTCGAGCGGCAGGGCGTGGACCCGCGCACCAGCTCCCTGAAGGTCGGCATCTTCGGCGCCGAGCCCTGGACGGAGGCGATGCGGCGCGAGATCGAGGAGCGCATGGACATCCACGCCGTCGACATCTACGGCCTGTCGGAGGTCATGGGTCCGGGCGTGGCGCAGGAGTGCGTGGACACCAAGGACGGACTGCACATCTGGGAGGACCACTTCTGTCCCGAGGTCGTCGACCCGATCACCGGTGAGGTGCTGCCCGACGGCGAGAGCGGCGAACTCGTGTTCACCTCGCTGACGAAGGAAGCCCTGCCGATCATCCGCTACCGCACGCGTGACCTCACCCGCCTGCTGCCCGGCACCGCACGGCCCGCCTTCCGCCGTATGGAGAAGATCACCGGCCGCAGCGACGACATGATCATCCTGCGGGGTGTGAACGTCTTCCCGAGCCAGATCGAGGAGGTCGTGCTGCGGGTGCCCGGCGTCGCCCCGCACTTCCAGATCCAGTTGACCCAGCGCGGCCGCATGGACCACATGACGGTCCACATCGAGGCCCGCCCCGGCGCCGGGCCCGAGCAGCGCGAGACGGCCGCCAGGATCATCAGCAAGGGTGTGAAGGACTCGGTCGGCATCAGCGTCGAGGTGCTGGTGGTCGAGCCGGAGAGCCTGGAGCGCTCGGTGGGCAAGATCCGCCGGGTCCGGGACCTGCGCAAGGGATGAGCGAGGGAGGAGCACCGGCCCCGGCCGCTGCGGGCCGGTGCTCACCGGTCGTCGTGTGACGGTCAGGGCGCCAGGTTCTGCCCGAGACGGGCGCCGGCCGGCGTGCCCAGGGCGCTGCTGCGCAGGGCGACCGTCCGGGCGAGGCCGAAACCGGTGGCGTTGACGGGCGTGTACAGCAGGAGGCCGTCGCCGGCGTCCTCGCCCTCCGCGCCGAAGACGAGCCCCGCACGTCCGTGACCGGTCATGTCCGTCAGGGCGACGGAGGAACCGAACCGGTCGCCCGTCTCCGCCGCGTCCAGGATCCCGGGCGTCTCCTGGTTGAGGGTGAAGGACCCGGTCGCCGTCAGGCCGTTCGCGGTGCCCCGGAGCAGGGTGGCCTGCCCGGCCCCGGGGTGGTGGACGCCGTCGCGGGTGAGGCCTTCCCCGGGGGCGCCGACGAGGACGTCCGCGTAGCCGTCGGCGTCGTGGTCCCCGACGGCGACCGCGGCGCCGAAGCCGTCGCCGGCCAGGTTGCCGCCCGCCACGCCCACACCGTCCTGGTGCACGACCTTCATGCCGGTGGTGGTGAGCCCGGTCGCCGCACCGCGGACCATGGTGACCTGACCGCCCGCCGCGCCGCCGGATTCCCGGGCGTAGGGCTGGCCGATGACGAGGTCGTCGTAGCCGTCGCCGTCGATGTCGCCCGCGGCGACCTGGCGGCCGCCTCGCACCGGGAGGACTCCCCGCCAGGTCAGTCCGTGCGCGGACCCGGCGAACCACACCACGCGCCCGGTGCCTCCCGGGTCGGTGTAATTCAGGGCGACGTCCGCGTAGCCGTCACCGTTGAAGTCGCCGGCCGTGGCGTACGGATGGGAGACCGGACCGGTGGCGGTGGTCAGGTGACCGGAGGCGGTGGCGCCCCCGCTCAGCCATACGTTCCAGGTGCCGCCGTGGCCCGTACCGGCCGCGAAGACGTCCGCCCGGCCGTCGCCGTCGAAGTCGCCGACAGCGATCGCCGAACCGAGCCGTGCCCCGGCCGGTGCGACGCCGTGGGCGGTGTACGAGACCCCGGAGTCCAGGCCGGGCCCGTACAGTACGGTGACCGCGCCCTGCTCGGCGTGGCCGCGGCCGTCGTCCTTGCCGGGAACGCCGATCGCCAGGTCGGCGCAGCCGTCGCCGTTGACGTCGCCCCACGCGGTCGCCGCGCCGAAGTTGTCGCCGGGCGCGGAGGAGCCGGGGACCCCGGGGCTGTCCTGGGTGATCGTCACCTTCGAGGCGGCGGCCGGTCCGTCGAGGCCGCCCGGGATCACCGTCACGGCACCGGCTCCGCCCGACGCCCTGGGCGTGCCGGCCGCCAGGTCGCCGGTGCCGTCGCGGTTGAAGTCGGAGGTGGGCGGCGCGTGCGAGATCCCCGGTGTCCCGGCCGACTCGGCGATCCGGGCGGCTTCCCCGCCGTCGCTCAGCATGACCCTGCCGGCCGGGTCGATGCCGTACATACCGAACTTCCACGCCACGATCCGCGCGACGGCCTCACGCGCGGCCGGGCTCATCTTCGCGAACGCGAAGTCACCGATGAAGGAGATGCCGACCGTGCCGGCGTTGGAACCACGCTCGTGCGCGCCGACCACCGGCAGGTCCATGCCGCCACCGCGGCCCTCGAAGACCTGACCGCAGCGGTCGACGACGAAGTTGTCACCGATGTCGTCGTAGCCGCGTACGAGATACGCCTGCTGCAGGGTGCGAAGCCGCGCGCGGGACTCGGCACAGGAGAGCTCATTGTCGCTCGCGGCCCCGGTGTCGTGGACGAACGCGGCCCCGACCTCCGCCCCGTACCTCGGCGTACCGCCGTCTCCGGCCCACGCTCCCCACTGCCCCCGAGCGACGACCGCCGGCCGCGCCACCGTCGACGGACGCACGGCGGGGACGACACGCGACACACCACCCGCCCCGACTCCGGCACCCGCCCCGACCCCGCCGCCCGGTACGGTCCCGGCGGCGGGCGCGGACACGTCCTCGTGCCCGGGCGCGCTCCCGGTCCCGGGCGTGCCTTCGGACTTGGGCGTCCCCTCGGTTCCGGGCACGCCGGGTGCGGCCCCGGCGCCCGGCACGGTCCCGTCGCCTGGCCCGGACCCGCCGCCCGGCACGGGGCCGGTGGCCGTGCCCGGCCCGGTGGCTGAGGTGCTCGCGGAACCGGAGACGCCCGCGGATCCGTGCACACCCTTGGATCCAGGCACGTGCCCGGCCGCGGGCACGTCCTCGGTCGGGGACACACCCTCGGTTCCCATGCCGGGATCGAGCAGCTTCACGTCCAGCCCCGCCGGCAGGCCCGTCGCGGGGGTGCCGGCGCGGCTGACGACGCGTACCTCCACCCCGTCCGCCGCGCCGGTCCACACGGAGGCGGTGCCGCCCCGGAGGCCGGGCCGCCGGGCCTCCGCCCCGTCGGCGGAAAACGGGCCGGCCGGCAGCCTCTGCCAGTCCGACCACTCTCCGGTCGCCGCCGAGCGCGAGCGGAGTTCGGCCGTGCCGCCCAGTGCGGCGTGCGGGTCGTCCCAGGTCAGCAGGGCGGCGCTGAAGCGGTCCGTGTCCCACTGCGGCAGCCCCGTTCCCCCCTCGCCCTGATCCGTCAGCCGCAGCGTCTGCACGGACGGCGGCATCCGTCCGTGCCCCCGCGGCTGCGCGGGCACGGACGCCACCGCGTACGTGACGACCCCGGCCCCGGTCAGCACGACGGCCCCACCCGTCAGCCACACTCGCCGGCTCAGGCTCCGCAACGCGTACGCCCGCCCCGTTCGGCGACCCACCATCCCACCCCATGAAAGTCCGACGCTCGGCACCCGTGTCACAGGTGCTACTGGCCAAGCGCACGGACCTCACCAGACGTCACACCGGCGGGCGCCGCCGGGGCTCAGCCCTTGTGCTTGCCGAGCTTCTCCACCGCGTCCTGCGCCTTGTCGACGACGGTGTCGATCGTGCCGCTGTGCTTGCCGCCGGTCTTGCCGTCCACGAAGTCGCCGACCTTCTCCAGACCGTCGGAGATCTTGTCGCCGTGGGCCTCGGCGATGCCCTCCACCTTGCCCTTCAGGCTCTTCAGCTGGTCGAACATGCGTGTGCCGCTCCTCTACGGGGCTGTAGTAGTCCGGGCCCTCATGATCTCACGACGCGGGCCCGGCACCTCGTCGCGAGGAGCCGGGCCCATGACCCGAACGTGCCGGGGGGAGCGGTGCCGGGGGGAGCGGTTACTTGCACCGGACCACCTGCGGGTCGTGGTCGCTCATCCCGTACGCGCGGATGCGCGACCGTGCCCGCTGCGGAAGGATCGGAAGCGGGGGACAGGGCGGACGCGTGCTGTCGCGCGCGACTCACCCCCCGACAGGTGTCTCGGCGTGTCCGAGCTGGGGGAAACGCCCGTTCCGGCGTTATTCAGCGGAGCACTCCCATGTTGACGAATCGCATTCTGTACCGTCCCTCCCGTGCCACGGAGCCGGTGGCACAGCGCGCCGACGCGGTCACCGGGACCGCCGCCGACTGCGGTCTGCTGCTCATCAGGCTCACCTTCGGCCTGCTGATGGCCGGGCACGGGGCGCAGAAACTCTTCGGACTCTTCGGCGGGCGGGGCCTGACCGCGACCGGTCAGGGGTTCGCCGCCCTCGGCTACCGCCCGGGAAAGCTGTTCGCCGCGGTCGGCGGTCTGTCGGAGTTCCTGGGCGGCCTCGGTCTCGCCGTCGGGCTGCTGACCCCGCTCGCGGCCGCCGCCCTGATCGGCGTCATGATCAACGCGATGGTCACCGTCACCGGGGCCCACGGACTCTGGGAGACGGACGGCGGCGTGGAGTACAGCGTCGGCATCGCCGTCGTCGCCCTGGGGATCGCCGCCATCGGGCCGGGCCGGCTGGCCCTCGACCGGTTCTTCCGGTGGGGCTTCGGCGGCTGGCGGGAGGCGGCCGTCGCCCTGGGCCTCGGCGGCGTGGGCGCCGCACTCGCGCTCGCTCTCTAGCGCCGTGCCGGGCGTCAAGGGCCGGTGAACCTTTCCGGTCGCGGCATTGGTCGGCGTCCAGCCCGGTGGAAGCCGTCCGGCCCGCGGCGGCGGGACCCGCCGAGGACCCTGCGGCGCGCGGAGCCGCAGGGTCCTGGTGCGCCCGGCACTGGGAAACTGACGGCCTGTGAGGCGCGCGGGGGGCGTCGCCGCCCTCCTTCGCACGACCAGTCCGCGGCACCGGGCAGAATGGGGTGATCACCAACCCCCAGGAGACGAACGACCCATGGAATTCCGCGATGACGTGGATCTTGATGCTTCTCAGGTCGATGACCGCGGCAGCGGCGGCGGTGGCATTCCCGGAGGCGGGCTCACCATCGGCGGCGGCGTCATCGGCGTCGTCGTCCTGGTCGTCGCACTGCTCCTGGGCGTCAACCCGGCGAGTCTCCTGAACGGCGGCGGCTCGAACTCCGCCGCCTCGCAGCCGGGCGAGAACCTGAAGGAGAAGTGCCAGAAGGGCAGAGACGCCAACCAGTCGGAGAAGTGCCGCGTGGTGGGCGTGGTCAACAGCATCCAGCGCTACTGGCAGGGCGCTCTTCCCGAGCACTTCCAGCAGACGTACAGCAAGGCCGGAACCACCTTGGTCTCCGGCACCTGGAACACGGGGTGCGGCCGGGCCACCTCCGCCATGGGCCCGTTCTACTGCCCGGCCGACCGCGGCGTCTACCTCGACCTCGGCTTCTTCCGTGAGCTGGAGGACCGGTTCGGCGCCAAGGGCGGCCCCCTCGCGCAGGCGTACGTCATCGGCCACGAGTACGGGCACCACGTACAGAACCTGCTGGGCACCATGAACCGCGCCGGCCGGGACCGTACGGGAGCCGACAGCGGCTCGGTCCGGCTGGAACTCCAGGCCGACTGCTACGCCGGGGCCTGGGCCAAGAACGCCGTCACCACCGGCTTCTTCGAAAAGCCTTTCACCGACTCCGAGATCCGCGAGGCCCTCGACGCCGCGGAAGCCGTCGGCGACGACCGCATCCAGGAACGCACCCAGGGCCGCGTCGACCCGGAAGGCTGGACCCACGGCAGCTCGCAGCAGCGGGTCCACTGGTTCACCACCGGGTACACCACGGGTTCCCCGGCCCGCTGCGACACCTTCACCGGCGCCATCTGACCACATGACCAAGGCCCCGGCCGGTTTCCCCGGCCGGGGCCTTCGTCATGCGTACGGGCCTCCCGCACGCTCCGGCGCCACCGGCCGTACCTGCCGATGTCACCAGCCGTTCCCACCGTGTTGGTGGCAGGGGCCCAGCATGGGCGCCGCTCGAACACGCTTTGAACGCACCGACGGCAGGAGTTCGGACATGGGCCACGGCCACAGTCACGCTCACGGGCATCACCACGACCACGACCACGCGCACGGTACGGGCGGCGGATCCCTGCCGCCGGCGCTCGACCTCGAGGTTCCCGACACCGAGTTGACGCCCGATCAGCTCTCCCGCCGGTCCATGCTGCGCCGGACCGGTCTGCTCGGCGCCGGACTGGCGGCGGGCAGCGTGCTCGCCGGCGCCGGACAGGCGGCCGCGTCCCAGGGCAAGGACCAGGGCCAGAACCAGAACCAGGACCAGCGGTCCTCGCAGCCCGGCCGCTCCGGGGGCTACCTGTGGCTGGCCGGTGACCACCACATCCACACCCAGTACAGCTCCGACGGCAAGTACCGGGTCATCGACCACGTGCGCCAGGCCGACGCGCACGGCCTGGACTGGATGGTCATCACCGACCACGGCAGCGAGCAGCACGCCAAGATCGGCGTGGAGAAGGTCAACCCGGACATCGTCGCCGCCCGCGGGAAGATCAGCGACACGCTGGTCTTCCAGGGCCTGGAGTGGAACATCCCGGCCGCCGAGCACGGCACCGTCTTCGTGCACCCCGGCAGCAACGAGGTCGCCGTGCTCAAGGAGTTCGAGAACTCCTTCGACGGGGCCGTGAAGAAGGCCACCGCCTCCACCCCCGCCAACGAGGCGCTCGCCATCGCCGGTGTCAACTTCCTCGCCGAGCAGGTCAAGCGGCGCAAGGTCAAGGACGCCCTGTTCCTGGCCAACCACCCCGCCCGCAAGGGCATCGACTCCCCGCACGAGATCCGTGCCTGGCGCGACGCGCAGCCGACGATCGCCGTCGGCATGGAGGGCGCGCCCGGCCACCAGGCCGCCGGCCTGCCCGCGCCGGGTGGCCCCGGCTCGGGCCGGGGTTACTACGACAACAGCCCCGGCGCCGACTCCTTCTCCGGCTACCCGCTGGAGAGCTACCGCACCTGGGGCGGCTTCGACTGGATGACCGCGACCGTGGGCGGTCTGTGGGACAGCCTGCTGGCCGAGGGCAAGCCCTGGTGGATCACCGCCAACTCCGACTCCCACAGCGTCTACGCCGACTCCTCCGTCCGCGGGCCGGGCGGCGACTTCAACGCCAACGGCCGCTACGAGGACCCCGTCCACGGCGGCGGACTGAACCTGAGCGACGGCGACTACTGGCCCGGCCAGTACTCCCGCACCCACGTCGGTGCCGCCTCCTTCTCCTACCAGGCGGTCATGGACGGCATCCGCGCCGGCCGCGTCTGGGTCGACCACGGCGGGCTGATCAGCGGCCTCAACGCCCAGCTGCGCTCCGGCGGCAAGGCCGTCACCCTCGGCGACGCGCTGCACGTGCGCCGTGGCAGCCAGGTCGACCTGGTCGTCGAGATCAGCCTCGCGGGCGGCCCCAACTGGGCGCAGTTCGTGCCGAAGCTGGCCCGCGTCGACGTGATCCAGGGTGCCGTCACGGGCCGGGTCTCCGACAAGGACGTGTTCATCACCCCGGACACGAAGGTCGTCAAGTCCTTCGAGGTGAACAAGTCCACCGGCTCGGTGCGGCTGACGTACTCCCTCGGCCGCGTGGACAAGCCGGTGTACGTGCGGCTGCGCGGAACCGACGGGAACCGTTCGGCGGTCGGTCTGCGCGGCGCCGCCGTGGACCCGGCCGGACCGGCGATGGACGTCATCGGCGACGCCGACCCGTGGAAGGACCTGTGGTTCTACTCCAACCCGATGTGGGTCCTGCCCGCATGACCGGTACACCCGGCGGACCCGGCGCCCCCACCGTGATCGGTGTGGACGCCGGGTCGGCGGACCTGCGCGGCGCCGATCACCTCGCCCAGGACCTGGTGGCGCGGCTCGGCCTGCCGGACACCACCGTCGCCTGCACCCACCCGGTCGGAACCGGCGAGCGGCCGCACATCGCCGTCTCCCTGGCGCTCCCGGACGCGGACACCGCCGCCTCGGTGTGGCACCGGCTCGTCACCCTCCTCACCGAGGCGGACGAAGACCGGCCACCGTCCGGCGCGGCCCTCGGCGCGCTCCGGCACGGCCCGCCGCCGTACGCGGACGGCGCCGCCCTCGCGGCGGCCGAGCACCACACCCGCGCGCGGGGGCGCGCCGTCGTCTACCCCGGTGTCCGGCGTCTCGTCGGCACGGTCCCGCTGAGCCTCCTCCTTCAGCACACCGCCATCGACCGGGTCACGGTCGTCGGAGCGCCGTCCGGCCCCGGCGGCGACCCGGAACCGGACACCCCGGTCACGACTCGCGATCATGTCCGCCCCCTGTGGCAGGACGGACGGCTCGTGCTGCCGCTCGTGCCCGCAGCGGGCGGCCTCCTGGCCCCCTTCGAGGTGCCCGACCCCACGCCCTGCTGCGCCGATCACGGCTGACGGCCGCCGGCCGGTGGCACCCTCCGGAAGAAGTCCTTCCGCCTCGCGGTCCCAGCAGGTCACAAAGGGTCCGCGGGGCAGTAGGGTCCCCTCCAACGAGCCCCGTGTCGTGGCCGAAGGAGGGGCAACCGTGGACGTCGAGGCGCTTCGTTCCTTCCTGGCCGTGGCCAGGCACCGCAGTATCTCCAAGGCCGCGGCCGACTCGTACGTCACCCAGCCGGCGATGGGCCAGCGGGTTGCGGCGGCTGGAGGAGAGTCTCGGCTTCGCGCTGTTCCAGCGGGGGTGGAAGGGCGCGGTGCTGACCCCGCAGGGCGCGTACTTCCTGCCGTACGCCGCCCAGCTCATGCGGGACCTGTTCCAACGCCTCCGCGGTCCTGGGCGAGCAGGACCCGTCCCGGCCGCGGAGCTTCGCCGAAGTGGCCGGTCATCTGGGTCTGTTCCTGGGCGGCGGGGGAGACGGCGGATTCGAAGGCCGGCAGCTGGTCGGACTCGCGGATGGTCCGGAAGACGAACCAGGCCAGGACCAGGCCGGGGACCGGCATCAGACCGAAGACCCAGTGCCAACTCGGCAGTACCCGCAGCAACTGGGTGGCGATGATCGGGCCCAGGCCGATGCCGAACAGGGCGAAGGTGCTCTGCTGCATGCCCATGTTCAGTCCACGGCGCTCCGGCCGCGACGCCTCCGCCGTGGCGGCCACCGCGGTCGGGGTGAACGCGCCCTCGGTGATGCCCATGATGACCCGCACCAATCAGAAGGCTGACAAGTCCGCCGACCAGTCCCGTCAGCAGTGAGCAGACCGAGAAGAACACGATCGAGCCGACCAGGATTTTGCGCCGGCCCAGCCGGTCGGAGAGGCCGCCCATGAGAAGTTCTCCGTGCCCGCCTGAGCCTCCTCGCTGCGCGCCCCGGTGGCGTCGCCGACGAAGGCGACCTTGAAGTCCCGCATGTAGGCACCGCGCGCGGTGGAGCCGCAGCAGACCTCGGCGTGCCGATGATGATCACGGTGTCCACCTCGCGCAGCCCGGAGATGCTGGTCAGCACGTTCTCCAGTCGCGTGTTGTGGAACGCGTCGTAGCGGTGCTTCACGACGACGACGTCTTCGGACTCCGGCTTCAGGTCGTCGACGACCTGCGCGCCGAACGTGCCCTCGCGCATCCCCGCGCCCAGCAGCGCCGGGTTGTAGGCGGATTCCAGTGGAGACACATTGAAGGTGTCCAGCAGAATGTGCTGGGTGTGGACGACCGGGATTCCGGCCGCCCGGCACTCGGCGATGACCTCCTGCATTCCGGGTATCCGCCGGCGTGCCATCGGCACTTCCATCGGATACCCCTTGAGAACAAAGTCGTTCTGCATGTCATAGGAATTCTTTACACCGTCGCGGGGCGGCGCCGGGCCCCGGCGGCCGGGTCGGCCGGGGCCGTGCGGCGTCCGCGCCGCCCACTCCGGGCGGGCGTCCCTACCAGGCCAGCGGCAGCTCCAGGGGGAACCGCCTGATCGTCTGCGTGTCCCAGCGCACCTCCTCCGGCGGCACCGCGAGCCGCAGCTCGGGGAAGCGCTCCATGAGCCGCCCGATGGCCACTTCGAGCTCCGCCATGGCCAACGGCATCGCGATGCACCGGTGCCCGCCCCAGCCGAACGTCATATGAGGGACGTTCGGCCGGTCCACGTCGATGTCGTGCGGGTCCGTGTAGCGCTCCGGGTCGCGGTTGGCCGTCAGGTACGAGACATGGACGTAGTCGCCCGCCCGGATCGTCACACCGCCCAGTTCCACGTCCTCCAGAGCCACCCGGGGGATGCCGACCCCCTTGCGGAAGGGGATGTGGCGGAGCAGTTCGTGCAGCACGCCGGTCAGGGCCTCGGGCCCGCTCCTGACGCGTTCCGCCAGCTCCGGCCGGGTCAGGAGCAGGTACACGATGTCGCTGATCTCGCAGGTCGCCGTGTCCTGGCCACTGAGCGCCAGCATGAGCGTCATGACCGCCAGTTCCCGGTCGTCGAGCTGCTCCTTGCCGTCCCGCGCCGCGGCCATCGCGCTGATGATGTCGCTGCCCGGCGACTTCCGCCGCTGTGCGACGAGTCCGCCGAAGAAGGCCGTCAGATCCGCCTTCGCGCTCGCCGCGTCCTCCTTGCTGTCCGGGCCGACCACGAGCAACTGGTGCACGGCCTTCTGGATCCACGGCCACTCCGCCCGCTCGATGCCGAGGAGGTCGAGGACGGTGTGCTGGGGAAGAGGGTCGGAGAGGTGCCGGATCAGATCCGCCGGCGGGCCCTCCTTCTCCATGGTGTCCAGCAGGTCGTCCGCGAGCCGGGCGATCCGGGGGCGCATGGCCTCCACCCGCGGCTGGGTGAAGGCCTGTGAGGCCAGATGGCGGACGCGGCTGCTGTACGGCGGGTCCATCACGTTGATCGACTCGGGCGACACGATGGGCTCCGGCGTCATCCGGGGGTAGTCGCGGCCGATGATGGCCGCCCGGCTGAACCGCTGGTCCGTGGTCACCTGCTTGACGGCATCGAAGCCGGTGACCAGCCAGGCGTCCGCGTCGCCGTAGCTCAGCCGGATCCTGGTGGGGGTGTCGTGGCTCATCAGGTCCGCGAGGGAGGGGTCGAACTCCAGGGTCTCGCTGAAGTCGAACGGGCAGACGGCCGTCTCGTTGTCCGTGGTCATCAGTCGGTTCCTTCGGGGCAGGGGGTACGACGTCGGTGGTGTCCACGGCCCGGCGAAGGCTCCCGGCGAGCCTCACGGCCGCCGGCCGCCCGGTGGGGGACGGGGCGGGCCGGCCTTCGTCGGCGATCGACACCGGGCCACCGTGGCGGCCCTTCCGCCGCCGTGCGGTGGGAAGTCGACGGAGGCGGTGGCACCCGGCCCCCGAGGCGCGCGCGGCCCTCCGGGACGGCGGACGGAGCGCGCGCCGGCCGGCACCCCGGTGCGTGCGGGCGCCGGGGCCGCCGCGGCCCCCATGTCGTTCGCCTCCTCGCTGATGGAAACACGCGAGCCGGTGCGGACCGGTGACCCGCTCCGCCGTGTCCAGCCAGGTGGGCTAACAAGCCCGTGCGCGGCTCGGCCGCCGGCTTCGGAAGGATCCGCGCCCGCGCCACTCTTGACAGCCTTCCGTCATGCAGCGTGCAATATATTGCATGCCAGTTCCGCAGAGCCGGGGGCTCGTCTCCAGGTCACTCCTCCGTGACAACGCCTACCGGGCCATCCGGGACGCCATCGTCGACGGCACCCTCGCACCGGGGGAGCGCCTCAACGACGGCGACCTGGTGGAGTGGCTGGGCGTCAGCCGCACCCCGGTGCGCGAGGCCCTCGCGCGTCTGGAGCAGGCCGGCCTGGTGCGGACGAAGCCCGGCCGATACACCATGGTCAGCCCCCTGGACGTCCGGGCGGCCCGCGCGGCCCAGTCGGTGACGGCGGCCATGCACGAACTCGCCGTCCGTGAGGCGATGCCCAACCTGTCCGCCGCCGAGCTGGACGCCATGCGCGAGGCCAACGCGCGCTTCGCCGACGCTCTGCGCCGGGGCGACGTCGACGCGGCGATCGACGCCGACGACGCCTTCCACGGCGTCGCCGTCACCGCCTGCGCCAACCCGGCCGTCCGCACCGTCCTGGAGCAGTACACGCCGGTGCTGCGGCGCGTGGAGCGACTGCGTTTCTCCTCGCTGAGCGGCCGCGGCTCGGTCGCCCAGCACGAACGGATCATCGCGCTGTGCGAGGCAGGAGACGTCGAGGGGGCGGTGACCGCCACCCGCGCCAACTGGCAGACGCTGCTGCCGCTGCTCGACACCGCGCTCCCCGACGCCGATCGGCGCTGACCCCCCAGACCCCACGCCCCGTGCAGGACCCACGACGACCCCGCAAGGAGCCGCAGATGTCCCTCGATTCCTTCGAGCGCCACCCCCTGCTGTTCGGCCCCAGCCCCGTCCACCCGCTGGACCGGCTCAGTGACCATCTCGGCGGTCCCCGTATCTGGGCCAAGCGGGAGGACTGCAACAGCGGGCTGGCCTTCGGCGGCAACAAGACCCGGAAGCTGGAGTACCTGGTCCCCGACGCGCTCCGCAAGGGCGCGGACACCCTGGTCACCATCGGCGGCGTCCAGTCCAACCACACCCGTCAGGTGGCCGCGGTCGCCGCGAAGGTGGGTCTGAAGGCCGTCCTGGTCCAGGAGAGCTGGGTGGACTGGCCGGACGCGGTCAACGACAAGGTCGGCAACATCCTGCTGTCCCGGATCATGGGCGCCGACGTACGCCTGGTCCGGGCGGACTTCGGCATCGGGTTCAAGGACAGCTGGCACCAGGCCATGGAGGACGTCCGCGCCGCCGGCGGCACTCCGTACGCCATCCCCGCCGGGGCCTCCGACCACCCCCTGGGCGGCCTCGGCTTCGCCAACTGGGCCCACGAGGTCCAGCGGCAGGAACGGGAACTGGGAGTCTTCTTCGACACGATCGTGGTGTGCAGCGTCACCGGCAGCACGCACGCGGGAATGATCGCCGGCTTCGCGGGCCAGGACCGGCCCCGCAGGGTACTGGGCATCGACGCCTCGGCCAAGATCGACGAGACCCGCGCCCAGGTGGCGAAGATCGCCCACGGCACCGCCGAACTCATCGGCCTGGGACGGGAGTTGCGCGACGACGAGATCACCGTCCTGGAGGGCTGGGCCGGTGACCTCTACGGCGTCCCCGTCCAGTCCACCCTGGACGCCATCCGCCTCACCGGACGCCTCGAAGGCATGATCATCGACCCCGTCTACGAGGGCAAGTCCATGGCCGGGCTCATCGACCTCGTCCGGCGCGGAGACATCCCCGCGGACTCGAACGTCCTGTACGCCCACCTGGGCGGTCAGCCCGCCCTCAACGCCTACAGCGGCGCCTTCCACTGACGCCGGCGTCAGCCGGAGGGACCCCTCGTGGCCACGGCCTCGGCCGCCCTGCAGGCGGGGCACAGGACCTGGGCGTCGCGCCCGTAGCGGTGGGTCAGTCCGTGGCAGCGGGGGCAGTGGCCGACCTCGTCGGGAAGGCAGCCGAGCAGGACCGCCGCGGCGGTGCGGTCCGTCGAGGGGGCGATGCGCTGGGGCATCTCGTCCATACGTCCGAAGGTACGTCCGGCGCGCGGTCCCGGCCGCTCGGCGGGCCGTTGTGTCCGCGACCGCCGCCGCAGGGGTCCTACGGCTCCTGCGCGGTCGTCCTCGTCGTCCGTGCCGCACGGAGCGTGCCGTCCCTCTCCGAGGTGATGGCCACGCCCGTGCTGATACGGGCGAGTGTCGTCCGCAGCCATGCGCGGTCCTCCCCGGTGGCGGGCTCCAGCCGCATCCGCCGGGCCCGCAGTGCCACCATGCGCAGCTCGGCGAGCCGTCCGGTGTCCGCGGTGACCGAGGGGAAGTAGGCGATCCGCAGGTCGTCGCGGTACTGCTCGTAGCCCGAGATGCCCTCGTAGTCGTCGATGAAGTCGCCGCAGCCGTAAAGGATCAGCCGGTCGCGGTACACCTCGACGGGACGCGGGTGGTGCGAGGAGTGCCCGTGGACGACGTCGGCACCGCCGTCGACCAGGGCGCGGGCGAAGCGGGTCTGCTCGCGGGGGACGCGGTAGCCCCAGTTGGACCCCCAGTGCACGGAGACGACCACGATGTCGCCCGGAGACCGCGCCCGCCGTACGCGTTCGACGACCGCCTCGGCCGCCTCCGCCGTCGCCGCGGGGAGGTACGCGACACCGGCGCGGTCCCGTGCGGCCGCCCAGCTCCGCGGTATGCCGCTGGACGCCGTCCCCAGGGAGAACACCAGCACCCGGACGCCGTCCGCGACCGGGCGCACCGCGGGCGCGAACGCCTCCTGGGCGTCCCGGCCGGCGCCCGCCACCGGCAGTCCCGCACCCGAAAGGGAGTCCAGTGTCTCCAGCAGCCCGGCACGGCCGAAGTCCAGCGTGTGGTTGTTGGCCAGGACGCAGACGTCGGGCCGGGCCACCTCCAGGGCGGGCAGGTTGGCCGGGTGCATCCGGTAGTGGACCTCCTTCTCCGGCGCGAACGCGTCGCCGCGTGTCACGGAGGTCTCCAGATTCACGATCCGTACGTCCGGGGCGGCGGCAGCCAGCACCGGCAGCGCCTCGCCCCACGGCCACTGCGGTGGGACCGGGGCGGGAATCGGGCCGTTCGCCGCCTCCGCCAGCTCGACGTAGGACCGGGCGTCGTGCACCCAGGCCTCCCGCAGGGCCGGATCGCCGGGACACGGGAGGATCTGGTCGACGCCGCGGCCGAGCATCACGTCGCCGCACAGGAACAGCGTCACCATGCCGCCGCGCATACCCCCACCGTAGTGACCGGACGGGTACCGAGCGGGCGCGCTCCCCGAGCGGAATGCCCCTGCGCGGTGCCGGGCAGCCGGACGAAGCGGTGAAGAGGCGAGGGGTCAGTGGATCAGGCGTGGTCGACGAGCTGGGCGACTCCCTGCCGGCGCGCGCAGTTGGCGCAGCAGAAGAAACGCCCGTCGGCCTGAAGGCCGTGGCCTAGGATGCGGCAGTCGCAGTTGCCGCAGGTCGGCGCGATCCGCTGGGCCGCGCACTCCAGGCTGTCGAAGATGTGGACGGCGTCGCCCGCGCGCACCTCGAACGCCATCTCGTAGTCGTTGTTGCAGACCTCGCACACTGCCATGAGCCTTCACTCCTTGCTGTGCCGGACCGACCGGTGCCCCGGCGTCGGAAAGGGTCGCGCGTCCCGAGGACCGGGTCGCGCATCCCGAGCCGTATTCCACCAACGGCGCCGGCCGGACCGGCCGCCGTGGCACAACCACTCCGCTGGGCCCACCGTGCGTGTCAGCGGCCCGCCCTTGGTCAGCGGCCCGCCCTTCGCCGGGCGACCTCGGCGAGCGTGGCCCAGTCGCGCTCCGACCAGCCGGCCGCGACGGCTTCGAGCAGGGCGTCCCGCACGATGCCGCCGGTGGGCAGGGCCAGGTTGCGCCGCTGCGCCGCCGACAGGGCGAGGCCGACGTCCTTGAGTCCGAGCCGCGCGGTGAACCCGGGCGGCTCGTAACGCTGTTCGGCCATGAGCCCGGCGTACGTGCCGTAGACCGGTCCGGGGAACAGCGTCCCGCCGATCAGCTCGACGAACGCGGCGGCGTCGACGCCGTACGACTCGACCAGCGACGTCGCCTCCGCGGTGGCCTCGACCGCGGCGGCGAGCAGGAAGTTGACCGTGATCTTGACGACGTTGGCGCGGGCCGGGTCGTCCCCGAGTTCCCAGATCCGCGCGGCCAGCGGTTCGAGCACGGGCCTTGCCAGGTCCAGTGCCTCGGGGGCGCCGGCGGCCAGGACGTTCAGCTTCCCGGCGGCCGCCACGTCGGCCCGGCCGAGGACCGGTGCCGCAACGTATCCGATGCCCCGCCGAGCGTGCCGCGGTTCCGCTTCGGAGGCGAAGTCCGCCGACACCGTCGCCAGGTTCACGTGCACGCGGCAGTCGGCGCCGTCCAGCACCCCGCTGTCCAGGATGAGCGACCGGACCGCGGCGTCGTCGGACAGCACGCTCATCACCACCGGGAACCGGAACACCTCCGCGAGGTCCGCCGCGGCCTCCGCCCCGTCCGCGCACAGTTCGTCGACCGCGGGACGCGACCTGTTCCACACCACCACGCGGTGGCCGGCGGCCAGCAGCCTGCGCGCCATCGGCCGGCCCATCGTCCCGAGCCCGACGAACCCGATCCCGTCCATCCCTGTCGCTCCCATCCCGTGCCCAGGTCGCTCCGTGCGGCCCATCGGTCACACCGCGTCGCGATCATCCTGCTCCCGACGCGTCCGGCAGACCGTCATGACCGCCCGGACGTCCCGGACCCGGCCCCTGCACCCCACCGAACGGCGCAGCGGGCCGCCGAGGATCTCCTGCCGACCCGCCGTGGCCGCGGGTCGGCATTCCTCGTTCGGGGTTCCGGAAGAACGTGACAGGACCGGGCGGTCATCGCTGCACGGTGATGCCCTTGGGGTTGAGGTGGGAGATGTTGCCGCTCTCGGTCCCGTCCGACGGGTCGATCACGCAGTCGATGAGCGCCGGGGCGCCCGAGGCCAGGGCTTCCCTCAGGGCGGCGGCCACCTCGTCGGGGGTCGTCGCCTGGTAGCCCCTGCCGCCGAAGGCTTCGATCATCAGGTCGTGGCGGGCCTTGAGAGAGGTGGGCGCGGGGTCCGCGGAGGTGGAGGCCTCGTCGCCGCGGTAGACGCCGCTGTTGTTGAGGACGACGGTGACAATGGGCAGGTTGTAGCGGCAGACGGCCTCGATCTCCATGCCGCTGAACCCGAAGGCGCTGTCGCCCTCGATGGCGACCACGGGGTCTCCGGTCTCGACGGCGGCGGCGATGGCGTAGCCCATGCCGATGCCCATGACACCCCACGTACCGCTGTCCAGCCGGTGGCGCGGAATCCGCATGCCGATCGTGTTGCGGGCCAGGTCGAGCGCGTTGGCGCCCTCGTTGACGACGTAGGCCCGCGGGTTCTCCGCCAGGACGTCGCGGATCACCTGGAGCGCGCCGAGGAACTTCATCGGGTGCGCGGTCCTCGCGGCCTCCAGGCGCTTGGCCATCCTGGCCGCGTTCTGCGCGGAGCGCGCCGCGAGTTCCTCCCGCCACTCCCGCGGGGCCGAGATCCGGCCGGGCTTGCTCCGCTCCACCAGGGCCTCGATCACCGACGCGACATCGCCGACGAGCGGGGCCGCGATGGGCTGGTTGCTGTCCATCTCGGTGGCCGCGATGTCCACGTGGATGAACTTCGCGTCCGGGTCCCACTGCGGTGCCTCGCCGTGGCCGAGCAGCCAGTTCAGGCGGGCGCCGACGAGCATCACGACGTCCGCCCTGCGCAGCGCCAGCGACCGGGCGGTGGCCGCCGACTGCGGGTGGTCGTCGGGCAGCAGGCCCTTGGCCATCGACATGGGCAGGTAGGGCACGCCGGTCGTCTCGACGAACTCCCGGATCTGGTCGTCCGCCTGCGCGTACGCCGCGCCCTTGCCGAACACGACCAGCGGCCGCTCCGCGCCGGCGAGCAGGTCGATCGCGCGGTCCACGGCCGCGGGCTCGGGCAGTTGACGCGGCGCCGGGTCCACGACCTCCCACAGCGACGCGGCGCCCCGCTCCTTGTCGATGACCTCTCCGAGCACCGCGGCCGGGATGTCGAGGTAGACCCCTCCGGGGCGTCCGGAGACCGCGGTGCGGATCGCGCGTGCCACCCCGCGGCCGATGTCCTCGGCCCGGTGGACCCGGTAGGCCGCCTTGACGAACGGTTTCGCCGCCGCCAGTTGGTCCATCTCCTCGTAGTCGCCCCGCTGGAGGTCGACGAGGTGCCGTTCGCTGGACCCGGATATCTGGACCATGGGGAAGCAGTTCGTGGTGGCGTTGGCGAGGGACACGAGTCCGTTGAGGAAACCCGGGGCCGAGACCGTGAGGCAGATGCCCGGCCTCTTGGTGAGGAATCCGGCCGCCGCCGCGGCGTGCCCGGCGTCGCTCTCGTGGCGGAAGCCGATGTAACGCATGCCCGAGCCCTGTGCGACGCGCGCGAGGTCGGTGATCGGGATGCCGACGACGCCGTAGACGTTCTTGACGCCGTTGCGCCGGAGCGCTTCGACGACCAGGTGGATCCCGTCGGTGAGAGCGGCCGGACCGTCGGTGTCCCCGGGCCCTGATTCCGGCAAGGAAGCGTTGGTCATGGGCGGGATCCTCCCTGAACGTCACGAATGGCTTCGGGAATACTGTATTCAGTATCCCCGCGCGCTCATGTGCTAGCAAGGATGCGCGTGGGGCGGTGTTCCGGGTCCGCGTTCTTCGCAGGTCGTCGCGTGCCCGCGTGCCGGGGCGGACCGGACGTCAACTACGGCGTGTCGCCGCCGTGTTGTCAGTGACATGCAGGAAAATGCCGCGGAAAGAGAGATCAACATCGCCCGAGCTGGGTAAGTGATCTTCAGTCCCAGCCTCGAGGAAGGCCACCGCTGATGCAGTCCATACCCGGCCCGGCCCACGCCGTAGTCCTGCGCCACCCCCACAGCCGCGCCGGTGCCCCCCTCAGCCCTTCAGGTGCGGAGCTGCTGCGCATCATCTCCGACCCGAGCATGCTCGTGTTCCTCACCGTGCACGCGGGCGGACGTCGCAGGTACAGCTACTGGCAGCCGTTCGAGCCCCGTACCGGCCGGGGAAGCTGCTACGTCGCGCTCCCCACCGACCTGTGCGACATGCTGCACTCCAGCGGACGGATCACCCTCGGCGAGCCCCTCGTCGACTCCACCAGGACCACCTACCGCGTCGGCCCCGCGGACACCCCGGTCGCGCCGCGCCGCCCCCTGCGGACGGGCGTCCTCGCGGCGTGAGCGAGGGGGGTCGGCGGTACGGACTGCCGGCCCCCTCGGCCGCAACCCTCCCTGATCGACGTGAACCGGGTCACGGTCGACGTGCGTCCTCTGCGCCGCGGTGCGTCGGTAGACTGTAGACGAAAGTCAATCTCTCCCAGGCTCGGTCGGGCCGCTGATCAGGGGATGGAAGCCATGCTGTCCGCGGGTTTGCCGAGCGGGACCGTGCCGAGGCTGGAGCGGCCGGGTCCGCTGCGCGAGCGGGTCTACGAGGCCCTCCTCGAACTCATCATCACCCGGGTCCTCAAGCCCGGTCAGCATCTGGTCGAGACGGAGCTCGCCGGGCAGCTCGGCGTCTCCCGCCAGCCCGTGCGCGAGGCGCTGCAGCGGCTCAACACCGAGGGCTGGGTGGACCTGCGCCCGGCCCAGGGCGCGTTCGTGCACGAGCCCACAGAGGACGAGGCCGACCAACTGCTCGTCGTACGCGGCCTGTTGGAGGCCGAAGCGGCGCGGCTGGCGGCGGCGGCCGCCGGGGGCGAGGCGCCGGCGCGGCTCCGCGAGCTGTGCGAGGAGGGCGAACGGGCCCTGCGGTCCGACGACGTCGACGCGGTGGTCGCCGCCAACGCGGCCTTCCACTCGTTCGTCATGGAGCTTGCGGGGAACTCCGTGCTCGCCGAACTGTCCGCACAGGTCGACCGGCGGATGCGCTGGTTCTACACACCCATAGCGCGGACCCGCGGCGAGCACTCCTGGCGCGAGCACCGCGAGTTGATCGACGCGATCGAGGCGGGGGACGAGCAGCGGGCGCAGCGGCTGATGCGGGCGCACACGGAGCAGACCCGCGTCACCTACCACGAGTGCGCCGGCTCCGAGGAGTGACACCGGGCGGTGCGGGCCGGGCGCCCGCACCGCCGGCCGCGGGCAAAGGCCAGGGGGCGCCACCGCGAAGGTGACGCCCCCGACCGTCGCGATCCGTCGGCCCCCGGGTGGTCACCCGTCGGCCGGAAGCAGTCCGGCGGCCCTGGCCCAGCGGTACTTGGCGCCGAGCGCGGCCACCGGCTGCTCGGTGGTGTAGGGGTACGCGACGACCCCGCGCTCGAACAGGTAGGCACTGGCCGCCTCCACCTCGGTGTCCCCGGCGAGCGAGGCCACCACCGGCTTGTGGATCCCCTTGGCCCGCGCCTCGGCGACCACGCGCGCGGTCAGTTCGGCGAAGACCATCGGCGGCGTGACGATGGTGTGCCAGTAACCGAGGATCAGGGCGTGCACCCGCGGGTCCTCGAGACCGAGGCGGATCGTCGCCTCGTAGGTGGAGGGCGGCTCGCCGCCCGTGATGTCGATCGGGTTCCCGGCCGCGCCGAACGGCGGGATGTACCGCATGAACGCCTCGTCGAGGTCGTCCGGAATCTCCATCAGCTTCAGCCCGTTGTCCACGCAGGCGTCGGAGAGCAGCACACCGGAGCCGCCGGCGCCGGTGATGATGACGACGTTCTCGCCCTGCGGGGTGGGCAGGACGGGCAGCGCCCGCGCGTACTCCAGCATCTCGTTCAGGCCCGGGGCGCGGATCACGCCGGCCTGCCGCAGGATGTCGTCGTACACGGCGTCGTCGCCGGCCAGGGCCCCGGTGTGGGAACCTGCGGCCTTCGCACCGGCCGAGGTGCGCCCGGCCTTCAGCACCACGATCGGCTTCTTCGGCACGGTCTCGCGGGCGGCCGCGACGAACGCCCGGCCGTCCTTGAGGTCCTCCAGGTGCATCGCGATGCACTTGGTGTTCGGGTCCTCGCCGAAGTAGGTGAGCAGGTCGTCCTCGTCGATGTCCGACTTGTTGCCGAGACCGACGATCGCGGAGACACCGGTCCCGGTGGTGCGGGCGAAGCCGAGGATCGCCATGCCGATGCCCCCGGACTGGGAGGTCAGCGCCACCGGGCCCTTGACGTCGTACGGGGTGCAGAACGTGGCGCACAGGTCCTGCCACGGCGAGTAGTAGCCGTAGATGTTGGGCCCCAGCAGACGTACGCCGTGCTCCCGGGCGATGGCGACGATCCGCTCCTGGAGTTCGTGCTCGCCGGTCTCGGCGAACCCGGACGGGATCAGGACGGCGTTGGGGATCCCCTTGGCGCCGACCTCCTCCAGCGCGGCGGGCACGAACTTCGCGGGGATCGCGAAGACGGCCACGTCCACCTCGCCCGGGATGTCCAGGACGGAGGCGTGGGCCTTGCGGCCCTCGATCTCGTCGGCCTTCGGGTTGACCGGGTGGATGTCGCCGGGGAAACCCCCGTCGATGAGGTTGCGCATCACCGAGTTGCCGATCTTGCCGGCTTCGTTGGAGGCGCCGATCACCGCCACCGAGCACGGTTGCATCAGCCGCGTCATCGCCGTCAGGATCTCCTCACGGCTGTAACTCGGCCTCGGGGCGGGCGCGTTCTCGGCGAGGATCACGCGAATGTCGGCCGCGAGCGCGCCCTCGGGCGTGGCGATCACCGGGTTGAGGTCCACCTCGGCGATCTCGGGGAAGTCCGTGACCAGTCGGGAGACCCTGCGGATCTGCTCGGCCAGCGCCTCGCGGTCCACCGCGGCCGCGCCGCGCACGCCGCGCAGGATCTCGGCGGCCCCGATCGAGTCCAGCATGGAGGCGGCCTCGCCCTCGTCGACCGGCGCCAGCCGGAAGGTCACGTCCTTGAGGACCTCGACCAGCACCCCGCCGAGCCCGAAGGCGACGACCTTGCCGAAGGTGGGGTCGGTGACCGCCCCGACGATGACCTCCTGGCCCGGCGGCAGCATCTGCTGCACCTGCACGCCGGTGATCCGCGCCTCGGGGGCGTACGCCTCGGCGTTGCCGATGATCTGCTCGAACGCCGCTCGCACCTCGTCCGCCGTGCGCAGACCGACGACCACCCCGCCGGCCTCGGTCTTGTGCAGGATGTCGGGGGAGACGATCTTCAGGACGACCGGCCCGTCGAAGGCGCCGGCACGGGCCACCGCCTCGTCCGCGTCGTGCGCGAGGGCCTCGCCGGGGGTGGCGATGCCGTACGCTGCGGCGATCTGCCTGCCCTCGGGCGCGGTCAGGGCGCTGCGGCCCTCGGCGCGCACGGCGGCGAGCACCCGCGCCACGGTGTCGCGGTCGGCTGAGGCATGGTTCAGGGGCATCGCTCAGATCACTCCGTTCGTCTTGAGGAGCTTCAGTTCCTCGTCGTCGAGGCCCAGTTCGCCGGCGTAGACCTCTTCGTTGTGCTCGCCGAGCAGCGGGGAGCTGGTGATGGTGACGGGGGAGTCGGAGAGCTTCAGCGGCGAGCCGACGGTCCTGAAGGTGCCGCGCTCGGGGTGCTCGACCGGGACGATCATCTCGTTGGCGGCCAGCGACTCGTCCTCGATGATCTCCTTGGTGGACAGGATCGGGCCGCAGGGGATGCCATGGGCGTTCAGGGCCTCGAGGACCTCCCACTTGGGCAGGGTGCTGCTCCACTCCTCGATCAGCTGGAACATCTTGTCCAGTTTGGGCAGCCGGGCCTCTGGGGTGGCCCAGTCGGGGTCCTCGGCCAGCTCCGGGCGGTTGATCAGCTCGGTGATGGGCCTCCAGCCGGGCGGCTGCACCACGATGTACACGTAGTCGTTGGGGCCTCCCGGCGCGCACTTGACCGCCCAGCCGGGCTGGCCGCCGCCGGAGGCGTTCCCCGAGCGCGGCACCTCCTCGCCGAAGTCCTCGTTGGGGTACTCGGCGAGCGGGCCGTGCGCCAGGCGCTGCTGATCGCGCAGCTTCACCCGGCAGAGGTTGAGCACCGCGTGCTGCATGGCCACGTTGACCCGCTGGCCGCGCCCGGTGCGCTCGCGCTGGAGGAGCGCGGCGAGGATGCCGGCGACCAGATGGACCCCGGTCCCCGAGTCGCCTATCTGCGCGCCGGTGGCCGTCGGCGGCCCGTCCTCGAAGCCCGTGGTCGTCATGGAGCCGCCCATGGCCTGCGCGACCACCTCGTACGCCTTGAAGGTGGTGTACGGGCCCTCGCCGAACCCCTTGATGGAGGCGTACACGATCCGTGGGTTGATCTCCTGGATGCGGTCCCAGGTGAAGCCCATGCGGTCGACGGCGCCCGGTCCGAAGTTCTCGACCATGACGTCGGAGCGCCGGATCAGCTCGGTGAGGAGTTCCTTGCCGCGTTCGGTCTTGGTGTTGAGGGTGATGCTCCGCTTGTTGCAGTTGAGCATCGTGAAGTAGAGGGAGTCGGCGTCGGGCAGGTCCCGCAGCTGCCTGCGGGTGATGTCGCCGGTCGGCGCCTCCAGTTTGACGACGTCCGCACCGAGCCAGGCGAGCAACTGGGTGGCGGAGGGGCCTGACTGGACGTGTGTCATGTCGAGGACGCGCACGCCCTCAAGAGCCCTGGTCATGGGGATCACCTCACTTGTACACGGTCTGGTGCGTCTGGCCGTACAGACGTCTCCTGCATACAGGCGACGGATACTGTATGCAATCATCGGTCGACCGGGAGGCGCCTGTCCAGCCGCCTGCGCGTGATTTCGCCCGGACGATGGATTCGCCCATCAAGGGGTGGTTGGCGCCCCCTTGAGAGAACATACTGTATGCAATTCGAGTCGGAAGTGACTTCAAGGGGCCGCCCCATGTCGTACCGCACCGCTCTGTCCCGCATCATGAGCGGCGTCATCGAGCCCGGCGCCGAACGGGTCCGCACGCACGGCGCGTTCCCCCGGGCCTCGGTCGCCGCGCTGGGGCATTCCGGACTGCTGGCGCTGACCGTCTCCGCCGAACTCGGCGGCCGGGGCCTGGGTCCGGCGGAGGCCGCCGAGGTGGTGGCGGAGGTGTCCCGCGCCTGTCCGGCCACCGGAGCCGTGCTCAGGTCCCACTACGTGGCTGTCGCGGTCATCGAGGCCCACGGCATCCACTGGGTGCGCCGCAGGATCGCCGCCGGACACCACCTGAGCACCCTCGCCCTGGCGGAGGCCGTCGGGTCCGGTGAGCGCGGCGTGCCTCCCGGCCCGCCCTCGACGGCGACGCGCACGGGTGACGTCGTCGCGCTGTGCGCCCGGAAACGCGACGTGGTCGCGGCGGGGGAGGCCGACAGCTACGTGTGGTCCTCCCGGCCGGCCGACGGGAGCGACGGGTTGAGCCTCTGGCTGGTGCCGGCGGACGCCCCCGGGCTGTTCGTGCCCGCACGGCCGGACGGGGAGGGCCCGCGCGGCTGCGTGTCGTCCACCGTTCGCGCCGACCCCGTCCTGGTGCCGGCCGGCGCGATGCTCGGACCGAGCGGTGGCGGGATCGACGCCGTGCTGGGCGCGGTGCTGCCGTGGCTCGCCGCGCTGCCGGCCCCGGGGATGGCGGTCGCCCGGCCGGCTGGGGTCAACATGCCTGCGCGGTCGCCGACTTGCGCCCTCGAGGAGCGCGCCGCATCAGCCTGAACACTGTATACAAACTGCAAGTAGCCGATTATGCTGCGGAGCGTTGTCCGTGCATCGACCGGGTCGGCGGAAGCGGCCGTGCCGCTGGTCACCGCCTCTGCGCATCCGTAGACGAGGGGCAAGGGGTCATGTGTTCGCGAAACCGAACTCGTACGACTGCGGCGGGGGCCTCGCGCTCGACTCCCGCGTATGCCGGTGACTGGGGGCGATCATGACCACAAGCGTGAGTGACGCACCGGTGCGCGGCGCGATCAGCGCGATCGTGGCCGCCCACCGCGGCCAACGCGGGGCGCTGCTGCCGATACTGCACGCCATACAGGCGGAACTCGGCCATGTGCCGCAGGACTGCGTCGCGCTGCTCGCCGACGAACTCAACCTGTCCCGGGCGGACGTGCACGGGGTGGTCTCCTTCTACCACGACTTCCGCCGCGAACCCGCGGGCCGCACCACCGTGCGCGTCTGCCGTGCCGAAGCCTGCCAGGCCCTCGGCGCGGACGCCCTGGTGGCCTGCGCCCGCGACCGCGTCGGCCTCGCACCGGGCGAGACGGCGGCGGACGGCTCGGTCACCGTGGAACAGGTCTTCTGCCTGGGCAACTGCGCGCTGGGGCCGTCCGTCCAGGTGAACGACACCCTGTACGGACGCGTGAGCGCGGACCGCCTGCGCTCGATCCTCGACGAGGCGGTGTCGTCGTGACGGTGACTGCCGGCTCCCCGGTGACGGTGTACGTTCCGCGCGACTCGGCGGCACGGTCCGTGGGAGCGGACACGGTCGCGGACGCCCTCCGACAGGCCGCCGCCGCACAGGACCGGCCGGTCGACGTGGTGCGCAACGGATCGCGCGGCATGCTCTGGCTGGAGCCGCTCGTCGAAGTGGTCACACCCGCGGGCCGGATCGGCTACGGACCGGTGGCCCCCGCGGACATCGAGGGCCTCCTCGCCGCGGGCCTCCTCGACGGCGGGGACCACCCGCTGCGCCACGGCGTCGTGGACCAACTGCCGTGGCTGGCGCGGCAGAACCGGGTCACCTTCGCCAGGATCGGCATCACCGATCCCCTCTCGACCGAGGACTACCTGCGGCACGGCGGCCTCGCCGGGCTGCGGCGCGCGCTGGGAACGCCGCGCGCCGAGGTGATCACCGAGGTCACCGAGTCCGGCCTGCGCGGCCGGGGTGGCGCGGGATTCCCGGCCGGCGTCAAGTGGAGGACCGTCTCCGAGTGCTCCGACGAGCTGAAGTTCGTCTGCTGCAACGCCGACGAGGGCGACAGCGGGACCTTCGCGGACCGCATGGTCATGGAGGGCGACCCGTTCATGCTGATCGAGGGCATGACGATCGCCGCGCACGCGGTCGGGGCTCGCGAGGGCTACGTCTACATCCGGTCGGAATACCCCGACGCCGTGGCCACGATGCGCGCCGCGGTCGAGATCGCGCGCGGCAACAACTGGCTCGGAGAACGGATCCTCGGCTCCGACCTCACCTTCGACCTGCACGTCCGGGTCGGCGCCGGCGCCTACATCTGCGGCGAGGAGACCTCCATGCTGGAGAGCCTGGAGGGCAAGCGGGGCATGGTCCGCTCCAAGCCGCCCATCCCGGCGTTGGAGGGGCTCTTCGGCAGACCGACCGTGGTCAACAACGTCCTCACCCTCGCCACCGTGCCGGTGATCCTGGCACGCGGCGCGCAGGCGTACCAGGAACTCGGCGTCGAGCGCTCGCGCGGCACCCAGGTCTTCCAGCTCGGCGGCAACATCGCGCACGGGGGCATCGTGGAGACGGCGTTCGGCGTCACCCTGCGCGAGCTGGTCGAGGACTACGGAGGCGGCACGCTCTCCGGCCGCCCCGTGCGCACGGTGCAGGTCGGCGGACCGCTGGGCGCCTACCTGCCGGACTCCCTGTTCGACCTGCCGATGGACTACGAGGCGTTCGCCCGGGCCGGCGCGATGCTCGGCCACGGCGGCGTCGTGGTCTTCGACGACACCGTGGACATGGCCGCGCAGGCCCGCTTCGCGATGGAGTTCTGCGCCGCGGAGTCGTGCGGCAAGTGCACGCCCTGCCGCGTCGGTTCGGTACGCGGGGTCGAGGTGATCGACCGGATCGTGGCCGGCGAGGACCGCGACGGCAACCTCGCGCTGCTCGAAGACCTCTGCGAGCTGATGACCGACGGTTCGCTGTGCGCCATGGGCGGGTTGACGCCGATGCCGGTGCGCAGCGCCCTCACCCACTTCCCCGACGACTTCCTCGCCCGCGACGCACACACGGCGGTGCCCACCGCGCGGACGAACGGCGCGAGGAGGGAGGACACGGCATGAGCCTTCTCAAGGAACCCGACTTCGGCACCCCCGAGAAGCCAGGGGAGCCGACCGTGTCGGTGGAGGTGGACGGACTGCCCGTCACCGTCCCCCAGGGCACGTCCGTGATGCGCGCGGCCGCGCTCGCCGGCATCGACATACCCAAGCTGTGCGCCACCGACAGCCTGGAGGCGTTCGGATCCTGCCGGCTGTGCGTCGTGGAGATCGACGGCCGCAGGGGCACCCCCGCGTCCTGCACCACGCCGGTCGCCGACGGCATGCGGGTGCGCACCCAGACGCCCAAGGTGGAGAAGCTGCGCCAGGGCGTCATGGAGCTGTACATCTCCGACCACCCGCTGGACTGCCTGACCTGCCCGGCCAACGGCGACTGCGAGTTGCAGGACATGGCCGGCGTCGTCGGGCTGCGTCAGGTCCGGTACGGGCACGAGGGCGAGAACCACCTGGACGCCGAGGCCGACCGGAGCAACCCCTACTTCGACTTCGACCCGTCCAAGTGCATCGTCTGCTCCCGCTGCGTACGGGCCTGCGGCGAGGTGCAGGGCACCTTCGCGCTGACCATCGAGGGCCGCGGGTTCGACTCCAAGGTCTCGCCCGGCGCGGGCGAGCTGTTCATGGACTCCGAGTGCGTATCGTGCGGCGCGTGCGTCCAGGCCTGCCCGACGTCGACGCTCCAGGAGCGGTCCGTCGTCGAACTCGGCATGCCGACCCGCTCGGTGGTCACGACCTGCGCGTACTGCGGAGTCGGCTGCTCCTTCAAGGCCGAGCTGCGCGGCGACGAACTGGTCCGGATGGTGCCCTACAAGGACGGCGGGGCGAACGAGGGGCACTCCTGTGTGAAGGGCCGCTTCGCGTTCGGCTACGCGACCCACCCCGACCGCGTCCTCAAGCCCATGGTCCGGGACAGGATCACCGACCCGTGGCGCGAGGTCGAGTGGGACGAGGCCATCCGCGCGGTCGCGCGGGGGATGCGCTCCATCCAGGAGCGCCACGGCTCCGGCGCGATCGGCGCCATCACCTCCTCGCGCTGCACCAACGAGGAGGTCTACGTCGTCCAGAAGATGGTGCGGGCGGCCTTCGGCAACAACAACGTCGACACCTGCGCGCGGGTCTGCCACTCCCCGACGGGATACGGGCTGAAGCAGACCTTCGGCGAGTCGGCCGGCACCCAGGACTTCCGCTCGGTGGCCGAGGCCGACGTCATCATGGTGATCGGCGCCAACCCCACCGACGGCCACCCGGTGTTCGCCTCGCGGATGAAGCGCCGGCTGCGCGAGGGCGCCCAGCTCGTCGTGGTCGACCCGCGCCGCATCGACCTGGTGCGCTCGCCGCACGTCGAAGCGGCACACCACCTCCAGCTCACCCCGAGCACCAACGTCGCCGTCATCAACGCCATGGCGCACGTGGTGGTCACCGAGGACCTGGTCGACAAGTCCTTCGTCGCGGACCGCTGCGAAGGGTTCGACGAGTGGGCGGAGTTCGTCTCCCGCCCGGAGAACGGCCCGGAGGCCACCGAGCCCATCACCGGTGTGCCGGCCGAGGAACTGAGGGCCGCCGCCCGCCTGTACGCCCGGGCACCCAACGGGGCCATCTACTACGGGCTCGGCGTCACCGAGCACAGCCAGGGCTCCACCATGGTCATGGGGATGGCGAACCTCGCGATGGCCTGCGGCAACATCGGCCGCGACGGCGTCGGCGTCAACCCGCTGCGCGGACAGAACAACGTGCAGGGCTCGTGCGACATGGGTTCCTTCCCGCACGAGTTCACCGGCTACCGCCATGTCTCCGACGACGCGGTCCGCACCGTCTTCGAGGAGCTGTGGGGCCGTACGATCGTCGCCGAGCCCGGACTGCGGATACCCAACATGTTCGACGCGGCGATCGACGGCTCCTTCCGCGGCCTGTTCGTGCACGGCGAGGACATCGCCCAGTCCGACCCGAACCTCAAGCACGTCACCGCCGCCCTCGAAGCCATGGAACTCGTCGTCGTCCAGGACCTCTTCCTCAACGAGACGGCCAAGTTCGCCCATGTCTTCCTGCCGGGCGCCTCTTTCCTGGAGAAGGACGGCACGTTCACCAACGCCGAACGCCGGGTCAACCGGGTGCGCGCGGTGATGAAGCCGAAGACCGGCAAGCACGAGTGGCAGATCGTCTGCGAGATCGCGGCGGCGATGGGCTACCCCATGGAGTACGACCACCCGAGCCGGATCATGGACGAGATCGCTCAGGTCACCCCGACCTTCCGCGGCATCTCCTACGCCACCCTGGACAAGCTCGGCAGCGTCCAGTGGCCGTGCAACGAGGAGGCGCCGGAGGGGACGCCGACCATGCACGTCGACGCGTTCGTCCGGGGCAAGGGGAAGTTCGTGGTCACCACCTATCTGCCGACCAACGAGCGGACCACCTCGCGCTTCCCGCTCGTCCTGACCACGGGGCGCATCCTGACCCAGTACAACGTCGGGGCGCAGACCCGCCGTACCGGCAACGTGGCCTGGCACCCCGAGGACCTGCTGGAACTGCACCCGCACGACGCCGAGGTGCGCGGCATCGGCGACGGCGACATGGTGACGCTGACCAGCCGCGTCGGGGGCACCACCCTGCGGGCCCGGGTGTCCGACCGTATGCCGCCCGGGGTCGTCTACACCACCTTCCACCATCCCGTGACCGGAGCCAACGTGGTGACCACGGAGAACTCGGACTGGGCGACCAACTGCCCGGAGTACAAGGTGACCGCCGTGCAGGTGGCACTCGCCCACCCGCTCGCCGGGCATGCCGCCGAGCAACCGCGCGACGACCGGCACGCGGTGGTGGACTGAGATGGCGGGCTCCGTGCCTCCGGAGCAGCGGATGGCGAACGACATCGCCGCGGCCTTCGGGCACCTGCCGGACGAGCAGGCCGCCGAGGCGGTCGCGGGACACATCCAGCGGTTCTGGGACCCGAGGATGCGCGCACGGCTGGCCGAGTTCGTCGACGGGGGAGCGGAGGGCCTGTCTCCCGTGATCGTCGCCGCGCTGAAGCCGGCCGGCGGGCGGGACACGACCGCCGGCGACTGACCGCGCACCGCGCACCACCGCCTCACCTCCCCTCGTGGCGACGGGGAGATGAGGCGGTGGTGTGCGGTGCCGGTGGTGGGACGGCCGGCTCAGGCGGGTACGGCTCCCGGCGTGGAGCCACCGTGTGCGGTGCCCCGCGCACCGCACTGCGCCAGCAGGTCGGTGGCCGCGTGGACGGCGCGCAGCGTGGGTGCCTCCGCGCCGGTCATGTCGGCGATTTCCACCACCGCCGTGACGATGGCGTCGAGTTCGAGCGGCTTGCCGGCCTCCAGGTCCTGGAGCATCGAGGTCTTGTGGTGCCCGACCCCTTCGGCGCCGCGCAGCCGCTTCTCGATGGAGATGTCCGGCGTACTGCCCACCCGGGCCGCGATGTCGAGGGTCTCCTCCATCAACTGGACGACCAGGCGCCGGGTTCGGGTGTGCCGGCAGATCTCGGCCATCGTCGCCCTGGTGAGCGCGCTGAGCGGATTGAACACGACGTTGCCCATCAACTTGATCCAGATGTCGTCGCGCAGGTTCGGTTCGACCGGGGCCTTCAGCCCGCCGGCGATCAGGGCCCGGCTCAACGCCGTGCAGCGTTCGGAGACTTGGCCGCCGGGCTCGCCGAGGGAGAACCGGGTGCCCTCCAGATGCCGGATCACCCCGGGGGACTCCATGACGGTCGCCGGGTAGACGACGCAGCCGATGACCCGCTCCGGCGGCAGAACGGCGCTGGTGGCGCCGCCCGGGTCGACCGCCTCCACCCGCCGGCCCTCGTAGGGCCCGGCGAGCTGGTGGAAGTACCACCACGGAATGCCGTTCTGCCCGGCCACGACGGCGGTGTGGTCGGCGAGCAGCGGCTTGATGAGCGGCCCGCACGACGGGTAGGAGTGGGCCTTCAGCCCCAGGAAGACGTAGTCGACCGGCCCGATCCCGGCCGGGTCGTCCGTGGCGTGCGGCCGGGCGGCGAAGTCACCGCGTGGGCTGAGCACCCGTACTCCGTCGGCCCGCATGGCCCGCAGATGGTCACCGCGGGCGATCAGGTGCACCTCGGCGCCGCCCCGGTGCAGAGCCGCCCCGACATACGCGCCGATCGCACCGGCCCCGAGGACTGCGATCTTCACGATGGACTCCTCTCAGTGGGGGTGGATAGTGTAGCAGCTATTGCATACAGTATTCAGTACCTTATGCTTGCAGTGCTGCGACGCTTCCGTGAGCGGCTCTGGGAGGCCGGTTCAAATGGATCTGTTCGAGTACCAAGCACGAGATCTCTTCGCCCGGCACGGTGTGCCGGTGCCGGCCGGCGAGGTCGTCGACACGCCCCGGGCCGCGCGCGCGGCGGCCGAGCGGCTGGGCGGCCGGACGGTCGTCAAGGCCCAGGTGAAGGTCGGTGGCCGCGGCAAGGCCGGTGGCGTCAAGCCGGCCGCCACTCCGGACGAGGCCGTCGCGCGCGCGACGGACATTCTCGGCATGGATATCAAGGGCCACACGGTCGAGAAGGTGATGCTGGCCCCGACGACCGACATCCGGGACGAGTACTACGTCTCCCTCCTCCTCGACCGAACCCACCGCACCTTCCTGGCCATGGCCTCCGTCGAGGGCGGCATGGACATCGAGGGGGTCGCCGCGACCAGGCCCGGGGCCCTGGCGAAGGTCCCGGTGGACGCCAACGAGGGCGTGACGGAGGACAAGGCCCGCGAGATCGTCGAGAAGGCGGCCTTCCCGGCGGAGGTCGCCGGCAAGGTCGCCGACGTCCTGGTCAGCCTGTGGGAGGTCTTCGTCAAGGAGGACGCCCTCCTGGTCGAGGTCAACCC
>NZ_JBIBWH010000016.1:0-74368 GCF_043081205.1 Streptomyces sp. NPDC014889
TCGGCGACCGGCACGGGCTCGCCGGGCGCGTGCCAGACCGCGACCTCCAGCGGGACGGACTCGGGATACACGGCGGGACGGACGCGCTCGTCGAGAACGCGCTTGAGGCGGGCCTCGACCAGGCCGCTGTCGTCATGCATGAGTCAGGCTCCGTGGGGTGGGCGGGCGGGGTTCGTGGCCTGGACGTCAGTGGGCGCCGGGGTCCGGCCGTTCCCCGTCGGACGTGCCCTCGCCCGGCTCCTCTCCCTCGGTGCCGGGCCGCGGCGTGCTCGGGCCGCGCAGCGCGGGCCGGCCCTCGCCCTCGGGCCGGGCGTCGCCCGACGGGTGCCGATCGCCGTGGCCGTTCAGGTTCTGCCGGACCGAGTCCAGGATCGTCAGGCCCTGGGCGACCAGACCGGCCGCGATCTCGCCGAGCCCGTCGGCGCCGTTCAGGACGTTGACGTTGGCCCCGGAGAGACCGCCCGCCGCCTCCTTCACGATCAACGGAAGCTGGTCGATCAGCATCCGGTCCAGGGCGACGCGGTCGTACGACGCCGCGGCCTCGGCCTGGATCTTCATCCGCTGCGCCTCGGCGGCGGCGAGGACCCGGACGCGTTCGGCCTCGGCCTCGGCGGGCTTCACGATCTCGGCCACCAGTTCCTGCTGGCGCAGCCTGGCCTGCCGCTGGGCCAGTTCCGTCTGGGCGTCGAGCACCTCCTGCCGGGCGTGCGCCTGCGCCAGCGGGCCGGCCTGGGCCGCCCTCGCCTGGGCCCGGTCCACCTCGGCCGAGTACTCCGCCTTCACCACCGCGGTCTGCCGGGCGTACTCGGCCTGCTTACGCGCCGCCTCCTGCTCCGCCTGGGCGGCGGCCTGGTTGGCCTGGGCCTGGGCGATCTGGGCCTGCCGCCGGATGGCTGCCTTGTGCGGCGCGGACATCGCGTCGATGTAGCCGGTGTCGCCGTCGTCGATCGACTGGATCTGCAGCGAGTCCACGATCAGGCCGATCTTCGCCATCTCGGTCTTCGAGGTGTCCAGCACCTCCGCGGCGAGCTTCTGCCGTTCGGTGACGATCTCCTCGACCGTCATCGAGCCGATGATGGCGCGCAGATGGCCGGCGAAGATCCGGCCGGTCAGGACCGACATCTGGTCCTGGTCGGAGAGGAACCGCTGGCCCGCGTTGATGATGCTCTCGGTGTCGTTGCCGACCTTGAAGGCGATGACGGCGCGCACGTGCAGCGCGATGCCCTGCTTGGTGACGCAGGTCTCCACGACCTCGGACTCGCACATCGACAGGGTGAGGAACCGGACCTTGCGGAAGACGGGGAGCACGAACTTCCCGTGGCCCGTCACCACCCGGAACGGCGCGCCCCCCAGTCCCCGCCTGCCTCCGGAGATCAGCATCGCCTCGTCGGGGGCGGGAACGCGGTAACCGAACATGGTCTGTTCTCCTTAGCCCGGGCCGGCCCGGGATCAGCCCGGGGTCACCCCGGATCGACAGGAACGTCCCGCAACCTCTCCAAGGGGTCGCCCCACGCGATGACGTCGACCTCGCGGCATCCGCGTGACTCGACCACGAGCACCGTCGCACCGATCGGCAGCGGCTCCTGCGACCAGGCGAGGAAGGTCTCGGAACCGCCTCTGACCCGCACCAGGATCTCGCCCGGGCCCGCGGAACCACGCGTTCCGATGAGAAGCTCCCCCATGCAGCCGATCACGGCCTCGTCCTGTGCCATCGCCGACCGGTTCCCCTCGTACGCGTCCTCTGCCTTCGACCTTAGACCCACTCGGACGACCCGCATACGCCGCTGCACGGGCCTTTCCGGCGCCCCTTTCCACAGGCGGGCACCTCTCGACGCGGCGCCCGCCGCCCGGCACAGTTCTCCCTGCATACTCGCGAGTACCCAACCGCCCGTCCCCTTTCCGAGGAGCGCCCTTGACCAGTTGGGCCGGCCGCAGTGCCGCCGAGATCGCCGCCGCCGTACGCGAGAAGCGGGCCACGCCCCGCGAGGTGGTGGCCGAGCACCTCGCGCTGATCGAGCGGCTCGACGGCCGCGTCGGCGCCTTCCGCACCGTCCGCGCCCGGGCCGCGCTGGAGGAGGCCGACGAGGTGGCGGCACGCGGCGATCTGGCCGGACTGCCGCTCGCGGGCGTGCCGGTGGCCGTCAAGGACAACCTGGCGGTGCGGGGCGAGTCCAGCCGCGTGGGGTCGGCCGCGACCCCGGACACCCCGGCCGCCGACGACCATGTCACCGTTGCCAGGCTGCGGGCGGCGGGCGCGGTGGTCGTCGGGCTGACGAACGTGCCCGAGCTGTGCGCCTTCGGCACCACGGAGGGCGTCCACGGCACCACCCGCAACCCGTGGGACCCCACCCGGAACGCGGGCGGCTCCTCGGGCGGCAGCGCGGCGGCGGTCGCCGCCGGCATGGTCCCGATCGCCCTCGGCAACGACGGCATGGGCTCGCTGCGCATCCCGGCCGCCAACTGCGGCCTGGTCACCGTCAAACCGGGTCACGGGGTGGTGCCCGCCGGAATCGGCGAGGGCGACTGGTTCGGCATGTCCGAGAACGGTCCGCTCGCCACGACCGTCGAGGACGCCCGGCTGATGCTCTCCGTGCTGGCCGGCACCGAGACCGTACGCGGCCTGGAGGCGGCCCCGCGCACGATCGCCGTGTCCGTGCGCAGCCCGCTCGCCGGGGTGGGCGTGAGCAGGCCCTACGCCGCCGCCACCAGGGACGCGGCACGGCTGCTGGCCGGGGCCGGTCACCGGGTGCGCCGGGCCGAGCCGCCGTATCCGGTGTCGCTGGGCGTGACCGCTCTGCGGCACTGGACGGCGGGCGCGGCCGTGGACGCGGCGGCCCTGGACCCGCGGCGGCTGACCCGGCGCACCCGGGTGCACGCCGCCCTGGGGCGGCGGTTCCTGAAGGGGGTGCGCGCGGACACGGGCCGGGAGGCGCTGCGGCGGCGGATGGAGCCGTTCTTCGCCGAGTACGACGTGCTGCTCACCCCCGCGCTGGCCCGCCGCTCCCCGCAGGCCGGGCCCTGGCACGAGCGGGGCTGGCTGCGCAACGTGCTGGCCGACACCCGCTACTCGCCCATGACCCCGCCGTGGAACCTGACCGGATGGCCCGCGATGTCGGTGCCCTTCGGCACCCTGCCCTCGGGCGCCCCGTGCGCCGTTCAACTGGTGGGCCGTCCGGGCTCGGAGGCGGATCTGCTGGACCTGGCGGAGCAGATCGAGCGGCTGCGTCCGTGGCCGAGGACGGCGGACCTGCCGCCGTCCTGGAGGGCCCTGCCTAGAGGGCCCGGTACATGATGTGGAGGCCGACCGGGCCGTGCCGGGGGTGCTCGTAGGCCTCCGGCACCGTGCCGAGGATGCGGAAGCCGAGCGAGGTCCACAGCCCGACGGCGGGGTTGGTCTCCACGACGGCGTTGAAGACCATCGCCCGGTAGCCGGCGGCCGTCGCGGCCCCCAGGACGTGCTCGGCCAGGGCGCGGCCGACGCCCCGGCCGGACTGGTCGGGGTCGACCATGAATCCCGCGTTGGCGACGCGGGCCGCGGGTCCGCCGTAGTTGGGGGTGACGTAGGCGGAGCCGACGACAGCGCCCGTGTCGTCCTCCGCGACGTACACGTGTTTGGCGGGGCCCATCCACAAGGCCCGGGCATCCTCCTCGGAGGTGTCCGGGTCCCAGGCGTATGTCTCGGCGGCGGCGACGATCCGGTGCCAGAAGGGCCAGATCCGGGGCCAGTCCTCGGTCTTGGCTTCTCTGATCAGCATGGGCGTGAGTGTGGCACGCCCATGCGGTCGGCGATCGCGACGGGTTCTGGCCGGTCAGTCCACGCTGGGCAGGATGTGGGGCTCGGCCAGGTCGTCCTCGTACCCCGCCAGGCGGATCGGGGCCGAGCGGGCCCACACGTCGAGGCTGCCCAGGTCCGCGGGCCGTCGGCCCGCGCGCTCCATGCGTTCGTTGGGGCGCTGCTCGCGATTCGTCTTCTCCGGTGTCACCGCGCACTCCTTATGTGTCGGTCACCCTCGGGGCATGCGGCCGGTACGCACCGCGCCGCCCGAGCCCGCTCGGGTCTGGTTCGTCTGCATCTCGGACGCGGTGGCGTCGGCAACTGAGGTGCGAGCAGGCCGTGGTGCACCGGCTTGCCCCGGGACGGACCATGGGTGTGGATGGAACCCGTAGTCGCTGTCCGTCCACCCCAGATTAACCAAATGAGCGACCCCCCGCTCGATGGGGCTGCAAAGACCAGGTAACTATCTGACGTCGCGCGTGTTGATTGGATCACTTATGGGGTGATTTGTCGCATCATGTGCCGGACGGGATTCCCCCCTGGGGGCGACCCCGCGCACCCGTGGGACAGTTCAGGTTCCGTTGGCCGCGCCGCAAGCTCGCCATGGTCTGCTGACCCACCACGACGGCTTTCTCTCGGGAGGACCGACGCATGGAGCTGCGCAGCGCCGAGGAGCTCATGGACCTGCTGTACGCCTGCCCGCCCGACGCCCGCGCCCACGCGTTGCGCACCGCCGCCCTGCTGCGCCGGCGCCACCCGGCCGACAAGGAGCTCCAGGTGGCGGGACTGGTCCACGGCATCGGCCGGCTGTTGCGGCCGGGCGCCAGCAGCAGTGCGGCCGACCCGGCGGCTGACGCGGTGCGCGCGCTGCTCGGCGAGCGCGTCCGCCGTCTCCTGCGGCGGCACGCGGCGCCCGCCGGCGAGCGCCTGTCCGAAGAGGAAGCGCTGTCGCTGCGCCAGGCGGCCGAGGAGGCCCGCACCACCCGTTTCGACGCGGGCGTCCTGGAGGACTGGCGCACGGTCCTCGAACTGGTCGCGGCCGGCAACTTCCGGCTGCGGACCGTGGACTGACACCGTGTCAGAGGTCCCGGTTCACCACTTGCCCGGCGCGTAGTCCTTGAGGAAGACGCCGTACAGGTCCTCACCCGCCTCGCCGCGCACGATCGGGTCGTAGACGCGGGCGGCGCCGTCCACCAGGTCGAGCGGGGCGTGGAAGCCGGCCTCGGCGAGGCGGACCTTGTCGGGGTGCGGGCGCTCGTCGGTGATCCAGCCGGTGTCGACGGCCGTCATCAGGATGCGGTCCTTCTGGAACATCTCCTCGGCGCTGGTCCGCGTGAGCATGTTCAGGGCGGCCTTGGCCATGTTGGTGTGCGGGTGCCCCGCACCCTTGTAGCCGCGGTTGAACACGCCCTCCATGGCGGAGACGTTCACGACATACGTGCGGCGGGCAGCGGCGGCCGCCATCGCCGGACGCAGGCGGCTGATCAGGATGAAGGGCGCCGTCGAGTTGCACAGCTGTACCTCGAGCAGCTCCACCGGCGTGACGTCCTCCACCGCCTGGATCCAGCTGTTGGTGTCGTGCAGGTCGGGCACAAGACCGCCGGCGTCGATGGCCGTGCCGGCCGCGATCCGCTCCAGGGACGCCGAGCCGGACACCAGGGCCAGGTCGGTGACGTCCTGGGCGGTGAGCGCGCCGCCGCCCGCCACCGGCAGCTCCGCGACCGCCCCCGAGCCGAACGTGCCGATCACCTCGGCCGCGGGCAGCTCACCGGCCGGCAGCGGGGCCGACTCGGCGGCGACCAGCTCGCTGTAGGCCTGCGGGGAGCGCCGTACGGTCTGGGCGGCGTTGTTGATCAGGATGTCCAGCGGGCCCTCGGCCGCCACCGAGTCGGCCAGGGCCACCACCTGGGCCGGGTCGCGCAGGTCGATGCCGACGATCTTCAGGCGGTGGATCCACTCGTCGCTGTCGGGCTGGGCCTTGAAGCGGCGGACGGCGTCGTTGGGGAAGCGGGTCGTGATCGTGGTGTGCGCGCCGTCGCGCAGCAGCCGCAGCGCGATGTACATGCCGATCTTGGCGCGGCCGCCGGTGAGCAGTGCGCGCTTGCCCGTGAGGTCGGCGCGGGCGTCCCTGCGGGCGCGGTTCTCGAGGGCGCACCGCGGACAGAGCTGGTGGTAGAAGTAGTCGACCTCGACGTAACGGGTCTTGCAGACGTAGCAGGAGCGCGGGCGCTGGAGTATGCCCGCGATCTGTCCCGCCCCCGTCGTGGACGAGGGCAGGATGCCCTCGGTCTCGTCGTCGATGCGCTGCGCGGAGCCGGTGGCCGTGGCCTCCGTGACCGCCTTGTCGTTCGCGGTCTTGGCGGCCCGGCGCTCCTGGCGGCGGCGTTGCTTGACCGTGCGGTAGATGTGCGAGGTGGCCCGGCGCACGGCGACGGCGTCCGGGTGGTCGACGTCGATCCCGTCGAGCTCCTCGATCACACTGAGGCACACGGCCAGGCGTTCGGGGTCGATCCCGGGCCCGTACACCACTTCGTCCGTGGCCGTCGGGCCGTCGTCTGTCACCGTCATCGCGCTGCCGTTCCCTGATCACTGTGCGGCGCTCCGACTCGCGCCTGCTTTCGAACGGGGGATTTTACGGCAGCGCCGGGCCGGTGGGCCAAACGGCGGTGATCACGGTCCGCAGACCGTGATCAGGGTCTCCACCTCCTCGGTGACGGCGCGGGCGAGCCGGTTCAGGTCGGGCACGGCCTTGGCGTCGGCGACGAGCCCGTAGTGGACCTGGCCGCGGTAGGTGGAGATCGCGACGGCCAGGGACTGGCCGCGGGCCAGCGGCGCGAAGGGGTAGACCTCGGTCAGCGGGTGGCCGCCGAGCCTCAGGCCGATGCCGGGCAGCGGCACGCTGGTGACCAGGATGTCGAACCACAGCCGGGCGGCCTGGGCGACCAGCGGTCCGCCGAGCCGGTGGCCGAGTGCGGGCACGTGGTCGGCGAGCAGCGCGACGGCGCCCGCGCCCCGGTTGGGTCCGGCGTCCTTGTTGCGGTCCATGGCCGCGCGGACGGCGGCGAGCCGGCGCAGCGGGTCCGGGTCGAAGACGGGCAGTTCCATCAGATAGCCGGAGAGCCGGTTGCCCTGTGGGTGGGCGGTGCGCGGGCGGCGTCTGGAGACGGGGATCAGGGCGCGGGGCGCGATCCCTCCGGTGTCCTCGCCCCGCTCGTCGAGCCAGCGCCGCAGGGCGCCGGCGACGACGGCGATCAGTACGTCGTTGACAGTGCCGCCGACGGCCTTGCGGACCAGGTGCACGTCGTCGATCTCGACGACCGCGCCGGCGGTGCGGCGGGTTCCGGTGGGCTCGGCGGTGAGCGCCGGGGTGGACCGCGTGGCGAGGGAGGAGCGGGCGACCGAGGCGCCGATGTCCAGGGCGCGGCCCACGTCGGACAGGGCGCCGCGCACCGCCTCGGGCAGTCTGCGCACGTCGGGCAGGGGACCGCGGGCGGGCTCGGCGGGGCGGGGCCGCGGGGTGGGCATGTCCATGGGGTCGAGGACGGCCGCGGCGAGGGTCAGGGCGCGCAGGCCGTCGGCCAGGGCGTGGTGGAACTTGAACAGCACGGCGAAGGAGACGCCGTCCTCGCCTGGCAGCACGTGCGCCTCCCACGGCGGGCGGTTGCGCTCCAGCGGGCGCTGCATGAGCCGGCCCGCCTCGGCGTGGAAGTCCCTGGCCGGGGCGTGCAGCCGTACGTGGTTGAGCGGGTCGAAGCCGGGGTCGGGCTCGCGGGCGGCGCCGCCGAAGCCGAGCGGCGGGCGCAGCGCCTGGGCGAGGGGCCGGCGCAGGTCGAGCGGCCGCCACACGTCCCGGATCCGCATGCGCAGGCCGGGCACGCCGGCCGCGCGGGCGGCGAGCAGGTCGGCCGCGTGCGCTCCGGCGGTCGGCGAGTGGGCGGAGAAGACCCCGAGGGCGCCGAGGTGCATCGGGTGGTCGGCGGACTCGATGTTCCAGAACGCCAGGTCGAGGGGAGCGAGCAGGTCGGGAGTCAATGGCTTGCCTCGCATCGGCGGTGGGTGTGTGCGCAGTCAACCGCCCTCGACCGATTACGGTCAAGTACGATCAAGCTACTCTCAGTCAACAACAGATTAAGTCCGACCCGGGAGAAAAGGGTGGGACACATGGGGCCTTTGAGGTCACTTCGGGCCCGCCGGACGGGGGTCACCTGAGGGCGGGTGGCGCGGCCTGCGGGGTCGTGCCCCACGCCGAGGGCCGCGGCCCCAGGGTGTAGCGCAGGGTGCCGATCGACCGCAGGGCGCGGGTGGTCAGATACGTCCGCTCGTGCGGCACCCCGCCGGCCCGCACCGACTGGATGTAACGGTCCTTCCGCGAAGTGCCCGGCGCCGTGATGGTGAGGCCGCCGCGCGGGGAGTGGCCGCGGTCCAGGCGCAGGTCGACGCGTTCGAAGACGGGCGTGGACAGGCCCCAGGTGGGACAGCCCGGCTGGACGGGGAACAGGCCGATGGAGGCCAGTACGTGCCAGGCGGACATGGTGCCGAGGTCGTCGTTCCCGCTCAGCCCGGCCGGCTCGTCGGTGAACAGGGTCAGCGCGGCGTGCACCACGTCGCTGGTCTTCCACGGCTGCCCCGTCGACAGGTAGGTGTACGGCGCGGCGAGGTCCGGCTCGTTCATCGGGTTGTACCTGGCGCTGCCGTAGTAGGCGTACGGCCCGCCGACCCAGGTCTCGCGGACGGTGCGCTCCGGTTCCCTCAGCAGGCCGGCGTAGGCGAAGAACGTGTCCAGACGCTCGTTGGCGGCGCGCCGGCCGCCGATCAGGCGGACCAGTCCGGGCAGGTCCTGCGGCACCAGCCACTGGTACTGCCAGGACGTGCCCTCGTGGAAGCCGGGGCCGTGGGCCGGGTCCGCCGGTCCGGTGAAGACGCCGGAGGCGTCACGGGCGCGGAAGAAGCCGGTGACGGGGTCGAACAGCGCGCGGTAGGCGCGGGAGCGGGCGGCGTACCGCGCGGCGTCCCCGTGGTGGCCGAGGGCCCGGGCCATCTGGGCGAGCATCGCGTCCGACAGGGCGTACTCCAGGGTCGCCGACGCGCCGAACGCGTAGTCGGAGTGGCCGGGCTTCGCGGGCTCGTGGCCCGGGAGGTACGGGACGTAGCCGCGGGCGAGGTAGTCCGGGTTGGCTTCGCGGCCCACGGCCGGGGAGCCGGCGGGCGGCACCCCGTCGGCGTTCCGCCGCAACGCCCGGTAGGCCCGCTCCTCGTAGCCCTTCAGCAGGCCCTGCTGGTAGGCGTTGGTCAGGAACGGGGTGACCGGGTCGCCGGTCATGACGTTCGTCTCGACGGTGCCGTAGCCCCACTTGGGCAGCCAGCCGCTCTCCTCGGCGACCCTGATCACCGAGATCGCCATGTCCCGCGACTCCTTCGGCGCGAGCAGGGCGAGGAGCGGGGCCTGGGTGCGGTAGGTGTCCCACAGCGACCAGTTCTGGTAGTAGCTGAAACCCCGCGCGCGGTGGATCCGGCCGTCCCAGCCGGTGTAGCGGCCGTCGGCGTCGCTGCCCACGTTCGGCGCCAGGAACACGTGGTACAGCGCCGAGTAGAACGTACGCCGCCGTGCCGCGTCGCCGCCCCGGACGCGTACGCCGGACAGCCGGCTCTCCCAGGAGCGCCGGGCCGCGGCGCGCACCGCGTCGAAGGAACGCCCGCCCTCCGCCGCCAGGTTGCCCGCCGCGCCGGCCGCGTCGACGTAGGACAGCGCGGTCGTCGCCTCCACCGTGCGGTCCTCGGTGGTGTCGAAGCGGACGTAGGCGCCGCCGTGGCCGGTTCTGGAGCCCGCCGTGACCGTGGTGCCGTCCCAGGTGCCGTACGCCGTGAACGGGCGGTCGAAGCGGGTGACGGTGTGGACGGTGTAGGGCCGGGTGTCCCGGCAGAAGCCGCGGCCCGTGATCGTGGTCCGTACGGTGCGGTCGCCCAGGATCTCGACCGTCGCCGCGACCGGTTTGTGCAGCGCCTGGGCCGCGTTGAGCAGGACGTTGGCCTTGGACGTGGCCGGGAAGGTGTAGCGCTGCACCCCGGTACGCGCGCTCGCCGTCAGTTCGGCGCCGATACCGCCGATACCGGACGACAGGCCGACCCGGTAGTAGCCGGGGCTCGCCCGCTCGGTGTCGTGGCCGAACCGGGCCGCGTACGTGGCGTAGTCCGTCCGTGTGACGTCACCGGTGGTGGGCAGCACCGGCAGGTCGCCGCCGATGCGGCAGCCGACGCCGGAGAGATGGACCAGGGAGAAGCCGCGCACACGGTCCTGGGTGTGGTCGTACCCGGTGCTGTGGCCGGTGTCCGGGGAGAGCTGCACCATGCCGAAGGGCACGGACGCGCCGGGGAAGGTGTTGCCCTCGTTCGCGGTGCCGATGAACGGGTCGACCAGCTCGGTGAGCCGGTCGTCGCGCGCTTGGGCGGCCGGTGCGACGACGGGAGCGGCGGTCAGCGCGGACGCTGCCACCGCCCCGGCCGCGCACAGACGCAGGCGCCGGGTCCATCTCATGCAGGAAGACCTCCGAAGGAGACGTCACTGCCTGCATGATCGGGTCTGAAGGCCGGTCAGCCCGGCAACCGGCGGGTGTCGCCCGCGACGCGTCGCGGATCGCGCCCCCCGCGCGCCCCCCGGCCCGCCCCCGGTTCGAGTCCGCGGGGCTACGGGACGAGCTGTCCCTTGCCGAGGGCGATCACCCCGCCCCGGGAGACGGTGTACAGCTCCGCGTCCCGCTCGGGGTTGACGCCGATGGTCGCGCCGGGCGGCACCTCGACGTTCTTGTCCAGCACCGCGCCGCGCACGATGGCGCCCCGGCCCACCCGCACGTTGTCGTGCAGCACCGAGCCCTGGACCACCGCGCCGGGGTCGACACGGACCCCCGGCGACAGCACGGAACGGGTGACCTGCCCGCGGATCAGACAGCCGGCGCTGATGATCGACTCGCCCGCGATCCCGCCCGCGTTGAACCGGGCCGGCGAGAGCTGGCCCGAGTGGGTGTAGATCGGCCAGTCGCGGTTGTAGAGGTTGAACGCCGGGCGCTCGGCGATCAGGTCCATATGGGCGTCGTAGTACGCGTCGAGCGTGCCGACGTCCCGCCAGTAGCCCTGGTCGCGGCTGGTCTCGCCGGGCACGTGGTTGGCGCCGAAGTCGTAGAGCTGCGCCTCGCCGCGGTCGGTGAGCTGGGGCAGGATCGAGCCGCCCATGTCGTGCGCCGACCTCTCGTCCTCCGCGTCCCGCTGGAGCGCCTCGATCAGCACCTTGGTGGAGAAGATGTAGTTGCCCATGGAGGCGAAGACGCACCCCGGGTCGTCGGGCAGTCCCGGCGGGTCGGCGGGCTTCTCCAGGAAGCGCTGCACGGTCTGCCCGTCCGTACCGGGGGTGATCACCCCGAACGACGACGACTCGGAGCGCGGCACCCGGATGCCCGCGACGGTCACGCCCGCGCCGCCCTCGATGTGCTCCTTGAGCATCTGCCGCGGGTCCATGCGGTAGACGTGGTCGGCGCCGAACACCGCGACGTAGTCGGGCTGTTCGTCGTGGATCAGGTTGAGCGACTGAAGGATCGCGTCGGCGCTGCCCAGGTACCAGCGGGGACCGAGCCGCTGCTGCGCGGGGACCGGGGTGACGTAGTTGCCGAGCAGGCTGGACATCCGCCAGGTGGTGGTGATGTGACGGTCCAGGGAGTGCGACTTGTACTGGGTCAGCACGCAGATCCGCAGGACGTCGCCGTTGACGAGGTTGGACAGGACGAAGTCGACGAGCCGGTAGGTGCCGCCGAACGTGACCGCTGGTTTCGCGCGGTCCGCGGTCAGCGGCATCAGCCGTTTGCCCTCCCCGCCCGCGAGGACGATCCCGAGGACCGAAGGTCCACCACGACGCATGGCCGCTCCCCTCACCCGGTTGCCTGCCTCCTGCGTCCGAGCAGGAGAAACTGAGCCCTAAGCCTGTCCGAGGATCTCCTCGTAGAGCCGCACGGTGCGCCGGGCGACCGCGTCCCAGCCGAACTCCTCCACCGCGCGCCGCCGTCCTGCCTCGCCCATGCGGCGGGCGCCGTCCCGGTCCGCGAGCAGCGAGTCGAGGGCGCGGGCGAGCCCGGTCTCGAAATCGTCGTCCACCGGCACGAGTACCCCCGTCCCGCCGTCCTCGACCACCTCGGGGATCCCGCCGACCCGGGAGGCCACGACGGGAGTGCCGCACGCCATCGCCTCCAGGTTGACGATGCCCAGCGGCTCGTAGACCGAGGGGCAGACGAAGACCGCGGCATGGGTGAGGAGCTGGATGACGGCCGGGCGCGGCAGCATCCGCGGGATCCAGTGCACTCCGTCGCGGGCCCGGCTCAGCTCCTCGTACAGGTCCCGGAACTCCCGGTCGATCTCCGGTGTGTCGGGCGCCCCCGCGCACAGCACCACCTGCGCGGCCGGGTCGATGGCCCGCACAGCCCGCAGCAGATGGGGCACGCCCTTCTGCCGGGTGATGCGGCCGACGAACAGCACGTACGGGCGGTCCCGGTCGAGGCCGGCGCGGTCGAGGGCGTCCGTACCGTGGTCCGGGCGGTAGAGGCTGGTGTCGATGCCGTTGTGGACGACGTGCACCCGGGCCGGGTCGAGCGCCGGATAGCAGCCGAGGATGTCCTCGCGCATGGCGCCGGAGACCGCGACGACCGCGTCGGCGGACTCGATCGCGGTGCGCTCGGCCCAGCCGGACAGGGCGTAGCCGCCGCCGAGCTGTTCGGCCTTCCAGGGGCGCAGGGGCTCGAGGGAGTGCGCGGTCATCACGTGCGGCACGCCGTACAGCATCTTGCCGAGGTGACCGGCGAGGTTGGCGTACCAGGTGTGGGAGTGGACGAGGTCGCGGCCCTGGAGCGCGGCGGCCATGGCGAGGTCGACGGAGAAGGTGCGCAGCGCGTCGTTGGCGCCGTCCAGCGCGGACCAGGGCCGGTGGCGTACGACGCCGTCGGCGCGGCCCTCGCCCCAGCAGTGCACCTCCAGGTCCACCAGCGGCCTCAGCTCCCGCGCCAGGAACTCGACATGGACGCCCGCGCCGCCGTACACGTCCGGCGGGTACTCCCGGGTCAGCAGTCCCACGCGCACCCGCAACCCCCTGGTCCGAAGCGGCCTGGTCGCTTTCATGGTCACCCAGATGCGGCCCGTGGGGAAGAGCCCGGCACCCGCGTGAAGCAGCAGTCCCCGCAGAGTCCGCCGCCGGGGACGCGGTAGTACAGGCAGCAACTGCGCCGCCGGAAGCCCGCGCCGGGGCCGATGAGTGTGCCGGCACCGTCGAGTAGGGGGTGGGCGAGGAGGCCCGCGGCCAGCTCGCTGGCGTGGTCGCCTGCCCTGGCACGGCGGCCGGCGCGCGCCTGGTTCTCCAGCAGGCGTGCCGCGGCCGCCAGCGCGGAGGCCGCGTTGCCCCGCAGCAGCCCCGGCGCGAGGCGGTACCGGGCGTGCAGGGCGGCCGCCAGCGGTTCCAGGTGGCCGTGCAGGACGGCGTCGGCGACCGTGTCCGGGTCGGCCGGGCGGGCGCGCACCTCGGTGAGCCACAGGTCGTCCGGCGCGCTGCCGGCGGGGTCCCAGCGGATCAGGCGGGCGTCCAGGTCGGGGATCCGCCCGTACAGCACGGCGCAGCCGAGCGCGGCCGACCACAGCCGGGCTGCGAGCGCCTGGTGCGCCACGGAGGCGGCGACGCGGGCCTCGGGCGCGCCGATGCCGTCGGCGACCCGGCGGACCCGAACCACTAGGGGATGCGTTCCGGCGTCCGGGGCGGGGTCCGCGTAGGCCTGGGCGAGGGTGGGCAGCGGCCCGTGCGGCGGGGTGCCCGTGCGCAGGGCGAAGAAACCGCCGAGGTCGTTCAGTGCGGCGAGGTCCGGGGCGAGGTTCACCGAAGCAGTAGTACCAAGGCCCGTCGCGGGGCGCGCAAGGGGATCCGGCGGGGGTGTCCGCAGGGGTGTCTCAGTCCCGTGTCGCCCACCCAGGGGAGGACAGCGGGCGGGGTGTACTCCATCGGCAGTAGGACCTATTGACTGCTCAGGTACGACGACGTGAGGCGATCGGCACGGCAGGGTGGTCAACCATGGAAGCCGACCGTTCGTCGCGCCGGGGCCGCCGCCCCAGCCCCACGCGGAGGTGCAGCTCATGAGCGCCCTCGCGCTGTCCGTGCTGCTGTCGCTCGTGTCCGCCGTCGCCTACGCCGGCGGGGCGATCGTCCAGGAGCGGGTCGCGGTGTCATTCCCGGGCGAGCAGTACGCGCCGCTGCGCCGGCCCGCCTGGTGGGCGGCGCTGGTGCTGAACGGTCTCGGCGGGCTGCTGCACGTGGTGGCCCTGGCCTGCGGGCCGCTCAGTCTGGTCCAGCCGCTGGGTGCCCTGACCATCGTGTTCGCGCTGCCGATGGCGGCGCTGTTCGTCGGCCGGCGGGCCGGCGCGGCCGCCTGGCGCGGCGTGGTCATGGCGACGGTGGGGCTCGCGGGACTGCTGTCCCTGGTGGGCTCCTCCCACGCCCAGACGCTGAACACCGCGCAGCGCGCGGGCCTGGCCGTGGTGACCGCCGGTGTGCTCGTCGCGCTCACGGTCGCGGGCCGGGCGGCGCACCGGCATCCGGCCGTGCGCAGTGTGCTGCTCGCCACCGGCTCCGGCATCGCCTTCGGCATGTCCTCGGTGTTCACCAAGACGGTCGCGGTCGACTTCACCGACGGGATCGCGGCGGCCGAACTGCCGTCCCTGACCGCGATAGGCGTCCTGGCCACGGCCGGGATCCTGCTGTCGCAGGCGTCGTACCGGGGCGGGGGCCTGGCGGCGCCGCTGGCCACGCTGACGGTGGTGAACCCGGTGATGGCGGCGGCGGTCGGGCTCACGCTGCTCGGCGAGACCTTCCGCTACGGCACGACGGGCACGGTGCTGGCGCTCGGCTGCGGTGTGGTGGCGGCGGGCGGGCTGATCCTGCTGATGACCGAGCGCATCGAGCGCGCGGGTCCGGTGGTGGGGACGGGGTCGGCGACGGAGGCGGTGACCGGCCCGACGGCCGGGGCGGCGTCCGGAACGGCAACCGGGTTGGCGACCGGGCCGGTGTCCGGCGATGAGGCGCTCGGGGTGACGACCGGGCCGGTGTCCGCCGAGGAGGCGTCGTCCGTCGAGGTCTTGCCGGCCACCGAGGGGCCGTCGTCCGCCGGGGGGCCGTCGTCCGTCGAGGCGTCCGGCGCCTCCGGGCGGGTCGTGCCGTTGGACGCTGTCGTACTCCCGGGCTCACCGGCGCCGCGGGCGCAGGAGGACCCCGCGCGGGGCGAACCCCGGCTCGTCCTCGGCCCGTTCTTCGTCGCCTCGTGCCCGGACGGGCAGTTCTACTCGAACCCCTACGTCCCGGGGCCCGGGCCCGAACGGCGCGGCTCCCGCGTCGGGACCTGACGCCGTCCGCCCCGGACATCCCCTCGGGTCAGATCCGCACGCCGCCGGCCCGCAGATAGGCGAGCGGGTCGACGTCCGTGCCGAACCCGGGCCCCGTGCGCACCTCGAAGTGCAGATGCGGGCCGGTGACGTTGCCCGTGGCACCGGAACGGCCGATGCCGCGCCCGGCGGCGACCGTCTGCCCGACCCGCACGGATATCGCCGACAGGTGGCCGTACTGCGTGAAGTGGCCGTCGGCGTGGCGGATGACCACCTGGTAGCCGTAGGCGCCGCCCCAGCCGGCGCTGACCACCCGGCCGGCCGCGGCCGCCTTCACGGAGGTGCCGGTGGGTACCTCGAAGTCGACGCCGGTGTGGTAGCCCTTCGACCAGTGGGAGCCGGTCGCGTGGTAGGGCGTGCCGACGCCGCCGCCGACGGGGGCGACCAGGGCGTGCTGGGTGGAGTGGGGCCGGGACTTCGCCGCGCGGGAGGCGGGCTTGGCCTCTCTGGCCGGGCGCGTGGCAGTGGGCGTCTTGCGGTGCGGCTCGGCCGTCGTACGCGACTTGGGCACGGCGAGCCGCTGGCCCGGCAGGATCAGGTTCGGGTCGGAGCCCACGGTCGTACGGTTGGCGGCGTACAACTGCCGCCAGCCGCCGGAGACTTGGCGCTCCTCGGCGATGCCGGAGAGGGTGTCGCCGCGGACGACCTTGTACATCTCGGCGCTGCCGGCCCGGGCCTGCGGCGCGGTCTGCGGGCGTACGTCGGCCTCGCGGGCGGAGCCCTTGGCGTTGCCGGCACTACTGGTACTGCCGGGACTGCCGGTACTGTGCGCGGTCCGCTGTCCGGCGGTGTCCGGGTGGACGTCGGGGGTGCCGCCGCCCCGGGTGAGACCGGCACGCGTCGAGCACACCGGCCAGGCGCCGGGTCCCTGCCCGCCGAGCACCTTCTCCGCGACGGCGATCTGCTGGTCCCGGGTGGCCAGGTCCGCCCGGGGCGCGTACCGCGTCCCGCCGTAGGCCGCCCAGGTGGACCCGGTGAACTGGAGCCCGCCGTAGTAGCCGTTGCCCGTGTTGATGTGCCAGTTGCCGCTCGACTCGCAGGCGGCCACCTTGTTCCAGGTGGAGGCGTCGGCGGCGTGCGCGGCTCCGGCGCCGATGAGCGGAATGGCCATCCCGGCGCCGCCCGCCGTGACGGTGAGCGAGGCGCGGTTGATCCTGTTCGGCTGATACCGGCGGTGCCGGCCGCGTACGGCCATCTCAAGCCCCCTCGACATGCGTCAGGAGGGGCGAAAGTAACCGCCGCGAACAGGCCGTGACAAGACGGCTATCGGCCGGTTCGTCACCCCAAGTGGCCGGTTACGTACGTTGATTGGCCGGATCCGCGGGCCGCGCGCTGAGCCACGGAGCACCCGCCGCGCGTACGGAAGGGTGCCGGGCGCCGAATGTGCGCGCGCCGTACCGGCACGTCAGGATGGTCGAAGGGGCATGAGCAGTGATACTGGCGGGCACGGGCGGCGCGACGGACGGCAGGCCGATGGCGGGACCGGTGGCGGACCGGCCGGCGGCAGCGGCGGCCGTGACCCAGCGTTCCACTTGATGATTCACCGGACTTTCGAGGAGCAGGCGGTATGAGCACTACAGCCCAGATCGGCGTCACGGGACTCGCGGTCATGGGCCGCAACCTCGCCCGCAATTTCGCGCGCAACGGCTACGCGGTCGCACTGCACAACCGGACGGTGGCCCGGACGCACGCCCTGGTCGAGGAGTTCGGGCACGAGGGGGACTTCGTCGCGGCCGAGACCGCGAAGGAGTTCGTGGCGGCCCTGGAGCGGCCGCGCCGCCTGGTCATCATGGTGAAGGCCGGCGAACCGACCGACGCGGTGATCCGGGAGTTCGCCCCGCTGCTGGAGCCCGGCGACATGATCATCGACGGCGGCAACGCGCACTTCGCGGACACCCGGCGCCGCGAGCGGGAGCTGCGCGAGCAGGGCATCCACTTCGTGGGCACCGGGATCTCCGGCGGCGAGGAGGGCGCGCTGCACGGGCCAAGCATCATGCCGGGCGGCTCGAAGGAGTCGTACGACTCGCTCGGTCCGATGCTGGAGAAGATCTCCGCGAAGGCGAAGGACGGCGCGCCGTGCGTCACGCACGTCGGCCCCGACGGCGCCGGGCACTTCGTGAAGATGGTGCACAACGGCATCGAGTACGCCGACATGCAGCTCATCGGCGAGGCGTACCAGTTGCTGCGGGACGTGGCCGGGTACTCCCCCGCGCAGATCGCGGAGATCTTCCGCACCTGGAACACGGGCCGGCTCGACTCGTACCTGATCGAGATCACGGCGGAGGTCCTGTCCCACGTGGACGCGGCGACCGGCAAGCCGTTCGTGGACGTGGTGGTGGACGAGGCCGAGCAGAAGGGCACCGGCCGCTGGACGGTCCAGATCGCGCTCGACCTGGGCGTGCCGGTCTCGGGCATCGCGGAGGCGGTCTTCGCCCGTTCCCTGTCGGGCCACGCGGACCTCCGGGAGGCCTCGCGCGGGCTGGCGGGCCCGAAGGCGTCCCCGCTGAGCGAGTCGGAGGCCGGCGCGTTCGCCGACCGGGTGGAGCAGGCGCTGTACGCCTCGAAGATCGTGTCGTACACCCAGGGCTTCCACGAGATCGCCGCGGGCAGCGCGGAGTACGGCTGGGACATCGACCTCGGCGCGGTCTCCGCCATCTGGCGCGGCGGGTGCATCATCCGCGCGGCCTTCCTCGACCGGATCCGCGCCGCGTACGACGCCCGCCCGGACCTGCCGAGCCTGCTGTCCGACGACACCTTCGCCCAGGAGATCGCGGCGGCCCAGGACGACTGGCGCGAGGTCCTGGTCGCCGCGACCCGGCAGGGCGTGCCGGCCCCCGGCTTCTCGGCCGCCCTCGCGTACTACGACGCCCTGCGCGCCGAGCGGCTGCCCGCCGCGCTCACCCAGGGCCAGCGGGACTTCTTCGGGGCCCACACCTACCGGCGGGTGGACCGTGACGGCTCGTTCCACACGCTGTGGGGTGGGGACCGGTCGGAGGTGACCGCGTAGGGGTACCGGTTCGCCGGCCGTTCCGGCCGGACGGTGCGTGGATGACGGTGGGCGGCTCGGAGCCGCCCACCGTCTTCTTTTTACGGCCCCCGCGCGGTGCCTGCGTCCGAGGCGGTGCCGGTGTTCCGGGGGCGGGGCCGGGACCAGCCCCCGGGCGGAGGCGAGTACGCCCCCGCCCAGTGCCGGCGTCCGGTCGGACGTCAGTCGGGCGGGCGTCAGGTCAGTGGCGGTCCGGGCTCCGGGTTCGGGACCGGCTCCGGGCCCGGCGGGATCGGCGACGGCGGGGGCTCCGGGAGCGGAGGACCGGGCGGAGGGCCGGGAATCGGGCCGGGGGGTCCGGGCGGGGTCGGGCCGGGACCTGGCGGGGGGCCCGGCGGCGGAGGCGTCGGGGGCGGGGTCGGACCCGGGCCCGGAGGCGGAGCCGGATCGGGGCCGGGCGGCGGGCCCGGTGGGGGTCCTGGCGCCGGAGGGGGTTCCGGGGCCGGGGGCGGCTCCGGGGTGGGCACGGGGTGCGGTTGCGGCTGCGGCTGCAGGGGGTCCGGACCCGGCGAGGCGGGGTCCGGGTGCGGGTCGGTCATGACGTCCTCCGGCCAGTCGGTCGACATCGGCTCTGGACTACTCCCCCACCTACCCGACCCCCGCGCCACCAGTCACCCGACGGAGGCACGACGAGGAGCCGGGCGGACTCACGGGAGCGGGCGGCCGTGCGTGGGCGTCGACCGGTCAGACGGCGCCGCGTCGGCGTGCCGCTCGTACCGCTGCCTCGAAGCCCGGGCGTGGACTGGAAAGGACGGGAACCGACGTCGTCGTGAGGTGTTGCGCGGGAGCCATGGAGGCCTGGGCGAGGACGATCGCGTCGGCGTGGGCGACCCGGTCCGCCGCGGCGGCCACCTCGCGCACGTACCCCTCGGTGTCACCGGCCTCGAAGCGGGACCAGGCGGCGTCGACGAGCACGGGCCGTACGCTGACGGCGCGCCCAGCGCGACGGGCCTCTTCCTCGATGAGAGCGGTCGTCGGCGCGAGGGTGCTCGCCAGCGCCGCGAGGAGGACCACCCGCGACCCGGCGGCGACTGCGGCGGCCGCCATGGGGCGGTCCACCCGCAGCACCGGCACGGCGAGCCCCGCCGCTCCCGCCTGCTCCGCGACGCCCCCGAGGGTCGAGCAGGTGCACAGGACGGCCCGGGCGCCCTCGGCGACCGCCCTGCCCAGCACCGCCCCCACCGCGTCGGTCACCGCCGCCGGACCGTCCCGGCGGGCCCGGCGCAGCAGTTCCTCGTCGACGAAGTGACGTAGCGGGAGGCCCGGGTGGGCCTCGTCGCGCAGCGCGTCGAAGGCCGGGATGTGCACCGGCGAGGTGTGCAGCAGAGCGAGCACGCGCGGCTCGCGCACCCGGCGAGTCGGCACGCTGTCGTTCACGGTCGCACTCCTGGTCGATCAGCTTGATACGGCCTGCGGGCTGCGCTTCTGGCCGGAACCCGGCACCGGCTCGGAGGCGTCGGCGCCGAGCGCCACGATACGGTTCTCCGCGTCGACGTGAACGACCCGCCGCCGAAGTGCCCGCGCCTCGGCGTCGGTGACCTGGGCATAGCTGATGACGATCACCAGGTCCCCGGGGTGGACGAGATGCGCGGCGGCCCCGTTGATCAGGGCGGTCGCTGGGACATCGAGGGGGCGTTGGGGGATGTAGGCCGCGTTGTGGTGCGGGCATGTGTGAGTGCCATACCGACGACCAGTCCGATGGCGATGGCGGTGACGATCGTGACGAGTTTTTGCAGGTCTTGGAAGCCTTCGATGACGTAGCCGCCGGCCAGGGTGGTCAGGCCGCGCAGGCCCAGCGAGCCGACGGTGAGAGTGAAAAAGCCAGGAAGGATGAGGATCAATCGAGGTGGGAGGGCCGGGTTGCGGTCCAGCAGAGTGGCCGCGGCGGCCAGCACCACGGCAGCGACGAATGTGCCGCCGGTCTCCCGGATTAGTTCGGTGATCAGCGACTGCACCCCTACGGTGGCGTAGACCGACACGAGAAGAATCCCGAAGAAGCGGTAGGGGATCGCGAAGGCCAGGACTGTGCCGGCGGTGAAGGCGATCCCGCTCAGGATCAGTGCCCACTTGGGTAGGTCGGCGCTGGCGGCGGTGTCGAAGAGGGCGTTGAGGGGGGTGCCGGTGGCGAATATGCCCAGCAGGACGCCGAGGTAGGGCTGGACGAGCAGGAATATGGAGTACGCGAGTCGGATCGCGCCGGTGGTGATGAGGCCGACGGCGAGCTCGGTGGTCGATGCGCTGAGGAAGTCACCGGGAACGAAGTAGAACAGCGCCGGGAGCATTAGCAGGACCGGGCCGCCGTGTGCCGGATCGCCGGTGAACACTTCGATGGTGACGACGGAGACGACGGCCGAGACCACCAGGGGGAGGATCTTGGACAGTCGCGGCGCGCGAACGGCGGCGACCACGAGCGCCGCGGCGATCGCGCCCAGGACGGCTGTGGTGGTGATCTCGTACCACGTGGGCTGGACCAGCGGGGCGAAGCCCAGGGAGAACAGCAGGACGCCGAGGAACTTGAGCCACCAGGGGTACGGCGGCGGTGCGGCCTCGATGCGTGACAGCCTGCGGTCGGCCTCGGCCACCCCGAGCTTGCCCGCCTCCACGTCGGCCAGGAAGGGCTTGAGCGCCGCTACTTGGTCGAGCCGGATTACCTCCGGGAAGCCGTGCACGCAGACGGTCCGCATGCGACCGTCGGCCGCGGCGATCGAGAGCACGGCCGCTTCAGGCACGAGAACCAGGGACGCCTGGCCACCGAAGGCCCGAGCGCTGGTGCCCACAGCCCGCTCGATGGAGTAGGCGCCCTCGCCGGAAGAACGCAGCAGCAAGGCGGTCAGGCGGGCCAGGAAGGCGGTCAGATCATCCAGGCCGGCGGCCGCATGCCCCATGTCCGCCTCCTCTGCCGGCTACGGGAACACCAGGGTGCGCGGCGGCCCGCAGGGCGGCATCCCGAGGACGTCCTCGGACGACACCGTCGGACAGGCCCGCACCGCTCAGGAACTCAAGGGCTGGCCTCGTCCTTGCTCCGGACCGGAACGAAAATCAGCCCCTTTGCCCTGGCTCAAGGCAGCACAGTGGGGCTATCCAGAAGTCGCTGCCCCTCCGGCCCCTTGAGCACGTTCACGTGGGACGGATTGATCCCGGCTTGTTCCACGTCGCGGCAGGTAGCCGTGTACCGTTCCTCGTCACCCAGAACGGCAGCCACACGTTTCATGGGATACAGGTAGAAGCGCTCTTCGTTCATCTGTGGCCGACCCACATGAACCCCTTCCTATCCTCTCATGAGCATGCCGAACGCAACCCGCACGCCTCAAGACTTTCTCGGAAGCACAGTGAGAACCCGGACAACGTGATCCCTGAATTCCTCCATAAAGTCTCGGAGGAAATGTTCCGTATGTTCGTCGACGACTTCGCCCTCACGGGTGAAAACATCGGGCTTGAATCTGACATACGCCTCCGGTGCATTCATTTGCGGCGAGTCGCAAAAGCTTAGGACACCGCGCAGGCTCTGCTGGGCGAGGGCAGTGCCGAGGGCACCGGGGGACGCTCCGATCACAGCGGAGGGTTTGTGCGCGAACGAGTTGCTCCCCCAGGGGCGACTGGCCCAGTCGATGGCGTTTTTGAGGGCACCCGGAATGGACCGATTGTATTCCGGGGTCACGAACAGGATGGCGTCGGCGGAGGCGATGGCACCCTTGAGCGCCTTACCCTCGGCAGGATAGTCGCTGTCGTAGTCGTAACTGTACAGGGGGAGATCCTTGATCGGAATCTCAAAGAAATCCAAATCGGGCGGAGCCAGTCGGATAAGAGCCTTTGAGAGCGTCCGATTGATGGAGTGAGTCGCCAGGCTTCCGATGAAGTAGCCGACCCTGTACGTCGTCATCGGTTCCTCGATTCTATGCACGTATGGCGTTCTTTCGTATCCCGGCTCGACGGGCAGGGAGTTCCGCAAGGAACGTAACCATGGCCGGGAGCGGAGCGCGTGCCGGCAGATCCGTCCAGGTGACCGCGTGTGCCCCCATGGCGGCCCGCCCTCATTCTTCGACGGAGGTGTGAAGCGCCGGCGCAGTGGGCGCCGAGAGCCGTAGCCGCGCCGGCTGCGCGGACTGCCGCCGAGGCGGTCGACAGTTGCTGTGCCGCGGCGTCAGAGGCGAAACGGCCGGATGGCTCATGGGCTCATGCGACCCAGTTTCCAAAGCGGGGGCTGTGGTTGACCGGGATCTCCTGGGCCACAGTGCCGCGTTGCCGGGCGGCCTGGTAGGCGTCAGCCAACGGTTCGTCGTTCGACAGCACCACCAGGCGGTGACCCGGCTGGAACATGGCGGCGAACGGATAGAGCCGCAGCACGTACTCCTTGATCTTCCCGGGCTCAACCGGCACCACCCGGGTGTGCGGGTGGTAGGGGTCGCCCGATCAGCCGCAGCAGGACGGGGAACGAACGTCCTTGCCACGCGGGTGCCTACCGTCACGCGGGACAACCGCCGTCGATTTTCACAGCGGTACAGCGGGCACGCCAGACGCGCGACACCGGCCGCGTACCCTCGGCAAGGCAGTGCCCTCATCCCGGAATTCCAGTGCGGCGGCGCCACCGACCCGAGCCAACCGCAGCTGGGCCATTTCCCAGGCGAGAGCGCCGGCTACGCCCCGCCCGCAACGCGCGCACGGGTATGCGCACGTTGCGGGCCACTGCACGGGGCGCGCGAGTGGATGACGCGAGTGCCGGTGACGTGGCCAGATCGCGGGACTGATCGACTCAGCCGCCGCTCTTACGCCTGAACGACCGCTGGCTTGCAGCCGGGCCGTGCGCCGCACGCACCTTCGACGCATCCGGGTTGGCGGCAACATCGGCGGCGTCCGCCTGCGCACCGCGCTTGCGCGCCAGGGCTTCGCGGAACTTGCGCTTGAGGTCGTAGTTGCCGTCGCTGTCCGGCGCCAGAGGGGACGTCTCGGGGGCAGCCGGCTCCGAACCTTCCGTAGATACGGGCTCTGCGGTCATGGTGACCTCCTGGGTTCGGGAGTGGGCAAGCACAGCTTGTCATGCCGGGCGCAGTGCAGGGCGCCGACAACATCATCCTGCTCCGTTTCGGCGGGTATCCCTCTCGCGGCCGAGGCCTTGCTGCTGCCGAGGCCGCGGCAGGGGGCGTTGGTGTTCTTGGGCCGGGGAACGGCGGGCCCTCCGTCCAGCGGGGTGCCGGAGGGAGCCTTGGCGCCGGTGATCCGGCTCAGCTCCACTTCGCCCCTGAGCTGAAAGCCGCCCCGCCTCTTCCCGAAGGAGGGCTGCGGGTCATCGCCCTGGGCGGCCTGGGTGAGATCGGCCGCAACATGACCGTCTTCGAGCACGCGGGCAAACTGCTCATCGTCGACTGCGGCGTTCTCTTCCCCGAGGAGACCCAGCCCGGCGTGGACGTGATCCTGCAGGACTTCACCTCGATCCGGGACCGGCTGGACGAACCACTCCATCCCCGACAGCCTCGCGGTCGCGATCCGCACCCGGGCCGGGATGGTGCTGCACACCGGCGACTTCAAGATGGACCAGTTCCCTCTCGACGACCGCATCACCGATCTGCGCGCCTTCGCCCGCCTCGGCGAGGAGGGCGTGGACCTGTTCCTCACCGACTCCACCAACGCCGAAGTGCCCGGCTTCACCACCTCCGAGCGAGAGCTGAACCCGGCGATCGAGCAGGTGATGCGCACCGCGCCACGCCGGGTCATCGTCTCCAGCTTCGCCAGCCACGTGCACCGCATCCAGCAGGTCCTGGACGCCGCCCACCAGCACGGCCGCACGGTCGCCCGTGACCGTGCCCTTCCCGATTCAGGCGGCCACACTGCCGAACGCACTGGCCGGTCGGCACGTCCTGGGCCGAGGTCGGACGGGTTCGGGCAAGACGCTCGCCTGTGGGCGGGGCGGCGGCCCATGACGTCGAACACCGCGGGGTGGACCATGGCTTCGGAGCGGGCGCGCAGGGTCTCGTGGCCCCGGGCCGGGCGGCGGTGGCGCATCGGCCGGCCCGGGGACCACGGCTGCGGTATCGGTCTGCTGAAGTACTCTTCCCGCCACCGCACACCGGCTGGGAGAACCAAGAGAATTGACCGGGTGGCACCACCACGTCACCCTGGTCACCGCCGCACACGCGTTCCTCACGGAACAGCGCCTGATCCCAAAAGCCGATACAGCGGACTCACCCTTTACCAGATCCTCGACACCATCCAAGACCTGCTGAACTGCTGGACCGGCACCTGCACCACCTGCCACCGCCCGCTGCCCAGAACGTCCACCACCAGCCCAAACCCAAGAGCCAGAGCAACCTAACGGAGCCCTACTAGTGCTGTGACCGGGATGGTTCACCGTGATCGGAAGGCGGCTCGCGGGACGAGCGCACGCGAAACGGCTGGTATTACTGGGGCATGCAGGAAGAGATTGCACGCTCCGCGATCGACACGTTCATCTCCGCGTTCAACGCCTCGGACGACAGCTATGTGACTGCCCTGCTCTCCCAGTCCCTGACCTCAGACGTGGTCTTCTGGGGGCCGTTGGGTCGCAGCGAAGGAATCGCGGCGGTCGAGCGGTTCGTGCTGGACATCCGGCGCCACCCGGCGGGGACCGGCACGATGGTGCGCTGCTCGGCGGTGGACATGCCTGACGAGTGGGCCCGGTACCAGTGGGTCTTCACCACGCCGGATGGAGGTCCCCGCCTGGCGGGAACGGACGTCGTCCATCTGCGGCGGAGCCTCATCGACCAGGTCATCGTCTTTGCGGGGGAGATCGAACCGTCCGCCTCCTGAGTCATCCTTCTGTCGCTGTCCTTCTCCTGAACTTGCCCCCTTCGGCGCTCGGGGGCTGCGGTTCGCGGTTGGTCAGGCTGCGGTGTTGAGGGGGCGTCCGCCCCAGCGGATGCCCTTCTCGCTGCGGATGCGGGCGCGTTCCTTGTTCGTATGCCAACAACGTCCACCCCGAGACTCATCGCGAAGAGAACGTGCTCACCGATCTGCGCCATCGGCGGCCCCTGCGGATCGCGGCCGATCCTTTCGGGTGGTACGACTCGGAGCCGGACTATCCGGATAAATTCTTCTATAGGGATGAAGGAACCTACGCAGATGCCCTCCGCGCACGGGAAGAGACCCAGGAGGACCGGTGGAGAACCGCCGCCCGGCCCTCCCGGACGCCCGGCCTTCACCCCGCCCGAGTTGCCCAATGAGTCCGCCCGAGTGGGGGGCAAACGAACGGTGTGAGGAACATCGTTTCACTTTGAGGAGAAGGCCACCTACCTGCACTTCCGCGGAGACCGGACGGTTGTGACGCCGCCCGCCAGGCCATGCCGATCGCGAGGGTCGCCGCCCCCACGGCGGCGACCCGGGACCATCAGCGATGTCTTCGTGGAGCGAGGAGGGAAGCCGCTCTGTGGGCCGTCACCACTTGAACCTTTCGTTTGCAGGCCTTGTCAGGTGCGGGTCCAGCGTTGGTTGCTACCGTTCGAGCAGGAGTAGAGCTGAATCAGGGTGCCGTTGGCGGTGCCGCCTGCGACGGCGTCGAGGCAGAGGCCGGACTGGACGCCGACGATGGACCCGTCGGAGTTGAGGCGCCACTTCTGGTTGTCGCCGCCCCAGCAGCTGTAGATCTGGACTTTGGCGCCGTTGCCGGTGCCGGCGGCGTCCAGGCATTTGTTGCCGTAGACCCTGAGCTCACCGGCGTCGGTGTACGTCCACTGCTGGTTGGTGCCGTTGTGGCAGTCCCACAGCTGGACCTGGGCGCCGTCGGTGGTGCTGGTGCCGGGCACGTCCAGGCAGCGGCCCGAACCGACGCCCTTGATCGTTCCGCCGTCCGCGGGCGGTGTGGTGGAGCCGCCGTTGAGTGCGTTGAGGACGGCGGTATAGGCAGGCTTCTTGCTGCCGTCGTTGTTGAACAGCAGCGGCGTGTCCTGCGATCGCCAGGAGTCGCTGTCGCGCACCCCCCAGACGGTGACGCCGAGGCAGCGCGGGACGGCCAGGCAGTCGTTGACCACGTTGGCGTAGGTCGTGGCCGAGGCGCTCTGGATGTCGAGTTCGGTGATGGCCACGTCGACGCCGAGGGCGGCGAAGTTCTGCAGGGTGGTGCGGAAGTTGCTGTTGTAGGGGCTGCCGCTGTTGAAGTGCGACTGGAAGCCGACGCAGTCGATCGGCACGCCGCGCTGCTTGAAGTCCCGCACCATGGCGTACATGGCCTGGGTCTTGGCCCAGGTCCAGTTCTCGACGTTGTAGTCGTTGTAGCAGAGCTTGGCGGACGGGTCGGCGGCGCGCGCGGTGCGGAAGGCGACCTCGATCCAGTCGTTGCCGGTGCGCTGCAGGTTGGAGTCGCGCCGGGCTCCCGAACTGCCGTCGGCGAAGGCCTCGTTCACGACGTCCCACTGGGCGATCTTGCCCTTGTAGTGGCCCATCACGCCGTTTATGTGGTCGATCATCGCCTGGCGCAGTGCGCTGCCGCTGAGGCTCTGCATCCAGCCGGGCTGCTGGGAGTGCCAGGCCAGGGTGTGGCCGCGCACCCGCTTGCCGTTCTGCACCGCCCAGTTGTAGACGCGGTCACCGGCGGTGAAGTTGAACTGGCCCCGTTGCGGTTCGGTGGCGTCGATCTTCATCTCGTTCTCGGCCGTCACCATGTTGAACTCACGGCCCGCGATCGTCGTGTACGTCGAGTCGCCCAGCTTGCCCGAGGCGATGGCGGTGCCGAAGTAGCGGCCGCTCTGCGCCGCCGCGGCGCCGAGCGTGCTCTCGGCGGCGTGTGCGGTCGGCGGCGAGACCAGTGCGGCGACCACGCCGAGGACGCCGGCGACCAGCGCCAACAGCAGAACGCGGATCTTCCGTCGGACGACGGGTCTGGAAAGGGCATAAGAACCCATGACTGTGTGCCTCCAAGGTAGAAATAACGGAATCACCGGACACCGCGGTCGTGGGACCCGGGAGGATCTCAACCGGCACGGACGGCGCCCGGTCGGCCGCCGAGTGACGTACACCGGGCGGCAGCGGTCTCTCGACACAGGCGCGGGGGTACTCCATCGCGGCTCAGCCGGGTGGCGTCACGCGGCGTCGCTTACCTCTCCGACTGTACGAAGCGTCAGGATGCGTCGGTGCGAGCCTCACCGGAACGAAGAACGGGGTGGCGCAGGTGTTTTGGTGCGCGGATCTGCCGTGCTGCGCAGTCTGCCCAGGACAGTGTGGTTCGAAATCTCGGCCTACGGTCGGTTTACCAGACAGGATGTTGAGGTGTTGACGGTGACTCGTCAACCCTCGGCGAGAAAAAGTTTCTACTCTTCGGCCGAAACTTTCGAATCCCCGTTCAGCCGGGCGGATCCCTGGACTGGCGAGCCGTATGGCGAACTTGCTGGGGGCTTTGCGGTCGGCGCGACAGCTTGTCATGCCCGAAGGGGAGGATCTGTTTGTGGACAGATTGACGACAGACCTTGACCAGAGGGCCCTGCCTTCCTAGCTTGTGGCGTCACCGAACCGGGACGACTTCGAAACTTTCGAACCTGTCCCCGTCCCCGGCACGGCCGCTCCGCGGTTCATCGGCGTCACCTCACCCCGTCCCCAAGGAGGCCCTCCGATGTGGTTTCTCCACCCGTCCCCGGTCCGTCCAAGACGCTTACTCGGCGTCCTTGCGCCCTTGCTGCTCGTGGCCACCTTCCTGGGTGCCCAGCCCGCCGAGGCCGCGACCGTAGACCCCAACGCCTCGTATGTGCTGGTCAACCGCAACAGCGGCAAAGCCCTGGATGTCTACAACATGGCTACCGACGACGGCGCCCGCATCACCCAGTGGACCAGGAACAACCAGAGCCAGCAGCAGTGGCAGTTCGTCGATTCCGGGGACGGCTACTACCGCATCAAGTCCCGCCACTCGGGCAAGGTGCTGGACGTCTACAACTGGTCCACCGCGAACGGCGGCTCGATCGTCCAGTGGGCCGACCTGAACGGCACCAACCAGCAGTGGCGGCTGGCCGACAGCGCGGACGGCTACGTAAGGCTCATCTCGCGCCACAGCAACAAGGCCCTCGAAGTACAGGGCGCCTCCACCGCCGACAACGCGAACATCGTCCAGTACGACGACTGGGGCGGCACCAACCAGCAGTGGCAGCTCGTCAAGGTCGGCGCCGACACCCCCGGCCTGTGTGATCTTCCGTCGACCTACCGCTGGACGTCAACGGGCGCGCTGGCGCAGCCCAAGCAGGGGTGGGTCTCGCTCAAGGACTTCACCATCGCCCCCTACAACGGCAGACAACTCGTCTATGCGACCACGCACGACACGGGGACGAGGTGGGGTTCGATGAACTTCGGCCTGTTCACTAATTGGTCGGAGATGGCCTCGGCCGGCCAGAACACGATGTCCAATTCCACCGTCGCACCCACGCTCTTCTACTTTGCGCCGAAGAACATCTGGGTGCTCGCCTACCAGTGGGGCGGGACCGCCTTCTCCTACCGGACGTCGAGCGACCCCACCAACCCGAATGGCTGGTCATCCGAGCAGGTGCTCTTCTCCGGAAGCATCTCCAGCTCCGGAACAGGGCCCATCGACCAGACACTCATCGGTGACGGCACGAACATGTACCTGTTCTTCGCCGGCGACAACGGCAAGATCTACCGGGCCGGTATGCCGATCGGAAACTTCCCGGGCAGCTTCGGCTCGACCTCGACAGTGATCATGAGCGATACGACGAACAACCTGTTCGAAGCCCCGCAGGTCTACAAGCTGCAGGGCCAGAACCGTTACCTCATGATCGTCGAGGCGATCGGCTCGCAGGGCCGGTACTTCCGCTCATTCACGGCCACCAGTCTCAACGGCTCATGGACACCCCAGGCCGCCACCGAGAGCAATCCCTTCGCCGGCAAGGCCAACAGTGGCGCCACCTGGACCAACGACATCAGCCATGGCGAACTGATCCGCACCAGCTCCGATCAGACCATGACCGTCGATCCCTGCAATCTGCAGTTGCTCTACCAGGGACGCAGCCCCAACTCCGGCGGCGACTACGGCCTCCTGCCCTACCGTCCGGGTCTGCTGACGCTGCAGCGCTGACGGCATGACGCGGGTCCGGCTCCGGTAGGGGGGCTTCACCCCGGATCTTGGACACTTGAGATCGTGGATCTTGAGAATCTGAGAACGGACATCTTGTGGTCATGAGGCACTGAGCCTTTTCCAACCTCACGCTGAACCTGGCGAGGTTCAGCGTGAGGACGGCTTTGACCAGGTCTGTGATCTGGTTGGTGCTGCATCGTGGCTTGCGCGGGAGGCGCCAGGACGCACGGTCGTGGGAAGTGCCATCCTCAGCGTGTCTTCAGGCCACGGTCTTCGAGTTCGTCCGCGCACTCCTCTGGTACCCAGACAGCCTTCGCGGTGGCTCTGCCCTTCAAGGGCTCTTCCTGCCGCTCCCGCTCCGCCTCGGCGCGGGCTTGTTCGATGTCGTCGGCGATCGCCTTGCAGTCGACGACGTACGTGTCCGTCGGTACCGGCTCCTCGGAGGGAGATTCCGGCTTGTCCGTGTACGTCCCGGCGTTGAGGGCGGAGGTGGCGGCGATGCAGGCCAGACACAGCCCCGCCCAGACGGCGATGATCCACCGGCGGGCGCTCAAGAGCCGACCATTCCAACGGCGAGGCCGACGACAGTGAGCACGGCGAAGGTGAGCATCGCAGTGCGCGGGACCTTCATCGAAGCTCCTTCCTCAAAGGGGCCGGTACAGCGAGCTTCCGCCAACCTGCCGACTCTTCATTGGTCCTGGTCACGCCCAACAGCAGAGCTCCTGATAGACGGGTTCACGACCACGATCCCCCATGCTCACCAGGAGCTTCGCGTGCTTGTCTACCCGTCGGCGATCGGTCTGTCCAACACGCACCTGCGCTACCTCACCCATCAACTGACCGCCCACCGCCGGGAGACCGGCTCGCGCTGGCGGCGCCTGGCGCCGGGACGCCAGGCCCTCCCGGTTCTGGCCCATCTGCGCTGCGGCGACACCTACGCACGGCTCGCTGCCGGGTTCGGCATCGGCCACGCCGATCCCTTCGGCCGCCTGCTGTGGGCATCTCCGGCCCTGCCCGGGGCCATCCACGATGTCCGCGCGGCCCGCGAGCACGGCACGTCGACGCGCTGGCCCAGGCCGGCGTCCCCTGTTGGGCCGACAAGGTCTACCAGGGCGCCGGAGGCACGGTTCGCGTTCCCTACCGCGGCAGGTGGGAGACGCTTTCCACCGGCCAGCAGACCGTCAATAGGTCCCACGCGAAGATCCGGGCCCTCGTCGAGCAGGCCGTTGCCACCCTCAAGTCCTGGCGACTCCTCCGCAAGCTCCGGTGCTCGACCACCCGCATCACCAGTCTCGTTCAGGCCGTCCTCTGCCTTCATCCGGCCGGCCCAGACTGAGGATGGAAAGAGCTCACTATCCGCCGGAGTTCAAGGCGGAGCGGTCGCGCTGTACGAGTCGCGACCCGGAGCGACGATCAGATCGGTCGCCGCTGATCTGGGACTTCTGGTTCCTGCGCTGCAGGCAGAAGGCGTGCTCCCGGACATCGAAGACCAGGATCGGGGTGGGAGCCCCGACCCACGTTGCTTTGGTGGTCGTACAGGCAGGCGGCGCGTCACGCTCGGTGCGAGGAGGGTGGCGCCCGCGGCCAGGATCTCGTCCTCACCGCCCGCGAACGGGAAGCACTCAGAGCGTCACCACGTCCGGCCAGCCCCGACAGCGCCTCGGCCGGCTCGCCCCGGTAGTCCCGTTTCTCCGGCGGCCGCGGCCACTCGGAAGCCGTCGGGGAAGGCCCGCCCCATGACTCCTTGCGGATGGCGAGCCTTCTTCAACATGGGTGAGGGACAGGATGACCATCTTGTCACGTACTCAGGTTTCTCAACGTCCTTCACAGGGTCATCCGCCATGGTCCCCGGGCCGCCGTCCGGTGCGGCCTGCGCCGGGATGGTCCTGGCCGGCGCAGGCATGGTGGCTTCTGCCGGTTCAGCAGCCGGAGTCGGCGATGACGAAGTAGCCCGGGGATGTCTCCTTCAGCGTGTGGGTGATGGCGACGTTGTACAGGCCCATGTTCTGGCCGGAGCCGTTGGCGTAGGTGTAGCCGCCGCTCTGGTGGGCTCGTCCTGCTCGCACCTGGTTGTAGTTGTTGTCGGTGTAGCACCTCGGCGTGGTGCCTGTCGTCGTCGCCGTGACCGACGTGGACGACGTGCCGACGGTTCCGGAGGAATCGACCGCGGCGACGGTGTAGTTGTAGGAGGTGCCGGTGGCCAGGCCGGTGTCGGTGTACGTGGTGCCCGTCGCGGAGCCGGCCTTCGTGCCGTTGCGGTAGATGGTGTACGAGGCGGCGCCGCTGACGGCGTTCCACGACAGCGAGGCGCCGGTGTCGGTGGTGCCGGTCACCGTGAGGCCGGTCGGGGCGGGCAGGGAACCGGTGCCGCCCTGGTCGCCGTTGCCGTCCAGGCCCCAGAACTTCGCGGTGTGGTAGCTGGAGCAGATGTAGTTGAGGTAGTAGGCCCCCGTGCTGCCGCACTGGTCGGCGCCCGAACCGGGGTTCACGGCGAGGCCGTGCGCCATGCCGGAGACAGAGAACAGGGCGACGGCGGGCTTGCCGGAGCTGTCGTTGTAGATGCTCTCGGTGGTGCCGCCGGTCAGGTTCCGGGTGCTGGAGGCCGTCTGGCCGATGCCCCAGACGTCGGTCCACTGGTCGCGCAGTTCGGTGCCGTTGACCGGGGCGACGGTGGTGTCGGACGTTCCCTGCCAGACCGCGACCCGCGGCCATGGGCCCGAGTACCCCGGGTAGGAGTTGCGGACCTTGTCGCCCCACTGCTTCGGGGTGAGGTTCTGGTTGCTGTACTGGCATCCGGACGCGGCGGCCTGCGTGGTGGCGCACTGCGCGGGGAGGCCGGAGTCGACGGCGCCTCCCGCGAACACGTCCGGGTAGTCGGCGAGCAGGTCCGCGGTCATACCGCCGCCGGCGGACAGGCCGGTGACGAAGACCCGGCTGCGGTCCGAGCCGTACTGCGCCACGGCGGTGTCGACCATGCGCATGATCGAGGCCGCCTCGCCCTTGCCCCGGGTGTCCTTGCCCGGGTCGAACCAACTGAAGCAGGACAGGCTGTTGTTGGCCGAGTTGGTCTGCGGATAGACCAGGGCGAAGCCCCACTGGTCGGCGAACTTCTGCCAGCCGGAGTGCGTGTGGTAGTCGCTCGCCGACTGGGTGCACCCGTGCAGAGCCACGACCAGCGGTGCGCCGGCGGGGAGATCGGACGGCGCGTACTCGTACATCGCCAGGTTGCCGGGGTTCGAGCCGAAGTTGGTGACCTGCTGGAGGGTACCGGCGGCCGCCGCGCTCGACGCGAGGGGGGTGACGGCGGTCAGGCCCGCGGCGAAGGCGCCCAGAGCGGCGGCCAGTGCGGTGCGCCGGAAGAAACCTCGCCAGGTGGAGTGAAGCATGGTGCGACTCCGATGAATGGTGGGGTGGGGGACGCGGGCGCGCGCGCCGCCCGGCGGTCCCACCCCGCCCGGCTCCGTCCCGCGCCCGTCACTTCGGCCGACCGGCGCGGCACCCGGCCGCATCCGGCCCGCTGTCGTACCGGCTTGCTGGAAGCGGACCGTACGACCGGCCGGCCCCTCCGCGACATGTGAGGGGCAGCCAGGTCTGCGGTGCCCGGCGTGGCTCGTACGCCCATGGTGTCAGCGGTGACGCTGTGACATGTGACGGGCCACGCGGGCCGGTTCACCCGCGCTTTTCGCTTTGCTGGTGCAGGCGGACAGGGCCCCGCTGGGGCGCCGGCCTAGCGCCGGCACATGGTGGCTGAACCCATCTCATATTTCGAAAGTGTGTCGACGACTCATATGTCTCACCTCATGGTTCCTACCTACCGTGTTCGGCCATCGGCTCCCCTCCCACTTCGAAAAACGGTGACTACCATGTCCAGCGCTCACAACGCGGTGAACGGCCCGGACACCTCCGGAAGGGCGGGCGGTCTGCCCAAGATCGTCGCCGCCAGCCTCATCGGGACCACCATCGAGTGGTACGACTACTTCCTCTACGGTTCGGCCGCCGCCCTGGTATTCGGCCGCGTGTTCTTCCCCGAGGCGGACCCGCTGACCGGCACCCTGCTGTCCTTCCTCACCTATGCCATCGGCTTCGCCGCCCGCCCGATCGGCGCCGTGGTCTTCGGCCACTACGGCGACCGCCTCGGCCGCAAGAAGCTCCTGGTGATCAGCCTGCTGATGATGGGCCTTTCCACCGCCCTGATCGGCTGTGTCCCCGGCTACGACACGATGGGTGTCGCGGCTCCCCTGCTGCTGACCACGCTGCGCCTGGTCCAGGGCTTCGCCCTCGGCGGCGAGTGGGGCGGGGCAGTACTGCTGGTGTCCGAACACGGTGATGCGAAGCGACGCGGCTTCTGGGCGTCCTGGCCGCAGGGCGGCGCGCCGGCCGGCAACCTGCTCGCCGTCGGGGTGCTCTCCCTGATGACCACCGTGCTCAGCGACGACGCGTTCAACTCCTGGGGCTGGCGGGTGCCGTTCCTGCTCTCCGCCGTGCTGGTCGTGATCGGTCTGTGGATCCGGCTGTCCGTCGACGAGTCCCCGCTGTTCAAGGAGGCGCTGGTCAAGGCCGAGCGCCGCAAGGCGGAGCAGCGGGCCGAGCAGCTGCCGTTCGTCGCGGTCGTGCGCAACCACTGGCGGGACGTCCTGGTCGCGATGGGCGCGCGGATGGCCGAGAACATCTCGTACTACGTGATCACCGCTTTCGTCCTCGCCTACTGCGTGGAGCATCTCAAGATCGACAAGCAGACGTCGCTGAACGCGGTACTGATCGGCTCTGCCGTGCAGTTCTGCCTGATCCCGCTGTTCGGCGCGCTCTCCGACCGGATCGGACGCAAGCCCGTGTACCTGGTGGGCGCGGTCGGCGTCGGCCTGTGGTCGTGGGCCTTCTTCGCTCTGCTCGACACCAAGTCGTTCCCGGCGCTGGTCCTGGCCGTCACCGTCGGCCTGATCTTCCACAGCGCCATGTACGCGCCCCAGGCGGCGTTCTTCTCCGAGCTGTTCGCCACCCGGATGCGTTACACCGGCGCCTCCATCGGGGCCCAGCTCTCCTCGGTGGCGGCCGGCGCCCCCGCCCCGCTGATCGCCACCGCGCTGCTCGGCTCCTACGGCAACTCCGTCCCGATCTCGGTGTACGTGGGTCTCGCCGCCCTGATCACCGTGATCGCCGTCGTCGCCTCCCGCGAGACACGCGGCAGGGACCTGGCCTCGATCGAACCGGGCGGCTCCGCCGGGCAGGCCGCCCGGGACCACCGGACGGCGGCGTCCGCCTGACGGGCGGTCACTGCTCCCCGGCCCGCCGCTGGGCGGACGCGCCGCTCCTTCCGTCCCGCGAGGTCCCGGTCGGCGTCGTCGCGGTCACCGTGACCGCGTACCGCCCGGTCCCTCGCGTCCCGCCACGCCGCCGCGGCCAGCAGGTGCCGTGCCACGACCCGGGCGCCCTCGTCGCCGACGAGGACCGTGTAGTGGTTGGTGCCGGGTACGAGCCGCGTGCGCACCAGGCCGGGGTCGAGGCCGGCGGAGGCGAGCCGCTGTTCGTCGTACAGGCCCTGCGGCTCGTCCATCAGACCGCGTTCCGCCCACAGCAGCACGGCCGGACCGGGCAGCCGGTGCACCGCACCCGACACCTGCTCACCGAGCTGGTCCACGCCGTCGGTGCGGACAGCCTCCAGACTGCAGGAGGAACGCAGTTCGGGTTCCTCACCCACGAGATCGCGCTGGATGTAGGCGTCCACCCACGGCGACCAGTGGTCGGCGAAGGCGGGATGCCGCTGCCAGAACGCACGGTAGGCGTCCCGGTCCGGGAACGTCATCGACAGCCGCCGCATGGCCGGGCCGATCACCGCGGTGATCAGCTCGTCGGGGTCGAGGCCGGTGGGGACGGGGAAGCCCACGCCGCCGTCCACCAGCAGCAGGGCCGTCAGCAGGTACGGGTGGCGCACGGCGGTCAGGGCAGCGGTGAAGGCGCCCATGGAGTGACCGGTCAGCACCACCCGCCCCACGCCCAGCGCGTCCACCACAGCGGCCATGTCGTCGGCGTGGGCCGCGATGCCGTACGGGCCGGACAGGTGCCCGCTGCGGCCCCGGCCGCGCAGGTCGGGCGCCACCAGGGTGACCCGGCCGGCCAGGTGGTGGGCGACGCGCGCCCAGCTCAGCCCGTTGGCCGTGATGCCGTGGAGCGCCAGTACCACCGGCGCGTCCGGGGCGTCGGCCGGCCAGCGCGACACGGCCAGCTGCCCGCCGGCCACGGGGACGCGAAGCTCCTCGCGCGCAGGAGCGGCCCCCTCCTGACGGGCCGTCGCGTCGTTCCGCGGAGTGCGACTCATGACGGGAGAACCTCCTCGCGGTCCGCGGCGGCGCGGGGCGTACGGGCGGCGCGCAGCCGCGCCGGGAGCCGTGCCACGCCGCCGGGAAGCAGGTATATCACCGCGACGAACAGCGCGCCGAGCAGGAACAGCGGCTGCGAGAGCGGCACACGGACCACGGAGGGCAGACCGGCGACCGCGCCCGAGCCGGCCAGGTCGCCGAGCCTGTGGTCGGCCCAGGTGTAGAGAATGCCGCCGACCATGGGGCCCCACCGGGTGCCGGAACCACCCAGCACCACCATCACCAGCAGGGACAGGGTGAAGTCGGAGGTGGTCGTCTGCGGGGTGGCACCGCCCGTCAGCAGCAGGTACACGATGCCGCCGAGCGCGGCCAGGGTGCCGGCCAGGACGAAGGCGGCCAGCTTGAAACCGTACGGGCGCAGCCCCAGCACTTCCACCCGGCGCTCGTTCCCCTTGATGCCCTCCCAGACCCTGCCGATGGGTGAGCGAACCGACCACTGCACGACGGCCAGCACCACCACGAGGTAGGCCAGGGCGATCCAGTACAGGTTGGCGGTGTGCTCGATGCCGACCAGCGGGGCGGGCAGCTTGTCCACGGGCGCGGCCCTGCCCTCCTCGCCGCCGGTGACGCCTCCGGGATCGCGCTGCACGAGGATCGACGCGGCCTGCGCGAAGGCCAGGGTCACCATGGAGAACCCGATGCCGCTGACGCGGAGGCTGACCGCGCCCAGCAGGGCGGACAGCGCCACTCCCGAGAGCAGGCCGAGCAGCGCGGACACGGCGAGCGGCAGGCCCGCCTCCAGCATCACGGTGTTGGTGACGTAGGTGCCCGCGGCGAAGTACAGCGCGTGTCCGAAGGACAGCAGCCCCGTGCGGCCGAGCAGCAGGTCGTAGCCGGTGGCCAGGCCCCCGAAGAGCAGGCACAGGGCGAGCAGTTGCAGGTTGCCGGGCCCGCCGATCGGGCCGTCGAGCAGACCCGGCAGCGGCAGCGCGCTGAAGGGCACGGTGAGGAGCACCACCAGCAGGAGAGCAGGCCACCAGCGGGTGACGCGCCGCAGTCTCTCGGACCGGGTGGCGACGGGGTGGTCCGCCGTGCGGGCCCGGCCGCGCGGCTGGGTGGCGGTGGTCATGCGAGCCTCCCGGTGAGCCCCCGCGGCCGGACGAGCAGCAGGGCGGCGAGCAGGACGACGACGGCGAGGTCGCCGAGTCCGGCGGTGGTGTAGTAATTGGCGAACTGCTGGACGAGGCCCACCGCCACCGAGGCCAGCGCGGCGCCGGTGAGCGAGCCCATGCCGCCCGCCACGACGACCACGAAGGCGAAGATGAGCAGGGAGGTGCCCTGTTCGGGGTCCACGGAGCCGAAGTAGAGGCCGCCGAGGGCGCCGCCGAGGGCCGCTGCCGCGCCGCCGATGGCGAAGACCAGGGTGAACGCCTTGCGCACGTCGATGCCGAGCGCGGTGACCATCGCACGGTCCTCCACCCCCGCGCGGACGACCAGTCCGTGCCGGGTGCGGCCGAGGAACAGCTTGAGCGCGGTCAGCACCACCAGGGCGGCGCCGATCAGAACCAGGCGGTTGAGCGGCACTTCGGCGCCCAGCAGGCCGAAGGTGCCGGACAGCGCCTTCGGCCCGGGGAAGGGCCGGGCGTCGGACCCCCATATCGCGGACAGCAGGGCGGGGACGGCCAGGCCCACGCCCACCGTCGCGAGGATCTGCTCGCGGGGTCGGGTGTAGAGCGGGCGGATCACGGCGAGTTCGAGCAGTACGGCGGCGACGGTACCCACCGCGGTGCCGAAGACGACGGCCAGGGCGAACCCGGCCCCTCCGGGTCCGGCACCGGGCAGGTGGCCGGAGGCGGCCCACCAGGTGCCGTAGGCGCCCACGGACAGCAGGGCGCCGTGTGCGAAGTTGAGCACGTCCATCAGCCCGAAGATCAGCGACAGGCCGGACGCTACCAGGAAGTACAGAGCTCCCAGACCGAGCCCGGTGAAGGCGAGCAGTACGACGGTGGACATCAGGCGTCTGCCTCCGCGGGCCTGGCGGCGAGGCGCGCCGCGGTGCGAACGGACGGGTCGGCGGGCGCCGTTCCCGTGCTGCCGTGTCCGGCGCTGCCGACGCCGAGCAGCCGGCGGGCCGCCTCGGCGTCGGCGAGCAGGTCGGCGGCGGGGCCCCGGTGCGCGGTGCGCCCGTCGGCGAGGACGACGCAGTGGCGGGCGAGGCGGCGCACCAGGGCGAGGTTCTGCTCCACGAGCAGCACCGGCACCGCCTCGGCGGCGCGCTCCAGCACCTGGGCGACTTCGGTGACCACCTTGGGCGCCAGGCCCTTGGTGGGTTCGTCGGCGATGATCAGCCGGTTCCCGTTGAGCAGGGTCCTGGCGATGGCGACCATCTGCTGCTGACCGCCGGACAGGGTGCCGGCGGCCTGCCGGGCGCGTCGTCTCAGTTCCGGGAAGAGCTCGTACACAAGGTCGTAGGCCGGTTCACCGGCGCCGGGCCGCTCGGCCAGGCGCAGGTTCTCGGCCACGGTGAGGGCGGCGAAGACGCCGCGGTCCTCGGGGGCGTAGCCGATCCCCCGGCGCACCAGGACGTGGGTGGCCAGGCGCACCGTCTCCTCGTCGCCCAGCAGCACGCTGCCGGTGCGCGGAACGAGGCCGAGGATGCCGCGTACGGTGGTCGTCTTGCCGGCTCCGTTGCGGCCCAGCAGGGCAGTGGTGCCGGAGGAGGCCACCTCCAGGTCGACGCCGTGCAGGATGTGCCTGCCCCCGATCACGACGCGCAGGTCGCGCACGGTCAGCAGGGAGGGCGGGGCGGGGGTCACAGTGCCTCCCCGAGGTAGGCCTGCTGGACGGTGGGGTCCGCCATCACGGCCTGCGGCGTGTCCAGCGCCAGCAGGGTGCCGTGGTGCATCACGGCCAGCCGGTCGGCCAGGCCCAGCAGCACGTCCATGTGGTGCTCGACCATGAGCACGGTGCGTCCCTCCTCCTTGTGCAGCGACCGGATGAGTTCGGTCAGCGCGGGCACCTCCTCGGCGCTCACGCCCGCCATCGGCTCGTCCAGCAGCATCAGCCGGGGCTCGCCGACGAGCAGGACGGCGAGCTCGAGCTTTCGCTTCTCACCGTGCGAGAGGGACTCGGCGCAGGTGTCGGCGCGGTGCGCGAGCTGGGTGCGCGCCAGCACCCGGTCGACCCGCTCGGGGTAGGTGTCGGCACGGCGCCAGACCCGGTAGGAGCCGCCGTCGGCGGCCTGGGCCGCGAGCCGCACATGGTCGGCGACCGTCATGCCGTGCCACAGGCTGGAGGTCTGGAAGGTGCGGCCGAGGCCGCGCCGGGCCCGTGCGTGGGCGGCCTGCGTGGTGACGTCGCGGCCGTCGAGTTCGATCGTGCCCCGGGAGACCGGGTTGAGCCCGCTGACCAGGTTGAACAGGGAGGTCTTACCGGCGCCGTTGGGGCCGATGAAGGCCAGGAACTCGCCTTCGTGGACGTCGAAGGAGACGGAGTCGACGATGGTCGCGCCGCCGATCGTCCAGCCGACGTCACGCAGCCGGAGGACGGGCCCCCGGGAGGTGCGGGCCTCCCCGGCGTCCGCAGGCCCCGAGGCGCCCGCGGACGTCGTGTTCGAGGAAGGCATGTTCTCAGCCCGCCGTCTTCGTGGCCGGTGGCGCGACCGCTGTCATCGGGATGCTGTCGATCAGCTCGGGCCTGGCGGTGCTGCCGCCGCCCTTGAGCCGGGCCGTGAACATCGGCTGCAGCAGGGCGTGGTCCACCGCGCGGATCTGCACCTTGCCCTTGGGCCCGTCGAAGCTCCAGCCTTCCAGGGCCTTGACCATGGCGGAGGTGTCGGTGGCGCTGCCGGACTCGATCGCGTGCACGACCATCTGGGCGGCGGTGAAGCCGTCGGTGCTGAACAGGTCGGGGGTGCCCCCGGCCTTGGTGATGCCGTCGAGCATGGCCTTCTCCACCGGGTTGCCGCCCCCGGCGCCCGGGAAGTAGTGGGCGAGGAAGGAGACCTTGGAACCTGCCGCGCCGAAGATCGGGTACGAGGCGGTGCCCGCGAGGCCGGTGACGACCTTGCCGGCGTCCAGCACGCCCTGCTGGTCCAGTGCGGTCCACAGGGCGGGCGCGGTGGCGCCCGCCCAGGCGACGAACACCAGATCCGGCTTGCCGGCTCTGGTCTGGCGGGCGAAGGGCGTGAGGTCGGTGGCGCTCGGCGGGGCCAGCACGGAGCCGACGTGCGCGCCCTTCTTGCCGAGGACCGCCTTCACCGCGGCCACGTTGGCCTGTCCGAACGCGGAGTTCTGGGCGAGCACGGTGACCTTCTTGCCCTTGGCGTCGCCGAGCAGGGTTCCGGCGGCGAGGATGTCCTGGTACGACTGCCGGCCCGAGCGGAAGGTGTAGGTGTTGACGCCGGTGACCGCGTCGGTGGCGGCGGGACCGCTGACGTACAGCACCTTGTTCTGCGCGGCCAGCGGCGCCATCTGCAGTGCCACACCGGAGTCGGTGGTGCCGACGAGGATCTTGTGGCCCTTGCCGACGAGGGTCTTGGCCGCGGCGACGGCCTTGGCCGGGTCGCCGGCGTCGTCCTGTTCGGTGACCTCGATCGGGTGGCCGCCGGCCTTGTTCGTGCCGTGCGTGGCGTAGGCCAGGCCTGCCTTGAAGCCCTCCTCGTACTGCTTGCCGTAGGCGGCCAGGAGTCCGCTGCGGGAGTAGACCAGCCCCACCTTCACGGGGGCGGACTTGTCGTCGGAGCCGGCGGACTCGGTGCCTGCGGTGCCCGCCGAGGAGCAGCCCGCGATCAGCGCGCCGAGGGCGAGCAGGGTGAGCGCGCGAACGGATCTGTTTCTGAAGGTGTCCGTGAGGCTGGAAGGCATGACGATCGGCTCCTGACGGTGTGTCGTGGTTGCCGGAACCCTAGGAGCGCCGCACGACGGGCGGCATGTTGCCAAGCACCGCTCTTTTGGGCCAAGTCATGGCACCGGCACACATAGTCTGTGACCGCCGGTCCAGGCAAAGGGGCCTCCCGGAACCGGATCGTGTACGGGCTTCTGCTGTCGGCCAAGACGGTGGCGCCTCCCACGCCGTGGCCGACAGGATCGTGGCATGCAGCCGGTCTTCGTTCTCGTGCACAGTCCGTCCGTGGGTCCCTCGACCTGGCACCCGGTGGCCGAACATCTGACAGCGGCCGGACATCAGGTGCGCGTGCCGTCCCTGCTGGACGTCGGCACCGGAGGTCCGCCCTTCTGGCCCCGCACGGTCGGTGCCGTCCGCGACGGCCTTCGGCAGGTCCCGCCCAGCCGTCCCGTCGTGTTGGTGGCCCACAGCAACGCGGGGTTGTTCCTGCCTGCGATCCGCTCGGGCCTGGACCATCCGGTGACCGGTTCCGTCTTCGTCGACGCAGCGCTGCCGGCCCGCGTCGGGCAAACCCCGGTCGCCCCACCCGAGTTGCTGGAGTTCCTCCGCCCGATGGCGGTGGACGGCCGGCTGCCGCGCTGGACCGACTGGTGGGACGAAGCAGACGTCGCACCCATGTTCCCCGACCCGGAGATGCGGCGGACCGTCGTCGAGGAGCAGCCCACCCTGCCGTTGTCCTACTACGAGCAGCACATCCCGGTCCCCGACGGCTGGGACGACCATCCCTGCGCCTACTTGCTGTTCGGCCCTCCCTACGACGAACTCGCCAGCGAGGCACGCGAACGCGGCTGGCGTGTGGCCCACCTGCCCGGCGCGCACCTCCATCAGCTCGTCGACCCCGCGGGCACGGCCCGGCATCTGATCGAACTCGCGGCTACGACGTGATTCCCCCTGCCTGACGGCGAGGCCGACGGGCCACCGGCGAGGCGCTCATGTGCCCGCGTCCGACGAACGTGACGGTACCGGCCGCCCAAGCGGTGCCGCCGGGGTCGGCGAGGCCCAGTTCACGGTCGCCGAGCGGGGCGAAGTAGCGGCTCACGTCGGCGTCCGTCACCTCGGCGAGGGTCCCTGGAGACCAGCGCGGACGGCGGTCCTTGTCGATGACCTGGGCGCGGATGCCCTCCACCAGATCGGGGCTGCTCAGGGCGGCGCAGGACACGCGGTACTCCTGGTCCAGGACCGCCTCCAGCGATCCGAGACGGCGGGCGCGACGCACGGCGGCCAGGGTGGCCTTCACGGCGGTCGGTGACCTGGTGAGCAGGGTTTCGGCCGTCTCCTTGGCGGCGGGCTCGCCCTGGTCCAGCAGCCGGCTCACGATGTCCTCGACGGTCCCGGCGGCGTAGCAGGAGTCGATCCACTCCCGGCGCTGCGCCAGTTCCCCCTGCGGCGGCGTCCGTACATGAGACGCGAGGGCGTCCCGTACGGGCATGCGGGCAAGGTCGTCGACGAAGGCGCCGAGCGCTCCGGACGGTATGCAGTGGTCGGCGAGACCGCACAGCAAGGCGTCGCCCGCGCCGATCTGCGCGCCGGTCAGCGCGAGGTGGGTGCCCAGCTCACCGGGTGCCAGGCCGAGCAGGTAGGTGCCGCCGACGTCGGGCACGAAGCCGATGCCCGTCTCCGGCATCGCGATCCGCGAGCGCTCGGTGACGACACGGACGCTGCCGTGCGCGGAGACGCCGACGCCGCCGCCCATCACGATGCCGTCCATGACGGCGACGTACGGCTTCGGATACCGGGCGATACGGGCGTTGAGGCGGTACTCGTCGCGCCAGAAGGCGGCCGAGGCGGTTCCGTCCCCGTCGCGGGCGTCGCCGTGGATGGCGCGGATGTCACCGCCGGCGCACAGGCCGCGCTCCCCCGCGCCGCTGATGACGACGGTCTCCACGGCCGGGTCGTGTTCCCAGGCCGTCAGCGCCTCGTCGACGCGGCGCACCATCTCGTGGGTGAGGGCGTTGAGGGCCTTGGGCCGGTTGAGGGTGATGTGGGCGGCCTGTCCGTCGGTGTGGAACAGGACGGGTTCCTCGGTGGCGGTCATCCGAACGCCTCCGTCAGGCCGCGGGCCACGATGACGTGCATGATCTCGTCGGTTCCTTCCAGGATCTGGTGGGCGCACAGGTCACGCACGATCTTCTCAATGCCCTACGCGCTGAGGTAGTCGTAGTCGGACGGGCCCTGAAGTCTCCTACAGTCGAGGTATGCGCATCGTCTCCCTCCTGCCCGCCGCGACCGACATCGTCGCCGAACTCGGCCTGTCGGAGCAGTTGGCCGGCCGCACCCACGAGTGCGACTGGCCGCCGCGCGAGGTCGCCTCGGTGCCCGTGGTGACCGCGGCGGACCTGGACCAGGAGGCGTTCACCAGCCGGGAGATCTCCGACGCCGTCGGCGGGTCGGCACACTCCGGTTCGTCGCTGTACACGCTGGACACCGAGGCCCTGGCCGCCCTGCGCCCCGACGTGGTGCTCACGCAGGACCTGTGCGACGTGTGCGCGGTGTCGTACGAGAAGGTCAGCCGGACCGTACGACTGCTCGACGCCGGCACCCGGGTCCTCAGCCTGGAGCCGCGCACGCTCGACGACGTACTGGACTGCCTGGTCACCGTCGGCGACCTGCTCGGCGTGCCTGAGCGCGCGCGGCGGCGCCGGGCCGAGCTGCGGGACCGCCTCGACCGGGTACGCGGCGCGGTCGCCGGCCTCGGACGGCCCTGCGTCGTGGCGATCGAGTGGCTCGACCCGCTCTGGCCCGCCGGGCACTGGGTGCCCGAGCAGGTCACCATCGCCGGGGGCAAGCCGCTCCTCGCCGCCCCCGGCGAGCACACCAAGCCGATGACCTGGGAGGCGGTACGCGCCGCCCAGCCGGACGTGGTCCTCGTCCTCCCGTGCGGCTTCCCGCCTGAACGCACCCTGCGGGAGGCCGAGTTGCTCAGCGGGCTGCCCGGCTGGACGGATCTGCCCGCCGTACGGTCCGGTCGCGTCTGGGTCCTGGACGGACCGTCCTACTTCAACCGGCCGGGGCCCCGGGTGGTACGCGGGGCGGAGGTACTCGCCCAGGTCCTGCACGGCGTGCGGGCCGGCGAGACGGTCACACCGGCGGAGGCCCGCCCGTTCCCCGGCCGGTGACGAGGGGACGCTCCTGTGGCATGTGCGGCCTTCTCGCGTGTGCGGGCGTCGTGGCACGCTCGGGCCTCAGGAGTCCGTGGCGCGTCGCGGCGGGGTGACGGTGTACAGGTCGAGGATCTCCGGCAGGAGGGCCACCCGACCGCGTGAGTCCCCTGGCTCCCGGGTCTTCGCTCGCCCCGCCTTCCCACCCCGCACGGGGCAGTGGCGTTCCGCTCATCCCTGGCACCGCGGGCACCAGACCGTGCGGCGTCCGCCGACCCGGTTCGAGCACAGAGGCCATCCGCAGCGAGGGCACACCGGCTCACGGTCGTCCCGGTGCCCGGTGAGCCACGAGCGCTTCGGCGGCACGCATCCGGCACGTACGGACGACTCCAGGACCCGGCCCATCTCCGCATGGACCCGCCGGAGCGCGGTCTCGCTCAGGTCCCGCGCCGGAGCCCGCGGTGCCACGCGGGCCCGCCAGAGGATCTCGTCGCACAGGAGGTTCCCCAGACCCGCGATCACGGACTGGTCCATCAGCGCGCTCTTGACGGCACGCCGCCGTCCCGACAGCAGCTCCCGGAACTCCGGTCCGGGCACGGTCAGCGCGTCCGGACCCAGACCGTCCGTGATCCGCGCGAGCTGCGCGTCGTCGACCAACTGCACGCCCTGGAGTTTGCGTTGGTCGCGATAGCGCAGATGCCGGGAGCCGTCGAGCGTCAGCACGATACGGTCGTGCCGTGCGAGGGGCTCGTCCGGGGCACAGCACCGCAGCGATCCCGTCATACCGAAGTGCCAGACCAGTACGGGACCGCCGTCGCCCACCGGCACGAACAGCCACTTGCCGTGCCGCCACGCCTCCCCCAGCCGCCTCCCCTTCAGCTCCCTCCGCAGCCGCCGCGCGCCGACACCCCGCAGCACCCCGGTGTCCCGCACCTCGACGTCCGTGACACACCGCTGCCGGCCGCAGGTCATCAGCACCTCGCGGAATCCCTCGACATCCGGCAGTTCGGGCATGCGTTCGCCCCGGTTCTCCGTCATACGGCCGTCGGGCCGCCGCACGCGACGACGGGTACCCGAGGAGGGCAACCCCACGCGCCCGGGCCCGGCGCCCCCGATCGGACGCCTCCTGGTTTGGCCGACGGCTCGACCGGGATACCCATGGCACGTGATCCCGTCCCAGGTCGACGACACGCTGCCCGAGCTGGCACCCTTTGTCCACGCCGTACAGGGCCGAAGGCCCGACGACGGTACGTGGTGCGAGGCGTGGACAGTACGCGACATCCTGATCCACCAGGCGGGGAACGCCGAGGAACTGGCCCGGGTGCTGCGCGCGTTCCTCGCGGGCACACCGGTGGAGACCAGGAGCTTCGCGCGCGAGGCTCCCTACCGGCGGATGCCGGACGCCGAGCTCTGGGCGGCGTTCATGACCAACTGTGAACAGCTCACCGAGGTCGCCGCGGCCGCGGCGCAGGACCTGTCCCCGGACACGGAAGTGATGTGGACCGGCCGCTCCGTGAAGGTCCCCTTCTTCGCGGAACACATGCGGGAGGAACTGATCCTCCACCGCTGGGACCTGACCGGCGACGACCGGACGGCCGTGGAGTCCCTCAACGCGCCGTGGATGACCGAGCACAGCGTGGTGTCGGTCGGCCGGCCCCTGCTGGTCCGGGGCCACACCGGTCTGGACCTGGGCCCCGAGGGGCGGGTCGAGGGCCGCCTGCGCACTCCGGGCACGGACGACATCGTGGTGACCGCGGACGCCGAGGGCAGCACGATCCGGTTCGCCGCCCCCGAGGGCCCGGCCACGATCGAGAGCGACGCGGCCACCCGCGTCCTCCTCCTGTGGGGCCGCCGCCCCGCCGACCCCACCCGCTGGCACAGCACCGCCGGCCCGGAGGCGCTGCGCGGGCTGCGGACCCTGCTGGGCGGCTACTGAGCGACGGCTCTTCCGGCTGACTCGCCGAACTACACCACGAGTCCGAGGAATTCGGCCCACGCCGAGGGGGCGACCTCGAACCGCGGACCGTCACTCTGCTTGGAGTCGCGTACGTGCACAGCTGCGGGGGCGAGTGCGACTTCCACGCAGTCGTCACCTTCCGATCCGCTGTAGCTGCTCTTGAACCAGTCCAGTTCACCGGCGGTGTTCATAGAGCCCCTCTCATCCGCTGCAACAACTCCACCGAGTCCACTGGGGACAGGGCCTGCGAGCGCATCTTGGCATACCGCATCTGCATGACGCTCGCCGCTTCCCGGTCGGAAACCAACTGTCCGGTCTTCTGCCCCTCCGAGTACCCCAACCACTGGCGTTCCGGGGTCTCCAGGAGCCGCATGGGCCCATCCGTACCCGCGTGGCAAGGCTGCCGCTGCGGCATGATCTGAAGCTCCACGTTCCACAGTTCGGTGCGGACGAGAAGGTGGTCGAGCAGTTCCCGGGTGACCTGCTCACCTCCCGTGTGCCGCAGCAGTACCGACTCCTCGACAATGAAACTGAACGCGACCGGCGGCCTGCGCGTCAGCAGTTCCTGTCGTGCCAGCCGGGCGGCGATCCGCTCCTGGAGCTGCTCCTCGGTGGGCGGGGGCGGCACGTTGAGCATCACCGCGCGGGTGTAGGCCTCGGTCTGGAGCAGTCCCGGTACGACCCGGCACTCGTACGTGCACAGGCTGACCGCCGTCTCCTCCAACTGCGCCCACTCCCGGAACCAGACTGCCAGTCCCCGCTGCCGTCCCACGTGCTGGGCGATCGCCCGGAGCACACCGAACGCCTCCAGCACCTCCTCGGCCCGCTCGACGAAGTGCGGGGGGGGGCATCCGCCGGCCCTGCTCCACCGAAGCGACCGCGGCATGCGAGTAGTTGAGCCGTTCGGCGAGCTGTTCCTGCGTCAGCAGGGCCCGTTCACGGAAGACCTTCAGGGCCGCCCCGAACGCCTTCAAACTGCCGGAAGAATCAAGCGCACTGCCACCTGCCATGGCTGAAGACCCCCTGGTCACACCCGAGTCACCTCTTGCAACGAGCACAACGGCACAACCATGAGCAAGGGTTACGCTCCCGGTCCGGCTGGAACCCGTACACGACGGCCTGTACGGGCGGCCGGGCGGCGCGCGCACCCCGGAGGGGTCACTTGTGGTCGTGCAGGAAGGCCGGGATCTCCTCGCGAGTGGGATGGTTGGGCAGGGGGGCCGGCTCGCCTCGGAGGAAAGCGGTGATGACGGCTGCGGCTCGGTCGTTGTTGTCGTCCAGGCCGTTCCACATGTGATGCCCGACTCCGGGCATGAACTGCGTGCGCTGGACGGCGGGGTCATCGGCGAGGATGGTGGTCGCCCACTGGCGAACCTGCGAGGAACACTCGGCGATCATCAGCATGGCGGGCGTTCCCGAGCGCCTCAGTCGCGGGGCCATGGAGGGAGAGTCCTTCACCGTCCGCTGGACGCGGAGGCTGGCGGCGGGGCTGAAGGAGAAGTTCTGTGGCGTGTCCTCGGACGGAATGCGGTCCGCGTCGCGCGCGCAGTAGGCGGAAGCGGTGTCGCTGCCGAGGTCGGCGGCGGTGAAGGCGTTGTCGCCCTCGGCCTGTCCGATCAGCCCGGTGTCGGGGGTCAGGAGGCCGAGCCGCATGAGGCCGAACGCCACGGCGTACCGTGGGATGTGCGTCGATCGCGGTCCGGTCGCGCTCGGTGCGAGGTCGCGCGCGGACGGATGTCCCTTGTGCCCGTTGATCCTCGATGTGGGGCCGTCCATCGGGCCGGGCTCGGCGATGACCGTCCGATGCAGCCGGGCGGCGACGGAGGGTTCGGCCAGGGCGCGGGTGAGCACGACCGCGCCGGCCGAGAAGCCGAGAACGTCGACCTTTCCCTTGTCCAGACGGCGGACGAAGGCGTCGAGGTCACGGACCGACCGGGAGATCGTGTACTGATCCATGGGGAGCGGGTCACTGCGTCCGCCGCCGGCCTGTTCGTAGGCGTAGACGTCGTGGCCCCGGCGCGCCAGGAGTTGCAGGAACCGGTGATCGAGCACGGATATGCCGCGGACTGGCCCGCCGTGGAGGTACACGAGCGGGACGGGGTGCCGGGTGCCGGGGTCCGCGGACGGGTAGTGGTAGACCGCGACCCTGCTTCCGGTGTCCAGCCTCCAGTGCTGTGTAGCCACGAAGGGCAGGGCGGGCGGGTACCGCCGGGTCGTGGGCACGGTCGGGACGCAGACCGACGCCGTGAGCGCCGCCGCGACGACCACCGGCAGGAATGGCACGAGTCGAGCCGCTCCGGTTCGGCTGCGACCCCGCCACAGCGCGGCGACAAGACCGGCGCCCAGGGTCGCCGACCACGCGGCGAGACCCGAGGCGGCCCCGTTCGTGAGGACGACCAGGGCGAGAAAGACGACTGCCAGTGCGGCGACGGCGGCCAGGGCCGACAGCAAGCGTGCGGCGAAGCGTGCAAGGCGTATGGCGAATGGGGGCACGGGAGACTCCCTGGTTTCAGAACACTGTTTCAAAACGACGTTATCAGAGCGGGTAGGCTTCTCGTCATGGCTAGGCCGAGGACGAACGACGAGGCGGTCAGGGAGCGGCTCGTGGCGTGCGCGACCGAGATGCTGGCCACGGGCCCGCGCGAATCGGTCACAGTCCGCGCCGTGGCGGCCGCCGCCGGCACGTCGACGACGGCGGTGTACTCCCTGTTCGGCGGCAAGGACGGCCTGATCGGAGCGGTACGCGACAGAGCTGTCGGCGGCCTGTTCCAGGACCTGTCGGCGGTGCCGACGTCCAAGGACCCCCTTGCCGACATCTACGCCCTGGCGTGCGCGTACCGGGGTTGGGGACGCGGCCACAGCCACCTGTACACGGTGCTGTTCGGAGGGGCGCAGTCCTTCGATCCGTCGGGCGCGGTCGGCGCCCATGACCCCGTACGGCCACTCGTCGCGGCGATCGACCGCGCCGTGACTGGCTCGCTTCTCGCCGGCGAGGCGACGTCGATCGCGCTCTCACTGTGGGTCACCCTGCACGGGCTTGTGACGCTCGAACTCGCCGGAGCCCTCGACGCTCCCACGGCGGAGGCCGCGTTCCGATCGGCGATTCACGCCACCCTGCGCGGCTGGGCCACGCCCACGGTGTTCCGCAGCCTTCGCCGCACCGAACTTGTTCCCTGACGGTGCCAGGAACCGACTTGGAGTCCTTCTGTGACGGCACGCCCCGCAGATGAGCAGAGCTGGACGATCTACGGTCAACGCCAGTTGGACCACGGCTACCTGCCTCCGGTACCCGACCGCATCGACTGGGCGTTCTGGCCCGGTGTGGGCCCCGGAGCCGAGGTCCTCGGGGACATCCGCGGCAAGCGGATCCTCGACGTCGGATCAGGCCCCGGTCACCACGCCGTCCACCTGGCCCGGGAGTGCGGCGCGCTCGTGGACGGCGTCGACCTGTCCCCCACCCAGCACCAGCGCGCGCTGAACGCTCACGGCACCGAGCCCGGAGTCCGGTTCCTGTGCGGTGACGTCGCCGAGCATCTGCGTCACGCGGAACCGTACGAGGCCGCCTACGGCATCCGTACCTTCGGCTGCATCGACCCGCACCACGTACTGCCGGCCCTGCGCGACGGGCTGGTCGACGGCGCCCCGCTCGTCTTCTCCGCCCTCCACACCGACGCCGACGCGCAGGGGCCGTCCGACGAGGCGGTGCCACGGCGGGAGTTGATCCGGCTGCGCGACGGGGAGCCCATCCCCACCCGGATGTGGGTGCTCACTCCGCGACTCTGGGAAGAACTCCTGACCGAGTACGGCTTCGAGGTGGAAGGGATCGAACTCCTCACCGCACCGGAGCCCGGCAACCCCGGGATCCTCCAACTCGTCCGGGCCCGACGCCACCGCACGCCGAGCCCATCCCGCCTGACCAGTCGCCCACGGACCGCCCGGCCGCCCGTACCGCACGCCGCGATCGGCGTCGGGGCCATCGTGTACGGCGAACGGGGCCTGCTGCTGGGACGGCACCGGCACGGCACCTGGGAGCTGCCCGGGGGCACCGTCGAGCCCGGCGAGTCCCTCCACGGCACCGTCGTACGCGAACTCGCCGAGGAGACCGGGCTCGTCGCCCGCCCCGAGGACGTGACGCTGCTGGGGACGCTCCTCGACCACGTCGACGACGTCGTACGCGTCACCGTCGGCGCCGTCGTCACGTCCTGGCAGGGCGAACCCGCCGACCAGCCGCACGAGAGCGTGGGCGACTGGCGCTGGTGGCCCCTGGACCGGCTGCCCCAGGGCCTGTTCGTGTGCAGCGCCCAGATCCTCACATCCTGGCGCCCCGACCTGCCGCCCATCGACCACACACCGGCCCACTTCACCGCGTACGCGGACGGAACACCACCGCCCACGACGGCGAACGGCACCACCCCCTCCCAGTAGTCGTCCGGCTCCAGGGATGATGTCGTGAAGATCGTTGTTGGGCATCGGTAAGCCCTCCCCCGAACAACTCCTCGCCCCGTATGAGGAGGCTCTTCGAGCCTCCCCCGCTCCCAGCAGCAGCTTGACCTCGGCGAGAACCTGACCGCTTACGGGCTTCCGGCCACTCGGGCAGAGGTGCGTACGTACCTCTGGCTTCCCTAGGCAGGCCACGGATGCCGGCGGCCGCCCGAGCGGAGTTGGTCGATGAGGGCGAGGAGGAGGAAGAGGTTCGGGATCTTCTTGACCTGCACCTGGGACCAGGGCAGCTTCTTGCCGGGCTTGCGCAGCACCAGCATTCCCTGGGAGATCTCGATCTTCTCGATCTCCGCCCAGGTCAGGCTCCCCTTCGGTGTGGCCACACCGCCCTGGTTCACCGAGACGCTCCCGTAGGTCAGGGTCCGGCCCTGTTCCAGCGCGGTGACCAGTCCGGGCAGCTGCGCCTGGATGATCTCGTGCTGGAAAGCCGGGCCCCAGCGCTCCGGCTGGTCGTAGAAGTCGGTCACCTTGAGCGTCGTGCCGTCCTCGCGGTGGAGCGTGTAGACGTAGGTGGTGCCGACGTAGATGCCGTTCGCGTAGCGCTCGGTGATCTCCTGGAACACCGTCATCGAGTCCCAGCGGAAGACGGAGATCTTGCCGTTCCTTCCCACCTCGGCCAGGCCGTGCTCGAAGAGGTGCAGTCGGCGGGCGGCCTGCTTGCGCGAGAGGTTGGGCGCCGTGGAGGCGATCCAGAAGAAGTAGGCGGCGAGGGGCGGAAGGATCAGGGAATGACGCCCATGAACAGAACGGCGGCTATCCGCACGGTGCTGATGCGCTTCGGCAGGAACGTCTCCCGCAGCTGCCCGAGCCCTTCGGTCCCCGGGAGCGCCGTGTGATGGGCCGTTGCCCGCCCCGGGTCCTGCTGAGCGGTGGGTCCTGCCATGAGCTGTGCTCCTCGCCGTGATGATCAGAGATTCGGCGATCATTCTGCGGCCGGGACCGACGCTTGTACACGTCGGACGGCCTCTCGCCGCCAACGCCGACGTCGACGACGACATGCTCCGCCGGGCCCTGCTGAGTCTGGTGAGCCTGGCCCACGCGGGCCCCGGACCGGTCTCCGCCGGGTGAACGCCTTTTCGACTGCCCACCGATGGGCGGTATCCGGCGAGCCGCGTCCATCATTGGAGCAGCGGGCCGCGGCGAGGAGGGCCATGAGGCGATGACGACGGTGATCGCCGTCAACCCGACGGACAGCGCCTCGGTGCTGGCCGCCTTCGGCGCGCTGGGAGTCCTGGTCGTCACCTTCGCCGAGTCGGGTCTGATCGTGTTCGGCTTCTTCCTTCCCGGTGACACGCTGCTGATCCCGGCCGGTGTGCTGTGCGCGCAGACCGACAGCCAGGCGCCGCGGATGGCGTTGTGGCAGGTGCTGGTGTGCGCCGCCGTGGGCGCGGTGGCGGGCGGGCAGGTGGGGTTCCTGCTCGGGCGGCGGGGCGGGCGGACACTGCTCGCCCGCTCCTCCAGCCGGCGGCTGAAGGAGCGGGCCGCGCGGGCGCAGGAACTCCTGGCCCGGTACGGGCAGGGTAAGGCGCTGGTCATCGGCCGCTTCATCCCGATGCTGCGGACCGTCCTGCACCCCGCGGCCGGGGCGCTGGGCGTGCCCACGCGGACCTTCACGCTCTGGGCGACCGTCGGCGGCGTGCTCTGGTCCCAGAGCCTGGTGCTGGCCGGATACGGTCTGGGGGCGTCCGTGCCCAGCATCGGCGACTACCTCCTGGTCATGGTCGCCGTGCTCGTCGTTCTCTCCCTGGTGCCTCTGCTGGTGCAGGCACGGCGGGCACGGCACAACCGGCAGCCGCCCTCCCACTGAGCGGTGCCGCCTACGCCACCGCCTCCCCGGCCACCGCGATCCCCGGCGCCCCCGGCGCCTCCCCCGCCGCCCGCGCTTCCTCCGCCCGCTGCTCGAACTGCGTGCGGTGCAACTCCGCGTACCTGCCGTCGACTGCGAGGAGTTCGTCGTGGGTGCCGCGTTCTACGATCCGTCCGCCCTCGACGACCAGGATGAGGTCGGCGGCCCGCACCGTGGACAGCCGGTGGGCGATCACCACCGCGGTCCGGCCCTCCAGGGCCTCGGCGAGCGCCTCCTGGACGGCCGCCTCCGAGGTGTTGTCGAGGTGGGCGGTGGCCTCGTCGAGGATGACCACCCGCTGGCGGGCCAGCAGCAGCCGGGCGATGGTCATCCGCTGGCGTTCGCCGCCGGACAGCCGGTAGCCGCGCTCGCCGACGACGGTGCCGAGGCCGTCGGGCAGGGAGCGTACGAGGTCGTCGAGGCGGGCCCGGCGCAGGGCGTCCCACAGTTCCGCGTCGGTCGCGGCCGGGCGGGCCAGCAGCAGGTTGGCGCGCACGGAGTCGTGGAAGAGGTGGCCGTCCTGGGTGACCATGCCGAGGGTGGCCCGCAGGGACGCGAAGGTCAGGTCGCGGACGTCGACGCCGCCGAGGCGCACGGCGCCCTCGTCGACGTCGTACAGGCGCGGCAGCAGTTGCGCGATCGTGGACTTGCCGGCGCCGGAGGAGCCGACGAGGGCGACGGTCTGCCCGGCCTCGGCGCGGAAGGAGACGCCGTGCAGGACCTCGGCGCCGTCGCGGGTGTCGAGGCCGGCGACCTCCTCGAGGGAGGCGAGGGAGACCTTGTCGGCGGCCGGGTAGCCGAAGCGGACGCCGTCGAACTCCACGGCGAGGGGTCCCTCGGGCACCTGACGGGCGTCCGGCTTCTCCTCGATCAGCGGCTTGAGGTCGAGCACCTCGAAGACCCGCTCGAAGCTGACCAGAGCGCTCATCACCTCCACGCGCGCCCCGGCGAGCGCGGTGAGCGGCGCGTACAGGCGGGTCAGCAGCAGCGCGAGCGACACGACGGCGCCCGGCTCCAGGGTGCCGCGCAGGGCGAAGTACCCGCCGAGGCCGTAGACCAGGGCCAGCGCCAGCGAGGACACCAGGGTCAGCGCGGTGATGAAGGCGGACTGCGCCGTCGCCGTGCGGATGCCGATGTCCCGCACCCGGCCTGCGCGGGCCGCGAACTCCTCCGACTCCTGCTCCGGGCGGCCGAAGAGCTTGACCAGGGTGGCGCCGGGGGCGGAGAAGCGCTCGGTCATCCGGGTGCCCATCGCCGCGTTCAGCGTGGCCGCCTCCCGCTGCATACGGGCCATCCGGCTGCCCATCCGCCGGGCCGGCACCACGAACACCGGGAGGAGGACGAGGGCGAGCAGGGTGATCTGCCAGGACAGGGTGAGCATCACGGCGAGGGTCAGCAGCAGCGTCACCACGTTGCTGACGACGCCCGAGAGGGTGTTGCTGAAGGCCCGCTGGGCGCCGATGACGTCGTTGTTGAGCCGGGAGACGAGCGCCCCGGTACGCGTGCGCGTGAAGAACGCCACCGGCATGCGCTGCACATGGTCGAACACCGCCGTGCGCAGATCGAGGATGAGTCCCTCGCCGAGCGTGGCCGACAGCCGTCTGCCGAGGATGCCGAACCCCGCCTCGGCCACCGCGATCAGGGCGATGAGCAGGGCCAGGCGTACGACCGTGCCCTGGTCGCCCCGGGACACGATCACGTCGACGACGCGCCCGGCGAGCACGGGGGTCGCCACCGCGAGCAGCGCGGTCACCACCCCGAGGGCGACGAACCGCGCGATACGGCGGCGGTGGGGCCGGGCGAACGCGGCGATACGGCGCAGCGTCGCGCGGGCGAGGGGGCGCCGCTCCTGCTGGGCGGTCATGACGCTGTGCAACTGCGTCCAGGCGGTGGTCTCCATACTCATGGAGAAGAACCTAGAACCTCAAGCTTCGTTGAGGTCAATGTGCGCACCCCGAAGGCTCCGGCGACTCCGCCCGCCCACCCGCTTCCCGCTCGTAAGGCGCCGTCCCCGGTTCCGCCACCCGGCGTTGGCGCGGCAGGGGGAACCTCTCCGGATGTGACCCCGGATGCGACAGCAGTCGAACTCCCCGATCTGCGGCCAGGAAGGCTTCCGCGGCGCCTGCCCGTGCGCCAGGTACTGTGCCTGCTGCCGGTGCTGCTGGTGGCGGTGGCCGCGGTACGGCACCGGTCGGTGCTGGCCGAGGGCTTCGCGCACCTGCGGACCGCCGAGTGGCCGTGGCTGCTGGCCGCCGTCGGCACGACCTGCCTGACCTGGGTCGCGGCGGCCGTGACCCGGCAGGGCGCGGTCGTCCAGCGGCTGCCGAGACGGCGGCTGCTCGCCACCCAGTTCGCCGCCGGCGCCGCCAACCACCTGCTGCCGACGGGCCTCGGGGCGAGCGCCGTGAACCTGCGGTTCCTGACGGTGTGCGGGGTCTCCCTGGCCCGGTCCTCCGCCGCGCTCGCGCTGTACATGCTCGCGGAGAGCGTGGCCCGGCTGGCCCTGCTCGCCGCGTTGCTCCTCGCGTTCCCGGACGCGCTGCGGCTCGGCGGCCTGCTGCCCTCGGGCGTGGCCGGTCCCCTGCTGTACACCGTGGGCGGGGTCCTGGTCGCCGCGGCCGGGGCGGCGTGGTGCGTACGGCGGCTGCGCACCGCGGTGGCCGCGTTCGTGCGCACGGCGCTGAGCGAGGCGCGGTCGGTGCACTCGCGTCCGGCGCGGGCGCTCGCGCTGTGGGGCGGCTCGCTGGCCTTCCCGGCCCTTCAGGCGGTCTCCCTGGTCGCGGTGGGACGGGCGCTGTCGCTGCCGGTGCCGTCCGTGTACATGGCGCTGGCGTATCTGGCGGCCACCACCGCGGTCGCGCTGGTGCCGACGCCCGGGGGGATCGGCTCGGTGGAGGCCGCGCTCGTCGTGGCGCTGGTGGCAGCGGGAGGTCCGGCCGCGGTCGTCACGGCGGTGGTGGTGGCCTACCGGATCATCACGGTCTGGCTGCCGCTGCTGCCGGGGGCGCTCACACTGGGGGCGCTGGTCCGGCTGAAGGTCATCTGACCCCCCTGCGCCGCGCCTCCGTCTCCCGCGCGGTTGTACCGAGGAGTAACCTGCCCGTCCCAGCACGCAGCAGGAGGTCGCCGCCATGCCGGTCCGGATCGAGCGCCAGGGGTACGTCACCACGATCGTCCTGTCCCGGCCCGGCGCCCGCAACGCGGTGGACGGGCCGACGGCCGCCGAACTCGCCGACGCCTTCCGCCGGTTCGAGTCCGACGAGGGGGCCAGGGTGGCCGTGCTGTGGGGCGAGGGCGGCACGTTCTGCGCGGGCGCGGACCTGAAGGCGGCCGGGACCGACCGGGGCAACCGGGTGACGGAGGACGGCGACGGGCCGATGGGGCCGACCCGGATGCGGCTGTCCAAGCCGGTGATCGCGGCGGTGGCCGGCCATGCCGTGGCGGGCGGTCTGGAACTGGCGCTGTGGTGCGATCTGCGGGTGGCGGAGGAGGACGCCGTGTTCGGTGTGTTCTGCCGCCGCTGGGGCGTGCCGCTGATCGACGGCGGCACGGTACGGCTGCCCCGGCTGATCGGCACCAGCCGTGCCATGGACATGATCCTCACGGGACGGCCGGTCCCGGCCCGGGAGGCGTACGGGATGGGCCTGGCGAACCGCCTCGTCCCCACCGGCCGCGCCCGCGCCGAGGCCGAGTCACTGGCCGCCCGGCTCGCCGGCTTCCCCCAGGCCTGCCTCCGGGCGGACCGCGCCTCGGTCCTGGAGCAGGAGTCCCTGGACGAGCCGTCGGCCCTGCGCGGGGAACTCCGGCACGGCATGGGCGTACTGGCCGAGGGCCTCCGGGGCGCGGCCCGGTTCGCCGCCGGCGCGGGGCGGCACGGCTCGTTCGCGGAGGACTGAGCCAGTCCTCCCGGTCCGGGGCGGACCCCTGTCGAGTCGGGGGCCGTCACGAGATATCTTGATGTCGAGCAATGTTGCAGACGTGGAGCGGAGCACCCGGTGACTGACTCGACCATCATCTACACACACACTGACGAGGCCCCGGCCCTGGCGACGTATTCCTTCCTGCCGGTGGTCCAGGCGTACGCCTCGCAGGCGGGTGTCGCCGTGGAGACGCGTGACATCTCGCTGGCCGGGCGCATCATCGCCGTGTTCCCGGAGTACCTCACCGAGGACCAGCGGATCCCGGACGCGCTGACCGAGCTGGGCGAGCTCGCCAAGACGCCCGAGGCCAACATCATCAAGCTGCCGAACATCTCGGCCTCCATCCCGCAGCTCAAGGCCGCGGTCGCCGAGCTCCAGCGCCAGGGCTACGCGCTGCCGGACTACCCGGACGACCCGAAGACCGACGAGGAGCGCGACATCCGCGCCCGTTACGACAAGGTCAAGGGCTCCGCGGTGAACCCGGTGCTGCGCGAGGGCAACTCCGACCGTCGCGCCCCCGCCTCGGTGAAGAACTACGCCAAGACCCACCCGCACCGCATGGGCGCCTGGACCGCCGAGTCCAAGACCAACGTGGCGACCATGGGCGTCGACGACTTCCGCTCCACCGAGAAGTCCGCGGTGATCGCCGAGGACGGCGCGCTGCGCATCGAGCTGAAGGGCGACGACGGCTCCACCACCGTGCTGCGCGAGTCCGTGCCCGTCCTGAAGGGCGAGGTCGTGGACGCCTCCGTGATGCGCGTCGGCGCGCTGCGCGAGTTCCTCACCGCCCAGGTCGCCCGCGCCAAGCAGGAGGGCGTCCTGTTCTCCGTGCACCTGAAGGCCACGATGATGAAGGTCTCCGACCCCATCGTCTTCGGTCACGTGGTGCGCGCCTTCTTCCCGAAGACGTTCGCGAAGTACGGCGAGGTCCTCGCCACGGCCGGCCTGACCCCGAACGACGGTCTGGGCGGCATCTACAAGGGCCTGGAGAACCTGCCGGAGGGCGCCGAGATCAAGGCATCCTTCGACGCCGAGCTCGCCGAGGGCCCGGAGCTGGCGATGGTCGACTCCGACAAGGGCATCACCAACCTGCACGTCCCCTCCGACGTGATCGTCGACGCCTCCATGCCGGCCATGATCCGCACCTCCGGCCACATGTGGGGCCCGGACGGCCAGGAGCACGACACCCTCGCGGTCATCCCGGACTCCAGCTACGCGGGCGTCTACCAGGCCGTGATCGACGACTGCCGCGCCCACGGCGCCTACGACCCGTCGACCATGGGCTCGGTCCCGAACGTGGGCCTGATGGCGCAGAAGGCCGAGGAGTACGGCAGCCACGACAAGACCTTCGAGATCCCGGTCACCGGCACCGTCCGCCTGGTCGACCAGGCCGGCGACGCCGTGCTCGAGCAGACGGTCTCGGCCGGTGACATCTTCCGCGCCTGCCAGACCAAGGACGCCCCGATCAAGGACTGGGTGAAGCTGGCCGTCACCCGCGCCCGCGCCACCGGCGACCCGGCCGTGTTCTGGCTGGACGAGGGCCGCGCCCACGACGCCAACCTGATCGCCAAGGTCGAGCAGTACCTGCCGGAGCACGACACCGAGGGCCTGGACATCCGGATCATGTCCCCGGAGGAGGCCACCAAGCTGTCCGTGGAGCGCATCCGCCGCGGCGAGAACACCATCTCCGTCACCGGCAACGTGCTGCGCGACTACCTCACCGACCTGTTCCCGATCCTGGAGCTGGGCACCAGCGCCAAGATGCTCTCCGTGGTCCCGCTGATGGCGGGCGGCGGTCTGTTCGAGACGGGCGCCGGCGGCTCCGCGCCGAAGCACGTGCAGCAGCTCGTCAAGGAGAACTACCTGCGCTGGGACTCCCTGGGCGAGTTCTTCGCCCTGGTGCCGTCCCTCGAGCAGTACGCCGAGGCCACCGGCAACGCCCGCGCCAAGGTGCTCGCCGACACCCTCGACCGGGCCACGGCGACCTTCCTCGACGAGGACAAGTCCCCGACCCGTCGCGTCGGCGGCATCGACAACCGCGGCAGCCACTTCTACCTGTCCCTGTACTGGGCGCAGGAGCTGGCGCGGCAGACCGACGACGCCGATCTGGCCACGGCGTTCGCGCCGCTCGCCGAGACCCTCGCCGCCAACGAGCAGAAGATCGTCGACGAGCTGGTCGCCGTCCAGGGCAAGCCCGCCGAGATCGGCGGCTACTACCAGCCCGACCCGGCCAGGGCCGCCGAGGTCATGCGCCCGTCGGCCACCTGGAACGAGGCGCTGGCCGGCCTCTGAGCCGACCCGGGCCCCGGTATCTCGCCGGGGCCCGGCAGTCCTCACCGCTCCGCCCCGACCGGCAGTCCGCCGGGCCGGGGCGGAGCCCTTTTGTGACGGCTGCGTGTCATCCCCGCTCCGGCGCTGGTGCGCCGCCGGACCCGCGTGTTTACCTGGTCGCATGATCGCGCTCGTCAGCCGCCGCCACGTCGACCACGGACGTGTCACCAGCACGGGCTGTCGCCTCACCGGCTGACGTACCCGCCGACCGCCGTCGCGCCACGGCCCCCGGGGCCCACGTCGTTTCCCCTCATCTCGTTCATCCCGCGGTTCCGCACGCGCTCACGCATGCCCCGGGACCCGCGGCACCCCCGTGGCCACCGCGCCACCGCACTCCGTACGAGGAGCACCATGAGCGACCCCACGCAGCCCATCGACGCCGTCACCGCCGGCCACACGCCCGACGAGACGCCCGCCGGACCCGACACGTCCGCCTGGTCGTTCGAGACCAAGCAGGTCCACGCCGGGGCCGCGCCCGATCCGGCGACCGGAGCGCGGGCGACGCCGATCTACCAGACCACGTCGTTCGTCTTCCGGGACACCCGGCACGCCGCCGATCTGTTCTCGCTCGCCGAGCCCGGCAACATCTACACCCGGATCCACAACCCCACCCAGGACGTCTTCGAACAGCGGATCGCGGCGCTCGAGGGCGGGGTCGCCGCGGTGGCGCTGTCCTCCGGGCAGGCCGCGGAGACGCTCGCGCTGCTGACGGTGGCGCGCGCCGGCGACCACGTCGTCTCCAGTACGTCGCTGTACGGCGGCACGTACAACCTGTTCCGGCACACCCTGCCGAAGTTCGGCATCGAGGTGTCGTTCGTGGACGACCCCGACGACCCGGACGCCTGGCGGGCGGCGATCCGGCCGGACACCAAGGCGCTGTTCGCGGAGACGCTGGGCAATCCGCGCGGCAACGTGCTCGACGTCCGGGCGGTCGCCGACGTCGCGCACGCGGCGGGCGTGCCGCTGATCGTGGACAACACGGTGCCGACGCCCTACCTGCTGCGTCCGATCGAGCACGGCGCGGACGTCGTGGTGCACTCGGCGACCAAGTTCCTCGGCGGGCACGGCACCGCGATCGCGGGGGTCGTGGTGGACGGCGGCACCTTCGACTTCGGAGCGCACGCCGACCGCTTCCCGGACTTCACCGAGCCCGACCCGAGCTACCACGGTCTGCGTTACTGGCCGGCGCTCGGGCCCGGCGCGTTCGCCGCCAAGCTGCGGGTGCAGCTGCTGCGCGACCTGGGACCGGCGCTGTCCCCGCACTCGGCGTTCCTGCTGCTGCAGGGCGTGGAGACGCTGAGCCTGCGCATCGAGCGGCACTCCGCCAACGCGCAGGCCCTCGCCCAGTGGCTGGAGGGGCGCGACGAGGTGTCGGCGGTCCACTACGCGGGACTTCCCTCCAGCCCCTGGTACGAGGCGGGGCGCAGGTATCTGCCCCGGGGCGCGGGGGCGGTGGTCTCCTTCGAGCTGCGTGACGGGGTCGAGGCGGGCAAGCGGTTCGTGGACGGGGTGGAACTGTTCAGCCATCTCGCCAACATCGGCGACGTACGGAGCCTGATCATCCACCCGGCGTCCACCACGCACAGCCAGCTCGACGAGGAGCAGTCGGCGGCGACCGGGGCCTCGCCGGGCCTGGTGCGGCTGTCGGTCGGCATCGAGAGCGTCGCCGACCTGAAGGCCGATCTGGAGGCCGGCTTCCGCGCGGCGAAGGGGGCGTCCTGAACAGCGTTCTCGCCTCCCCGGCGAACGCGCTTCCCCGCCCGCCGGCCTCCGGGGCCTGGCGGGCGGGGGACCCGCCGGGGCGCCGCCGGTGGCATGTGCTCCGCGGGCCGCTGCCGCTGGAGGCGGGCGGTGAACTGCCGGGCGTGCGGCTGGCGTTCGAGACGTGGGGCCGCCTGGCCCCGGACGCCTCCAACGCGGTGCTGGTGCTGCACGCACTGACCGGCGACAGCCATGTCACCGGGCCGGCCGGTCCCGGTCATCCCACGCCCGGCTGGTGGGAGGGGCTGGTCGGGCCGGGCCGGGCCCTGGACACCGACCGGTGGTTCGTCGTGGCGCCGAACGTGCTGGGCGGCTGCCAGGGCAGTACGGGACCGGCCTCGCCGCGGCCCGGCGGGCAGCGGTGCTGGGGCGGGGCCTTCCCGTTCGTGACCCCACGGGACCAGGTGGCGGCCGAACGGGACCTGGCGGACGCGCTGGGCGTCGAGAGGTGGGCCCTGGTGGCCGGCGGCTCGATGGGCGGGATGCGGGCGCTGGAGTGGGCGGTGTCGTACCCGGAGCGCACGGGCGCCCTGCTGCTGCTCGCCACGACGGCGGCGGCGAGCGCGGAGCAGATGGCGTGGGCGAACGTCCAGTTGCACGCCATCCGCGGCGACCCGCACTGGCGCGGAGGCGACTACCACGACACCGGACTCGGACCCCACGCCGGCCTGGGCCTCGCCCGCCGGCTCGCGCATGTCACCTACCGCAGCGAGCCCGAACTCCAGCTCCGCTTCGGCCGCCTTGCGCAGGACACGGAACACCCGTGGCACGGCGGGCGCTACCAGGTGGAGTCCTACCTCGACCACCACGCGGGCAAGCTGGTACGGCGGTTCGACGCGGCCAGCTACGTCGTCCTGACCGAGGCGATGAACGCTCACGACGCAGGCCGGGCCCGGGGCGGCGTGCGCGCCGCCCTGCGCCGGGTGACCGCCCCCGCGGTGGTGGCCGGGGTCGACTCCGACCGCCTCTACCCGCTCGCCCAGCAGGCCGAGTTGGCCGACGGCATTCCGGGCGCCGACCGGCTTCGGGTGATCGAGTCGCCGTACGGCCACGACGGCTTCCTGATCGAGACGGAGCAGGTGGGACGGCTGGTCCGGGAGCTGCTGGGGACGGTCTGAGCCGTGTTGTCAGTGGGGTGCGGCAGGATCGGTGGGGCCATGGCGTCGGGAACCGCGCGGCGACGCGAAGAGAGACAGGAACGCCCCATGCACGACACCCCGCCGTCCTTCGAACTGCTGCCCGGCGCCGCCGAGTCACCGGTGATCCTGCACGTGCCGCACGCGGCGCGGGCCATACCGGCCGGGGTCCGGGCCGGGATCGTGCTGGACGACGCGGCCCTCGAACGGGAGCTGGACCACATCACCGACGCGTACACCGACCGGATCGCCGAGGCGGCGGCCGGGCTGGCGGGGCTGACGCCGTGGCGGTTCGTCAACCGGCTGTCGCGGCTGGTGGTGGACCCGGAGCGGTTCCCGGACGAGCGGGAGGAGATGCTCGCCGTCGGAATGGGCGCGGTGTACACGCGGACCACGCACCGGGAGGTCCTGCGGCCCGCGGACACCGACCCGGAACCGCTGATCGGGCGGTACTTCCGGCCGTACGCCGAGGCGATGACGAAGGCCGTCGCCGACCGGCTGGCCGCCACCGGGCGTGCCGTGATCGTCGACGTGCACTCCTACCCGGGCGCCGCGCTCCCCTACGAGCTGCACGGCGAGGGCCCGCGGCCGCCCGTGTGCCTGGGCACCGACCCGTTCCACACCCCGCCGGAGCTGACGGAGCTCGCCCGCGCCGCGTTCGCGCGCTGCGGCGGGACGGGCCTGGACAGCCCGTTCAACGGTGCCTACGTGCCGATGGAGTTCTACGGGGAGGACACCCGAGTCGGCGCCCTGATGGTGGAGATCCGGCGGGACACGTACATGACCGAGCCGGGCGGCCCCGCCGGTCCCGGGCTCGACCGGCCGGCCGGGGCGCTGGCCGCCCTCGTCGACGGTCTGGGCGGCTGACTCCGGCCGGTCCGGTCAGGCCCGCAGCCACTCCGTGACGACGACGTCGGCGCCCGCGCGCAGCCGCAGCGCGAACGGGCCGGCGGGCGGTGCGTCGCCGGTGAACCGGCCCAGTTCGTCGGCGGTGAGCGCGGGGCCCGGCCGCCGCGGGCCGGCCAGCACCTCGATCCGGGCGGGCTGCGGCGGCAGCACCTGCCCCATCAGCCCGTCCGCGGTGACCTCGACGTCCACGGTCAGCTCACCGGCCTGGAACGTCAGCATCCTGGGCGTGTCCGTCGCGCCGCGGACCGGTATGGCGTCGACGAGCGAGTCGAAGGTCAGCTCGGCGATCCGGGCGTCGAGGTCGCGCAACGCGAACGCTTCGACGGCGAGTTGACGCAGGTCCCGGGGCACCGGGTCGAGGATGGCGGCGGCCTGCCGCAACTCCTCCTCCAGCAGCCCAGCGGCCATGTCCTCCTCGTCGAACGTCCCGTCCCGGACGGGCGGTTCGCCGCCTGTGCCGTCGTCGTCGCGATTGTTGCCGTTCACACTGTCCCCCGTGCGTCGAGTCGTGCGCGCAGGCGCCGCAGACAGCGCTGGCGCAGTGGTCCGATGCTGCCCACGGCGACGCCGAGGGCCGCGGACACCTCCTGGTAGCTGGGCGGCGGCGAGGCGATCAGCACCCGCAGCAACTGGCGGCAGCGGTCGCCGAGTTTCTCGAACTCCTGCCACAGCCTGCGGATCCGCTCGCTCTGCGCGGCGGCCTCCTCGGAGTCGAGCAGCGACTGCTCGGGCGTGCGGTCCTCGCTGACCCGGTCCAGGAGCTGCGGATCGCTCGTCACCGTCAGCCGGCTCAGGCTCCTGAGCGTCTTCAGACACTCGTTGCGGGCGGTGCTCGCCAGCCACGAGCCGGCCTTCTCGGGCTCGCGGATCCGCCCGAGGTGCTGGGCGAAGCGGAACCACACGGTCTGGTACACCTCGTGCCCGTCGGCGTCCGAGAGCCGGTGCGCGCGCACCACCGACCACACCAGCGGACTCAGCCCCTCCACCAGTGCTTTCCAGGCCGCCGCGTCACCCTCGACGGCGGACTGGACGAGCACGCCGACTTCTGCGCGATCCACTGCCTCACCCCTCGAATACGGCCTGTCATCGTACGCCGTCGAGGGGACGGTTCCGGACCTCATGCCGGCGGGGCGAGCCGGACGACGGGGACCGGACGCCAGGTGGGCGGACGCAGCGCCGGGACGTGCGCCCCGCGTACTTCCGCGTACTCGGTGTTCGTCTCCAGCAGTTGGCGCCGGGCCGCACGCGGGTCGCGCTCCTTGTGCGCGGTCATGTGCGCCGCGATCATCGCCGCGGCCACCGGGGTGGCGAAGGAGGTGCCGCTCCACTGCGCGAAGCCCTCGAACACCACGCGGTCCGCCTGCGCCGGCCGGCTCTGCTCCGCCTCGCTGAGCACTCCGGTGTGCGGCGGGGACTGGCAGGTGCACGCGTAGGAGAAGCCGAACCGGCAGGCGTCGTAGGTGGAGTGCTGGTAGACGTACGGCACGGGCGCGTCGAAGCCGGTGAGGGCGCTGGTCAGCCGCTCGCCCGGGGCGTACACCCCGACCCAGGCGCCGTGGTTGCTGAAGCAGGCGCCGTACTCGCCGTCGCCGCGCAGGGCGCCGACCGAGAGCACGGACTCGGCGTACTCCGGCAGGCCTGCATAGGCCGCGGGCCAGAACGGTGTGCCGCTCGCGTTGTTGCCCGCGGCCGCGACCAACAGGGTTCCTCTGTCGCGCAGTTCCCGCATGAAGGCGTCCACCCCGAGCAGGCCGTCGGTGCGGCCGTTGGGGGTGCCCGCGGACAGGCTGAGGATGTCGGGCCAGCCGCCCGCGTCGACGGCTTCGAACAGCCGGTGGCCGAAGTCGGACTCCAGGATGGCGCCGGCGTCGTTGAGGGTGCCGCGCACGGTGATGTCGGTGTTCGGGGCGACGGCGGCGACCAGCCCGGCGATGAACGTGCCGTGGCCGACGTACTGCTGGAGTACGCCCGCTTCGTCGGTCTCCTCCACCTGCGCGTCGCCCTGGACGTGGGCCAGCGTCGGGACCGAGCGGTAGTCGTGCATGAGGCCGGTGTCGACGACGAGGACGCCGACGGCGGTGTCCTCGTCGTAGGCGGTCTCGGCGGGGGCCGGGTTGGGCCCCTCGGCGAACGGGGCGGGCACCGGCTCGTCGCCGGGGCAGGCGTTGACCGACGCGATCGACACCACGTGGTTGCGGCTGACCAGCCGCCGTCCGGCCCTGCCCTCGGGCTCGCGCAGGGCGCGCAACGCGTGCGTGACGGCGAGGTCGCCGCCGCGGTCGCCGCGGCCCGGGTCGTCGACCTGGATCCGGGTGACTCCGGTGCGGTTGGTCTCGGGGCCCGCGCGGCGCACTCGGTCCTCGGTCAGGTCGGGGGCCGCGGCGAAGTGCGCGCGGACGGTGTCCTCGACCAGCCGGGCCTCCTCGCCGTCGCGGGCGAGGACGACGCCCTTCTCGTAGCAGAACTCGGCCGCGTCGTCCGGGCCCATCGCCAGCGGCACTCCCGGCATCGAGCGCTGGATCTGGGCGAACTGCTCGCGGAATCGCTGAGGTGCCATGGCGTGCCCTCCGGTTGGTGCGACGGTCGTCAGTCTGAGCCGTGCGGCCCCTGCCTGATACAGCGCCGACGGGTGTGCGCCGGTTCCAGGGGCCTCACCAGGCCACTACCATCCGACGGGTGACAGCGGGAAGCGACTCGGTCCTCGAACTGCTGCCCATGGTGTTCGCCGCGCCCGGCGAGGCCCTGGAGCGGGCCCGCGGGCTGCTGGAGGCCGGTCCGCCGCCGCTGCACGGATCCGTGGCGCACCAGGTGATCGGCATCTGGCAGCGGGACTTCGGCGACACCCGGCTGGCGCTGCGGCATCTGCGCCGGGCCCGGGATCTGGCGGCGCGCGCCGACTCGGCCGAGCGGGAGGCCGACGTACTGGCCACGCTGGGCGTTGCGTTGGTGCACGCGGGGCGCACACGGCAGGGTCTCGCGGCGTTCGAGCGCGGGGTAGCGCGCGGTACGGGCCACACCCGGGCGCGGGTGCTGTTCCGGCGGGCGTACGTGTGGTGGGTGCTGGGCCGCCATGGCGAGGCGCTGGAGGACGTGCGGCGGGCAATTCCCGTACTGCGGCAGGCCGGCGACGTGATCTGGACGGCGCGGGCGCTGACGCTGCGGGCCACCGTGCACCTGGCGCTGGGCGCGGTGGAGCGGGCGGACGCCGACTTCACCGCGGCGCAGGCGCTGTGGGACACCACCGGCCAGGAGCACGACAAGGCCGACGCGGTGGAGAGCCGGGGCCTGGCGGCGTTCCGGCAGGGCGACATCCCGGCGGCGCTGCGGCTCCTCGACGAGGCCGAGGAGCAGTACGCCAAGCTCGGCACGCCGACGTTCATGCTGGAGATCCGGCGCTGCGAGGTCCTGATGGCGGCAGGTCTCGCCCCCGAGGCGCTGGCGGGGGCCGACGCGGCGATCGCCGAACTGGACGGTATCGGCGGGCAGTCGACCCGCAAGGCAGAGCTCCTGCTGGCCGCGGCGCGGGCCGCGCGTCTCGCGGACGACCCGCACACGGCGACCGCGCGCGCCGCGCTGGCCGTGCGGCTGTTCGCGGGGCAGCGGCGGGCCTGGTGGGAGACGCACGCCCGGCTGGTGCTGATCGAGGCGCGGGTGGCCGACGGACTCCGCTCGGGGCGGCTGGTCGCGGACGCCGCGGCGGTGGCCGGACGGCTGGCCTCCTTCGGCTCGCCGGCCGCGCCGGAGGCGTCGCTGCTGGCGGGCCGGATCGCGCTCGCCCTGGGCCGGCCGGCGGACGCCGAGAGCCATCTGGCGGTCGCCGCGCGCAGCCGGTACGGCGGGCCGCCGCTCGCCCGGATGACGGGCTGGGCGGCGCAGGCCCTGCGGGCGCGGGCGGCGGGCTCCCGGCGTGGCGTGCTGGAGGCGTGCCGGCGCGGGCTCGACGTGCTCGACGACCACCGGATGACGCTGGGCGCCTCGGAGTTGCGGGCCCGGGCGACCGCGCAGGGCGCGGAACTGGCCGCGCTGGCCCAGGAGGCGGCACTCGACTCCGGTGAGCCGCGGCGGCTGCTGGTGTGGAGCGAGCGCCTGCGGGCCACCGTGCTGTCCGCGCCGCCCACCCGGCCGCCCGCCGACCCGGCCCTGCTCAGCGGGCTGACCGCCTTCCGCGAGATCGCCGCCCGCGCGCAGGACGCCCGTCAGGAGGGCCACCCGGTGCCCGCCCTGGAACGCGAACAGCGGCGCCTGGAGCGGGAGATCCGCTCGCGCACCCTGCGCCTTCGCGGCGAGGCGCCAGGTGGCGGCGACCGGTTCGAACCCGGCCGGCTGCTGGCCCGGCTCGGGGACGCGCGGCTGGTAGAACTGGCCGTGCTGGACGGGCGGGTGCACGTCCTGCTGTGCGGCGAGGGGCGGGTACGGCGCTTCGAGGCCGGGCGGCTCGCGGACGCGGTGACCGAGGCGGAGCACGTGCAGGCGGGACTGCGGCGGCTGGCCCACCCGGGGGCGGCCGCCCGGCTGCCGCTGGTGGAGGCGGCGGGGCGCCGTCTGGAGGAGCTGCTGCTCGGCCCGGCCGCCCGCCACCTCGGCTCCGGGCCCGTCGTGGTGGTGCCGCCGGGCTCGCTGCACCGGGTGCCGTGGGCGCTGCTGCCGTCGCTTCGGGAGCGGGTGCTGAGCGTGTCGCCGTCGGCGAGCAGCTGGCTGCGCGCCCACGAGACCGAGCCGCCGCCCGGTGGCCGCCGGGTGCTGGTGCGCGGCCCGGGTCTGGCGACCGGGGGCGCGGAGGTGCCCGAACTCGCCGACCGCTACGGTGCGCCGACCGTGCTGGAGGAGGCCGACGCGCATGTGTCGCGGGTGCTGCGGGAGTTGGACGGGGCCGCGCTCGCGCACATCGCCGCGCACGGCGCCTTCCGCGCGGACAGCCCGCTGTTCTCGTCGCTCACGATGGCCGACGGCCCGCTGATCGTGCACGACTTCGAGCGCCTGGACCGCAGCCCGTACCGGATCATCCTGTCCTGCTGCGACACCGCCCGCTTCGCCTCGGTGGGCGCCGACGAACTCCTGGGCCTGGTCACGGCGTTGCTGCCCCTGGGCACCGCCGGAGTGGTGGCCTGCAGCGCTCCCGTCAACGACGAGGCCGTGGTCCCCCTGATGCTCGCCCTGCACAAGGGCCTGGACGCCGGTCTGTCCCTGGCCGAGTCCCTCCGCGACGCCCGAACCGCCCTGCCCGGCGACGCGACCCACCAGGCGACGGGGTGGGCGTTCACGGCGTTCGGCGCGGCTTGAGAACGGCGAACGGGCGGCACACGGGGATCGGCGGGGGGGTGGCCGTGGACCGGGGGGCCGGGGGCCGGGCCCTGCGAACAGGGAGCCCGGGACCGGCGTTCGACGCGGCCCGGGACGGAGGGCCGGGGCCCGGGCCCCCAAAAGAGCGGCCGAGACCCACGTTCGGCGCGGCCCGAGGCCGACGGACGGGGACGGGGATGCCCAGAGCCCGGCAGGCGGGGCGCACCGGGGGGAATCCGGCAGCGGCCCCCGACGGGGCGCCAACGGCGCGACCCCCGCCCGGCGCTCAGTGCGGTCGAGACCGGCGAACGGGGCGGACCGAAAGGGAAGCCGGCGCGACTTGAGAACGGCGAACGGGGCTTCTCGGCACCGGTGTTCGGTGCGGCTCGGGGCGGAGGACGGGGCCCGGGCCCCCAAACAAGGCCCAGACCGCGTTCGGCATGGCCCGAGACCACATTCGGCGCGACCCGAGACCGGCGAACGGGGAAGGCCAGAGCCCGGCGGGTGGGGCGCGCGGAGGGCATCCGGCAGCGGCGCCCGGCGTGGGGCCAACGGCGCGGCCCGCGCCCGGCGCTCGGGGCGGCCGGGACCGGCGAACGAGGGGGTGCACCGGCGTCGGCGTCAGGGTCGGTCGGGACGGCGGGCGTAGCCCGTCGTGGAGCACCCGCGAGTAACCTGTGGCGGAACTGTGCATTGTCATGTTTCCGCCATGCACGATCATTCCTGCCGCATCGCGCCGCGTGCCACTCTCCGCGGGTGCCGGACGGGCAATCCCCGTCCGGTCCTTCTTGAGGAGAGGGGTACGAGTGCGCACTTACTCCACACGCTCCACACGTGCACGGCGGACCGTCCTGGCGCTGGCCACGGCCTGCATCGTCGCGGTGATACAGACACCGACCGCCGGCGCCGACCCGGGCCCGGCGCAGCCGTCGGGTTCCGGTTCGGGGATGACCGGCGCCCACCACCATGGCAAGCCCGACAAGGATCTGCCGGGTGCCGACAGAGCCCCGTCGACCAAGGCGAGAGGCGCGGCGGCCAAGGCCGACGCCCGGGTGAGCTGGAGCCGGTACGGCACCCCGACCACGGTCGTGCCGGACGGCAGCGGCACCGCTCTGGCGAAGGGACTGCCCACCAAGCCCGAGCAGACCGCCCGAGCCTATCTGAAGGCCAACGCGGACCTGTTCGGCATCCCCGCCGGCCAGGTCGACGACCTCAAGCTGGTGTCGAGCACCCCGATCGGCAAGGGCGCCGCGGTGCTGCTCGCCCAGGAGGTGGACGGCAAGCCGTTCGCCCGGGACGGCCAGATCTCCGTGGGTGTCGTCGACGGCACCGTGGTCAGCGTCACCGGCGCCCTGGCCCCGGTCACCGGCGCACCGAAGCCGGCGACCCTGTCGGAACAGGACGCCATCAAGGCCGCGCTGGCCGACGTGTCGCTGACCCCCGGCAAGCTGTCCGCGGCGGACAGCACCGAGAAGTGGCGGAAGTTCGAGGCCTCGGGACTGTCCGGACCGCAGCTCGTACGCCCCGTCGTGATCGCCGACCCCGACGGCACCGTGCGCTCGGCCTTCCAGGTGCAGGCCGGTACGGCCGGCGATGAGCCGGAGCTGTACGACAGCGTCGTCGACGCCCGTACCGGCGAGGTGCTGGCCCGTCGGTCCCTGGTCGAGGACGGGGTCGCGGACGGCCACGACGGCAACCCGCAATGGAAAGTCTTCCCCTTCTCTCCCCCGCTGAACGACTCCTCCGCAGACACCCGCGAGACCTGGTGCTGGACGGCCGCTCCCGGCTGCGACCGCGTCATGAGCGACTCCGCCCCGGGCACCCCTCACCACGCCTGGGACATCGCCTCCGGTGAGGGCGGCGGCACCTACGGCGGCTCCTACAAGCTCGGCACCACGCTGGGCGCCAACGCCTTCGCCAGCGACGGTCTGACGGCCACCGGGCGCAACTGGCTGGGGATCACCCCCGACGTGCGGGCCGACCGGGTCTACGACTACTCGTACACCGACGCCTGGCACGCCACCGGCTGCGACCCGAAGGTGCTGACCGACCCCGCGAAGCCGGACCGCGACGCGGCGATCGGCAACCTGTTCGCCCAGCACAACGTGATGCACGACTTCTCGTACCACCTCGGGTTCACCGAGAAGACGTGGAACATGCAGCACGACAACTACGACCTGGGCGGCAAGGGCGGCGACCCGGAGATGGGCGTGGCCCGCTCCGGCGGCAGCAACCCCGCCACCCGCAACAACGCCAACCAGAGCACCGGCGCCGACGGCGGTGTGGCGCTGACCAACATGTACCTGTGGCAGCCGCAGGCCGGGGCCTTCTACGGGCGCTGCGCCGACGGCGACTTCGACGCCTCCGTCATCGGGCACGAGTACACCCACGCCATCACCAACCGCATGATCGGCGGCGGCACCTCCGGCATCTCCGGTACGCACGGCGGCTCGATGGGCGAGTCCTGGAGCGACCTGGTCGCCACCGAGCGGCTGATCGAGACCGGCGCGGTCCCGGACGGCGTGAACCCGTGGGTCGTCGGCCCGTACGTGACCGACAACAACGAGCGCGGCATCCGCAACTTCGCCATCGACAAGAGCCCCCTCAACTACTCCAACTTCGGCTACGACATGGGCGGTCCGGAGGTGCACTCCGACGGCGAGATCTGGAACGCCGTGCAGTACGAGGTGCGCCAGGCGCTCGTCGGCAAGTACGGCGAGCCGGCCAAGAAGGTGCTCGCCTCGTGCGCGGCCGGCAAGACCTCGGTCGACGACTGCGGCGGCGGCCGGCGCTGGGTCCAGCTGATGTTCGACTCGTACCTGCTGATGGGCACGGGCAAGATCACCATGATCGACGCCCGTGACGCGATGCTCGCCGCCGACAAGATCCGCTACCACGGCGACGACCTCGACGTGATGTGGGGCGCGTTCGCCAAGCGCGGCATGGGCGTCGACGCCACCGCCACCTCGACCAGCGACACCCGGCCGCACGCGGACTTCGCCACCCCGACCGGCGTCAACGGCAACATCACCTTCAAGGTGGTCAACAGCGGCGACGAGATCCCCAACGCCCGTATCTACATAGGCAAGTTCAGCGCCCGGACCACGCCGATCGCCGGCACCACGACCGACCTCGACAAGAAGGCGCTGTTCGCCAAGGGCCACTACGACGCCATCGCGGTCGCCCCGGGCTACGGCCTCACCCCGTTCGACTTCCAGGTCGACGACGCCTCCAAGCAGACCGTCAAGGTGAAGATGCAGCCCAACCTCGCCTCGGCGGCGGCCGGCGCCACCGCGACCGGGGACGGGTTCAACGCGGCCAGGCTCATCGACGACGACGAGGGCACCAACTGGGCCTACGTCGGTGACAAGACGGGCACGTCCGTGACCGGCAAGGGCGTCTACGTCCACCTGGCCGTCGACGGTCCGACCAAGGTCCGCCGCGTCCAGGTCAGCGCCATCAACCGGCCGACGGACAGCAAGGACCCCGGCGGCGACACCGGCAGCCAGAGCCGCTTCTCGGCGCTGCGCCAGTTCGAGGTCTCGGCCTGCACCCGCACCGCGACCGTCGACTGCTCCCAGCCCAAGCAGTTCCACGTCGTCTACCTCAGCCCGAAGGACGCCTTCGACGCGCCGAAGCCGCGACCGGCGGCGCCGGACCTCGTCATGCGCAGCTTCGACATCCCGGCGACCTCGGCCACCGACCTGCGTATCGAGGCGATCACCAACCAGTGCGTGGGCAACCCGGCCTACGCGGGCAAGCAGGACAACGACCCGAACAACGTGACGGACTGCGCCACCGGTTCCCCGGCGGCGTTCAACGTCCGGGCCGCGGAGTTCCAGGTCTTCGAGAAGTAGTCCCCCGGCGGCTCCGGCGCTCGCGCACCGGAGCCGCCCGGTGGCCCGTCCCGGGCGTCACAGCCAGCCGCGGCGGGACGCCTCCCAGGCCAGTTGCATCCGGGTCCGGACCCCGGCGAACTCGATCAGATCGCGGATACGGCGCTGAACGGTCCGCAGGCTCGTGCCCAGTTGTCCGGCGATGGCGGTGTCCGTCAGCCCGGTCAGCAGCAGTGACAGCAGGAGCAGATCCTCCGGCGGAGGGATCCGGTCGGACTCCCTCTCGCCGACCAGCCCGTCCTCGGTGAGCACCAGCGGCGAGGCGCCCGCCCACAGGATCTCGAAGAACGCGATCACGGCGTCGAGCAGCACGCCGGGGCGGACCAGAACGGCGGACGGCGGGTCGCCGGCCGGGCCACCCGGGTCCGAGGCACGTACGAACGGGGCGACCAACATGCCCAGTTGCCGGTCGGCGACCACCATCTTCACCGGAACCTCCGCGGCGACCCGGGCCTGTTCGCCGCGCTCGACGAACTCGCGGATCCGGTACACCTCGGGTGGCACCTCGAGCGCCGACCGCTCGTAGACCGCGCGGTACGTCACCCCTGCGGCCAGCACGTCCAGTTGGGTGTCGTTGCCGCGGGACGGCACCGCCACGTTCGGCGGCTTGCACAGCGCCAGGATCTCGCTCTGGGCGCCGCGTTGTAGCTGCTCGAACGTCCGGGCCATCGCCCGCGCCCCGGTCACCGTCTCGACCGTCTCGGCCGAGCCCCGGCGGCGGCTCTGATGCCGGTACTCCTCGGTGAGCTTCGCCATCACCGACCGCGCGGCCTGCAACTCCTGCTGCCGGCTGAGCAGCAGGGGGCCGAGCGCCAGATCGGGTGGGGAGGCGCGAAAACGGTGCGCCGAACCCTCGGCGCGGCTCACCAGCCCCTTGGCCTCCAGTGTGTCGAGGAGTCTGGCCGCCTCGCGTCCGGACAGGCCGATGCGGCGGCCGAGTTGGGACGGTGTGGCCTCCGGCATCCTGACCAGGCTGCGGTACGCACGTACTTCCACGGAGTCAAAGCTCGCGGTCTCGAACATGTCGCTCCTCTCCTCCGCCGGTCGTGCGCCGGACCTCACCGGTACCGGCTCCCGGCCGGTCGGAGCCGCCCTGAGGAGAAGATCTTGACGTGTCACCAACCACTCGCGCCAGGGTGCGGACGGCGTGATCCGGCGTGCCGGAGGTGACCGGTCCGGCCCGTCCGCCCAGGTGAGGGGCCCGGACCGCGCGGGTCAGGCCGGTGAGAAGATGTGGTCGCTGATCAGCCGGGTGGCGCCGACGACGCCCGCGGCCTGGCCGAGCTCGCCGAGGACGATCGGCAGGTTGCCGGTCGCCAACGGCAGGGACTGGCGGTAGACCTGGGTGCGGATGCTCGCCAGCAGGTTGTGCCCGAGGCCGGTGAGGCCTCCCCCGATGACCACGAGGCCGGGGTTGAAGAAGCTGACCAGGCCGGCGATGACCTGACCGGTACGCCGTCCGCCCATGCGGATCAGTTCCAGGGACGCGGCGTCCCCGGCGCCGGCGGCGGCCGACACGTCCTCAGGAGTCAGCCTTCCGGCCGCCTCCAGCCGTCCGGCCAGCTCCGTCGAACCGCCGGACTGGGCAAGCTCGGTCGCGTCACGGACGAGGGCGCTGCCGCCGAAGTACGCCTCGAGACAACCGATGTTGCCGCAGGCGCACCGGGGTCCGGCCGGGTCCGCCTGAATGTGGCCGATGTCGCCGGCGCTGCCGGTGACACCGCGGTGCACCTCGCCGCCGACGACGATGCCGCAGCCGATGCCCGTGCCGAGCTTCACGCACAGGAAGTCGCGTACGGACCGGGCGACGCCGGCCTGCTGCTCGCCCAGGGCCATCAGGTTCACGTCGTTGTCGACGAGGACGGGGCAGCCCAGTTCCTGGCTCATCGCCTCGCGGACGGGGAAGCCGTCCCAGCCGGGCATGATCGGCGGTGCGACGGGGACGCCCTCGGGGAACCGGACGGGTCCCGGCACGCCGATCCCGGCGCCGTCGAAGTGTTCCGCCAGCCCCGCCTCGCGCAGCTTGTTGGCCAGGGCGAGCACCCGCTCGAAGACCGCGACCGGGCCTTCGCGCACGTCCAGTGTCTCGGCCACGTGGCCGAGGACTTCCAACTCGGCGTTGGTGACGGCGACGTCCACGGAGGTGGCGCCGATGTCCACGCCGAGGAACCGCAGCGACGGGGCGATCCGGACGTTGTGCGAGCGGCGGCCGCCGCGGGAGGCGGCGAGGCCGTCCTGGACGACGAGACCCGTCTCCAGCAGCCGGTCGATCTCGAAGGCGAGCTTGGACCGCGACAGCTCGACCTGCTCCCCCAGGGCGACCCGGGACTGCGGGCCGAGGTCACGCAGGAGGCGGAGCAGCCGGGCCTGATGAAGATTGGCCGGTCGAGCCGTCATAGACCTCACGCCGCCCCCGTCATGGCAAGAATCGTTCGCATGCCCGGCACGTGGGGGGCACGACTTTGGAAAGGACCGTAGCACCGAGCCGTCGCCGATGAAAGAAACTTGTGCACTAACGAGTGGAACTTTCATCTGCGGATGGACAAAGCCATACGCGGCAGTGTCGTGGACCCTGCGCCGGAGCGTGCCCTGGCGGGCTGGTGGTGCGGCCCGCCAGGGCTCACGGTTCAGGCGGCGTCACCGACCGTTCCGTGACTCACGCGCCTGCGGGCCCGTGGTTGGGCTTGCCGACGTCGGACTGGCCCGCCGCTTTCTTGATCTCGGCGGCCTCCCGCTGGTCGATGACGCCCTCGTCCCGCAGCGTCTGGACGACCTTGCCGACGTGGGAGACGAACGTGCCGTGGTTCTCCCAGGTCCGGTTGTCCTCGATCAGCTCGTTGATCGTGCAGCCGTCGGCCGTGACGCGGTTGGGGATACCGGTGTTGATCGAACCGACGAACACGGTGGCCCGGTCATCCCTTTCCGGACAGTCGGTCGGCGGCTCGCTGTTGACGACGGTGAGGGACAGCGACTTCGGCGTGGACGTGTTGCCGGCCTTGTCGGTGGCCCGGTAGAGGAAGGCGTGGCTACCGGCCCTGTCGATCACCACCGGTGCCGAGTACTGGAGGTAGGGGCCGCCGTCGAGGGAGTACTCGATCCTGGCCACTCCGGACTCGGCATCGGACGCGGACACCGTCACCGTCGCACTGCCCACATAGTTACCGGAAGCGTCCTTCGTACCCGACACAGTCGCCGACGTCTCCGG
>NZ_JBIBWH010000016.1:74465-188356 GCF_043081205.1 Streptomyces sp. NPDC014889
CGACTCGGCATCGGACGCGGACACCGTCACCGTCGCACTGCCCACATAGTTACCGGAAGCGTCCTTCGTACCCGACACAGTCGCCGACGTCTCCGGCGCGGTGGTGTCGCCGCCGGCTGCGGGGGTGACGACGAGCTCGCCCGTCATCGACTGGTGGCCCGGCATCGCGCAGAAGTAGCGGTACACGCCGGGCTTGAGGTTGACCTCGGCCGTGTACTTGCCCCCGTTGGAATCGAAGGGGCTCGCGAAGATGTTGAGGCTGACGTCGTTGTTGTAGTCGGAGCTCGAGACGTCGAACGTCAACGTGTGCGGCATTCCCGTGGTGTTGCCGGTCGCCGCGCTGTTCTCGAACACGATCGTCGCCGGTCCGGCCTCCGCGGTCTTGGGTGCCGACCCGTACTTCGTGTAGTCGTCGCCGGCCGTCCAGGTGAGCACCTGGTTCGCCGCCTTCTCGGCCCCCCGGCTCGTCGCCGCGTACGCGGCCGGCACGGCCAGCGAGAAGGCTGCGAGGACAACGGTCACCAGCGCCACCAGCACCGGATGTGCGCGGAATCGGTTGCGTGGCGCTGATCTGGAGAGGGGCGGATCCGTATTGGCATGGAGCAGTCTTCTGAACACCGCTGCACCTTTCGCGAATTCGCTTGTGCGGCACCGCGCAGGGACTCGCGGTCCCGTCTAGTGGATGACCAGCCGCCAGGATGAGCGCGTCGAGGGGGTGGTCTCCCGGACCCAACCTCTCTCAAAGTGCGGCAACGATGGGAAGCTACCGGCCTTTTGACTACTCGCCAAGGTCTATGACCACAATCCAACCAACTTTGACCTGAGTCTGGAAAAACTGGAGGGGCGCCCGCTACGGTGAGGCGGTCCCGAGGCGAATCCCGTTCGCCAGCCGTCCCGATCCCCGCCGTATCCGGCACATCGAGCCAAGCCGGAGGGCTGCCACCGGAGTCCGATCCGACGACCGCCCCGCCTGCCCCCCGGCCCGAACGCCCCGCGCACCACCGCTCACCGCCCTGCCGGGACGGCAGCCGTCGGCGGCGGCTCACATCACCACCACGCGACGCCTTCGGGCCCGCACGCGTTTCGAGGATTGGAGAACGATGACCGACTCAGGCGCAGGTACGAGACGCCTTTCCCGGCGGGCCTTCGCCACCGGGGCGGCCGCCGCGGCGGTCGTACCCACGGTGCTCGGCATCACCGCCACCGCCGCTGCCCCGAAGGACAAGCCGGTGGAAGGAAACGGACAAGGAAACAACAAGGGCACCGTCCGCAACCTGACGCTGTACATGGAGAAGCTGCCGAACGGGGACATGGGCTACGGCCTGAAGCCGGGCGAGGCGACGGTTCCCGGTCCGCTCATCGAGCTGACCGAGGGCGACACGATGCACATCGAGGTCGTCAACAACCTGGACGTCGCCGCCAGTCTGCACGTCCACGGCCTGGACTACGACGTCGCCAGCGACGGCACCAAGATGAACGACAGCGTGGTCGAGCCGGGCGGCCGGCGGACCTACGTCTGGAAGACCCACGCCCCTTCGAACCAGGGCGGGATATGGGACGCCGGCAGCGCCGGTTACTGGCACTACCACGACCACAACGTGGGGACCGAGCACGGCACGGGCGGCATCAAGAAGGGCCTGTACGGCCCGGTGATCGTGCGCCGAAAGGGCGACGTGCTGCCCGACAAGCAGTTCACGGTCGTGTTCAACGACATGATGATCAACAATAAGGGCGCCCACGACGCACCCACCTTCAAGGCCGTCCGCGGTGAGCGGGTGGAGTTCATCGTGATCACCCATGGGGAGTTCTTCCACACCTTCCACATCCACGGCCACCGCTGGGTGGACAACCGCACCGGGATCCTCCAGGGGCCGCAGGACGTGAGCCGGGTCATCGACACCAAGACGGTCGGCCCGGCGGACTCCTTCGGGTTCCAGGTGGTCGCGGGTGACCACGTCGGCGCGGGCGCCTGGATGTACCACTGCCACGTCCAGAGCCACTCGGACATGGGCATGGCCGGCGTCTTCCTGGTGACCGAGGCCGACGGCTCGTACCCCGGCGGCGACATGCACCACCACTAGAGGACAGCGGCGGGGCCCGACCGGACCCGCCGCCCCCAAACCACGCCCGTCGTTCCACCTGACGGTCCGACGGGCGTGTACGACTGCCGCCGGCCGGTCCTCACCCGCAAGGACCTGAGGCGAACCCGGCCTCGTTCCTCCGGCACCCGTCCTTCCCGGGCATCGTGACCGCCCACCGGGATCCCCTCGTCCGGCGCACGCCCGGGCGGGACGTCCGCGGCAGCCCTCGCTCCATCCCCTGATCACTCTTCCGTTGTCGGATCGAGTCAAGGAGCAACCATGGGCAAGAGAGACAGATTCGCCCTCTCACGACGAAGCGGTGCGCCGCCGTCTCGTCCCGCGCGGGCATCTGGTCACGCGTGGTCCTGGCGCCGCGCCGTCGTCCTGCTGTCCAGCGCCGCGCTGACCGTGGGACTGTCCACGCTGCCGGCCGTGCAGGCGAACGCGCAGCCGCCCGCGGAGAACACCGGGGGCGCCGGCGGGAGCCAGGTGAACGTCCTGGTGTTCCACGGACCGGCCGCCAAGCAGGACGACCCCGTCAAGAAGGCCGCGGCCGCGATCGAGACGCTCGGCGAGAAGAACGGGTTCAAGGTCGTCGAGTCCGATGACGCTGGTGTGTTCACCGCCGCCGGCCTCGCCAAGTACCGAGGGGTGGTGTTCCTGTCGGCCGACGGCGTGACCCTCAACGCCGAGCAGGAATCCGCGTTCCAGTCGTACATCAAGAACGGCGGCGGCTTCGTCGGCGTCCACGACGCCGCCCGGGCTCAGTCCGACTCCTCCTGGTTCACCGGGCTGATCGGCACCCGCCCCGCCCTGGGCCTGCCCGACGCCGAGAAGGTCGCCGAGAGCGCGGTCAACTCGGAGAACCCGCCGAGCGAGACCAAGGACAAGCTGTTCGACGGCAAGGACGACACCAAGTGGCTGGCCCGTACGCCGACCGCCTGGGTCACCATGAAGCTGGACAAGCCGGTCGCGGTGGTCAACTACGCGCTGACCTCCGCCAACGACTACCAGGGGCGGGACCCGAGGGACTGGAAGCTCCAGGGCTCGCAGGACGGCCAGAACTGGACAACCCTGGACACACGGAGCGGCGAGACCTTCCCGTCGCGGTTCCAGACCAGGCAGTTCCAGTTCACCAACACGCAGGCCTACCAGCACTACCGGCTGGACATCACCGCGAACAGCGGTGAGCCGCTGACCCAGCTGGCCGAGCTGCGGCTGTTCAACGCCAACCCGACGCCTCCGCAGGCCTCCAAGGTCCAGCAGGCCGTGGTCGACGTGACGGACCGCCAGCACCCGGCCAACGAGGGCCTGCCGCTCAACTGGACCCGCTCCGACCAGTGGATCAACTGGGACCCCAACCCCATCGGCAAGGTCCACACCATCGCCCAGGTCGAGGAGTGGAAGTACAAGCCGGGAGCCGGCGCCAACGGCGCGTTCCACCCGATCTCGTGGTGCCGTGACTACGACGGCGGCCGGTCCTTCTACACCGGCATGGGCCGCACCGAGGAGAGCTACACCACCGACACCAAGTTCCAGAGCCACCTCCTCGGCGCCATCCAGTGGACCACCGGCATGGTGCGCGGCGACTGCCAGGCGACCATCGCGTCCAACTACAAGACGGAGCGGCTGACGGCCCAGAACCAGGCGGGGCAGCTCGACCAGATCGGTGAGCCGCACGGTCTCACCATGGCCCCCGACGGCAAGGCCTTCTACATCGGCAAGGCCGCCTGCCCGTCCGGCCCGATCGTCGACTGGAACAACCCCAAGGTCGGCCTGGGCTGCGGCACCATCCACCAGTGGGACCCCAAGACCCAGAAGGTCAAGCTGCTCACCACGCTCGACGTGATGGGCAACCGGGGCAGCGGTAGCGAACTGGTCAAGAACGAGGAGGGCCTGGTCGGCATCACCCTCGACCCGAAGTTCGAGAAGAACGGGTGGATCTACATCTACTGGATGCCGCACGAGTCGATCGACGTCGACAAGCGGATCGGCCAGCGGACGGTCTCCCGGCTGACCTACGACTTCGCTTCCGAGTCCATCGACCAGGGCACCCGCAAGGACCTGCTGCACTGGGACACCCAGATCCACAGCTGCTGCCACGCCGGTGGCGGCATGTCCTTCGACAAGGACGGCAACCTCTACATCGGCTCCGGCGACAACAACTCCTCCGAGGGCTCCAGCGGCTACTCCGGGAACAACTGGACGCAGGACTACAAGGGCGTCTCGTTCCAGGACGCACGCCGCACCTCCGGCAACACCAACGACCTCAACGGCAAGATCATCCGTATCCACCCCGAGGCCGACGGCACCTACACCATCCCCAAGGGCAACCTCTTCCCGCCGGGTACGGCCAAGACCCGCCCGGAGATCTACGTGATGGGTGTCCGCAACATCGCGCGGCTCTCCATCGACCCGGTGCACAACTGGCTGAACGCCGGCTGGGTCGGTCCGGACGCGGGAGCCTCCAGCCCGGAGCTGGGCCCGGCCAAGTACGAGACGGCCACGGTCATCACCTCCGCGGGCAACCAGGGCTGGCCGTACTGCATGGGCAACCGGCAGCCCTACCGTGACCGCAGCAGCACCGACGCCAGCGTCCTCACCGGCTGGTACGACTGCGACCACCTCAAGAACGAGTCGCCGCGCAACACCGGCCTGGTGGACATCCCGCCGGCCCGCGACAACATGATCTGGTACTCGCCCCAGGGCGGCGGACCGGTCTTCCCCGAGCGCTCCGACGGCAGCGGCCTCCCCAGCTACGTCGACAGCGAGGCCACCTACACCCAGCCGTACCTCAAGGGCGGCGGCCAGGCCATCATGTCCGGTCCGACCTACCACCGCTCCCAGGTGGACACCAAGAGCGGTGTCGCCTGGCCGGCGTACTGGGAGGACAAGTGGTTCATCGGCGACGAGTCCAACGCCAACAACCGGGTCGCGGTGACCCTCGACCCCGACCACATCAAGGACCAGGGCGCGCCGGCCTTCGGTGAGGACGTGCGCAGCATCATCGCGCCCGGCAGCGGCGCCACCCAGCTGCAGAGCTGGATGGACGCCAAGTTCGGTCCCGACGGTGCCCTGTACATGCTCGACTACGCGGGCGGCTTCTTCAGCCTGCACAACAACCAGAAGCTCATCCGCATCAGCTACCAGGGCGGCCCGGCCACCCCGAAGCCGCAGGACGCGGGGGCGCGGGTCATCACCCAGAGCAAGCCGAAGACGGTGGCCTTCTCCAGCGCCAAGACCGGCGGTGTGGCCTGGGAGTGGGACTTCGGCGACGGCAGCAAGCCCTCGCACGAGGCCAACCCCACGCACACGTACGCCGACTACGGCACGTACCACGCGAAGCTGACGGTCACCTACGCCAACGGTGAGAAGGCCACCGCGACGCTCGACGCCAAGGCCGGCTGCCCGGCTCCCGACGCGCGGCCGACCGTCCAGCTGCTGGACACCGACACGGGCGTGACCAACCACAAGGCCGGAGGCGGCTGCACCGTCAACGACCTGATCGACGACGAGGCCTCCTGGTCGAACCACGGCGAGTTCGTCAGCCACGTCAACTCCGTGGTCAACGACCTCCGCAAGGAGGGCGTCCTCGACAACCAGGAGTCGGCGGCGATCAGCAAGGCGGCGGCGAAGTCCGAGATCGGCAAGGTCGCCGGGTACAAGTCGATCTTCGACGGGACCGCGGCGAGTCTGTCCGACTGGCGGCAGGCGGGCGCGGGTTCGTTCTCGGTCCAGCCTGACGGCACCATGCGCAGCACCGGCGGCATGGGCATGCTGTGGTACGCCAAGGAGGAGTTGAAGGACTTCTCGGTCAGGCTCCAGTTCCGGGACGTGGCTCCGGGTACGGCCAACACCAACAGCGGAGTCTTCGTCCGGTTCCCGGACCCGCGGACACCGCTGGCGGAGCGCCCGGCCGGCAGTTGCGGGACGGTGGGCTCGGCCCGCACCGCCCCGGAGTGGGTCGCGATCTACTGCGGCCATGAGATCCAGATCTACGACGGGGCCACGGGCGAGGTCCAGAAGACCGGTTCCGTCTACAACTTCAAACCGCTCGGACTGGACAAGGCGGGGGTGACCCCGAAGGGCCAGTGGAACGACTACGAGGTGCGTGCGGTCGGACAGCACTACACGATCATCCGCAACGGCGTGGTGATCAACGAGTTCGACAACACGCCCGGCAAGTCGTCGTCCCGTGCGGGTGACCCGCCCACGGACCTGCGTCAGTTCCTCAGCGGGTACATCGGGCTGCAGAACCACAGCAACACCGATCTGACCGAGTTCCGCAACATCCGGGTACGCGGTCTGTAGCCGGCCGGCAGAAGGAGCCGGGCCCGGGGCGGCAGCCCCGGGCCCGGCTCTTGCCCGTCGTCAGCCCAGTTGGAGGTCCAGCCAGTGCATGATCTCGGGGGTCACGGGGTCGGTGATGTCGGCGAACTCCTCATGTCTCTTCAGGAACTTGGCCACGTATGGGCAGACGGGCACGATCCGCTTTCTGGACTCGCGCACATCGGTGAGCGCCTCCTGGACCAGCCGGGAGGCCAGGCCCTGTCCCGCGAAGGCGTCGTCGACCTCGGTGTGGAAGAAGACGCGCTGGTCACCGTGGTCACGGTAGGCGGTCAGGCCGACGCGCGCGCCGTCCACCAGGATCTCGTAGCGGTGTTTGGCGTCTGTCCGCCGGACGGTCGTCGAACTGGAAGGCTGACTCATGGATGTTCCTCTCGGATGGGTCGGTGACTGCTTCGGACGGATCAGTGGCGCGGTGGGTTCTTGCGCGGCCTGATGACGGCGTTCGGCAGGGCGGGGGCGGGGAGCCGGTCCCCCGGGTAGCCCTCGACGGCGCCGAAGCGGTCGGAGGAGCTCTGCCACTCGTCGCGGGCCTTGGCGATATCCTCGTGGCTGCGCCCGATGAAGTTCCACCACATGACGATCTCCTCCTCGAACGGGGTTCCGCCGAGCAGGACCGTCCGCGCGATGTCGTCCGACTCGTTCGTCAGCGTCAACGCGTCGGTGCCGGGGTGGACGTAGCCCAGCTCCGCGGCGCCCACGAGGGCGCCGGACAGGCGCACGTCTCCCTGGTCGACCAGGAGGCCGTGCTCGAAGCGGGGGTCCACGGCGAGGCTGAGGGTCGCGCGCGGCTGGAGGACGATCTCGGCGCCGAGCAGGGGTGTGAAGGTCCGTACCGGGGAGGTGCGGCCGGCGAGGGCGCCCAGGAAGACCTTGATCTCGGCGCCGTCGGTCCGCGCGGGCTCGGGTGCGTAGTGCTGGAAGTCGCGGTCGGCGTCCCGGTGCTCCTCCGGCAGCGCCACCCAGAGCTGGACGCCGTGCAGGACGGTGGTCCGCGGGGTGGAGACCTCGGAGTGGCTGATGCCGTACCCGCCGGTCATCAGGTTCAGCTCGCCGGGCCGTACGCAGGCGTGGCTGCCCAGGCTGTCCCGGTGCTCGATCTCGCCGCTGAACAGCCAGCTCACCGTCTGGAGCCCGGTGTGCGGGTGCGGGGCGACGTCCATGCCGCCGGTCACCGAGACGTCGTCGGGGCCGTAGTGATCGGCGAAGCACCAAGCGCCGATCAAGGTGCGGGCGCGCTGTGGTAGCGTCCGCCGCACGGTCATCGCCCGGGGACCGCCGAGGGGCACATCACGCGAGGTCAGGACGTCGATCCGGGCCGCGTCGGTGGCCCGCTCACCGTCCGCCGGCCCGCCGCAGCGCATTTCCGCGGGTTTGGTCTCGGCGTTGCTCACCGTGGACCGCCTCCCTCAAGGTTCGTTTCATTTTCAACTATTATGCTGGATAATAGGGCTCCGGCACCGGCAGGTACACCACCTGCCACCACCACACGACAAGGGGGCCGGACGGTCCCCGGAGGAGTCCCGGATTGAGCACCCGCGCGACGGAGTCCGAGCACCGGCGGATCTTCATCGACAAGCAGAGCCCGGCCGCCCATCGCGCGCTCGTGCAGACGTCGGAAGCGGTCCGTACGGTCGCCGCAGAGGCGGGACTCGACCGGACACTCGTGGAATTGATCAACCTGCGCGTGTCGCAGATCAACGGCTGCGCCTACTGCCTCAACGTACACACCAGGGCGGCCCTGCGCGCGGGCGAGACGACGCAGCGGCTCGGCGTGCTGGCGGCCTGGCGGGACACCGAACTGTTCACCCCCGACGAGCGCGCGGCTGCTCGCGCTGGCGGAGGCGACGACGAGTCCCGGTGACGCGGCACTCCAGGAGACCGCGTACGACACGGCCCGCGAGGTGCTCACCGACGACCAGATCTCCGCCGTGATCTGGGTGGCGGTCACCATCAACGCGTTCAACCGCGTCTCGATCATGAGCAAGCACCCGGTACGACCACAGTGACCGCACCCGGGGTCCACCGGCGCCGAAACACGGAAAGGGCCGCCTCCCACGAAGGGAAGACGGCCCTCGACCTGCTGCCTCGCAAGTCGGGACGACAGGATTTGAACCTGCGACCCCTTGACCCCCAGTCAAGTGCGCTACCAAGCTGCGCCACGTCCCGGTGCGTTCGTACGGTGGTCCGCCCGAACGCGCAGGTGAACCCTACCTTACGCGGGCGGGTGGGGCCGACTTCGGGCAACGGGCCGTTTCGCGACAGGCCTTAGGTCCTGTCGCCAAATTCCCGTCGTCGCCCGAAGGGCGGCCCCGCGGCGTCTGGTGCGTGCTCTCGGCGTGCCCGGGCGGAAGTCCTCGTACTGGACGTACTCGGGCTTTCGCCCGGTGCGGCGAGAGTGCGTGCCAGGCGTCGCGGGGCAGACGGGAATTTGACGACAGGTCCTATCCCTCGGCGCCCGTGTAGAAGGCAGTGGTGCGGTCGGCGGCCTCGCGTGCGTCTGCCGGGTCCTCGCCGCTCGCGACGTTGGCCTCGCACCAACCGTCGCTGCTCTCGGCGACGAACCGGCGGCCGTCCTCGGAGCCCATCCAGGTCATGGCCTTGCCGGGATCGACCTGAGCGCCGCTCGACAGGTGGAGGGTCAGGCCGATGAGCATCATGTCCCAGCCGACCCCGACCGCGCCGGGGCCGTACTCGCCCCACTTGGTGTCGTCGATGCGGAAGAGGTGGTCCAGCTCGAAGCGGGTGCCGCCGCCGTCCCGCGCGGTCAGGCGCAGCTCGATCCAGCTCGTCTCGTCGCCGTACTCCCAGGTCGCCGCGAAGCTCTCGGGCGGGTCGCAGCGCTCGATCGTGCCGCCCGCGTTGCCCTGGAGCTGATAGCGGCCGCCCAGGCGGAGTTCACCCGTGACGGGGAGAAACCAGCGCGGGATGCGCTCGGGGTTGGTACACGCGTCCCAGACGTCCTCGACCGGGGCGTCGTAGTCCTGGCTCACGGTGACCACGCGGGCCTCGGACGCCTTGAAGCTGCGGCGGCCGACCCGGCGGTGTACGGCGTTGATCTGCTGGGTCACGTCGATCATGGGATGCTCCTCGGAGGGTCGTCGGCACCGCGCAGCCGGCGTTCGCGCCTGCCGCGGGCCAGCTCGGTGGCCAGCGCATCCAGGGGCTGGGCCCAGAAGCCGCGGAACCGGTCGAGCCAGGCGTCGACGTCCCTGAGCGGCGCGGAGTTCACCGCGTACAGCCGCCGGGCGCCCTCGGGGCGGACGGTCGCGAAACCGTTCTCCCGCAGCACCTTCAGATGCTGCGACACCGCGGGCTGCGAGATCCCGAACTCGGCGGTCACGGCCTCGCAGACCGTGCCGGAGGTCTTCTCGCCGTCCGCGAGGAGTTCCAGTATCCGCCGCCGGACGGGGTCGCCGAGGACGTCGAACGCGTGCATGGCCGCCAAGATATCACCCGCCACTTATATAAGCCACCATTGATATGCACTCCGATGCGGACCCGGGACCCGCCGGACCCGGCGCCCCCTCAGCGGGTGCGTCGAGCGGTCTCGGCGGTCTCCTGTTCGTCGTCGACGTGCTGGGCGTAGACGAGGAAGTCGTCGACCATGCGATGGAAGAGTGCCGCGAGTCGGCGCAGATCCTCCGGGGACCAGTCGGCCAGGGCCAGCTCCATGCCGCGGGCCCCGGCCTCCCGGACGCGGGAGATGGCGTCCCGGCCGAGGTCGGTGAGCTGGATGCGCTGGGCACGGCGGTCGTCGGGGTCGGGGATCCGGGTCACATGGCCGGACCGCTCCAGTTGCTGCACCGTGCGCGTGACATGGGAGGCCTCCACGCCCAGCCGGTTGGCCAGCTCCCCCGGCCGCTGCGGCTCGCAGTCGGCGATCTGCCGCAGCAGGGCGACCGCCGCACGGTCCAGTGGCACACCGGCCAGGCTCATCAGTCTCTCGTGCTGCCGGGCCCGTGTACCCAGGTAGGTGATGCGCATCAGTGCGCGCTCGATCTCGGCCACTTCGGGCGAGACGGGTCCGGTGGGCAACGATGGAGTGACCATACGGGCAACTTTACCATATCATTGCCTTACTCAAGCAATTTGCAGCGCGCCGGCCCACGTCCCTGGGACGTCCCAGCCGTCCCCTGGGACACGGGGACGGCATTGCGGGGGTGCGGCGCGGAAACGCTGGGCGGCATGTGATCGCGACGCGTGATCACAGGAACGACAGCCCGGAGGCTTCCATGATCCGACGGACCCTCACCAGCGGTGTGCTGGCCACGGTCGCGGCGCTCGCACTCCTACCCACGGCGGCCGTCGCCGCCCCGGCCGACCTCGGCTCGCGCCCGGCCGTGTCGGCGGCCGCCTCGCACCTGCCCCCCTCGCTGCTGCCCGAGCCCGCCCAGCCGGCGGGTCACGTCAACCGGTTGGCGACGCACCACCGTTCGATCCACTCCCTCGGACGCGTGGTCACGCACTACCGGGCGCTGAACGTCCGCTCCGGCCCCGGCACCCGGTACCGGGTGATCGGCTCCCGGCACGCACACCGCCTGGTGGCGCTGAAGTGCCGGACGCACGGGTCCCGGGTGGGCGGCACCCGGCAGTGGTACCGCCTCGCGCACGTGCGGGGTTACGTCTCCGCGCACTACGTGCGGGTCCGGAACACCCTGCCCTGGTGCTGACGCACCGTCACACACGGCCGAGGTGACCGGCCGGGCCCGTTCGGGGGCTGCGCGCCCCCGAACGGGCCGTCGGCTCGAGGTGTACCAGTGCCCTCGACCCGGGAAACCATCCCGACAACCGGGGCGAAACGCCCAAAGCGGGAGTGGAGTCGGGAGCAGCAGCATGCGGCAACCCCAAGGAACGGCAGCCTCACCCGGGCAGTTGACGAGAGCCCTGCGCGAGCTGCGGGACCGTACGGGTCTGAGCCTGGCGGCCCTGGCCGCGCGCACTCCGTACAGCAAGTCCGCCTGGCACCGCTATCTGAGCGGAGCCAAGCGCCCTCCCCGTTCGGCCGTGGAGGCGCTCGCCCGGCTTTCGGGCGCCGATGCCGCCCCGGCGCTGGCCCTGTGGGACGCCGTCGACGCGTTCCCTTCCGCGCCGGCCGACCCCGGAACCGGGCCCGAGGCCGACCCTGGGCGCGACTCCCAGTCCCAGGCCCGGCTCCAGGCCGAGCCCAAGCCGCGGTCAGAGTCCCAGCCTGCGTCCGGGTCCGGGCCGGAGGTTCCGCCCAGGGCGCGGGCGGGCCGGCTGACGCTGCTGACGGTTCTCGTCCTGCCCGCCGCGGTCACCGTGGTGGCCGCGGTCCTCCTCACGTCCTCCCCCGGCAGGCCGGCGGGCACCCGGGTGGTGATGGCGGCGCCACGCTGTCACGGCACCCCCTGCCAGGGCGAGTTGCCCGACGCCTCGGCCTGCGCCGGGGACGCGCGGACCCAGAGCGCCGTGGCCGGCGCGACGTACACCGTGCGGCTGCGGTACTCACCCTCCTGCCGCACCGTCTGGTCCCAGGTGCGGGTACGGGGCGCGGTCGCCCGGGAGATCTCCGTACGGGTGGGCGGGAACGTCCTGTCGGCCACCTACGCCGCCGGCGACACCAGCGGCGACACGAGCCCGATGCTCAGCGTCTCCTCGCCCCGGGGCGTGGAGGCCTGCGCCGAGGTCGAGGGGAAGCTGGCCTGCACCGGTCTGGACCCCGACGCACCGGACCACCCGTGACGGTCTCCCCGCCCCAGGAGGGGCCGGTGGGCTCAGCTCGCGGTCAGGAGGTCCTGGCGGGAGCCGCTCCGCGCGGGTCGCTTCGGGGTGCGCAGGGCCGCCCCGGAGGCACGAGTCCGCACTCGACCGCGAACGGCCCGTTCGCCGCCCCCGGAAGCGACGAAGTGTCCCCGGACCGGCGCCGATCCCCCACACTCTGTCGGCGTTCCGGCGCCCTCCGCACCGGCTAGGGTCGCGGCATGACGCACAGTTTCGTTCTGCATGTCCCCGACGCCGACCTCGTGCCCGAGCCGCTCGAACCCGAGCAGATCGTGTCCGGGACGCCCGAGGTGACCGGCAAGGTGGTGTGGGAGTCGGCGGACGGCAAGCAGGTCCGCGGGATCTGGCAGATCACCCCCGGGGTCGTCACCGACACCGAGGCGGACGAGCTGTTCGTGGTGATCAGCGGCTCGGCGACCATCCAGGTCGAGGGCGGGCCGACCCTGCACGTCGGCCCCGGCGACATGGCGGTGCTGCGCGAGGGCGACCGCACGACGTGGACGGTGCACGAGACGCTGCGCAAGGCGTACGCGATCAACCTGTGAGGCCTGCAGGGGAGTTCAGCCGGCCACCGGGTGCGGCGGCATGTTGTACGGGGTCACCACCTGGATCGCCGACAAGAGCGTCGGTCCGGCGGGCGGCAGGGCGCCGTGGGCCCGCATCACCAGGTGGCAGGCCTCCCTCAGGTCCTGGCGAAGATCGTGGTGGAGCACGGCGGACAGGCGGTGCTCGCGCAGCAGACGGGTGTTGTCCTGGTCGAGGTCGTGGGCGATGAACACCGCACACTCGCGACCGAGGTCGGCGAACGCCCGCAGGGTGGCGATGTTGCCGCCGCCGATCGAGTAGACGGCGCGGATCTCCGGGTCGCGCTCCAGGGCGGCCCGCACGAGGTCGTACTGCGTGGCGTCCAGGCCCTGCCCCTCGGCGATCTCCACCAGGGTCCGCCGGGGGTGACGGGCGCGCATGGCGCCGCGGAAGCCCATCTCGCGTTCCTCCTCGTTGCGGAAGAAGCCGCTGCTGAGGCTGGTGAGCACATTGCCGGGCCGGTCGCCGAGCCACTGGCCCATCAGGTACGCGGCCGTCGCGCCCGCCGCCCGGTTGTCGCTGCCGACGTAGCCGAGCCGGGCGCTGGCGGGCAGGTCGGTGACCAGGGTGACGACCGGGATGCCGGCCGCCACCAGCCGGCCGACCGCCGCGGTGACCTCGGGGACGTCCGGGGCCTTGAGGATCACGCCCTGCGAGCCGCGCCGCGCGATCCGGTCGAGGACGGCGACCTGCTCCCGTACCGGACCGGTCTCGCGGAAGTGGAAGCGGGAGCGCACCACGGCCGGGTGCAGGGACGGCAGTTCGGCCTCCAGGGCGGCCCGAACGGCGGTGCTGAACCGCTCGGGCGCCTGCATCACGATGTCGACCATGAAGGTCCGGCCCATCAGCCGGACCTGGGTGCGCTGCCGGTCCAGGTCGGCGATGGCCCGGCGCACCTCGCCCGCGGTGCTCTCCCGCACCCCGCCGCGGCCGTTGAGCACCCGGTCGACGGTGGCCTCGCTCAGCCCTGCCTGACGTGCTATCTCGCGGATCGGGAAGGGGTGGCCCATGCGCCGGCTCCTTGAGGGGTTTTTGATGGCTCGCCGATGGTTGTTCGAGAAGTTTGTACTGACAAGAATGACAGGGCGCGACGGCCCTCGTGACGCGACGACCGAAAGGACGACGATGTCCTCCACCTCCGTACACCGCCGTGCCTGGCTGTCCGAGCAGGACTGCGACCTCGGCTCCTTCCGCGCGCTCGTCGAGCGCGGGACCGATCCCGCCGGCTATCCGCACGCCTCGGCGGTGGACCAGGGCGTCCTCGTCTACGACGCCGAGCGCGTGCGCGGGGCCGGGGACGGCCTCTCCCTGCGGGCCGAACTGGTCCGCGCCCTGGACGAGGGCCCCGGCATCGTGGTGTTCCGGGGCGCCTTCCCCGACACCGCGGTGGTCGACCGGGCCACCGCCGTCTTCCACGCCCTGATCGCCGAGCAGCGTGCCTCGGGCGCGGGCGCCGGGGACCACTTCGCCAAGCCGGGCGCCAACGACCGGGTGTGGAACGCCCTGGAGAAGGCGGCGCTGCACGACCCGGAGACGTTCGCCGACTACTACGCCAACGACGTCCTGGCGCTGGTCGGCGAGGCCTGGCTGGGCCCCGGCTACCAGGTCACCTCGCAGATCAACGTGGTCAACCCGGGCGGCGCGGCCCAGACCGTGCACCGCGACTACCACCTGGGCTTCCTGGCGAACGAGGTCGCCGCCGCCTACCCGGCGCACGTCCACCGGCTCTCCCCCGTGCTGACCCTCCAGGGCGCGGTCGCCCACTGCGACATGCCCGTGGAGTCCGGACCCACGATGTACCTGCCGTACTCGCAGCGGTACGAGCCGGGCTACCTCGCCTGGCGACTGCCCGCGTTCCGGGCCTACTTCGAGGACCACCACGTGCAACTGCCGCTGGCCAAGGGGGACGCCGTCTTCTTCAACCCGGCGCTCTTCCACGCCGCCGGGACGAACCGGTCGGCGGACGTCCGGCGCATGGCCAACCTGCTCCAGGTCTCCTCCGCCTTCGGGCGCGCGATGGAGACCGTCGACCGCGAGGCCGTCGCGGGCGCCGTCTTCCCCGTGCTGCTCAAGCGCAAGGCGGAGGGCGCCGACGCCGCGTGGCTGGACCGGGTCGTCGCCGCGAGCGCCGAGGGCTACCCGTTCCCCACCAACCTGGACAGCGATCCGCCGGTCGACGGTCTCGCCCCGCCCTCGCAGGCGGACCTCGTACGGCGGGCGGTACGCGAGGAGTGGACGCCGGCCGCGCTCCGCGCGGAGCTGCGGTCCGCCGCCGAGCGGCGCGAGAGCTGAGGACGGTCATGGGACTTCTCGGCAAAGCCGCGGACGGCCTGCTGCACGGCAAGGTCGTCCTCGTCAACGGCGGCAGCCAGGGTGTGGGGGCCGCGATCGCGCGGGCCGCCGTCCGCGAGGGCGCCGTGGTCGCCGTGTCCGGGCGGCGGACCGAGCCCGGCGAGGCACTGGTGGCGGAGCTGACGGCCGCCGGGGGCACGGCGGTGTTCGTCCGGGCCGACCTCGCCGACGCGGAGCAGGCCAAGGGGTCGGTGGAGCGGGTGGTCACCGCGCACGGACGGATCGACTGCCTGGTCAACTCCGCGGGGCTGACCTCGCGCGGCACGCTCCTCGACACCACGCCCGAGCTGTTCGACGCGCACATCGCGGTCAACCTCAAGGGGCCGTTCTTCGCGATGCAGGCGGCGGTGGCCGACATGGTGCGGCGCGGGGCCCCGGGCACGGTCGTCAACATCATCACGTCCTCGGCGCACGGCGGGCAGCCGTTCCTGGCCCCGTACGTCGCCGCCAAGGCCGGCCTGATGGGGCTGACCCGCAACGCCGCGCACGCCCACCGCTTCGACCGGGTGCGGATCAACGGCCTGAACATCGGCTGGACCGCGACCGAGGGCGAGGACGCCACCCAGCGCGCCTTCCACGGCGCCGGCGACGACTGGCGGGAGCGGGCCGCCAAGCGGCTGCCGATGGGCAAGCTCGGCCAACCGGACGAGATCGCCGACTTCGTGGTCCTGCTGCTGTCCGAGCGGTCCGGGGTGGTCACCGGTTCGGTGATCGACTGGGACCAGAACGTGCTCGGCGGACTGGACTGAGGCGCACCGAACCGACGTACTGCCGCACCACCACGCACCACCCACGCACCCAAGGAGCATCAGCCCCCATGCGCATCGGAATTCTCGGCCTCGGCCGGATCGGCGCCTTCCACGCCGAGACCCTCTCCGGACTCGACGCGGTCGAGTCGCTCGTCGTCGCCGACCCGTTCACGGACGCCGCCAAGGCCGCCGCCGAGCGGTTCGGGGCCGAGGTGGCCGACTCGCCCCGGGCGGTGCTGGCCGCCGGGGTGGACGGCGTCGTCGTGGCCGCGGCGACCGACGCGCACCCGGCGCTGATCCTCGCCGCCGTCGACGCCGGTGTCCCCGTCTTCTGCGAGAAGCCGGTGGCCCGCACCATGACGGAGGGAGCCGAGGTCCTCAAGGCGGTCCAGGACGGCGACGTGCCCGTGCAGATCGGCTACAACCGCCGCTTCGACGCCGGTTTCGCCGCCGCCCGCGCCGCCGTGCGGGCGGGCGAGCTGGGCAGGCTGCACACCGTGCGGTCCACCACGCTCGACCCGGCGCCGCCGCCGGCCGCGTACATCGCCTCCTCCGGCGGGATCTTCCGGGACTGCTCGGTGCACGACTTCGACATCATCCGCTGGGTGACCGGGCGGGAGGTGGCCGAGGTGTACGCCGTCGGCGGCAACCGGGGCGCCGGCTACATCAGGGAGGCGGGCGACGCCGACACCACCGGCGCCGTGCTCACACTGGACGACGGCACGATCGCGGTGGTCTCCAACAGCCGCCACAACGCCCGCGGTTACGACGTCCGGATGGAGCTGCACGGCTTCGAGGACTCGATCGCCGTCGGCCTGGACGACAAGCTGCCGGTGCGCTCGGTCGAACCCGGGGTGACCTTCCCCGCCGGCACCCCGCACGACTTCTTCATGGACCGCTTCGCCGCCGCCTACCGCGCCGAACTCACCGCGTTCACCGAGGTCGTGGCCGGCCGGCTGCCCTCCCCGTGCACGGTCGCGGACGCCCTGGAGGCCGGCTGGATCGCCGAGGCCTGCACCCTGTCCTTCCACGAACACCGCCCGGTACGCGTCGAGGAGGTACGGACGGTTTGATCCGGTCCACCGGGCGCCACCGGGCCGTAAGCGTCCTCAGGGCTGCGGGCCCGTGCTCGCCAGGGCGGCGCGTTCGCGGGCCGCGCGGACCGCTGCCGTCAGGGTGGTGATGTCGTAGGCGCCGTGGTGGCGGCGGCCGTTGATGAAGAAGGTCGGGGTGCCGGACACGGCGCTGAGGTCGGCCGACTCCACGTCGTCGGCCACCCGTTGCGCGCCCGCCCGCTCCCGCAGGTCCCGGCGGAAGCGGTCCATGTCGAGGCCGACCCGCTCGGCGTGGCGCAGCAGGTCCCTGGGGCTCAGGTCGCCCTGGTGGCTGATCAGGACGTCGTGCAGCTGCCAGAAGCGGCCCTGGCGCGCGGCGGCCTCCGCGGCCTCGGCGGCGAGCTGCGCGTTCGGGTGGACGTCGGTCAGCGGCAGGTGCCGCCAGACGTAGCGCACGTCGTCGCCGAAGTCGGCGAGCAGCTCCCGCACGACCGGCTCGGCGAGTCCGCAGTACGGGCACTCGTAGTCGCCGTACTCGACCAGGGTGACCGGCGCGTCGAGCGGCCCGCGGACGTGGTCGCGCTCGGGGTCGACGGGTTCGCCGAGGTCGACGATGACCCGGCCGCGGCCCAGCAGCGCGCGGGCCCGGCTGCGCGGGGGCAGCAGGGAGAGGACCCCGGTCACCAGCCAGGTGACGGCGAAGGAGCACAGGACGGTCGCCAGGATGCCGATCTTCGCCTCCTCCAGGCGGGGCCCGCGGAAGGCGAGGGTGGCGATCAGCAGGGACACGGTGAAGCCCACCCCGGCCAGACCGCCGCCCGCGGCGATCGCGCCCCAGCCGATCGGCGGGCGCAGCCGGCCGCGGCTGAGCCGTACGGCGAGCCAGGTGGAGCCGACGACGCCGATCGGCTTGCCGAGCACGTAGCCGAGCAGGATGCCGAGGGTGACGGGCGAGGTGAAGGCGTCCGCGAGCCGGGCAGCGCCGAGTGGGAGACCGGCGTTGGCCAGCGCGAACAGCGGCACGATCAGATAGCTGGTCCAGGGGTGGAGCATCCGCTGGAGTCGCTCGTTGGGCGACAGCGCGGTGGCCAGGCCCCGGCGCAGGGTGCGTTCCAGCTCGGGTGTGGGCTGCTCGCGGAAGCGCCGGAAGAGCCGGCTGGCGCGTTCCAGGGCGTGCCGCTGGGCGGGGTGGGCGTAGGTGAGCAGGCCCATGACCAGCCCGCTGACCACCGGATCGACGCCGGAGCGCAGCAGCGCGCCCCACAGGACGAGGGCGACCAGCGCGTACACGGCGGAGATCCGTACGCCGGCCACACGCATCGCGAGCAGCACGGCGAGGACGCCGATCGCGGTGAGCAGGGCGGGCACGTAGAGGGTGCCGCTGTAGGCGAAGGCGATGACGGCGAGCGCGAGGAAGTCGTCGGCGACCGTCACGCCGAGCAGGAAGACGCGCAGGCCGCCGGGGAGCCGGGAGCCGAAGACGGCGAGGATGCCGAGCGCGAACGCCGTGTCGGTGGACATGGCCGCGCCCCATCCGGGCGCGGTGGCGTGGCCCGCGTTGACGGCCAGGTAGATCGCCACGGGCACGGCCATGCCGCTGATCCCGGCGATCGCCGAGAGGGCGAGCCGTCTGCGCTCTCTCAGCTCCCCGATGTCGAACTCCCGGCGGGCCTCCAGGCCGACGACGAAGAAGAACAGCGCCATCAGGCCGCTGTTGATCCACTCCCGCAGTCCCAGGGAGACCCCGGTCGAGCAGACCAGGAGCGACACGTGGGTGCGCCAGAACGACTCGTACGTGCCGGGCGAGGCGTTGGCCCACACCAGCGCGGCGACGGCGGCGGCGAGCAGCACCGCGGCGCTGCCGGTCTCGGTGCGCAGGAAGGTGCGCAGCGGGCCGTGCGCGCCGGCGCCGCAGGCGGTCTGCCCGCTCATGGGCGGCGGTGCCGGAGGTGTGGTCGGGTTCCGGGACACGTCGTCAGTCCGTGGAGCGGCCGGTCACCGGGCGGCCGTCCGGGCCGGCAGGTCGAAGACGTGTCCCGGGGTGACGATCTTCGTGATCGCCTGGCCGAGCAGGGTGCTGGGCTCGGTCCCCGCCTCGGCGATGTCGCTGTTCAGCAGGACGACGAGGGTCGTGCGCGCCGAGGGGAGGTAGACCGTGAGGGACTCGTAGCCCGGCAGGGAGCCGTTGTGGCCGATCCAGCCGCGCACATCGAAGATGCCGAGGCCGTACGCGGCGCCGGGGACCGAGGTCGGGGATGCGGTGAGCCGCTGCTTCTGGGAGGCGGGGCTGATGAGCCTGCTGCCGTCGGGCAGGACGCCCGTGGCGACGGTGCGCGCCCAGACGCGCAGGTCGTCGAGGTTGGAGACCATCGCCCCGGCCGCCCAGGCCCAGGAGGGGTTCCAGCCGGTCGCGTCGCGCACCTCTCCGTTCGCCGTCTGGTTCGTGTAGCCGTGCGCGTGCGGGCGCGGGAACTGCGCCCCGGCCGGGAAGAAGGTCTCGTCGAGCCCGGCCGGGCGCAGTACGTGGGTGGCGATGTAGTCCGCGAGCGGCCGGCCGCCGGCCTTCTCGACGACCAGGCCCAGCAGGATGAGGTTGGTGTTGCTGTAGTCGAACTTCCGGCCGGGCGGGAAACGCGCGGTGTGCTTGAAGGCGTAGGAGAGCAGCTGGTGCGGGGTGAACGTCTGGCGCGGATTCGAGGTCAGCGCCTTGCGGAAGCCTGCGTCCGCCGTGTAGTCGAACAGTCCGCTGCGCATTCCGGCGAGCTGCCGCAGGGTGATGTTGTTCCCGTTCGGCACGCCGGCGACGTATGTGCCGACGGGGTCGTCCAGGCGCACCTTGTGCCGGTCCACGAGGTGCAGCAGCGCCGTCACGGTGAAGGTCTTGGTCTCGCTGCCGATCCGCATGTACAGCTCGGGCGACATCTTCCGCCCGGTGCTCTTGTCGGCGACGCCGAAGGACTTGACGTACTCCCCCTGGTCCGGCGTCCACAGCCCCACGGTCACCCCGGGCACGCCCGCCTGCCGCATGACGCGCAGCACGGCCTGGTCGAGCTGCCGGACCACGCCGGGGCTCAGTTTGCGCACCCCGGTCGGTGACATGCCCGGGGGCGCGGTGACGGTCACGGCGCCGGGGCGGGCCGCGGGACCCGCGGAGGCGGTCCCGCCGGCGAGCGGCACCACGAGGACGCCGACGGCGGTCGCGGTGACGACAGCCCGTCGCAGTCGTGGACACGCGTGGGTCATGCGCCGGCTCCAAACGCCTGGGAACGAGCCCGCGCCCGTCCCGGACGAGCGGGTGACGAGGGAGACCGCCCACGCTTCCGCGGCGACCCGCGCCGCCCATCAGCTTAGAAGCGCGGACACGGGCCCGCCTGTCGGCGCCGGTGAGCTGCCCGGGCCGCGGGAGGCCCTGCATCCCGCCCGGACGGGGTGTCAGATCACGGCGAGCCGGTCCACCAGCAGTTCTACCCTGCGCTCGGCGTCCCCCCGCGGCAGCCGTCCCGCCCGGGTCAGGGTGGCCAGCCCGTGCACGGCCGCCCAGAACACCTCGGCGAACAGCCCCGGGTGGACGCCGTCCCCGGCGACCTCGCCGAGGCTTTCCAGCAGGGCGGCGAAGGCGTCCTTCAGCGGCTCCGGGGTGTCCTCCTGCGCGAACGCCAAGCCGCCGTCGAGCTGGAACATGGCGTCGTAGACCGCCGGGTTGCGCTCGGCGAAGTCGAGGTAGGCGCGGGCGAGGGCGGTGACCCGGGCGCGCGGGCCGTCCGCGGCGGAGGCCGCGGCCCGCAGCGCCACGGCCATCTCGGCGGCACCCTCGAGGGCGACGGCGCCGATGATCTCGCGCTTGCCGCGGAAGTGGCTGTAGAGGACGGGCTGGCTGTATTCGATGCGCTCGGCGAGCCGGCGGGTGGTGACCGCGTCCCAGCCCTGCCGCTCGGCGAGTTCGCGGGCCGTCGCCACGATGAGGCGCTCGCGGTTCGCCCGTTCGCGCTGCTTGCGTTCCTGTACCGACATGACCCCATCCTAGCATCGCTAGACAATCGATCGGCAGTAGTACTAACGTTGCCTCGGCAGCTAGCAGCACTAGATCCCAGGGGGCATCATGCTCAAGGCACTCGAGGTCTTCACCATCGTGGTCGTCGGCCTGATGGTGGGGGTGGAGTTCTCCGTCGCCTTCGTCATCAACCCGATCCTGAACGGACTCCCCGGCGACAGCGGCCTGCGCGGCCGCACCCACGGGGGCCGGATGCTCGGCGCCGTGATGCCGTTCTGGTACATCGGCTCGCTCGTCCTCGTCGCGGCCTGGGCCATCGCCGGATGGCATCACCACGGCACCGGCCTCGTCGTCGCGGCCGCCGCGCTGCTGATCCTGAGCGTGATCATGTCGCTCCTGCTGCTCGTCCCGATCAACAACCGGGGCAAGACGTGGACCCCCGAGAACCTGCCCGAGGACTGGAAGGAGCAGATGAACCGCTGGGACCGCTTCCACTACGTCCGCGTCGCCGTCATCGTCGCCGCCTTCGCCCTGCTGGCCGCCGCCCTCGCCTGAGCCCGCGGGCCCGGCGTGGGGCCGCACGGTGGGGCCGCCCGGTGGGGGTCTACGCGCCGCGCCAGACGTTGGCGAAGGCCGCGTCCTCGATGGCGCGGCGCTGGCGGACGGCCTCCAGTTCCATCACCGCGTCGTGGACGGCGGCGAGAACGGTGAGGACGGCGTCGTCGGTGACGCCCGGTTCCGCGCTCATCTCGTCGCGGATGCCGACCGCCGCGGCGAGGGTGAGCAGCACCGGCTCGTCGGCCGCCCAGCGGTAGGCCGCGCGGCGCCGTGCCCCGGTGTCGCTGAGGACCGTGCGGCCGCCCCGGAAGGGCAGCCAGCGGCTGCGCTCCCAGGTGACCTGGCCCTCCTGTTCCAGGGCGGTCATATAGGCCCTGGCCAGGCCGCGCCCGCGCCGCCAGAGCCAGTCCTCCAGGCTCTCGTAGGGCACCTGGCGCACCAGCGAGGAGGCGGCCTCGGCCAGCAGCGGGTCGCCGAGCTCCGGCAGGAGCCGCGGCACGATCCGGTCGCCGTCCAGCTCCAGCAGTTCGGCCCGCAGAAGGTCGTACGCCTCGGCGCCGGCCAGCGCCAGGGAGAGGTCCCCGCGCTCGGGCGGCCGGCTCGGTTCCACGTCCAGGGCGACGATCATCAGGTCACGCGCTGTGCTCATTACGCTCCCCGTCGAGGAGGTGCCCGCCGCTGCGCCACCGGCACGCAGAACGCGACGTTTCGTGCTTCCCGTACGCCCCGACTTTAGCGCGGGGCGTACGGCGCGTGTCATCCGTACAGCGGCGGGCGTTCGGGCAGTTCCACCTCCACCCGGCCGCCCTCGGTCAGTGAGCGCACGCCCGCCGCGCAGACCGCGGCCGCGGCGAAGCCGTCCCAGGCGCTGGGCCCGGTGGGTGTGCCGTGGCGGACGGAGTCGATCCAGGTCTGCACCTCGCGGTCGTAGGCGTCCTCGAAGCGTTCGAGGTAGTCCTGGGCGATGATGCCGCCCCAGCGGCCGTCCGTCTGGGTGACCATCGCGTGGCCGTCGCCGACCTGGGCCGTGCCGCGCTCGCAGACGGCCTCGGCCCGCACCTGGTAGCCGAAGCCGCAGTTGACGAAGACCTCCACGTCGGCGATGGCGCCGCCGTCCGTCTCGAGGACGACGAACTGCGGGTCCTGGAGGCCGCCGGGGGCGTCGCGGGACGGCCTGGGGCGCAGGACGGTCACCGCGGTGATCTCCTGGCCGAGCAGCCAGCGGGTCGCGTCCGCCTCGTGCGCGAGCGAGTCGCCGATGAGCAGGTCGCTGGTCCAGCCGGGTGGGGAGGCCACGTTGCGGTGCCGCTGGTGGAGCAGCAGCGGGCGGCCCAGCCGGCCCGTCCGCAGGAGCTGTTCGAGCCGCAGGTACTCGGCGTCGTAGCGCCGCATGAAGCCGACCTGGATGCGCCGCCGGCCGAGCCGCCGCTCGGCTTCGAGCACGCGCAGGGCGGAGGCCGGGTCAGGGGTGAGGGGCTTCTCGCACAGGACGGGGAGGTCGTGGGCGAGGGCGGCGAGCAGGGCCGCCTCGTGGGCCGGGCCCGGCGAGGCCACGAGCACCGCGTCCACGTCGGCGGCGGCCAGCGCGGCGGCCGGGTCGGTGTGCGCGGCGCAGCCGCCGGCGCGGGCCGCGACGGCCGCTGCGCGTTCCGCGTCCAGGTCCACGACGGCGCTCACCCGGGCGCCGCTGACGACCTCCTGGATCCGGCGCACATGGTCGGCGCCCATGCGGCCCACGCCGATGACGGCGACGTTCAGAGTCGATGACCGGGTCATCGTCGTACCTCTCCTCGGCGTCCGGGCGTCGTCACGTCCTGGACCTCCGTGCCTTTCCCGGGAGGGTCAGGCGCCGCAGGACCGCAGGAACCTGCGCGTGCGGACCGCGATGGGCAGGGGCCTGTCCGGCTCGCACGGGTACATGTCCTGCTCGACGATCGCGAAGAGGTCCACGCCGAGTCCCTGCGCGGCCGTCAGGACCGGTTCCAGCGCCGGCACCCCGGCCGGCGGCTCACACATCACGCCCCGCTGGACCGCGGGACCGAACGGCACCTCGTTCGCCACCACCTCGGCGAGGATCTCCGGGTCGACCTGCTTGAGGTGCAGGTAGCCGATGCGTTCGCCGTAGGTCTCGATCAGCTTGACGCTGTCGCCGCCGCAGTAGGCGTAGTGCCCGGTGTCCAGGCAGAGGTTGACGAGACCGGAGTCGGTGGAGTCGAGGAAGCGCTCGACGTGGGCCTCGGTGTCGATGTGGGTGTCGGCGTGCGGGTGGACGACGATGTCGAGGCCGTATGTCTCCCTGACCTGACGGCCGAGCCGTTCCATGCCCCGGGTCAGGTGTGTCCACTGCTCGCCGGTCAGCTCGGGCTGCTCCAGGATCTCGGCGGTCTTGTCGTCGCGCCAGAAGGAGGGGATGACGACGAGGTGGCGTGCGCCCATGGCCCGGGTGAGTTCGGCGACCTGGCTGACGTGCTCCCAGGTGGACTCCCACACCGACGGGCCGCGGTGCAGGCCGGTGAAGACGGTGCCCGCCGAGACCTTCAGGTCGCGCCTGGCCACCTCGTCGGTGAGCCGGGCCGGGTCGGTCGGCAGATAGCCGTAGGGGCCGAGTTCGATCCAGGAGTAGCCGGCCTCGGCCACCTCGTCGAGGAAGCGTTCCCAGGGCACCTGCGCGCGGTCGTCGGGGAACCAGACGCCCCAGGAGTCGGGGGCGGAGCCGACCCGGATGCGGTCCAGCACGGGGGCCATGTCATCAGTTCCCTTCGGTGAGTTCCGGTGCGGACGCGGTGGGCGCGGCGAGGTCCTCCGCCTCCGGGAGCTCCTCGGTGTCGACACCGCGGACCTGCGACAGCTCGTGCTTGAGGGCGGCGAGTTCGGTGCCGCCCGCCATGTGGTGGGTCAGCTCCTCCAGACCGACCTCGCTGCGGCCCGCGCTGAGTTCGAGGGTGCCCAGGCGCAGCACGCTGAAATGGTCGCCGACCATATAGGCGTGGTGGGGGTTGTGGGTGATGAAGATGACGCCGAGGCCTCGGTCGCGTGCGGCGGCGATGTACTTCAGCACGACACCGGACTGCTTGACGCCGAGGGCGGCGGTGGGCTCGTCCAGGATGAGGACGCGGGCGCCGAAGTGGACGGCGCGGGCGATGGCGACGCACTGGCGCTGCCCGCCGGAGAGCGTGCCGATGGGCTGTTCCAGGTCGTCCAGGACGATGCCCATGTTGCGCAGTTCGTCGTCCGCGGTCCGTTTCATCCGGGCGATGTCGAGGCGGCGTACGGGCCAGGGGCCCCGGGTCAGCTCGGAGCCCAGGAAGAAGTTCCGCCACACGGGCATGAGCGGGACGGTCGCCAGGTCCTGGTAGACGGTGGCGATGCCCCGGGCGAGGGCGTCGCGCGGGCTGGAGAAGCGGACCGGTTCGCCGTCGACGAGGAACTCGCCCTCGGTGTGCTGGTGCAGTCCGGAGACGATCTTGATGAGGGTGGACTTGCCGGCGCCGTTGTCGCCGAGGACGCAGGTGACGCGTCCGGGGCGGACGGCGAGGTCGACGCCGTGCAGGGCGCGGATGTTGCCGTAGGACTTGCCGGCTCCGCGCAGTTCGACGACGGGCCCGTCGTGCGCGGGCGGGGTGTCGGGGAGGACGGCTCCGTGGGTCGCCGCCTTGTCGCTGGTCATGTCGGTCACCTCCGGGTCGCCGTGCGCCGTACCCACAGATTGATGAGGACGGCGCCGAGCAGCATCACGCCGAGGAAGGCCTTGAACCAGTCGGGGTTCCAGCCCGCGTAGACGATGCCCTGGTTCACCATGCCGAACATGAAGGCGCCGAAGACGGGACCGATGGCGGAGCCGTAGCCGCCGGTGAGCAGGCAGCCGCCGATCACGGCGGCGGCGATGTAGATGAGCTCCTGGCCGACGCCCTCGCCGGACTGCACGGTGTTGAACGAGAAGAGCTGGTGCATTCCCACGAACCAGGCGCCGAAGCCGACCAGCATGAACAGGGTGATCTTGGTGAAGGTGACGGGCACGCCGACCGCGCGGGCGCTGTCCTTGTTGCCGCCGACCGCGAAGATCCAGTTGCCGTACTTGGTACGCAGCAGGACCCAGGTGGCCAGTGCGGCGAAGACCAGCCACCACACCACCGTGATCTTCACCTCGACGCCGCCGACGTCGAAGGACGAGGCGAAGACCGCCTTGGCCTGCCCGAAGCCGTCCATGTCGCTGATGTCGTCGGTGGCCACGTTGCCGGTGACCAGTTTGGTGACGGCGAGGTTGACACCCTGGAGGATCAGGAAGGTGCCGAGGGTGACCAGGAAGCTCGGCAGGCCGGTCTTCACCAGCAGCCAGCCGTTGAAGGCGCCGATGCCCAGGGACACCGCCAGGGCGACGATCACGCCCACCCACACGTTCATGGTGAGCTGGTAGCTGAGCATGCTCGCGGTGAGCGCCGAGGTGATCACGGCGACACCCGAGGAGAGGTCGAACTCCCCGCCGATCATCAGCAGCGCCACCGGCAGGGCCATGATGCCGATGGTCGACGACTGGTACAGGACCGTCGCCATGGAGCCGCCCTGACGGACCGAGGGCGCGGCGACGAGGAAGAACACGAGCACGGCGACGGCGCCGAGGAAGACCCCGACCTCCGGGCGGGCCAGCAGCCGCAGCGCCATCGGGCGCCGTACGGTGCGGCCGTCGGTCTGCTGGGAGCCGGGAGCCGGCGGTGCGCTCACCGCCGGCGCGGCCTGTGGGGACATGTCGCTCACCGGGTGCCCTTCGCGGCGAACCCCGCGATCTGCTCGACGTTGGACTTGTCGACGAAGGCCGGTCCGGTCAGCACCGGCTGCTCACCGCCGCCGCTGTAGTTGCCGTTGTTCTTGTACAGCCACAGGCCGTCCACGGCCAGGTAACCCTGGAGGTAGGGCTGCTGGTCGACGGCGAACTCGATGTCGCCCTTCTTGACGGAGCCGGCCAGTTCCTTGTTGAGGTCGAAGGTGGCGACCTTGGCCTTGCTGCCCGCGTCGCCCACCGACTGCACCGCGGTCATCGCGACCGGGGCGCCGAGGGTGACGACGTGGTCGATCGAGCTGTCCTGCTTGAGCTTGGCGGTGATGGTGGACTTCACCGACGGCCTGTCCGCGCCGTTGACGTAGAGGTTCTCGATCGAGCCCTGGAAGGTCTTCTTCACACCGTCGCAGCGCTGGGTAAGGCCGATGTTGCCCTGCTCGTGGATCACGCAGACGGCCTTCTTGGCGCCGACCTCGTTCAGCTTCTTGCCGAACGCCTCGCCCGCCACCGACTCGTCCTGGCCGAAGAACTCCAGCAGGTTGAGCTTCTTCCAGTCGTTCAGGCCGGAGTTGAGTCCGACGACGGGTATGCCGGCCTGCTCGGCCTTGGCCAGCACGCTCCGCATCGCGTCCGGCTTGGCGAGGGTGACGGCGATGCCGTCGACCTTCTGGTCGATGGCGTTCTGGACGAGGTTGGCCTGGGTGCCCGCGTTGGGGTCGGCGGAGTAGACGAGCTTGATGTTGTCCTTGGCGGCGGCCGCCTCCGCGCCCTTGCGGACGATGTCCCAGAAGGTGTCGCCGGGCGCCTGGTGGGTGACCAGCGCGACCGTCATCCGGGGCGTGGTGGCCTTGCCCGCGGCGCTGCCGCCGTCCCCGCCGTCCTCGGCCTTCTTTCCACCCGAGCCGCTGGAGCAGCCGGCGAGAGCCAGGGCCGCCATCGCGGCCACGGCCACGAAGGGGGCGACTCTGCGGGAGCGGCGAGAAGAGCGGTCCATCTTTCCTGCACCTCACTGTGGCTGGGGAAAAGCTCGGGTGGAACTGGTTGGAACTTAGGGGAACTTGGGGGAACTTGGGAAAGCTAGGGCATCGGAGGGGTCCGGGCCCAGGGTCGGCGAGGACGAATCCAGGGCCAGGTGCCGCTTGCGCGACTGGTGCCGTTGCGACCGGATCCAATCCCGTGACACGCCCGCTGTCAATACTTTGTCAAGACATCTGTTCTACGACCTAGTCCGAATGTAAGAACAAACGCTTGACAGTGCGGCCCTCCGGGTCCTACATCTGGGAGGGCGGCAGGCCCCGGGATCCGCATCCCGTCACAGGGCCCCCTGGGATCCGCACCCCAGCCCAGCTCGAGGAGCGTCGCGCATGCCAGAGCCCGTTGAGTCCGCCGAGTCCGTCCCGTCCCTGGACCTGATCACCATGGGACGCATCGGCGTCGACCTCTACCCCCTGCAGTCGGGCGTGCCCCTGGCGCAGGTGGAGACCTTCGGCAAGTTCCTCGGCGGTTCCGCGGCCAACGTGGCCGTCGCCGCGGCCCGGCTCGGCCGCTCCACCGCGGTGATCACCCGCACCGGCGACGACCCGTTCGGCGCGTATCTGCACGAGGCGCTGAAGGGCTTCGGCGTCGACGACCGCTGGGTCACGCCGGTCGCCGCGTACCCGACCCCGGTGACCTTCTGCGAGATCTTCCCGCCGGACGACTTCCCCCTCTACTTCTACCGCCGGCCCAAGGCCCCCGACCTGGAGATCCACCCCGGCGAACTGGACCTCGCGGCCATCCGCGCGGCCCGGATCTTCTGGATCACCGGCACCGGTCTGAGCGAGGAGCCGAGCCGCTCGGCCACGCTCGCCGCCCTGGCCGCGCGCGACAAGGCGGGCACCACCGTCTTCGACCTCGACTGGCGCCCCATGTTCTGGCCGGATCCTGCCGGGGCCCGTCCGTACTATGCCGAGGCGCTGCGGCACGCCACCGTGGCGGTCGGCAACGTCGACGAGTGCGAGATCGCCACCGGCGTACGCGAGCCGGAGGCGTGCGCCGAGGCGCTGCTTGCGGCCGGTGTGGAACTGGCCGTCGTCAAGCAGGGCCCCAAGGGCGTCCTCGCCGTGCACCGGGACGGCAGCCGGGCCGAGGTCCCGCCGGTGCCCGTCGAGGTCGTCAACGGCCTCGGCGCGGGCGACGCGTTCGGCGGCTCGCTCTGCCACGGCCTGCTGTCCGGCTGGGACCTGACGACGACCATGCGGTACGCCAACGCGGCCGGCGCCCTCGTCGCCTCCCGCCTCGCCTGCTCCGCCGCGATGCCCACCCGTGCGGAGGTCGACGACCTCCTCGCGCGAGCCACTGCCTGAACGGAGCCTCCTCTTGAGCCTCAGCATCCCCGACCTGACCGCGGTCCGCGCCCGGCACCCCGAGGCCGTCGCGGAGGCGGCCGCGCGCCGGGTGCGCCGCCCGCTGATCGGCGACAGCGGCCGGCTGATGATCGTGGCCGCGGACCACCCCGCGCGCGGCGCGCTCGGCGTCGGCGGCCGCGGACTCGCCATGGCCAACCGGGCCGACCTGCTGGAACGCCTGTGCGTCGCGCTGTCGCGGCCCGGCGTCGACGGGGTGCTCGCCACCGCCGACGTCCTGGAGGACCTGCTGCTGCTCGGGGTGCTCGACGGCAAGGTCGTCATGGGCTCGATGAACCGCGGCGGCCTGTCCGGCGCCTCCTTCGAGATGGACGACCGCTTCACCGGGCACCGCCCCCGCGACATCGCCCGGTTCCGCTTCGACGCGGGCAAGCTGCTGCTGCGCATCGACTACGACGACCCCGGCTCACTGACCACCATGGAATCCACCGCGCGGGCCGTCGACGAGATGGCGGAGCTGCGCCTGCCGGTCTTCGTCGAGCCGTTCATCGCCCGCCGCTCCGGCGGCAGGGTCGCCAACGACCTGTCCGCCGAGGCCGTCACCCGCTCCATCGCCATAGCGTCGGGCCTGGGCGGCACCTCCGCCTACACCTGGCTGAAACTGCCCGTCACCGAGGACCCGGACGACATGGCCGAGGTCCTGCGGACCTCCACGCTCCCGGCCGTGCTGCTCGGTGGCGAGATCGGCGACGACCAGGAGGGCGCCTATGAGCGCTGGCGCAAGGCGCTCAGGCTCCCCACCGTGCAGGGCATGGTCGTCGGCCGGTCGCTGCTCTACCCGGCCACGGGCAGTGTGGAGAACGCGGTCGACACGGCGGTGAGCCTGCTGTGACCGGCCCCTTCCCGAGCGGTCCCGCCCCTTCTCGTCCGTAACCCGCCGCGCTCCAGCCGCGACAAGGAGGCATTTCGTGACCAGCCCGTACCACCTCCCCGCCGGAAAGGCCGTCAGTGGGCCCTACGCGGTGGACGTGAGCCCGGAGTCCGCCGGCTGGGGCCACTCCAGTCTGCGCGTCCTGGAACTGCCGCCGGGCGGCTCGCAGACCTTCGACACCGGCGACAGCGAGTGGATCGTGCTGCCGCTCGCCGGTGGCTGCACGGTCGTGGCCGACGGCGACCTCGGCAGTGACACGTTCCGACTCACCGGCCGCGACAGCGTGTTCAGCGGCGTGAGCGACTTCGCGTACGTACCGCGCGACGCCCGCGCGACCGTCTCGTCGACCGGCGGCGGACGGTTCGCGCTCACCGGCGCCCGCTGCACCCGGCGCCTGCCCGCCCGCTACGGTCCGGCCTCCGGCGTACCGGTGGAGCTGCGCGGCACCGGCACCTGCTCCCGCCAGGTCAACAACTTCGCCGCGGCTGACGTCTTCGAGTGCGACAAGCTGATCGCCGTCGAGGTGATCACCCCCGGCGGCAACTGGTCCTCCTTCCCGCCGCACAAGCACGACGAGCACCGGCCGGGCGAGGAGTCGGTCCTGGAGGAGGTCTACTACTTCGAGTTCGCCGACCACGACGGCACCCCCGGCCTCGGCTACCAGCGGGTCTCCCCGTCCGGTCCGGGCCGGGAGACGGACGTGCTGGCCGAGGTGCGCGGCGGTGACGTGGTCCTGATCCCGGACGGCTGGCACGGGCCGTCGATGGCCGTGCCCGGCCACCACATGTACTACCTCAACGTCATGGCGGGACCGGACGACGAGCGCGCCTGGCTGATCTGCGACCACCCCGACCACGCCTGGATCCGGGGCACCTGGCCCGAACAGCCCGTCGACCCCCGTCTGCCCCTGTACACCGCCCCTTCCCCGTGAGGTCACGATGAGCCACTCCACGATCCGCCTCACCGCGGCCCAGGCCCTGGTGCGGTTCCTCGCCGCCCAGTACACCGAGCGGGACGGCGTACGGCACCGGCTGATCGCCGGCACCTGGGGCATCTTCGGCCACGGCAACGTGGCCGGCCTCGGACAGGCGCTGATGGAGGCCGGCGAGGACGTCATGCCGTACCACCAGGGCCGCAACGAGCAGGCCATGGTGCACGCTGCGGTCGGGTACGCCCGGCAGCGCGGCCGGCTGTCCACGCAGGCGGTCACGACGTCCATCGGCCCCGGCGCCACCAACCTCGCCACGGGTGCGGCCCTGGCCACGATCAACCGCCTCCCGGTGCTGCTGCTGCCCGGCGACTACTTCGCCTCGCACGCCGCCGACCCGCTGCTCCAGCAACTGGAGCACCCCGTCGAGGCGGACGTCTCGGTCAACGACACCCTGCGCCCGGTCTCCCGCTGGTTCGACCGGATCACCCGCCCCGAGGCCCTGATCCCCTCTGCCCTGAACGCCATGCGGGTGCTCACCGACCCGGCCGAGACCGGCGCGGTCACCCTCGCGCTGCCGCAGGACGTGCAGGCGGAGGCCTTCGACTGGCCGGAGGAGTTCTTCGGCGAGCGGGTGTGGCGGGTCCGGCGCCCGGCCCCGGACCCGGCCGAACTCGCCGACGCGGTAGGGGCCGTGCGGGCCGCCCGGCGCCCGCTGGTCGTCGCGGGCGGCGGCGTCCACCACAGCGGGGCCGAGGACGCGCTGAAGGCGTTCGCCGACGCCACCGGCATCCCGGTCGCCTCCACCCAGGCGGGCAAGGGCTCGCTGCGCCACGACCACCCGGCCGACCTCGGCGGCATCGGCCACACCGGCACGGCCGTCAGTGACGACCTGGCCCGCACCGCGGATCTGATCATCGGCGTCGGCACCCGCTACACCGACTTCACCACGGCCTCCGGCACGCTCTTCCAGAACCCGGAGGTCCGGTTCGTCAACCTCAACGTCACCGCGTTCGACGCGCACAAGCTGGCGGCCACCACGCTCGTCTGCGACGCGCGGACCGGTCTCACGGCGCTCACGGAGGTGCTGTCCGGCCACCGCGTGGACGCCGCGTACGAGGCGGAATACCGCGCGGGCAAGGAGCGCTGGGAGCGGGTGGTCGAGGCGGCGTTCGGCGCCGGTGACGACAGTGCCGTACCGACCCAGAGCCAGGTGCTCGGCGCCCTGGACTCGGTCGTGGGCGACGACGACGTGGTGATCAACGCGGCCGGTTCCCTCCCCGGTGACCTGCACAAACTGTGGCGGGCCCGCTCCCCGCGCCAGTACCACCTGGAGTACGGCTACTCCTGCATGGGCTACGAGATCCCGGCCGCGATCGGCGTCCAGCAGGCCGCGCCGGACACGCCCGTGTGGGCGCTGGTCGGCGACGGCACCTATCTGATGATGCCGACGGAGATCGTCACCGCAGTCCAGGAGGGCCTGCCCGTCAACGTGGTGCTGGTGCAGAACCACGGGTACGCCTCCATCGGCGGCCTTTCGGAGTCGGTGGGCGCCGAGCGCTACGGCACCGCCTACCGTTACCGGGCCGCCGACGGCTCCTTCACCGGCGCGCCCCTCCCCGTGGATCTCGCCGCCAACGCCGCCAGCCTGGGCATGGAGGTGCTGCGCGCCAAGACGGTCGGCGAGCTGCGCCAGGCGCTCGGCGCGGCCCGTGCCTCCGACCGCCCGACGTGCGTCCACGTCGAGACCGACGTCGAGCGCCCCGCCCCGGCCGCGCCCCCGGCCGAGGCCTGGTGGGACGTGCCGGTGGCCGAGGTGGCCGCCCGTGAGCCCGCCGTCCGGGCCCGGGCGCGCTACGACCGCGAGGTGGCCGCCCGCCGCCGTCATCTGTGACCGTGCCCCGGCCTGTTCGCGCCCGTGTCCCACCAGACCCGACCCGAAGGGGGTGCCACTGTGGCGACGACCGGTGACCGGTCCCGTCCCGGGACCGTCTGCGCGCTCGACTCCCTGGACTTCGCCCTCGACCGGGGCAGTCCGGTACCGCTGTACTACCAGTTCGCCCAGCAACTGGAGGCCGCGATCGAACGCGGTCTCCTCACCCCGGGGAACCTCCTCGGCAACGAGATCGACCTGTCCACCCGCCTGGGCCTGTCCCGCCCCACGGTCCGCCAGGCCATCCAGTCCCTGGTCGACAAGGGCCTGCTGGTGCGGCGGCGCGGGGTGGGCACGCAGGTGGTGCACAGCCGGGTCAAGCGCCCTCTGGAGCTGAGCAGTCTCTACGACGACCTGGAGACGGCCGGGCAGGCCCCCACCACACTCGTCCTGCGTAACGAGCGCGAGCCCGCGACCGCCGAGGTGGCCGCCGCGCTCGGCCTCGCCGAGGGCGCCGAGGTCACGGCGCTGGAACGGCTGCGCTTCACACACGGCCAGCCGGTGGCGTACCTGTGCAACCACCTGCCGGCGGCCCTGCTCGAACCGGCCACCGCCCGGCTGGAGTCGACGGGCCTGTACCGCATGATGCGCTCGGCGGGCATCACCCTGCACAGCGCCCGCCAGACCATCGGCGCCCGCACGGCCACCCCCGAGGAGGCCCCCCTCCTCGACGAACACCAGGGCGCCGCCCTCCTCACCATGCACCGCACGGCCTACGACGACACGGGCCGCGCGGTCGAATACGCCCACCACGTGTACCGCGCGTCCCGGTACACCTTCGACTTCGAGCTGCTGGTGAGGTCGTGAGGTAACCGCGCGCACACGTGAGAGGGCCCCGCGGGCTGTCGCCCGCGGGGCCCTTTCACACCGTCGGGACGACAGGATTTGAACCTGCGACCCCTTGACCCCCAGTCAAGTGCGCTACCAAGCTGCGCCACGTCCCGGTGCGCGGTCGTGCGGTGGGCCGCTTGATCGCGCGAACGTCACTTTACCGCACCTGGGGGGCCGGGCCGAAAACGGGCGCGGGGTCGGGGAGAATCGGCGTATGAGCGGCACTTCCTCGGGCAGCACATCCTCCGGCAGCACTCCTTCCGGCGGGCCGTCGGACGCGCGGGACCGGGACAGCGAGGGGCGGGCGCGCAACGCGCGGCCCCGGGACGGGCTCGGGCGGCCCCTGCCGTACGGCGCCGACGGGGTGCCGCGGCAGCCCGAGGGCGTGGTGCGTACGCCGGCGGAGACGGTCGCCGAGGCTCAGGCGCTGCTGGACGCGGGCAAGCCGTTCCACGCGCACGAGGTCTTCGAGGACGCGTGGAAGTCGGGGCCGCAGGGGGAACGTGCGCTGTGGCGTGGTCTTGCCCAGCTCGCCGTGGGGCTCACGCACTCGGCTCGTGGGAACGTCACCGGCGGCGCCCGGCTGCTGCGGCGGGGCGCGGGGGCCGTGGAGGAGTGGGTGGCGGGCACCGGGGAGCGCACTCCGTACGGCATCGACGCGTCCGGGGTGGTGGCGTGGGCGCGGGAGCTGGCGAGTGGGGTGGAGAGCGGGGCGGCGGGCGCTGTCGACGCGGCTGAACGTGCGCCTCGGCTGAGCGGGGGTGGGGCGTAGCCGGCGGGCTGGGTGCGCGGTGCCGGTGGCAGTCGGTGCGGCACCGGGGGACGGGTTGTCGATGCCGTACGGCAGACTCGGGGCGTGCGAAAGATTCATGTGATCGGCATCGGCGCGGGCGACCCCGACCAGCTCACTCTTCAGGCGGTCAGGGCGCTGCGCGACACGGACGTGTTCTTCGTCCTCGGCAAGGGCGAGGCGAAGTCGGACCTCGTGGAGCTGCGCCGGGACATGCTTCGCACCCACATACCGGAGGGCACGTACCGCGTGGTGGAGGCGCGTGACCCGGAGCGGGACCGGACGGCGGGCGGTGCGGACTACTCCCCCGCCGTGGGCGACTGGCGCAGCGCACGCGCGGACATCTACGAGGAGCTGATCACCGGGGAACTGGGCGAGGACGAGACCGGCGCGTTCCTGGTGTGGGGCGATCCGGCGCTGTACGACAGCACGCTCGGCATTCTCCAGGAGGTGCTGGCGCGGGGCACCGTGGACTTCGCGTACGACGTGGTGCCCGGCATCAGCAGCGTCTCGGCCCTGGTGGCCCGGCACCGCACGGGGCTCAACCGGGTCGCCCGGCCCGTGCAGATCACCACCGGGCGGCGGCTGGCCGAGGGGTTCCCGGAGGGCGTGGACGACGTGGTGGTGATGCTGGACGCCCACCAGGCCTTCCGGCACTGCGCCGACCAGGACATCGACATCTACTGGGGCGCCTACATAGGCACCCCGGACGAGATCCTCGTCTCCGGCCCGATCGCCGAGGCCGCGCCGCGCATCGAGCGGCTGCGGGCCGAGGCCCGCGAGCGCAAGGGGTGGATCATGGACACGTATCTGCTGCGCCGCCACCCCGAGGGCCGGACGGAGTAGGCAGGACCGCCCGGCCGAGGTGTTCCAGTACGGCCGTGACGTCGGGTACGGCGGTCAGTTCCGGCGGCAGCGGCGGACGGCGTACGACGACGACCGGCAGTCCGAGTTCGCGCGCGGCCGCGAGCTTGGCCGCGGTGGCCGCTCCCCCGCTGTCCTTGGTCACCAGCACGTCGACGCGGTGCGCCCTGAGCAGCTCCTTCTCGCCGGTCACGGTGAACGGTCCGCGGGCGAGCACCACCCGCGTGTCCGGGGGCATCGGCGGTTCGGGCGGCTCCACCGACCGTACGACGAAGTGGGTGTCGGCCAGGTGGGCGAAGGCGGCGAGGTCCAGCCGTCCGGTGGTCAGGAACACCCGGCGACCGAGTCGCGGCAGCAGCTCCGCCGCGGCGGCCGGCGAGTCGACCGGGTGCCAGCGGTCCCCGGGTCCCGGCCGCCATCCGGGCCTGCGCAGCACCACCACGGGCACACCGGTGGCCGCCGCGGCCCGTGCCGCGTTCCGCGTGATCGCCTCGGCGAAGGGGTGGGTGGCGTCGACGAGGGCGTCCACGCGGTGCTCGCGCAGCCAGGAGGCCAGCCCCTCCGCCCCGCCGAAACCCCCGACCCGCACGTCCCCGTCCAGCGCCCCCGGCCGCGTCACCCGGCCTGCCAGCGAGCTGGTGACCCGTACCCCGTCACGGGCCGCGAGCACCGCGGCCAGCTCACGGGCCTCGGTGGTGCCACCGAGAACGAGGATGTGCGAGGACATGACATCCGAGCGTAGGGGGTGAGGGGCGGGAGCCCGGTGCGAGGGGGAGGCAAGCGGGGCTCGGGTACTCGGAGCGTTCCCGCTCACGGCAGCCCGTGTTCGGCGAGCGGGCCCACCGACCAGCCGGCCTCGCGGCAGGTGCCGATCAGGTCGGGCAGCGCGCGGAGGGTGGCCTTCCAGGAGTCGGGGGCGGAGGCGTGGTCGGTGTCGTGCAGGAGGATCGTGCCGCCGCCGCGCAGGTCCGCGGTGACGGTCGTACGGACGGAGGCGGGCGTCGCGTCCGCCGTCCAGTCGCGGCCCCAGGCGGTCCACAGCACGGGCCGCAGCCCGGCACGCCGGGCGGCGGCCCAGCGCCCCGCGGTGAGGATGCCGTAGGGCGGGCGGTACCACCGCGGCCGGCGGCCCGCGATGTCGTGTACGGCCAGCGCCGCCCGCGCGGTCTCCCGGGCGTCCCGGGCCGGGGCCGGCAGCCAGGGGCGGCTGTGGGTCCAGCCGTGCACGGCGAGTTCGTGTCCCCGGTCCGCGATGTGCCGGGTGAGGTCGGGGCAGCGGGTGACGCTCTCGCCCAGGACGAAGAACGTGGCGCGTACGGCGAGCCGGTCCAGCTCGTCCAGGAAGAGCGGCGTGGAGACCGGGTCCGGGCCGTCGTCGAAGGTCAGTGCGACATGGCCGGAGCGGCCGGTTCCGGCGAGGCCGGGGAAGCACAGCGCCCGGAAGCGGGGCAGCCAGGTGGCCGCCGGGACGAGGTGCGCGGCCGCGACGGCGGCCACCGGCGCGAGGACCGCCGACGCGGTGCGCGCGTGACGGCTGCCGGGTCCTCCCGCCATCTGCCGGATCCCCCTCGCGGGCGCTCTGTCTGCCACCTGACGGCTGCTCCTCACGTCCTCACTTCCTCATTCATCAGGTCCTCACGGGTGCTCCGCCTGCGCTTTTCCCGGACCGGAGGCCGCGCCGACCGCCGGTTCCGCGTCCCACTTGCCCGACACGGCGGGGGAACGGGACAGGCCGACCGTGCCGGCCGCGAGGAGACCGATACCGACCGCCTCGGGCACCAGTCGGACGCCCAGGGCGATGTGCTCCCCGAACAGCGCCCATCCCAGCGCCACGCTCGTCAGTGCGTCACCGAGGGTGAGAGCGGGCTGGGAGGCGACGAGCGTGCCCGCCCGGAGGGCGCACTGCAGCAGTCCGAAGGCGGCCAGCCCGGTGATCGCCGTGGCGTACGGCGTCCAGTGCGTCGCCAGCGTGGCCAGGCCCTGCTGGTAGAGGCCCGTCACCTCCTTGAGGAGGGCGGCCGTCGCCGCGAACAGCACGGCCGAGGCCAGGCCGAGCACGGCGGCCCGGGGTGGCCCCTTGACCAGCCGCGCCACACCGATCAGCAGGAGGACCAGGCACACCACGGCGACGCCGACCAGGATCCAGCGCGCCCCCTCGGCCGTGGCACGTCCGGCGGACGGCGCGGCGGCGGCGAGGAAGACGGCCAGTCCGGCGGCCAGGGCGAGGAACGACAGCCAGGTGATCCGGGCCGGCCGCCGACGGAAGACGATGCTGCCCATCGCCAGCGTGAACAGCAGTTCGGTCGCGAGGAGGGGCTGGACGAGTGACAGGCTCCCGACGGCCAGCGCGGCGGCCTGCAGGACCGCGGCCACGGCCAGCATGGCCGCCCCGCCCACCCAGAACCGCCGCCGCCTGACCTTGACGGCATGCGGCGAGCGGACGGCGGCCGGACCCTTTCCACCGTCCGTCACTCGGGTGGCGGAGCTGCCTCGACCGCCCTCCCCGCGCCTGTCCTCCGGCGTATCGCCCGCCGTCCCGCTCGGGTGACGGGCGCCGCCTCCCCCGCCGTCCGCCGTCTCCGTCGCCGCACGCCTCATCAGGACCGAGGCCGCGGCGTTGGCGCATGCGGCGAACAGTGCGAGGACGACGGTGAGCGCGTTCACCCCGAGCGTCACCCGAACCGTGCGGCAAGGCGGCGGTACAGGGCGGGCGCGGCGCCGCGCACCCGCCCGGGCAGGCGGGTCCAGCCGGGGACGTACACCTCGTCACGGCCCCGCGACACCGCCTCCCACACCGCGTCGGCGACCCGGCTCGCCGGGACGGGCCGGGGCCGGGAGCGCCGGTAGGGCACCCCGCGGCGGTCGAAGAACGGCGTGTCGACCACCCCGGGCACCACATGGCTGATGCCGACCCCCGTGCCGCGCAGCTCGTAGCGCACGGCGTCGGCGAAGGTGCCCAGGGCGGCCTTGGCGGCGGAGTAGACGGCCTCGTCGCGGACGCCGACCGTGCCGGCCAGGGAGCCGATGATGACCACGCGGCCCGTGCCCTGCCTGATCATCTGGGGCAGCAGCAGCCGGACCAGGCGCAGCGTCGCCAGCACGTTGACGTCGAACACCTCGTCGATGGCGGGCTGCGGCATGGTGCTGAACGGCCCGGCCCACCCGATGCCCGCGCCCGCGACCAGCAGGTCGACGCGGCCGACGCTGTCGAGCGCGAAGTCCGCCAGTCGCCGTTCGGCGCCCTGCCCGGACAGGTCCGCCGGGTAGGCCACGGCCGAGGTGCCCCGGGCGACCTCCTCCAGCCGGGTGCGGTCGCGCCCGTTGAGCACCAGGCGCCAGCCGCCCTCCGCGGCCAGCCGCCGTGCCACGGCCGCGCCGATCCCGGACGAGGCGCCGGTCACCAGGGCGCCCCCGCCCGGCGCCGCGGCACCGCCGCTCCGGCCGGGCGCCGCGCTCGGCGCCGCCGCTGCCTCGACCGGCGTGCCGGAGCCGGACCGTACGCGGGAGGGGGCGTGGGACATCGGGACGCACCTCGAGGATCGGACGGACCGAGGGCCGCCGGTGCGGCCCCGGCGGTACGGGACGGCCTCCGGGGTGGTGAAGTATCCCGGAGGCTGTGCCCGAAACGTGGGACGGGCGGAAGGGTGTGCCCGTTCGTTTGACTGCGGTGGGTGAGGGTTACTCACTTCCAGTGTCGTCCGAATCGTCCGTGCCGCCACCGCTGCCCGCCGCCGCGGAGCCCGCGACGCGCCCTGTGCCCGCCCGGCCGGCCCCGACGCCCCCGACGGAGGCGGAGCGGTTGCTCGTGGTGAGCGCGAGCATGGGGTCCGGCCATGACACGGTGGCCGCCGAGCTGGTCCGCCGCGCCCGCGCCGCGGGCAAGGAGGCCCAGGTCGTCGACGTACTCGCCCTGCTGCCCGGCGGCCTGGGAAGCGGTCTGCGCGGCTTCTACCGGACCGTCGTCCGCGAGGCCCCCTGGGTCTACGCCGGCATCTACGACCTGTTCCTCGCGCCCGGCCCCCGGCCACGACCGAGCGGCACCCCGCTGGCCCGGCTGGCCGGTGGGCGTCTGCTGAGCCTGGTGGGTGAGTGGCGGCCCGATGTGGTGGTGCCGGTGTTCCATCTGGCGGCCCAGCTCACCGGTCATCTCCGGGCGCGCGGCGCGCTGCGGGTGCCCAGCACGGTGGTCGTCGTCGACTTCGCGGCGCACCGGCAGTGGCTGCACCCGGGCAACGACCTGCATGTGTGCCTCACCGACGAGACCGCCCGGGAGGTGCGGCGGGGCACCGGGCGGGCCGCGGAGGCGACGGGGCCGGTCGTCGCTCCGGAGTTCTTCGCGGCGGCGCCGGGGACCGCCGTGTGGCGGCGCAGGCTGGAGCGGCACGGCGGCGGGCGGCCCGCGGTGCTGGTCTCCGCCGGTGCCTGGGGGGCCGGCAGCCGCCTGGCCGACACGGCCCGGCTGCTCGTCGCGCACGGCTTCCTGCCGGTCGTGCTCTGCGGACGCAACGAACGGCTGCGCCGCGCCCTGTCCGGCACACCGGGTGTCCTCACCCCCGGTTGGGTGACGGACATGCCGGAGCTGCTGCACGCGTGTGCCGCCCTGGTGGACAACGCGGCCGGGCAGACCGCCGTGCAGGCGCTCGCCGCGGGCCTGCCCGTCGTCGGCCACCGCCCGCTGCCCGGACACGGGGCGGAAGGGGTGCGCCGCATGGCGGCCCTCGGCGTCTGCGACCACGCGCCCGACCCGGCCGCCCTGCTGCGCTCCCTGACCCGCCTCACGGCGCCGGGCGCGCCGCGTGAGGAACGGATCGCTGCCGGGCGCGCCCTCTTCCGCAAGGATCCGCTCGGCCTGGTCGTACGGGCCGCGGGGGCGAGCCGCCCTTCCTGAACCCCGAAGCTCAGGGCCGGTCGCCCCGGGTCTCGTCCCGCCGGAGGTCCAGGCGTCCGACGCGGGCGACGTTCTCGCGGTCCTCGGCGTCCTCGCTCGGCGCGGCGGCGAACCAGGCGTCGAGGATCTCCTTGAGCAGCGGTTCGGAGGTCAGCCGCAGGCCGAGCGCCAGCACATTGGCGTCGTTCCAGCGGCGGGCGCCGTCCGCGGTGTAGGCGTCGGTGCACAGGGCGGCCCGTACGCCCGGCACCTTGTTCGCGGCGATGGACGCGCCCGTGCCGGTCCAGCAGCAGACGACGGCCTGGGCGGAGCGTCCCTCGGCGACGTCGCGGGCCGCGGCGGCCGAGCACGCCGCCCACTGGGGGTCGTCCCCGGGGCGCAGCGCGCCGTGGGTCACCACCTCGTGGCCGCGCTCGCGCAGCAGGGCGACCAGTGAGCGGGCGACGGGTTCGGCCATGTCCGAGGAGACGGAGATCCGCATGTGCCGGAGACTACTCAGCGCGCCGTCCGGACTCCAGGGGCGCCCGTCCGTCCCGGCTCCGCCCGCCTGGGGACGTTCGCTGGTTCCGGTCACGGCACTAGAACAACGTCATCCCGAGGAGCAGCGCGGACACGAACAGAACGGCGCCGCCCACGAGGGCGGCCACGCGGAAGTGGCGGCGCAGCGAGGAGCGCAGGCCGGGTCTGCGCGGGGGCACCCGGTGCACGCTCGTGTTCCAGCCGCCGGAGTCCGCGGCGGCGCCCCCTGCGGCGGCCGCGGCGCGTGCGGGGGCGGGAGCGGCGGCGCGGCGGTGCGAGGGGGCGGCGGCGCGCTGGCTCGGACCGCGGTGCTGCCCGTGGCCCGCGCCCCCGCCCCACTGCTCCGGGGGAAGCGGTTCGGGCACGCCGCGCCACGCGCCGCCCGCGAACCAGTCCGCGGCCTGCCGGGCCGTGGGCCGCTCCTCCGGCCGTTTGGCCAGCATGCTCAGCAGATACGCCTCGAAGGCGGGAGGCAGCGCCGCGCCCCGCTGGTGCGGCGGTACGGGCGCGGAGTCGACGTGCTGGTAGAGCAGGGCGGTCGCGGTCGACGCCTCGAAGGGCGGGGAGCCGACGGCCAGGTGGTAGAGCACGCAGCCGAGGGAGTACATGTCGGAGGCCGCGCTCGCCGGGGTGCCGATGGCCCGCTCGGGCGCCAGGTACAGGCCGGTGCCGACGATCTGTCCGGTGGTGGTGAGTGCGCCGGAGGGGTCGTCGACGAAGCGGGCGATGCCGAAGTCGGCGATGCGGACGGAGCCCTGCTGGTCGCTGAGCAGGTTGCCGGGCTTGACGTCCCGGTGCACGATGCCCTGGGCGTGCGCGGCGGCGAGGCCCTCGGCGGAGTGCTGGGCCACCTGGGCCAGCCGTTCCGGTGTGAGCGGGCCGCCGGCGGTCAGCTCACCGGCGAGGCTGTCGCCCTCGATCAGTTCCATCACGAGGAAGCAGCGGTCCTCCCAGGCACCGAAGTCGAGTGTTCCGACCACGTGCGGGTGGTTCAGCCGGGCCGAGGTCTGCGCCTCCAGTCTGAACCGGGCCTCGGCCGAGGCGTCCGATCCGTCGTTCAGCAGCAGTTTGACCGCGATCGGTCTGCCGAGCACCTCGTCGAGGCCTCGCCAGACCTCGCCCATCCCGCCGCGCCCGATGACCGTCTGCAGCCGGTACCGCCCCGCCACCAGCACCCGTAGCCCCGCCCTCAAGATCCCCGAAGTCCCGCCCTCACGGCCGCTTCCCGCAGCGGGCGCGGCAGCAGCCGGGCAGCGCATACGGGTCGCGGCAACCGCGGCTCATCTTAACGATCACTCGGGGCGCTCCCGACCCCCGCCCGGCCTTACCTGACGGATTGTCCGAACAAGAAACCTTCGGAGTCCGGGGCCGGGGCCCTCCGAGTGAAAACCAGGGAGTCGATCGTCATACAAATATGGAGAGCTGATCGCGTATGTCATCGTCGCCCTACCCGGCTGATCCACTCGGGAAGGAGAGGACGAACCGTGACTCCTCTGACATGGCTGCTCATCCCGCTGGCGACGGCGTTCATGGCGAGCATGTGGGGCGTACTCGCGGGACGGCCGCGACGTGCCCGCGACGTGACGGACGTGGAGCGCTACGACCGCTTCCGCGCGGCGCTGGCCCGCGCGGACCGTACGACCTGACCGTACGGCCCGATCGAACAGCCACACGACCGGACGACCGAACGACCGGACGACCGGCTAGTGCAGCAGAAGCTGCAGTCCGCCCACCACGGTGGCGGCGATCACCAACTGTTCGAACAGCCGTTGGTTGATGTGGTGCACCGCCCACTTGCCGAGCAGCGCCCCGGGCACGACGAAGAGGACGAGCACGGCGTCCAAGAGGAGCGAGCGGCCGTCGATCAGGCCGAGACCGGCGCTGAAGGGCACCTTGGAGACGTTGACGATGAGGAAGAAGAACGCCGACGTGCCCAGGAAGCCGAGCTTGCGGAAGCCCGCGGACAGCAGATACAGCGACATCACCGGGCCGCCCGCGTTGGCGACCATGGTGGTGAAGCCGCCGAGGACGCCGTAGGAGCGGGCCCTGAGGCGGCCCGGACGGGTGGTGACCGGGTCCGGCTCCTCCTCCCGGCCGGCGCCGCGCCGCCGCCACACCGTCACCCCCGCCATGAACAGCAGGATCGCCCCGATCGACGTCCGTACGATCCCGTCGTCCGCCCACATCAGGAACAGGGTGCCCACGACCACACCCGCCGCGACCGCGGGGAACAGCCGCCACAGCGTGGGCCAGTGGGCGTGCCGCCGGTAGGTGAGGACGGCGAGGACGTCGCCGGCGATCAGGACCGGCAGCAGCACTCCGGTGGAGGCGCGGGCGGGCAGGACGGCCGCGAAGACGGCGAGGCTGACCGTGTTGGCCCCGCTGACGGCGGTCTTCGAGAAGCCGACGAGCAGGGCCGCGAAGGCGAGCGCGGCGAATCCCCACCCGGATATGTTCCAGAGCGTCATCGTGTTCATGTGGTGATCGATGCTATGTCCTGACAACTGCGGGTCGTAAGGACCGTCTCACCTGGAGGAGCCATGGCCGGCGTTCGCGAGCACGTCCTGACCGGCACCCGGGGCACCCTCGCCGTCCGCGAGTGGCCGCACCCGCGGCCGCGCTACATCGCGCTCGTGGTGCACGGGTACGGCGAGCACTCCGGCCGCTACGAGGAGCCGGCCCGCGCGCTGGGGGCGCACGGTGCGGTCGTGTACGCACCCGACCACATGGGCCACGGCAAGTCGGCGGGCGAGCGGGTGGTGGTCGAGGACTTCGAGGAGGTGGTCACCGACGTGCGTGCCGTGGCGGACCTCGCCCGTGCCACGCACCCGGGGTTGCCGCTGGTGCTGATCGGCCACTCCATGGGCGGCCTGATCTCCGCCCGCTACGCCCAGCGCCACGGCGGGGAACTCACCGCGCTCGTGCTGTCCGGGCCGGTCGTCGGCGCCTGGGAACTGCCGGGCCGGCTGCTGGCCCTGGACGAGATCCCCGACACGCCGGTCAGCCCGGCCGCGCTGTCCCGGGACCCGGCGGTCGGTGCGGCGTACGCGGCGGACCCGCTCGTCTGGCACGGCCCGATGAAGCGGCCGACGGTCGAGGCGTTCGCGCGGACCCTGGAGGCCGTCGCCCGCGGCGGCGACGTCGGGGAGCTGCCCGTGCTGTGGCTGCACGGCGACGACGACCGGCTGGTGCCTCTGGGCGGTAGCCGGGTCGGGGTCGAGCGGCTGGGCGGCACGCTGACCGAGCGGATCTATCCGTGCGCCCGGCACGAGGTGTTCCTGGAGACGAACCGGGCCGCGGTGTTCGCCGACATGACGGATTTCCTGGACCGCGCACTCGCGCGCTGAGCGCCGCCTTGGAGCGCGGAAAGGGCGTCCGACCTGGGGCAAGCGGTTGTTTGCCCGCTCGCGGCGAGGGCACCCGCGCCTGCATGGAGCGGTTGCGCAGGGGCGGGACCGGCGAGGACGAACGCGTCGCACCGCTCCGTACCGCCAGAGACGACTCCCGAAGGAGAACCACCGTATGACTGTCGTGAAGAGCACGATCCCCGAATCGGCCCGTCAGGTCACCGGGGACGCGCTGCAGAGCACTCTCGTGGACCTTCTCGGGCTCTCCCTGATCGGGAAGCAGGCGCACTGGAACATCGTCGGACCGCGGTTCCGGTCCATCCACCTCCAGCTCGACGAGGTGGTGGCGGCGGCCCGCGAGTTCGCCGACACGGTCGCCGAGCGCGCCGCGGCGCTCGGGCTGCCGCCGGACGGACGCCCGGAGACGATCGCCTCGGCCTTCACGCTGCCCGGCCCGAAGGACGGCTGGGTGCGCGACGCGGAGGTCGTCGAGGTCATGGTCGAGTCCCTGGAGGCGGCCATCAAGCGGCTGCGCGAGCGCATCGACGCGACGGAGAAGCCCGACCCGGTCACCCAGGACCTGCTGATCACGATCACGGCCGAACTGGAGAAGCAGCGCTGGATGTTCGCCGCCGAGAACGTGAGCGAGCGCGGCTGAACCCGTACGACGGCGAGCCGGCCGGGCAGGCGCGCACCGCCGTCACCCGAGCGGCCCCGTCCCGCGGCGGCGGGCATGCGGGACGAGGGCCCCGCGCCTAACGTCGACAACGCACACCAGTGGCGGTGTCCTGGACGGCTCGCACGCCGTTCGAGGATGCCGGTTCGGCGTGGGAGGACGGTCAGCCATGCGACTCACCGAAGCACGCCGCCGAGGCCGGGCCCGGGACCGCCCTCTGCTCGTCACCAGATGGCGTGAGACGGCGGACCGGCATCTGACCCCGCTGCAACGGTCGTTGCTGATCACGTGGATCTCCTTCGGGGTCACCTTCGGCACCGTCCGCGTCATCACGCACGGCATCCGCGGCGGCTGGCTGCCGTGGGGCAACATCTCCGCCGGTGGCGAGCACCTGCACCACTACAACATCGGCATCGCCACCCTCGCGGGCGTGGGCCTGATCGCCGTACGCGGTGACGAGCGCGCGGTGGGACACCCCGGCGTCGCGGCCGCGTACGGCTGCGGCACCGCCCTCATCTGCGACGAGTTCGCACTCCTGCTGGACCTGCAGGACGTCTACTGGGCCAAGCAGGGCCGGATCAGCGTCGACGTCTCCCTCGGAGTCCTCTCCATGCTGGGGGCCTATCTGACGGCGAAGCCGTTCTGGCACGAGATCGGCCATGTCACCCGCCACCACATCGTCGCCGCGGCCACGCGCCACGGCGCCACCGCCTGATTCACCCACCCCCCTCCTTCCCGCACCCGCCTGATTCCCGCACGCCCACCACGGCCCGGCCACCGCCGTGCGCGCCGTGCGGGCGGTCGCGCCCACCGTGAGGAGCAAGGCATGAGCCCAGCCGAGCGCCAGGAGCAGGGCGCCGAGGCCGCCGTGCAGGAGCCCGCCCCGCAGCGGCCGTCCGCGATACGCATGCGCATATCGAGGGCCGATCCCTGGTCGGTGATGACGACGAGCTGTCTGGTGCTGCTGGGACTCGGGGCCTGCGTGCTCGTCACCATGGTGCTCGTCTGGGCCATGCTGACCGCGCTGGACCCGGAGGCCTGGCCCTCGTTCGGCTGGACGCTCGCCATCGCGGCCGGCGTCGTCACCCTGGAGGTGGTCCTGGGCACGGCCCTGGCTACCCTGGGCGCGTTCCTCTACAACATGTCCTCGCAGTACGCCGGGGGTGTCCATCTGACCCTGGCCGACGACGCGGCGGCGGCCTCGGATCCGCGCCCCGAGCTGCTGCCGGACGTGGGCCGGGTGTTCCGCCGGCTCCAGGCCCGGCTGGGATTCCCGCCGCCCGGCTGGGGCGCGCGCTACGTCGAGTTCGTCGACCACTGCGCGGACACGTGGCGGCGACTGAAGGGCCGGGCCACCGGGCTCGGCCGGGGCGGCGGGCACGGTCAGGACGAGCGTGAGCGGCGGGACCGGGACGACCCGGACACCCGGGTCGAGGAGACCACCTCCGGCTGAGGGCCGGCGCTTCGCCCGGCCCCGGGCACCCGGCGGCCAGGCCCTTCAGCGGCCGAGGACGACGGGCGGCAGGTGCAGCAGGCGCGCGACGGTGCGCAGGACGCCGTTGTCGTTGTTGGTCGGGGCCAGGTGGCGGGCCCGGCCGATGACCTCGGGGTGGGCGTTGGCCATGGCGAACGACCACTCGGCGGCGTCCAGCATCTCCAGGTCGTTGAGGTAGTCGCCGAACACCAGGGTCTGCGCGGGCGTGATGCCCAGGTCCCGCTGGAGCCGGCGCAGCGCGGCGCCCTTGTCCGCGGTGCGGTTCATGACGTCGACCCAGTGCTCGCCCGAGACGACGACCTGGTGGGTGCCGGCGAACGGCGCCAGCGCCGGGGCGGTGGTCCGCTCGGCCGGCCCGAAGTCGAACAGGGCCACCTTGATGATGTCGTCGTCGACGGCCGCCGCGTCCGGCACGATCCGGTGCCGTACGTAGTACTTGCGGACCTCCGCCAGGAACGCCTCGTCGGCCCGCTCCACATAGGCCGACCGCTTGCCGCAGACCACGGCCCCCACGTCCACGCCCTGGGCGACGAGTTCCCGTACGGCCCCGACGAGACGGGCCGCGACGGCCGGGTCCAGCGGGTCGGAGCTCAGCTCCACGCCGTCCCGGACCACGTAGGTGCCGTTCTCCGCGATGAACACCATGCCCTCGTCGTGGCCGGCGAACTGCTCGGCCAGCGTGGCGTACTGGCGGCCGCTCGCGGGGCTGAACAGCACACCGCGGCGGCGCAGCTCGGCCAGGGTCGGCCAGAGTCCGGCCGGCAGCCGCTTGGCGTCGTCCAGGAGCGTGCCGTCCATGTCGGTGACGATCAGCCGTATGCCGGCGGGGCCGGTGAGGGTCCCGGGGGCGGGTTCGGAGGCGGTGAGCAGGGGCGAGGGTGTACTGGACATGTCCGTTTTCCGTGGCGGGCGCGGCCGGCGCGTCCGGGTCGTGGGGCGCCGGCTCCGTTGCCGTGCGCGGGGCGTGCGGTGGCCGGCGCCGCAGCGGATCCGTGCCGTCGTCGGTCGGGTCGGTCGGGCCGTGGCGCCCCGGCCCCGCCAGCCTACCGGGGCCCGCGTGACCGGCCCGATTCGGCCGATTCCCGGACACGGTGATCAACGGGCGGCACAATGGCGGCGTCGGCCGCGGCAGGCCGCCGCCAGGGACCGAAGGGCCCGGGTCAGGTCGAGCCGGCCGGGTGTCGTGCCCGCGGTGGTGCCCGGACGGTGACTCCCCGCCGCGGTACCGCGGTGCGGCGCGGTCGCCGTGGCACCCTGACGCGGGCGGCACCGTCCGCCGGTTCGCCCGAGCCCGTCGAGGAGGACTATGACCACCCTTGCCGACCCCGTCCCCGGCGGGCGTCCCGGTGACGTCGAGCGGGCCACCGCGCTCGGCGGCGAACTCGCCGCGCGAGGCGTGCACGGCGTCGTCCTGGCCTACGTCGACACCGCGGGGATCGGGCGGGTCAAGACGGTCCCCACGGCGAAGCTGCCCTCGGCCGCGGCCTGGGGGGTGGGCATGTCCCCGGTGTTCGACACCTTCCTGGCGCACGACTCGATCGTCACCACCGACGTCCTCGGCTCACCCGACGGCGATCTGCGCCTCTACCCCGACCTCGACCATCTGGTGACCCTGTCCGGGCAGCCCGGCTGGGCCTGGGCGCCGGTCGACCGGATCACGCAGGAGGGCGAGCCCCATCCCGGGTGCGGCCGTACGTTCCTGCGCCGGATCACCGCCGACGCCGAGCGGCGCCACGGCCTCACCTTCAAGGCGGCCGTCGAGATCGAGTGGGCCTTCGGCCGGGCGGACGTGCCCGGTGGCGCGTTCGAGCCCGCGGTGTCGGGTCCGGCGTACGGGGCCGTACGGCAGGTGGAGCTGAGCGACTGCGCCGCCGACCTGCTGGCGGCCCTCGCGGCGCAGGGCGTGGACGTGGACCAGTTCCACCCCGAGTACGCGGCCGGGCAGTTCGAGGTGTCCGTCGGCGCGCTGGACCCGGTGGCGGCGGCCGACCGGAGCGTGCTGGTGCGGCAGACCGTGCGGGCCGTGGCCCGGCGGCACGGGCTGAAGGTGTCCTTCGCGCCGGCCGTGCTCGCGCGGGGCGTGGGCAACGGCGGCCACGTCCACCTCTCGGCCTGGCGCGACGGGACCAACCTGCACTCCGGGGGTGACGGCCGCTACGGCATGACGGCCGAGGCCGAGTCCTTCACGGCCGGTCTCCTCGCCCGCCTGCCCGCCCTGACGGCGGTGACCGCGCCGAGCCCGGCCAGCTATCTCCGGCTCAAACCCTCCCAGTGGGCCGGGGTGTTCACCGCCTGGGGCCGGGAGACCCGGGAGGCCGCGCTGCGCGTGGTCACGGGGACCCGGGGGCAGCGCGAGCAGGCGGCCAACCTGGAGGTCAAACCGGTCGATCTGGCGGCCAACCCGTACCTGGCGCTGGGCTGCCTGATCGCCGCGGGGCTCGACGGGACGGCCTCGTCCGCTGCCCTGCCCGAGGAGATCACCGGGGATCCGGCCCGGTTCGGCGAGGCGGAGGCGGCGGCCCTGGGTGTACGGCGGCTGCCGGTCTCGCTGGCGGAGGCGGTCGCCGCGTTCCGCGCGGACGACGTGGTGCGCACCGCCCTCGGACCGGTCCTCGCCGACGCGGTCACCGCCGTGCGGCAGGGCGAGATCGCGGCCGTCGAGGGGCTCGACGACGAGCAGGTCGCGGCGGCGTACCGCTGGGTCTACTGATGGGCGCGTCGGCAGGGGCCGCAGCGGTCCACGAGGTGCTGGCGGCGCTGCCGCTCGTGGACCACCACTGCCACGGGGTCGTCACGGCCGACCTGGACCGTACCGGCTTCGAGTCCCTGCTCACCGAGGGCGAGGTGTGGCCCGGCAGCGGGGTCTCGCCGTTCGACAGCCCGGTCGGCGTGGCCGTGCGCCGCCACTGCGCGCCGGTCCTCGACCTGCCGCGCCACGCGTCCGCGGAGGCGTATCTGGCCCGCCGGGCCGAGCTGGGCGCGGCGGAGGTCAACCGGCGCTTCCTCGGCGCCTGCGGCACGAACGTCTTCTGCGTCGACACCGGCTTCGCTCCCGAGCCCGGCACCACCCCGCGTGAGCTGGCCGGCGCGGCGGGCGGTGACGCGGTCGCCTACGAGGTCGTACGGCTGGAGCGCGTCGCGGAGGCCGTGGCGGCCGGGGGCGTCGAGCCCGGAGAGTACGGTGCCGTCTTCCAGGCGGCCGCGCGGGACGCCGTGCGGCGGCCGGGCGTGGTCGGGGTGAAGTCGGTGGCCGCCTACCGCACCGGCTTCGACCTGGACCCGGCGCGCCCCTCCCGGGAGGAGGTCGCCCGGGCGGCGGCGGGCTGGCTCGACCGCGGCGGCGGCCGTCTCGACGATCCGGTGCTCGTACGGCATCTGCTGTGGACGGCCGTGGACCTCGGTCTGCCCCTGCAACTGCACACCGGGTTCGGGGACGGCGACATCCGCCTGCACCGTACGGACCCCGCCCTTCTGACCGACTGGCTGCACCTGACCGCCGGTACGATCCCGGTCCTGCTGCTGCACTGCTGGCCCTACCAGCGCCAGGCCGCCTATCTGGCCGCCGTGTTCGAGCACGTGCACCTCGACGTCGGTCTGACGCTGCACCACGTGGGGCCCGCCCGGGCCCGGGCGGTGCTTGCCGAGGCCCTGGAGATCACGCCGTTCCGCAAGCTGCTCCACAGCTCCGACGCCTACGGTCTGGCCGAGTTCCACCACCTGGGCGCGGTGGCCTTCCGGCAGGGCCTGGCCGGGCTGCTGCGGGAACGGGTGGAGGCCGACGAGCTGAGCGCGGCGGACGCCCTGCGGATCGCCCGCTGGACGGGCCGGGACAACGCCCTGCGGGTCTACGGACCGACCGGCCTCGCCGACCTCGACGACCCCGGCTGACCCCCGGTCTCCTTGCCACCGACCTCCCCCATCGAGCACCACTGAAAGTATGATCAAGCGATGTCTGACATGACCGAAACCACGCCCGGTTGGCTGACCACGGACGAGTTGGAGTCGGCGCGCGCCCGCATGCCGATCCTGTACGTCGAGGCGGTACCGGTGCGCGTCGACGACAGCGGCGAAGTGACCAGCATCGGCCTGCTGCTGCGCATCGGACCGGACGGAACGGTCAGCCGGACCCTGGTCTCCGGCCGGGTGCTGCACCACGAGCGCGTCCGGGACGCCCTGCTTCGGCATCTGGAGAAGGACCTCGGCCCGGTGGCACTGCCCCGCGTGCCGGCGTCCCTCCAGCCGTTCACCGTGGCCGAGTACTTCCCGACGGCCGGTATCACGCCGTACCACGATCCGCGTCAGCACGCTGTGTCGCTGGCCTACATCGTGCCGGTCGCCGGTGACTGCCGCCCCCGGCAGGACGCGCTGGACCTGGTCTGGTTCAGCCCGCAGGAGGCGGCCTCCGCCGCGCTCCAGGGCGAGATGCCGGGCGGGCACGGGGTGCTGCTCAAGCAGGCCCTGGCCCACGTGGGCCTCACGTACTGACGGACACCGCGCGGTGCGCCACCGGCATCACCGGCGGCGCCCTCCCGGCGAAGGTGAGGACGGCCGTCGCGTGGCCCAGGTCCATGCCGGAGGCGGGGCGGGCGCCGAGGACGGGGGCCGCGGCGCCACCCAGGGCGCCCACGTTGTAGGTGAAGCCCAGCGCGGCGGGCCCTGGTGTGGGTCGGGAAGCGCCCGCTGATGCGATCAGCGATCCCGGTCGTGCCCGACGCGCTGCTCGGCGAAGGCGATCGCGTCCTGATGGCCGAAGAGGCCCGGCAGGCCTCCCGTGTGGAGGAAGACGGTCTTCTCGCCGGGCTCGATGTCCCCGTCCTGGACTGCGGAAACGAGTCCCGCCATGGCCCGGCCGGTGTAGACCGGGTCGAGGACGAGCCCTTCGGTGCGCGCCGCCAGCAACAGCGCGGCAGCCACCTGGTGGTGAACACCCCGTAGCCCTCGCCGACTTGGTCGTGACGGATTCTGAGGTCTTCGGCGGCCGGGGCGGTCACCGAGAGGGGGGCGGCGAATTCGCACACGGCGGCCGCGACTTCGGCGCGGGCACCGGTGTCGACGCCGAGAACACGTTCCGCGCCGAGCCCTGCGACCAGGCCGGCCATCGTGCCGCCGGCTCCCAGAGCCACCACGGCATGGCGCAGATCGGCGACCTGCGCCATGAGTTCTTCCGCGCAGCGCAGGTAGCCGTGCGCGGCGAGCGGGCTCGAGCCCCCTAAGGGAATGAGAGCGGGCCGCTCGCCCTGACGCCGCAGCCGCTCGGTCACCGCTGCGGCTTCCCGCGCCAGACAGTCGGCGGCGGCGTCGCCGGCCCAGACGCCCAGCAGGCCGTCCAGGGCCAGGTTGCCCGAGTGCGAAGCTCCGGGGGAACCGGGGAAGACCAGCACGGCCTTCATGCCGACGCGTGCGGCTGCCGCGGCGGTGAGGCGGGCGTGATTGCTCTGCGGGGCGCCGGTGGTCACCAGTGTGGTGGCCCCCTCGGCGAGGGCGGCGGCTCCCACGGTCCATTCCAGCTTGCGGATCTTGTTCCCGCCGCCGCCGAGCCCGGTCAGGTCATCACGCTTGACCCACAGATCGTCCGGCTGAAGACCGACGGCGGCGGCTGCAAGGCTCATGTGCCTGCTTCTGACGTGCCGAACGAGGGCGTTCCACCGACAGGCTGCCTTCCGCCTGCGGGCCGCCGCGGGAGGCTCGGCGCGATCGGGCAGGCGGCCGGGGCGGATTCGCCGTGCTGTTGGGGGACGAGGACTAGGATCTGCGCATGCCGGAGATCGAGCTCACCTCGGGAACCATCTCCTACGACGACACCGGTGGCGACGGCCCGGTCGTGGTCCTGCTGCACGGCCTCGTCCACGACGCGACCGTCTGGCGCGACGTCACCGCCCGGCTCCGCGCCGGTCACCGGGTGATCGCACCCACGCTGCCCTACGGCTCCCACCGCACCCCCATGCACCGGCCGCCCACCCCCGACCTCGTCATCGAGCTGATCGTGGAGTTCCTCGACCGGCTCGACCTGCGGGACGTCACCCTGGTGGAGAGCGACTGCGGCCGGGCCCAGACGGTCGCGGCCCGGCACCCCGAGCGGCTGGCCCGGCTGGTGCTGATCTCCTGCGAGGCCTTCGACAACTATCCGCCCGGCCTGCCCGGCAAGATGATCGGGGCGGCCTGCCGGGTGCCCGGCGCCCTGCCGCTCTTGGTCCGCGTCCTGGGTTTCAAACCACTGCGCCGGCTGCCCGTCGGCATCGGCGCCCTCACCAAGCGTCCCGTGCCGGACGAGATCGTCGACCGCTGGCTGCGCCCCCTGCGCACCGACCCGGCGATCCGGCGCGACTTCCGCCACTACAACACGAACATCCGCAAGAGCGAACTGCTCGAAGCGGCCGAAGGGCTGCGGAAGTTCGACAGGCCCGCGCTCGTCGTCTGGGCCGCCGAGGACCTGATGATGCCCCGCGCCCACGGCCGGCGCCTGGCCGAACTCCTCCCCCAGGGACGGCTGGTGGAGATCGAGGACACGAGGACCCTGATCGCCGAGGACCAGCCGGAACGGCTGGCCGCCGTCCTGAGGGAGTTCATCACCGGGACGTGACCGCCAGAAATGATCAAGGGCCCCACCCTGGACGGAGACACTTGACCCGCTGACCCCGGCCCCCGGGAATGATCAAGGGCCGGTTTCGGATGCCTCCGAAACCGGCCCTGACCTGCGACTCTCACAAGTCGGGACGACAGGATTTGAACCTGCGACCCCTTGACCCCCAGTCAAGTGCGCTACCAAGCTGCGCCACGTCCCGTTGCCCGTCTGACCTGGGGTTTCCCCTGGCTGAACGCGCAGGAAAACAATACCGCACTCGGGTCGGTGGTCGCGCACGGGTTTTGTCCGGAAGGTGCGGGGCAGTGCGGGGCGGCGGGACTTGACCTCAAGTTTGGTTGAGGTCACACCATCGTGGCATGACGATCACCGAGGAGACCGAACGCGCCCACGGCTACGCCGACCTGCCCGGGCTGATGGGGCTCATGACGGGCGACGAGAAGCACGGACCGGCGGCCACGTCCACGCTGGACGTGCTCTGGGTGCTCTACGACCGGGTGCTCAGGGTCCGCCCGGAGCAGCGGGACGACCCTGAGCGGGACCGGTTCCTGCTGTCGAAGGGACACGGACCGATGGCGTACTACGCGGTGCTCGCCGCGAAGGGCTTCGTGCCGGTCGGCTGGCTGCCGGACTTCGGCACCTACGACTCCCCGCTCGGCCACCATCCGGACCGCACGCTGGTACCGGGCGTCGAGATCGGCAGCGGGTCGCTCGGGCACGGACTGCCCATCGCCGTCGGCACGGCCCTGGGGCTGCGTGCCCAGGGGCTGCACCGGCCACGCGTGTGGGTGCTGACCGGGGACGCCGAACTGGACGAGGGCAGCAACCACGAGGCCATCGCCTTCGCCGGGCCCGCCGGACTCGAACAGCTGCACGCCGTGGTCGTCGACAACGCCTCCGCCAGCCATGCCCGTCCCGGCGGGATCGCGGCCCGTTTCGAGGCGGCGGGCTGGTCGACGGCGACCGTCGACGGCCGCGACCACGAGGCGCTGTACGCGGCGTTCACCGCGCCGCATCCGGGCCGCCCGCACGTGGTGGTGGCCCGGGTGGAGCCGAAGAACCCGTGATCCGGAACCCCGGATCCGCGTCCCCTGACCCCCGACCTACTCCGACTTCCGACACAGAAGGGCTCGACCTTCATGGACACCATGCGTGACCGTCTCGCACCGGCCGTCTCGCGCCTGCTCGACGAGGATCCGCGGGTCGCGGTCGTCATCGCCGAGATCGGCAAGGACGGCTTCACCGAAGCGCTGCGCCGGCATCCCGACCGCGTGATCAACGTCGGCATCCGCGAGCAGCTCCTCGTCGGAGCCGGCGCCGGGCTGGCGCTGAGCGGTATGCGACCCGTCCTGCACACCTTCGCGAGCTTCCTCGTCGAGCGCCCCTTCGAACAGGTCAAACTGGATCTCGGGCACCAGGGCGTGGGCGCGGTGCTGGTCAGCGCCGCCGCCTCCTTCGACTGGCCCGCAGGCGGCTACACCCACATGGCACCCGGCGACGTGGCGCTGCTCGACACCCTGGACGGCTGGACCGTCCATGTGCCCGGGCACCCGGACGAGGCCGAGACGCTGCTGCGGCACGCGGTCGCCGCGGGCGACGACAGGGTCTACGTACGGCTGTCCGTGCAGTCGAACGCGCACCGCCACCCGGTCGACGGCGAGCACTTCGTGACCGTCCGCGAGGGGCGCTCGGGCGTGGTGGTCGCCGTCGGGCCCCTGCTCGACGCCGTGCTCACCGCGACGGAGGGCCTGGACGCCAACGTGCTGTACGCGACGACCGTACGGCCCTTCGACTCGGCCGCGCTGCGCCGGGCCACCGAGGCGGCCGGTACGGACGTCGTCCTGGTCGAGCCCTACCTGGCGGGCACGTCGACCTCCGCGGCGAACGACGCGCTCCGCGACGTCCCGCACCGCGTCCTGGGGCTCGGTGTGGGCCGCGCCGAGCTGCGGCGCTACGGGACCGCGGAGGAGCACACCGCCGCGCACGGGCTCGACCCCGGGTCGCTGCGGGAACGGATCTCGGCGTTCCTCGGGACACGGACCGGGGCGGGCGTCGCGGGCACGTCGGGCACCTCGGGCACGTGGGGCGCCTGAAGACCGGTGCCTGCAGGCCCGCGCTGAGGTCAGTGGGGCTCTGGGGGTGTCCGCCCGGGTGCCGCCTCCACGGCCCCGTCGTGTGCCTGCGGCCCGCGGCTGCCGCGCGCGTCGGCCCGTATGAGGCCGCGTATCGCGGGCACCGCCAGCAGGGCCGTCGGGACGACGAGGCTCATCGCGGCGGACACCAGCAGCACATGGTCCGCGCCCAGGGCGGTGGCGGCCGGGCCGGCCAGGGCCTGGCCGACGGGCATCATGGCGAGGGAGCCCGCCACGTCGTAGGCGTGGATGCGGTTGAGGACGTCGGACGGGACCTGGGTCTGCACGCTGGTCGCCCACATCACGCCCCAGAACGACATGCCCGCCCCGGCGACGGCGGCGCCCGCCGCCATGGCCGGTACGCCGAAGCCGGCCCCGACCGTCGCCGGGAAGCCGACGAAGGCGAACAGGGCGAACGCGCCGGCGCGCAGCATGCGGCGGGGACGCAGCCGCAGGGCCAGGAAGCCGCCGACGACGGTGCCGGCGCCGAGGGCGGAGTTGATCAGGCCGTAGGCGCGCGGGCCGTGCTGCTGGACCACTTCGGTGGCCACCAGCGGGACGGTCGGGCCCCACACGGCGATCATGTACAGGCACCACACGGCGATGACGCCCCAGAGCCATGTCCTGGCTCTGAACTCCCGCCATCCTTCGACCAGATCGGCTCTGAAGGCACTGGTGGCGGTGCGGTCCGGGGCACCGGTCCGGGTGAGCCGGGGCAGCCGGAGCAGGAGCAGGCACAGGGCGCTGACCCCGTAGGTGGCGGCGTGCGCCGCGAACACCCCGCCGGGTGAGGCGAAGCCGACGAGCAGGCCCGCGGCGGCGGGACCCGCGAGCTGGGCCGCCGACTCGGCGATCCGTATGGCGCCGTTGGCCGCCTGGACGTCGGAGGCGAGCCGAGGCACGGTGCTGGCCACGCCGGGCTGGAACACGGCGCCCGCCACGCCGTTGACGAGGCCGATCGCGCAGATCTCCCAGAGCACCACGTGCCCGGAGTAGAAGAGCACGGCGGCCAGGGACTGGGTGCCGACCCGCACCAGGTCGGCGCCGATCATCAGCTTGCGGGTGCTGAACCGGTCGGCGATGACCCCGCCGAAGACCACGAGCCCGGCGAAGGCGGCGGCCGTCGAGGCCATGGCGAGACCGACCGCGCCCGCGCCGTACCCGTGCATGAGCAGGCCCGCGGCGAGCGCGACCGGCAGCATGGTGTCGCCGAGCCTGGCGACGGCCCGCGCGACGAAGAACAGCGCGAAGTCCCGCGACCACACCGACCGCGCCCGGCCGCCGTCGCCCACTCCGGCTCCGGCCTCGCCCCGGACTCCCGCTCCGGCCCCGGCCCCGGCGGCGAGGCCGTCCCGCCCCGGCGCCTCCCCCGGCGACTGCGACGACGTCCCGGTCATCCCTGCGACACTCCCCTCCCCGACCGATCCCCCGCTCCCCCGCCGCCCGCGGCCCCTCCCGCGCCGGCCGGCCCCACTGCCTCCGGATCATGCCACGGCCCACTGACAACGCCCGAGCGGATTTCAGCGCGCGGTGGGCAGTCCCAGCTCCGGATGGGCCTCCAGCAGCCGAGGCGGAGCGGCCTGGCGCCAGGAGTCGGCGAGGATGTCCCGCAGCTCGGCCTCGTCCTCCAACGCCGCGAGCCGGACCCGTACCCAGGCGAACTGCGCCTCATGACCGGCGATCCAGAACTTCTCCGGCTCGGCCAGGACCAGTTCGTCGCGCTCCTCCTTCGGACAGCGGACGGCTATGGAGGTCTCCTCCTCCGGCAGGGTGGCGAACATCTTCCCCGCGACCCGGAACGTGGGCATGCTCCAGGCGGTCTTCTCCGCGGTGTCCGGCAGGGACAGGGCGATACGGCGTACATCATGGGCATCCGGCATGCCACGCACGCTAACCCGTCGCACTGACAGCCACCCCCGAACAGCCGGGCGCTATGCCTGCGCGGCCTCGTCCAGGGCCTGGAGCACCGGGCGGATCAGCGGGTGCCCCTCGGCTCCCCGGCGCACCGCCGCGAAGACCCGGCGGGTGGGCGCCACGCCGTCCACGGGGCGGACGACCACGCCCGTGAGGTCCATGCCACGCAGCGCCGAGCGCGGGACGAGGGCCACGCCCGCGTCGGCCGAGGCGAGGGCCACGACGGCGCGGAAGTCGTCGGAGGAGTGTTCCAGGCGGGGCTGGTAGCCGGCGCTCTCGCAGGCCAGGACGACCACGTCGTGGCAGGGGTTGCCGGGGTAGGGGCCGATCCAGGGGTCCTTGGCCAGCTCGGCGAGCTGGACCTCGGTGGCGTCGGCCAGCCGGTGGGCGACCGGGACGACCGCGTCGAACGGCTCGGCGTACAGCGGTACGTGGGTCAGCCGGGGGTCGTCGGCGGACGGGGCGCCCCGGTACTCGACGGCGACCGCCACGTCGACCTGCCGGTCCAGCACCATCGGCAGGCTGGCGTCGCCCTCCGCGTCCCGCACACGGATGCGGATGCCGGGCGCCGTCGCGGCCAGGCGGGCCACCGCCGGCGCCACCACCTGCGCGATGCCCGTGGCGAAGGCGGCGACCGTCACCGTGCCGGCCTCGCCGGAGCCGTAGGCGGCGAGCTCGGCCTCCGCCCGCTCCAGCTGGGCGAGGACCGCGTTGGTGTGGCTGAGCAGGATCTCACCGGCCGGGGTCAGCCGTACGCCCTTGGCGCCGCGCTCGACCAGCCGGTGGCCGGTCTCCTGCTCCAGGGCGGTGAGCTGCTGCGAGACGGCCGAGGGGGTGAGGTAGAGCGCGGCGGCAGCGGCGGTCACCGTGCGGTGGTCGGCCACCGCACGGAGGATGTGCAGCCGCCGCGCTTCGATCATGCGATCGATTATCGCAAGACCTGGGACCGGTCGGCCTCCGGCTCAGCCCTCCAGCTCGGCGCGCGCCGCGACGAACGCGTCCACCGCGCGGTTCACGTCCTCGACGGAGTGCGCTGCGGAGAGCTGCACGCGGATGCGCGCCCGGCCCTGCGGCACGACCGGGTAGGAGAAGCCGATCACGTACACGCCGCGCTCCAGGAGCAGCTCCGCCATGCGGGCCGCCTCGGCCGCGTCGCCGATCATCACCGGGGCGATGGCGTGGTCGCCGGGGAGGATGTCGAAGCCCTCCTCGGTCATCCGGCGGCGGAACAGCGCGGTGTTCTCGGCGAGCCGGACCCGCAGGTCGTCCGCGGACTCCAGCAGGTCGAGCACCTTCAGGGAGGCCGCCGCGATCACCGGGGCGAGCGTGTTGGAGAACAGGTACGGCCGGGAGCGCTGGCGCAGCAGGGCGACGATCTCGGCGCGGGCGGCGACGTAGCCGCCGGAGGCGCCGCCGAGCGCCTTGCCGAGGGTGCCGGTGATGATGTCCACGCGGTCCATGACGCCGTGCAGTTCGGGGGTGCCGCGGCCGCCGGGGCCGACGAAGCCGACGGCGTGGGAGTCGTCGACCATGACCATGGCGTCGTAGCGGTCCGCGAGGTCGCAGATCTCTCGCAGCGGCGCCACATAGCCGTCCATCGAGAACACGCCGTCGGTGACGAGCAGCTTGCGGCGCGCCCCGCCCTCGGTGGCCTCCTTCAACTGCCGCTCCAGGTCCGCGAGATCGCGGTTGGCGTAGCGGAAGCGGCGGGCCTTGGACAGCCGGATGCCGTCGATGATCGAGGCGTGGTTGAGGGCGTCGGAGATGACGGCGTCCTCCGGGCCGAGCAGCGTCTCGAACACGCCGCCGTTGGCGTCGAAGCAGGAGGAGTACAGGATCGTGTCCTCCTGGCCGAGGAACGCCGACAGCCGGGCCTCCAGTTGCTTGTGCACCTCCTGGGTGCCGCAGATGAAGCGCACCGAGGCCATGCCGTAGCCCCAGCGGTCCAGGGCCTCGTGGGCGGCGGCGACGACCTCGGGGTGGTCGGCGAGGCCGAGGTAGTTGTTGGCGCAGAAGTTGAGGACCTCGCCGGGGCGGCCGCCCGCGGTGACCTCGACGGTCGCGGACTGCGGGGTGCCGATGACGCGCTCGGGCTTGTGCAGCCCGGCGGCGCGGATCTCGTCGAGGGTGGCGCGCAGGTCGTCGCGCACGGAGTCGAACATCAGGGTGCTCCTTGAAGGTGCCGGCGGAAGAAGCGGAGGAAGCGGGAGAAGCGGAAGGAGGTGGGGTACGCGGTCACGCGGTCCAGTCGAGGATGATCTTTCCGCCCTTGCCGCTCGCGGCGTCGGCGAAGGCGGCCTCGAAGTCCTCGTAGCCGTACCGGCCGGTGACGACGGGGGCGAGGTCGAGGCCGCCCTCCAGCAGCACCGACATGGCGTACCAGGTCTCGAACATCTCCCGGCCGTAGATGCCCTTGATGGTGATCATCGAGGTGACGACGCGGGCCCAGTCGACGGGGAACTCCTGGGCGGGCAGGCCGAGCATGGCGATCTTGCCGCCGTGCGTCATGTTCGCGATCATGTCGCGCATCGCCTCGGGGCGGCCGGACATCTCCAGGCCGACGTCGAAGCCCTCGCGCAGGCCGAGCGTGCGCTGCCCCTTTGCGATCGTGTCCCGGGAGACGTCGAGGGCGAGGCTGACGCCGATCTTGCGGGCCAGTTCGAGGCGCTCCTCGCTCACGTCGGTGATGACGACGTTGCGCGCGCCGGCGTGCCGCGCGACGGCCGCCGCCATCAGGCCGATCGGGCCGGCGCCGGTGATCAGGACGTCCTCGCCGACCAGAGGGAAGGACAGCGCGGTGTGCACGGCGTTGCCGAACGGGTCGAAGATCGCGGCGATGTCGAGGTCGACGGGGACGCGGTGCACCCAGACGTTGGCGGCGGGCAGCGCGACGTACTCGGCGAACGCGCCGTCGCGCCCGACGCCGAGTCCGATGGTGGCCCGGCACAGGTGGCGGCGTCCGGCCAGGCAGTTGCGGCACTTGCCGCACACCAGGTGGCCCTCGCCGCTGACCAGGTCGCCGGGCTTGATGTCGGCGACGTCCCGGCCGGTCTCGACGACCTCGCCGACGAACTCGTGCCCGACCACGAGCGGGGTGCTGATCGCCTGCTGGGCCCAGCCGTCCCAGGCCCGGATGTGCAGGTCGGTGCCGCAGATACCGGTCCGCAGGACCTTGATCAGTACGTCGCCGGGACCGATGGCGGGCTCGGGGACGTCCGCGAGCCACAACCCGGGCTCCGCCTTCTGCTTGACCAGCGCCTTCAACGCAACCGCTCCAGTGCTTCCGGCCCCGGGCCAGGGCATGCCGGGGCAGCCCGCGTCCAGGGAGAGGGGTGGATTCCTTCAGCAATCTGCCGTACGGCGGCACGCCGGTCCATCGAGGATTTCTTAAGCGCGGCCACAGCTCCGCTTCACACCGTCCTCCGGGCGTCGCCACAGGTCAGAACAGGAAGCCCTCCATATCGCGGCGCTCCAGCCCCGGGGCGAGTTCCGCGGCGGCCGCCTTGATGGTCCGCAGCCCCTCCCGGCCCCACGGCCGCGGTTCGACGTCGACGACGCACACCGTGCCGAGCACCGTCTGCGTGCTGTCGATGAGCGGGGCGCCCAAGTAGGAGCGGATGCCGAACTCGTCCACGATCGCGTTGCCCGCGAACCGCGGATAGTCGCGGACGTCCTCCAGCACCAGGGCCTTGCGCCGCACCAGGACATGCGGGCAGAAGCCGTAGTCGCGGGCCAGGCGGCGGCCCAGCTCGCGCCGGTCTCCGTCGCCATCGCGTCCGGTGTCGGTGTCGACGGTCAGGACGTCGCGTTCGGGCCGGTGCAGTCCGGCGAAGAACTGCCCCTTCTCGTCAAGGAAGTTGACCATCGCGTACGGCGCCCGGGTGAACGCGGCGAGGCGGTCGGCGAAGGCGTCGAGAGCGGGCTCGGGCCGCTCTCCGAGGCCCAGTCGGCGCAGCCGCTCGGTGCGGGCGGGGGCGTCCTTGTCCTCGGGGGTCAGCAGCAGGCGACCGGCCGGGCGGGGCGGGTCGTAGCTCATGGCCGGGCTCCGTCGCTGTCGGCGTATGTCATTACGGGCTCCGTGACGGTGTGCGGGGGTCAGTGTGCCGGGGTCATCTGTGCGCGCCCTGGGTCGGCGCGGGAACGGCGGGTGCGTGGGCGATGAGATGCCGGACGAGGGTCAGCAGGGTCTGGATGCCCGAGCTGGAGATACGGACGTCGCAGCGGACCACGGGGATCCGCGGGTCGAGGTCGAGCGCCGCCCGCACCTCCGCGGGGTCGTAGCGGTGGGCGCCGTCGAACTCGTTGACGCCGACGACGAAGGCCAGGCCGCGCCGTTCGAAGAAGTCGACGGCGGCGAAGCACTCCTGCAGCCTGCGGGTGTCGGCGAGGATCACCGCGCCGAGGGCGCCCTCGCACAGTTCGTCCCACATGAACCAGAAGCGCTCCTGGCCGGGCGTGCCGAACAGGTAGAGCACGTGCCGCGGGTCCAGGGTGATGCGGCCGAAGTCCATCGCGACGGTCGTCTCGACCTTGTCCTCCACGCCGTCGAGATTGTCCGTGGCCGCGCTGACCGTGGTGAGCAACTCCTCCGTGCTCAGCGGCGCGATCTCGCTGACCGCGCCGACGAAGGTCGTCTTGCCCACCCCGAACCCGCCCGCCACCAGGATCTTCAGCGCGGTGGGGAAGGGATCGAGGCTGTCGTCGTAGTCAGAGCTGTCGTCGTAGTCCATCGAGCACTGCCTCCAGAAGAGCCCGGTCGGTGGGGTGATGGTGGTACGCGGGGGGCCTGGTGGTCAGCGCCCCGCAGTCGACGAGGTCGGACAGCAGCACCTTGGTCACCACGGCCGGCAGCTTCAGATGGGCGGCGACCTCGGCCACCGGGAGCGGGGCGCGGCACAGGTCGAGTGCCTGGCCGTGCTCCGGTCCGAGGTAGGCCAGCGGCGCCGTCCCGGTGGCCATCACCTGGGACATCAGGTCGAGCGCGATGCTGGGCCGGGTGCGGCCGTCGCTGACGGTGAAGGGACGCACCAGCCGTCCGGCCGCGTCGTCGAGCCAGGGCCTGTCGCCGGCCGCCGCCGCGCTCAAGGCCGCGGCGCCCGGGATTCGACGGAATGCCGCCGGGGCGCGGTCTCGAGGTAGGGGCGGACGCTCTTGACGAGCATCGCCATCTCGTAGCCCAGCACGGCCGCGTCGGCCTCACGGCCGGCGAGTACGGCCAGGCAGGTGCCGGTACCGGCGGTGGTGACGAACAGCAGCGTCGAGTCCAGTTCGACGACGACCTGGCGTACCTCGCCGCCGTCGCCGAAGCGGACGCCGGCGCTGCGGCCGAGGGAGTACAGGCCGGAGGCCAGGGCGGCCATGTGGTCGGCGCTGTCGTGGTCGAGTCCGTGCACGGACTTCACCAGCCCGTCGCAGGACAGCAGGACCGCGCTGGTGGTGTGCGGTACGCGTTGTACGAGGCCGCTCATCAGCCAGTCGAGGTCGGAGGCACGGCCGGTCGGCGCTTCGCTCGCCATGGTGGATCGACTCCTTGGGGTCCGAAGGTCTGCGCGGGCTCTGGGGTGGGCGGTGGTGGCGGGGCTGGGCCGGCCGGCGGTCATCCGGCCGGCTCGCTCCCGTCGTGCCGGAGGGTGAGGTGCTGACCCGGCAGGAGCACGGGCCGCGCCTCTGCCGGCCCGGACGCGTCGAGGGGGCACACGGGGTACGCGACGTCCGGCGAGTACGGCTCCTGCGAGCGGGCCGGCTCCGCGGCGGCCGGGTCCTGGCGCTGCTCCGACTCCGCGAGCCCCATGCCGCGCTGGAAGGCGGCCATCAGCCCGGGGTCGTGGCCGGCGACGTACCCGGATTCCTGGCGTGGCACCGGGGCACCGCGCAGTTGGGGCACGAGGTGCTCCTGGGCGCGCCGCCGGGGCAGTTGGGGCTTCGCCATGGTCCCGCGCACCGCTCCGGCGCGCGGCACGGGCGGCGCCCCGGCGCTCGCCTCCACGGCGGCCCGGTCGGCGGGCCGGATCCCCGGCACCGCCTCGGCGGGATTGTCCTGCCCCTCCCGCGCGGTCCGCCGCGGCAGGGGTTCGAGGTGGCCCCGGTCGGCGGACTCAACCGGGCGTACGTCGTTGCGGGGTGGGGCGGGGGCGGGCAGCAGATCGCCACCGGGGTCACCGCCACCTGGCGCGGGCGCGGGTACCGGCGCGGGCCTGTCGCCCTCGGACACGGGCGCAGCCACGGACATGGGCGCGTCGCCTCCGAACACAGGCGCGGACCCGGACGAGGGTGTGTCGCCACCCGACATGGGGACGGGCTCGGACGAGGATGCGCCGCCGCCGGACACAGGCCCGGACACGGACGAGAACGTGTCGCCCCCGAACACAGGCGCGGGTACGGGCAATGGCATGTCACCACCCGGCATGGGCGCAGGCTCGGACAGGAGACCGTCGGCCTCGGACACCGGCGCGGGAACCGACGAGGGCCTGTCCCCACCCGCCATGGAGACGGGCTCAGGCGAGGATGCGCCGCCGCCGGACACGGGCGCGGACACGGACGAGAACGTGTCGCCCCCGAACACAGGCGCGGGTACGGGGAATGGCATGTCACCACCCGGCATGGGCGCAGGCCCGGACGCGGACAGGGGTGCGTCGCTGTCGGGCACAGACCCCGGCAGGTCACCCCCGGGCACGGGGGCGGGTGCAGACATCGGCACATCACCCCCGGGCGCGGGGGCGGGCACGGACACCGGCAGCTCGCCGCCGGAGGTGTGCGCGGGCATGGTCCCCCGCATCCCGCCCCCGGAGGTGGGCGCGGACGCCGGCATGCCGCGCCCTGCCCCGGGCGCAGGGATGGGTGCCGGCACGCCATCCACTGGCCCGGGCGGAAGAGAGACCGGCACGCCATCCCCCGCCGCAGGCGGGGGTACGGAGACCGGTCGACGGCTTCCGGGCGTGCCGGGGACGCGGCCCGTGTGCGGGCCCGCCACCGGATGCATCCCGCCCTCGCGTTGGCGCGTGTCGCCGGGGCGGGCGGGGGCGCCGAGCAGGCCGGTGCCGGGCACGCCGGGCACGGCCGGCGCGCGGTGGGTGCCAGGGCCGTGCAGGGACGGGGACGGCCACGCGACCGCGGGTCGTGCGCCGGTGTCCAGCGCCCCGAACGACGTGCCGGAGGCTCCCGTCGACGCTCCCAGCAGGGCCGGCGGCAGGACGACGACCGCCTGCACTCCGCCGTAGATGTTGGTCTGCAGCCGGACGTGGATGCCGTGCCGCCTGGCGAGCTGGGAGACCACGTACAGCCCGATGCGGCCGTCGGCGAGCAGGCTCGCGACGTTGACCTGGTCGGGGTCGGCCAGCAGGGCGTTCATCCGGACCTGCTCGCCGACCGGCATGCCCAGGCCCCGGTCCTCGACCTCCACCGCGAGCCCGGAGGTGACGAGGCCGGCGCGCAGCAGGATCTGAGTCTGCGGGGCGGAGAACAGCGTGGCGTTCTCGACGAGTTCGGCCACCAGGTGGATCACGTCGGCGACGGCGTGGCCGCGCAGCCGCCCCTCGATCGGCGGGGCGAGCTTGACCCGCGAGTACTGCTCGACCTCGGCGATGGCCGAACGCAGCACCTCCGTCATGCAGACCGGGTTGCTCCACTGGCGGCGGGAGACGGCGCCGCCGAGGACGGCGAGGTTCTCGGCGTGCCGGCGGACCCGGGTGGCGAGGTGGTCGACATGGAAGATGCCCTTGAGCAGGTCGGGGTCCTCGATGTCGTTCTCCAGCTCGTCGAGGATGGAGATCTCCCGGTGCACCAGGGACTGGAGGCGCCGGGCGAGATTGACGAAGACCTCCAGTTTCTGTTCGCTGCCGGTCCGGCTGGAGAGCTGGGCGGCCTGCACGACGGCGGCGAGGGCCCCGTCGTGGGCGCGTGCCAGGTCGGCGGCGAGCAGGTCGATCTCGTCGGTGTCCTCCGGCGGGCCGCCGCGCGCCCTGCGCCGCGGCGGGGCCTCGCCGCGGCGCAGGGCGTCGACGAGGGCGCGCAGTTCGGCCTCGCGGCGCTCGGTGCCGTGCCGCAGGGCGCCGATCCGGTCGTGCACCGACCGGGCTGCGCGGCCGGCGGCGACGGCGGCGATCGCGATGCCGGCGAGCGTGACCGCGAACGCACCGGCGAGCACGGCCCACAGGACGGGACCGGGACGTGTGCCGGTGGACCGCACGGTGAAGAGCACGGCCGCGCCGGCGCTGAGCGCGACCGAGGTCGGCGGCAGCACCGCCAGGCGCAGCAGCTGCGGCCGTAGGCGGGTCTCGGGCAGCGAGGGGACGGTGCGGGTCACCGGCCGCCCGTGCCGCCCGCCCTCACGGCGGTCTGCGCGGGCGGCCGGTGCACGGAGGTGAGACATCGGTTCCTCGTACGGGTCCGTCGGGCCTGTGTACTCGCGCCCGGGGCGCGAGCGGGCATGCGCCATCGCTGTGCCGGTCGACAGCGGCGCGTGTACGGCCCCGTGTCGCCCCACGGCCACTCACAGTAGTCACCAACGCACCAGGGGAAATGGACAGTTGACGAAATCGCCCAGGAAGCGTCCCGCTCTGGTATGAGCGTTCGCACGACAGAGCGATCACCGAAGCCGCCGCACGGCAGCGAACCGAAAGAGAACGAATCGCACCTGATCAGAACCGGTCACAAGCGGACGGCGGGGCCGGAGGGTCCTCCCTCCGGCCCCGCCGTCCGCCCCGCCGTCCACACCACCGTCGTCCCGTCCGGGTCCGGCCTAGTCCGGCCGGAGCGATCCCGGCCCGTCCTCTCCCCCGGCCGGCGGTCTTCGCATCGTCACCCGCTGTGTCGGTCGGCCCATCAGGATCTGGGGTCGGCGACCGGATCGGGCTCGTAGGAGTGGCGCCGGGCCAACTGCGGTACGGACTGGATGGAGCGCAGGGGGGCCGGGGGGTAGACGCCGCGTGGTGGTGTGGCGCCGCCCGCCGTCCATCCCGCCGGGGCACGCCCGCGAGGCGGCTCGGCGCCCGGGCGGACGCGGGGGGTGAGCAGACCGAGTTCCGCGGCACGCACCCCCGCCTGGAACCGGGATCGGGCGTCGAGGATCTCCATGATGGTGGCGATGTGCCGGCGGTAGGTGCGCACGGAGATGGACAGCTCGCGCGAGGCGGCCTCGTCGGTGGCCCCGGTGTGGAGGTAGTGCAGTATCTGCTGGACGAGTTCGACGCGGGCATGGGCGCCAAGGCACACCCAGGCGGTGGCGTCGACCGCGTGGCTCCAGACGGTGTCGTAGAGGGTCTGGCCGCACTGGGTGACGGAGGACGCCCGCAGGACGGACGCCTGGCGCTCGCCGGCCGTCTCGGTGCACACCAGCGTCGTCCGGCCGTCGGCGATCAGGGCCGTCATCAGCGGAATGCGGGCGATGCGGACGGCTTTGCGCCCCCTGCGGGCGAGTTCCCGCACCAGTTCGTGGTCGAGCGTGTCACGGGTGCACAGGATCCGGACGCGCACCAGGTCGCCACGTCTGCACAGCAGTTCTCGGAGCATCGCGTAGGCGGCCTCCGCGTGACCCGGTAAGGCGACCACGGCGTCGACCGTGCGTCCGGCCCCGCCCGCCAGTTCCACGGCGGCCGCCAGGATCTCGGCGTCGCCCGGGTTCAGCGCGGTGGCGAGCGGTTGACCGGACATCCCGTCCCGGTGCTCCTGGTACTCCCGGTGCTTCGCCACCGTGGAGAGGATCACGGAATGCACGTCCTGGAGGGCCTTGTCCATGTCGTGCCGGCCGGCCCCCTCCCCGCCGGCTTCCCCGTGTTCATGCGACCTTCCCCCGAACTGGTTCCGCATTCCTCACCCCGTCTGGCCGGATCTGGCTGCACCTGAGTGCTCGACCGTACGGCGACGGGCATGCCCGGTGAAGGCCGCGCCCGCGCCCCCGTTCGCGCACTGCCGACCGCCGGGCCGCGCGATTGGGACGGCAGGCGCCGACGGTTCGGGCGCGAGTCCCCAGCCCTCATGGGACGTGGGGGCCCACCTGGGACACGTTTGATGTCTGTGAACTGGAGGGGACGCTAGTTCCGCAACATGTTCCACGTCAACGGCCCCTGGAACAAAGAAAGTTCTGCCGGGAAGTAAACCTTCGGAGACGGTCGTGACCTCCTCTCGGCGCCCCCTTCCGGCGAGCCTTGCTCACTCTTCCAGCCGGATGGCCCGGGCCGGACAGACCGCGGCGGCCTGCCGGACGTCGTCCGCGCGGTCGGCGGGCGGGGTGTCGTCGAGCAGGACGGCGATGCCGTCCTCGTCCCGCTGGTCGAACACGTCGGCGGCGGTCAGCACGCACTGGCCGGAGGCGACGCACGTGTCCTGGTCGATGAGAACCTTCATGACTTCCTCCTCGAAACGCCCTCGGGGCCGCGAACGGGCTGACCTGTGCGGGCGCGGCGGCACCACCCCGAGGGCGCGCCCGCCCCGCGCACAGATCAGCCCACGGCCGGCGGCTACTTGCCGGCCGCCGCCTCCATCTCACGCACCAGGCTGAGCGGCCGCATGTCGGTCCAGTTCTCGTTGACGTACTCCAGGCACGCCTCCCGGCCGGCCCGGCCGTGCGCGACCGTCCAGCCGGCCGGGACCTCGGCGAAGGCCGGCCAGAGCGAGTGCTGCCCCTCGTCGTTGACCAGCACGTAGTACTCGGCCTCGTTGTCCTCGAAAGGATTGGTGCTCATATACCCTTCTCCATCCTGCGATGCGGTCCGCCTGAACCGGGTTGTCCCCAGCGGCGATTGCGGGAATCCTTCGTATCGGTGATTTCGCTCCCCGGCGATGGTTGAATGCAAAACGGGCGGGTCGCCGAGGAATGTCAGAGGCTGACGGGAAGCGCGGCCGGAGACCTGACGAGCAGGGCCGGCTGATAACGCAGTTCCGACGGGTGCACGGCGAGTCGGACGTCCGGGAAACGTTCGAAGACGCGCCGGATCGATATCTCCGCCTGGGCCCGCGCCAGATGCGTTCCGATGCAGTAGTGGATGCCGTGGCCGAAGGTGAGGTGCACCGGCTTCGGGCGGTCGATGTCCAGTTCGTCCGGCCGGTCGGGGAAGGCCTCCGGGTCGTGGTTCGCGCTGGCCGGGGAGAGCATCACGATCTCGCCCGCCGGAATCGTGGTGCCCGCGATCTCGACGTCCTCCAGGGTCAGCCGCTGAAGGGTGTACATCATGGGGCCGGCGTACCGGATCAGCTCGTCGACGGCCTGCGGGATCCGGTCCAGGTCGGCCTTGAGCCGCGCGGCCTGCTCCGGGTGGGTCAGCAGCCCCACGAAGCAGCCGGTCACCAGCGCGGTGGTGGTCTCGTTGCCGCCGGTCATCAGCGCGAACGCGGTGGAGAGGATCTCCTTCGGGGTCAGCAGCTTGTCGCCCTCGGCGTGCACCATCGCGGAGACGAGGTCGTCCGTCGGGTGCCGCTGCTTCTCCGCGATCAGCTCGGTCATGTAGGTGGACAGTTGCCGGGTGTGCTCGGCCAGGACACCGGTCGGATCGGCGGCGTCGGTGGACCGCAGCGTGTTCGACCAGACCTTGAAGTGCCGCCAGTCCGCGGCAGGCACACCAAGGAGCTGGGCGATCGCGATGATCGGCAGCGGCTCGGTGAGACCGGCCAGCAGGTCCGGACGCGGCTGCCCGGCCAGCTCGTCGAGCAGCCCGTCGACGACCTTCTCCAGGCTGGGGCGCATGTTCGCGACCCGCTTGGGCGTGAAGGCGAACACCAGCGCCTTGCGCAGCCGGGTGTGCCGCGGCGGGTCGGAGTTGGCCAGGTGGTGGGTGATCTCGTCGGCCGGTTTCAGCTCCTTGCCGATCTGCCGGCCGAGCGCCCGGTACAGGTTCCCGATGTCCCGGCTCATCCGGGGATCGGCCAGTGCGTTGCGGACGTCCTCGTGCCGGGTGACCACCCAGGCCCGTGCTCCGTCGGGCGTCTGCACCATGGTCACCGGCTGTTCGGCGCGCAGCACGGCGAAGGTCGGATACGGGTTCTGGGTGTATTCGTCACTGAACATCCAGTGCTTCGAAAGCGCTCCGCCGGCTGCCATCGATGCTCTCCCTGCGGTCGTCCGGTGAGCCCCCGCACTGCTCGCGGGGCACGTCCGGCCCACCAGCCTGGCCGGGACGGGCGCGGCCGTCAGCGCTGATGTGGAATCTTCGATGTGCCGGTTCCGGCCAGGCCGCACATGGCTGATTCGAATTCTTCGTACCGGTCTGGTGAACGCCCGTTCGCCCCGGCTACGTTCGCCGAGGCGTGTGAGTGATGCGCCGAATTCCAAGAGGAATTGCCGGCATGAGTGGGGAACTTCCGTGCCGGCCTTGGTGATCGAACTCGTCCATTCCATGCACGGCTCGTTCGGGCCGGCGTCATCATCACGAGGGAGCAGGAGCGATATGACGACCTCTGCGGAGAGCACGTCCGAGAAAATCAAGGAAATCGTCTGCGACATTCTCGAGCTGGAGGAGGACGAGGTCACCGAGAGCAGCCTGTTCAAGGAGGACCACGGCGCCGACTCGCTGCGCGCGATCGAGATCCTCGCCGCCCTGGAGAAGCACTTCCACGTCGTCATCGACCAGGCCGAACTGGGCCGCATGGTCAACCTCAAGGGCGTGGAAGAGGTCGTCGCGGAAGCCGCCGGCAAGTAGTCACGGCCGAGCGGTACCGCCGCGGCACCGCCGATCGAAACCGGACGGAGAGACCATGCGTGCAACTGCAACCAGCAACGGGTCGGCACCACCAGCGCATCGCGTGGTCCTGACCGGCTTCGGAGTCTTCTCGAGCATCGGTGTGGGCGCGGTCGAGTTCGCCGAGGGGCTGCGGGCCGGGCTCAGCGGCGCCAAGCCGATCACCAGGTTCGCGACCGAGGGTTTCGCCCACGCCAACGGCTGCGAACTGGTGGGCTTCGAGCCGCGCCGGTGGATCCGCAACCTGGACGTCGACGAACTCGGCCCCGCCACGCGCTTCTCGGTGGCAGCGGCCAGGATGGCCGTCGCCCACGCCGGACTGAGCGAGGAGGTCCTGCGCGGACAGCGCGGCCTGATCTCCATCGGGTCCACCGACGGGGAGTCGCACGACCTCGACCGCCTGGTCGAGACCGAGATCGAGCACGGACCCGAGAAGATGGACCCGCAGGTGGTCCGACGCGTCCCGGCGAGCCGGCTGGCCACGGCCGTCGCGCACGAACTGGGCCTGGAGGACGTCGAGGCGGTCACCATCCCGACCGCCTGCGCCGCGGGCAACTACGCCATCGGCTACGGCTTCGACGCGGTGCGCACCGGCGAGGTCGAGTTCGCGCTGTGCGGCGGCGCGGACGCGATGTGCCGCAAGACCTTCGCCGGCTTCTACCGGCTGGGCACGATCGCGCCGGACTGCTGCCGGCCGTTCGACAAGGACCGCAAGGGCATCCTGACCGGTGAGGGCGCCGGCGTACTGGTCCTTGAGAGCCTGGAGTCGGCGCTGCGCCGCGGCGCCACCATCCACGCCGAGGTCCTGGGCTACGGGCTCAACTGCGATGCCGACCACCCGGTCGCACCCAACCAGGGCAGCATCGCCCGCTGCATGGAACTGGCCCTGAACAACGCCGGGGTGAAGCCGTCCGAGGTCGATCTGATCTCCGCGCACGGCACCGGCACCAAAGCGAACGACGTCACCGAGACCCGCGCGGTCCGCGACGTCTACGGCGAGGCGCCGCCGCGCACCGTCTCGCTGAAGTCGATGCTCGGCCACACCATGGGCGCCGCCAGCGCGCTCGCCGCGATCGCCTGTGCCCTGGCCGTCGAGGGCGGGTTCATCCCGCCGACCATCAACCACCGGGAGACCGACCCCGAGTGCGAGGTCGACTGCGTGCCCAACCACGCCGTCGACGCCGATCTGAGGATCGTGCAGAACAACGGGATGGCCTTCGGCGGCAACAACGCCGTCGTGATCCTCGCCAAGTACGAGGAGCAGGCCTCATGAGCCGGCCCATCGTCGGAATCGGCGCGGTCGCGAGCATCGGGCGCGATCCGTCCGAGCTGTTCGAGAGCCTGTGCGCCGGGCGGAGCGGGCTGGCTCCGCTGCGGGGCTTCGACCGGTCGAAGTTCAAGGCGGGTCACCTCTTCGAGATCGACGACCGGCCCGCGCCGGGCGTCGACGTGCCGGGCCGGGCGACCGGGTTCCTGCTCGACGCGGTCGGTCAGGCGGCCCGTGACGCCGGCCTCGGTGAGGACCTCCGCGATGTGCCGATCCTGGTCGGCACCGGGCTGCGGGAGCTGCGGTCGCTGGAGCTGTGGTGGCGCGACGGCGCCGAGTTCACGGCCGGACGGATGCACTTCGGCACCGCCCTGCGGGAACGCTTCGGCGCGGTCGACACGCACACCTTCTCCAACGCCTGCTCGGCCTCGCTGTACGCGCTGGCGCTCGCCGTCGACCAGTTGGACTCCGGCGTGGTGGAGCACGTGATCGTGGCGGGCACCGACTCGATCACCGAGAGCATGTTCGGGCTGACCGACGCCTTCCAGCTGGAGCCGCCCGGCCGGCTCAGACCCTTCGACGTCGACCGCAAGGGCACCATCCTCGGCGAGGGAGCCGGCGCGATCGTGCTGGCCCGCGAGCCGGACGGCCACCGCCGGGTCCACGGCCGGGTGCGCTCGGTCGGCGTGAACTGCGACGCCCACCACACCACCGCGCCCCTCCAGGCCGGGGTCGCCGCCGCGATGAGGCAGGCGCACCGGCGGGCCGGGGTGAAGCCGGAGAACGTGGACCTGGTCATGCTGCACGGCACCGGCACCCCGCTCAACGACGAGGTGGAGGTGCGGGCGCTGCGCGAGGTCTTCGGCGAGCACGAGCGGGTGCCGCTGGTGACCGCCGTCAAGTCGATGACCGGGCACACCGCGGGCTCGGCCGGGGTGCTGAGCCTCATCACGGCCCTGCGGGCCATGTCGACCGGGCGGATCCCGCCGGTGACCGAACTCGACGAACCGACCGAGGACGTGAGCGCGTTGCGGCTGGTGCACACCACCGAGACCACCGGCCGCGTCGAGGTGGCGCAGGTCAACGGCTTCGGCTTCGGCGGGCTGAACGCGGTGGCCGTCCTGGAGGCGGCCCGATGACCGAGTCCCCGAGGATCGTGGTCAGCGGTGTGGGTCCGGCGCTGCCCGGAGTGACCGGCACCGGTGACCTGGTGGCCGGACCGGACTTCCCCGCGGAGCCGGTGGACCCGGCCGCCCTGCTGGGCAAGAAGGGCCTGAAGTACAAGGACCGCGCCACCCGGCTCGGTCTGTGCGCGGCCTTCGCCGGCCTGTGCGACGCCGGGCTGCGGGACGCGGACGGCCCGTTGACCGAGGGCGGCGGCGTCGGTGTCGTGGTGGCGTCCAACTACGGCAACGCGGACACCGTCTGCCGGGTGGTCACGACCATCGCGGCCGAGACGACCCGGGGCACGAGCCCCATGGACAGCCCCAACGCCTCCAGCAACATCGTCGCCTCCGAGATCGCCATCCGCTTCAAGCTGGGCGGCCCCAACCTGACCGTCTGCAACGGCGACTCCTCGGGGCTCGACGCGCTGCGCTGGGCCGCCGCCCTGCTGGGTTCCGGGCGGGCCGAGCACGTGCTGGTCGTCGGGGTCGAGCCGGACAACGAGGTGGTGCGCGAGCTGGTCGGCGCGGACCGGATCGTGGACGGGGCCGTCGCGGTGGTCCTGGAGCGTGCCGAGACCGCGCGGGCGCGCGGTGTGCGGCCGAGGGCCCGCCTGGGCGGATTCGTACGCACCGGCGGGGTCGGGGAGTGCGTCGGGCGGCTCGACGCACTCGGCGGGGACACTCCGGCCGGCTGGTACCCGCCGGAGACCGCCGGCGGCACCGAACCGCCCGCCGAGCTGCTCGCCGGGGTTCCCCGGCACCGGATGCCCGAGGACTGGGGCGCGCTCTCCGGCGCGCTGGGTCTGGTGCAGTGCGCCGCCGCCACCGGCCGGTTCGACGCGGGCGAGCCCGGACCCCTCTACGCCCTGGCCGGCCGCGGGGACGACGGTGTGGCCGGGCTCCTCCTGCTCGCCCCCGGAGACGCCCGGTGAGCCCTGCCCGGCCGCGGTCGCCGGACCCGACCGGCGACACGGCGTGCACCGTGCACCGCAAGCGGCCCACCGGCGGTGCCCGCGCGCTCCTGCTGCACGGGCTGGCCAACAGCTCCTCCGTGTGGGACGAGTTGGCCGCCAGGGAGGCCGGCGACCTGGATCTGTGGGCCGCCGAACTGCCCTGGGGCGGCGGGCGGTCACCGGCCTGGGCCTACGGCCCGCACGCCTCCCGGGCCGTCGCGGACGCGCTCGGGCAGGTGCCCGGCGGCGCCCGCATCGTGGTGGCCCACTCCTTCGCCACCGTGCTGCTGCTGGACCTGCTCGGCGAGGAACTCGCCCGGGGCGGCGACCCGTTCGCACGCCACGGCATCGAGGGCCTGGTGCTCGTGTCGCCGTTCTACCGCCGCGATCCGGAGAGTTTCGAGTACGGCGTCGTCGGCGACATGCTGGAGAACTTCCGCCGCACCATGGAAGAGGGCATCCGGGTGGTCGCCGGGCCACGGCTCGACCCCTCGCTGCGCCGCGACATGGCCCAGCGGGTCTGCGAACGCGTCGGCCCGTACGGCTATCTGAGCTTCTTCCGCAGCTATCTGCAGACGCCCTGGCTGCGCACCGACCTGATCACGGTGCCCTGCCTGGTGATCGGCGGGGAGGACGACTTCACCGCCGTCCCCGCCGAGAGCACGGCGCTCGCCGCCGATCTCCCCGACGCCCGTTGCCGGTTCGTCCCCGGGGCCGGCCACTTCCCGATGGTGGAGCAGGCGGACGCCTTCTCCGCGGCCCTCGGTGAGTTCCTCGACGCCATCGGGCGCCCCGTGCCCGCGGCCGTCGACCAACCCGCTTGACAGAACAGGAGCCTGAGCAGCATGACGTCCCCGATCAGCAGTGTCCCCGAGCCGACCGAGCAGTCGTTGAACGACTTCTTCGACGTGACCGGCCACTTCTCGCTGCGGCCGTCCTACGAGGGCGGCAACATCAGCACGACCATCGGCTTCAAGCACGTGCACTACGTGCTCGAGGCCGCCGTGCTCGAGCACTTCCGCGCCGCCGGCCTGGGAGCCACCGCTCTCTACGTCGAGTACGGCGTCGGCTTCGACGTGGTCTCCGTGGACACCCGGCTGCACACGGTGCTCACCCTGGACGACACGGTCGCCGTCGAGGTCAGGCCGGTCACCAAGGACTCCGACACCCGGCTGCGGTTCGCGGTCACCGGGACCGTGGAGCGGGACGGGGCGCCGCGCAAGGCGGTGACCAGCAAGGTCGAGGTCTCCCTGCGGGCCATCGAGCACGTACCGGCCCCGAAGCCGCTGCCCGGGCGCCTGACCCGCTTCGTGGTGCCGCGGCTGGGGCAGGCGACGCCGAAGGAGCTCGCCGCCGTACCGGTGGACAACATCGACCTGTCCGCGCAGCGCGGTGTCACCACACGCTCCGGCGACCCGGTGCTAACCGAGATCGTCGGCGACGGCAACGCGTTCGGCTGGAAGTGGCGCGTGCCGTACTTCTACTGCCACTTCACCAGCCACATGCAGATGTCCGGCTTCCTGCGGCAGATGGAGGAGGTGCTGCACCTGTTCGTCGCCGACCGGGGCATCGCCATCCACCGCCTGCTGGACGAGCGCAACTGGATCCCGGTGGTGACCAAGTGCGACATCGAGCTCACCGACGAGGTGCGGATCGAGGACGAGCTGTACACCGTCTTCACCGTCGAGGACATCTTCAAGTCCATGCTGTTCACCGCCCGGATGGACTGCTACGTGGTGCGTGACGGCGCGCTGGTGCCGGTCGCCACCGGACACATCACGCACGGCTACGTCACCAAGGAGTCGCCGGAGCGCGACTGGTCCCTGGTCACCTTCGACGACGAGGTGCTGGCCGCGCTCGGCGGCAAGACCCCCGCCGCCGGCTGACCTGACCTGTCGGAAGGAGCTGTCGCCATGAGCAGCGACACCAAGGGCGCCGCCCGCAGACCGGTGATCACCGCCTGGTCGGCCGTGTCCCCGTTCGGAATGGGGCGCGCGGCGTTCGTCGAGGGGATGCACGAGGGCGGTGAGACCGCCGTCCGGATCGACCGCGAGCAGTGGCAGGTGCCCGACGAGCGGGCCAGGCTGGTGCCCGGGTTCAGCCCGCGCGCGGCGCTGGGCCGCAAGGGCACCCGGTCGATGGACCGGGTGACGGGACTCGCGGTCAGCGCCGTCGGTGCGCTGCTCGACGACGCCGAGCGCAACCGCGAGGTCGCCACCGGCGACCGCGGTGCCGTCGTGCTCGGCACCACCACGGGCAGCGCGCAGAGCATGATGGACTTCACCCGGGACTCGCTGACCGGTGAGCAGCCGTACTTCGTCGACCCCGCGCAGATGCCCAACACGGTGATGAACTGCGCGGCCGGCCAGTGTGCGATCCGGCACCGGATCAAGGGCCCGAACGCCACCATCGCCGGCGGCCGGCTGGCCGGGCTGCTCGCGCTGAACTACGCGCGCAGACTGCTCGGTGCGGGCCGGGCCGAGGCGGTGCTGTGCGGCTCCGCGGAGGAGTACTCCAACGAGCGGTCCTGGCTGGAGTGGCACACCAGGGGCGACGAGGAGAGGCAGGCGCTGCTCGGCGAGGGCGCCGGCATGCTGCTCCTCGAGCCCGAGGAGTCCGTCGCCGCCGAGCACGTGCTTGCCGAGGTGCTCGCCGTGGAGAGCGGCGTGTTCGCCGAGGGACGGCTGCCGATGGTGCTCGGCTCCTGCCTGCGCCGCGCCATGGACCGTGCCGGGGTGGACCCGTCGCAGGTGTGGGCGGCCGTGCCGTGCGGTGCCGGCGACGCGCTCGGAGAGCGGGAACGCGGCGTACTGACCGAGGTGTTCGGCACCGCTGCCCTCGAACAGGTGCGGAACACCGAGCTGTTCGGGGACGCGTCGGCGGCGTCGGTGAGTCTTCAGATCGCCTCCGTGCTCGCGGTCGCCGAGCGGACGCCCGGTGCCGCCGGGCGGATCGCGGTGGTCACCGCGGTGGAGCGCGACGGCGGAACCGGCTGCGCGCTGCTGCGGCTTCGCTGAGCGCCGGGCCGTGCCCGGAACCGGCCGGGCCGTGCCCGGAACCGGCCGGGCCGTACCGGGAAACGAATCGAACGGAGGAGAGCGGTAGTCATGACGGCACAGCCCTTCGAGAAGCTGGACAGGGAAGAACTGCGGCGGACCCTGGCCGATGTGATCGACGTCGACGCCACCGACATAGAGGAGGCCACCGACTTCGTGGAGGAGTTGCAGGTCGACTCGCTGCTCCTGCTGGAACTGGTCGTGGTGCTGGAGAAGAAGTACCAGGTCAAGTTCACCGAGCAGGAGATGCGGACGGCCCGCACCTTCAGCCAGGCGCGCGCGCTGCTCGAACGCAAGCTGGCGGTGTCGGCGTGACCACCTCCCCACCCGTGGCGCCGGCCGAGCCGGTCGCCCACGGCTCCCACGCGCCGGTCGTCCGGGTCTCCTACGCCCCGAAGCCGTCCCCGGTGGACGCCGGGATCGAGGTGACCTCGATGGCCAGGTCCGGGACGGACGCCGGGGGTGGACGCGTGCTCAGCGCGGTGGCCACCGTCGCGATCGACGAGGCGGAACCGGTCTTCGCCGGCCACTACCCCGACTTCCCGATCTTCCCCGGTGTGTGCATCGTCGAATGCGTACAGCGCGCCGCGCTCGCGGTGGCCGAGCGGTCCGGGATGCCCGAACCCCGGCTGCTGGCAGTGCAGTCCACCCGTTTCCTCGGCGCCGTACGTCCCGGCGACCTGCTCACCGTGCGCCTGGAGCTGCGCGACCACGAGGGCGGCATGCGCTGCCGGGCCACGGCGAGCACCGAGCGGGGCGAGGCCGCGTCGGTGCGGCTGCTGCTGTCCGGAGAGGTCGGCGTATGAACACCGTCCAGGTCGAACGCCTGCTTCCGCACCGGTTCCCCATGCTCCTCGTCGACCGGGTGGTCGACCTGGTGCCGGGCGAGAGCGTCACCGCGACGAAGGCGATCACCCGCAACGAGCAGTGCTACCGCAGCGTCGGCGCGCACACGGACGGCGTCTGCCTCGAGTACCCGCCGACGCTCCTGATCGAGTCGTGGGGCCAGACCGCCGGCATCCTGGCGACCTGGCGTTCCCCCGGCGGGCCCAGCGAAGCGCACGAGGCCGACCGGGTGATGCTGCTCGGCGGGCTCTCCGGGGTCGTGTTCCACCGGCCGGTGCTGCCGGGGGACGTGCTCCTGCACAGGGCCCGGCTCTCCCGCGCCCTGTCCGACACCGCGATTTTCGAGGGCGAGACCTCGTGCGACGGCGAGGTGGTGATGTCGGTCGAGCGGATGGTGATGGCGTTCCGCCCCTCCGGCCGGCTGCTGCCGTCCGCCGGTTGAGCCGACGTACAGCCGGCATGCGGACGGCATACGGCCGATACGCAGCCGATAAGGAGGAACGCCTGATGGCACGGGAAACCAAGCCGGTCGCGCTGGTCAGCGGCGGCTCGCGCGGCATCGGCCGGGCCGTGGTGAAGCGGCTCGCCGCCGACGGCCACGACGTCAGCTTCTGCTACCAGTCCAACGACGAGGCAGCGAGCGCCCTGGAGAAGGAACTCGCCGAGTTCGACGTCCGGGTGCTGGCCAGGAAGGTCGACGTGGCCTCGCCCGACGCGGTGCGCGCCTGGGTGGCCGAGACCCAGGAGACCCTGGGCACGGTGGACGTCGCGGTCACCGCCGCGGGCATCACGCGGGACAACCCGCTTCTGATGATGACCGACGAGCAGTGGAAGGACGTGCTCGCGGTCAACCTCGACGGCACGTACAACGTCTGCCGCTCGGTGGTGTTCGAGATGATGAAGCGCCGCTCCGGCTCGCTGGTGCTGCTCTCCTCGGTGGCCGGGGTCCACGGCCACGCCACCCAGTCCAACTACGCGGCGACCAAGGCCGGGATCATCGGCTTCGCCAAGTCGCTGGCCAAGGAGGTCGGCCGCTACGGCATCCGGTCCAACGTGGTCGCCCCCGGATTCATCGAGACCGACATGACGGCGGTGTTGAGCGACAAGGTCCGCGAACAGATGCTGGCCTCGATCCCCCTGAACCGTTTCGGCGGCGCGGACGAGGTCGCCGACCTGGTGTCGTTCCTGGCCTCCGAGCGCGCTGGCTACATCACCGGCTCCGTCTTCCAGGTCGACGGCGGCATCACCATCTGAGCCCACTCCCGATTTTCCCACCGAAGGACGCCGCCATGGCCAAGAAGCCGCCCCGCTGGTACTTCTCCCTGCGCAGCCCGTACTCCTGGTTCGCCCACCACGATCTGAAGAAGCACCACCCCGATGTCCTGGACAGCGTGCGGTGGATCCCGTTCTGGGAGCCGGACGCGCGCAGCGAGGAACTGCTCGCGCGGGCCGGGGTCGAGCTGCCGCTGGTGCCGATGGCGCGGGAGAAGAACTTCTACATCCTCCAGGACGCCCGGCGGCTGGCCGAGGACCGCGGGCTCGACGTCACCTGGCCGATCGACCGGGAACCGGTCTGGGAGGTGGCGCACCTGGCGTATCTGGTGGCCGAGGACGCCGGAAAGGGGCAGGAGTTCGTCGACCGGGTCTACCGCGCCCGCTGGCAGGAGTCGCAGAACATCTCCGACCCCGCCGTCATCGGTGCGATCGCCGGAGAACTGGGCCTGGACGCGGACCGGGCCGCGGGCGCGGCCGACGATCCGCAACTGCGCGCCCGGGGCGTGGAGATCCTGGCCGCCTCGGCGAAGGACGGCCTGTTCGGGGTGCCGTTCTTCGTCCACGGACACGACAAGTTCTGGGGCGTCGACCGGGTGGCCGCCTTCGTCGCCGCGCTTCGCGGTGTCCCGCGCTCCGCCGTCGCGGTGCCGGACGCGGAGGCGGCCGCGCTGCCGCTGATGGCCCCGGCGGGGGCGGACGCCGGCCACGCCGGCGGCTGCGGCTGAGCCGCCTCCGAGACGATCCCGAGGGGGCGCGATGAGCGACGAGCACCGGCTCGCGGACGACTGGGACGCGATCGTGGTCGGCAGCGGCATGGGCGGTCTGACCTGCGCCGCGTACCTGGCGGTGACCGGCCACCGGGTGCTGGTGCTCGAACAGGCCGGGGTGCTGGGCGGCAACAGCCATGTCTTCCGCCGCCGTTCGGCCTACGAGTTCGACGCCGGCGTGCACTACATCGGCGACTGCGGGCCCGACGGCGTGCTGCCGTCGATCCTGCGGGGACTGGGCCTCGGCGACCGCGTCACGTTCCGGGAGATGGACCCGGACGGATTCGACGAGGTGGTCCTGCCCGGGCTGCGGATGTCCGTACCCGTGGGCTGGGACCGCTATCTCGACCGGCTGGCCGAGGTGCTGCCGGAGGACAAGGACGGGCTGCGGGAGTTCGTGGCCGTGTGCTCGGCGGTCGGCGCGGAGATGCGCTGGACGCTGCTGTCCGCGGTCGGCGCCGAACCGGCCGAGGTGCTGCGCCGCACGCCCACGGCGGTGGCCTGGGGCCGTCGCACGCTGCACGAACTCTTCGAGCACTGCGGTCTGTCCGCCGCCGCGCGCACCGTGCTGGCCGCGCAGGCGCTCAACTACGGGATCGGGCCCGAGGAAGCCACGGTCGGCATGCACGCGAGCGTGACCGACCACTATCTGCGCGGCGCCGCATATCCGGTCGGCGGCGGCCAGATGCTGGCGGCGTCGCTGACCGAGGCGATCACCGGGCACGGCGGCGCGGTCAGGACCGGGCACCGGGTGGAGCGGGTGCTGGTCGAGCAGGGCCGGGCGTGCGGTGTCGTATTGGCCGATGGCGGGCGGGAGTTGCGCGCGCCGGTCGTGGTGTCCAACGCGGACTATGTGCGCACGGTCCGGGAGTTGGCCGGCGAGGAGCACTTCCCCGCGTCGATCGGCAAGCGGGCACGGACCGCGGTGACGGGCTTCCCCCTGGTGGTGCTCTACGTGGGGCTCGACCGGGAACTGCCGGGCAGGACCGGGGCGAACCTGTGGTGGCACGGGAACGCCGACATCGAGGAGGCGTTCCGCGGGCTGGCCGAGGGGCGGTTCGACACTCCGCCGTCGGTGTTCATCTCGTTCGCCTCGCTCAAGGACCCGGACACCGCGGCCCTCCGGCCGCCAGGGCACGCCAACTTCCAGGTGATGGCGCTGTGTCCGCGGTCACTGGAGGCGTGGGGCGCGGCGGCCGCGTCCGAGAGCGGCGGACCGTACCGCCGCGACCCGGCCTATCTGGCGGAGAAGGAGAGGGTCACCGAGGCGATGCTGGCCACCGCGGAACGCGCGCTCGGCCCCTTCCGCCGGTATGTGACCCATCTGGAGCTGGCCACCCCGGCCACGCAGCGCCGCTACACCCGGTCGACCGGCGGATCGCCCTTCGGGCTGGCCCGCTGGGGCGGCACGGGCGCCAGGCCGGACACCCGGACCAGCGTGACCGGGCTGTACGTGGTGGGGCAGAGCACCCGCTACGGCAGCGGGATCACCGGCGCCGCCGTCAGCGGCACCGCCTGCGCCGGGCAGATCCTCGGCCGCCCACTCCTGCCGGAGGTGCACGCGGGCGCGGTGCTGGGCGACCCGAGCCGGCTTCCCGGACGCGGGCCGGACTGGGACCCGCTGCGCCTGTGCGGGGGCCGGGCCCGCCGCGGAACGCGCCCCGGCTGAAGCCGTGTTCGCGGCCGGGGCGCCCTTTCCCGGTAAATGCTCGGGCGACCTGCGGCGATGGTTTATCGAGGCTTCTTATAAGGCCGTTCCCGTACGCCGGGTGAGCGGTAACGTCCCAGGCGCGGGGGCGAGATCTGCTCCCCCGCCCGGCCCGGATGCGCCCGATCGGTGTGGCCCGCGGGGGCTGTTCTCCACCAGTTTTCCGATTCAAGGGGAGTGAGTAGTCGTGCCACAATCCGGTGAGATCCGACTCCCTCTGACGCCGGCTCAATCGGGTATCTGGTTCGCGCAACGGATCGACTCCGGCAACACGGTCTACAACATCGCCGAGTACCTGGACATTCACGGGCCGGTCGACCCGGACCGCTTCGAGACCGCGCTGCGCCGGGTGGTCGGCGAGACCGACGCGCTGCGCGTGCGGTTCGCGGAGCACGGTGAGATCCCCGAGCAGCGGATACTCCCCGCCGTCGATTTCCCGTTCCCCGTCGTGGACCTGTCCGGCGAGGCCGACCCGGAGGCCGGCGCGCGGAAGTGGATGGACGAGGACCGGGCCCGGCCGATCGATCTGTTCGGCGACTCGCTGTTCACCTTCGCCCTGTTCAGGATCGCCGAGGACCGCTGGTGGTGGTACCACCGGGTCCACCACATCGTGCTGGACGGTGCCGGCGTGGCCATGTTCGCGCCGAGGGTGGCCGAGGTCTACTCCGCGCTGACGGCGGGCACCCCCGTACCGGCGAGTCCCTTCCCGCCGCTCAAAGAACTGGTGGACGCCGCCCGGGCCTACGCCGAGTCCCCGGACCACGCCGACGACGCCGCGTACTGGACCGGGCGGCTCACCGGCGCACAGCCCCCGGTCGGCCTGTCCGGCGGCCGGCAGCACCTGCCCAGCAGCGTGATCCGCCGCAGTGTGACGCTCGGCGCCGACGAGACCGAGGCGATCCGCGGGCTCGCGCGCGAGGCCGGCACCGGCTGGCCGACCGTGGTGGTCGCCGCGCTCGCCCTCTACGTGCAGCGCCTCACCGGCACCGACGAGGCCGTCGTCGGCCTGCCGGTCGCCGCCCGCCAGGGCAAGGGGCTGCGCAACGTGCCCGGCAGCGTGTCCAACCTGGTCCCGCTGCGGCTCGGCGCGGGACCGGACACCCCGGTGGGCGACCTGCTCACCGCCGTCTCCGCCGAGATGCGGCAGGCCGTGCGCCACCAGCGGTACCGGCACGAGGACATGCGGCGCGATCTGCGTCTCGGCCCCGAGCAGCACCTGATCGGACCGCACGTCAACCTGGTCCTGTTCGGCTACGACCTGGACTTCGCCGGACACGGCGCGACCGTGCACAACCTGCCGGGCGGCCCGATCACGGACCTCGCGATCGTGCTGGACACCCGCTCCACCGACGGCGCGCTGCGCTTCGACTTCGACGCCAACGCGGCGCTGTACGACGAGGAGTCGCTCGCCGCGCACCAGCACCGCTTCCTCGACCTCCTCTCCCGGCTGTGCGCCTGCGACCCCGGGACGCCGGTCGGGCGGCTGGACACCGCCACCGACGAGGAACGCGCGCGGGTGCTCACCCCGCCCGTCCCGGTCGAGACCCCCGCCCTGACGCTGCCGGAGCTGTTCGAACGGGTCGCGGCCGAGCACCCCGAGCGCACGGCCGTGGTGAGCGACGGAGTGGACCACAGCTACCGGGAGATCAACGCCCGCGCCAACCGGCTGGCCAGGACGCTGATCGAGCGGGGCGCGGGCCCGGAGCGGTTCGTCGCGCTGGCGCTGCCGCGTTCGGCGGAGATGGTGGTCGCGCTGCTGGCCGTCCTCAAGGCCGGCGCCGCCTACCTGCCGCTGGACCCGGCCTACCCGGCCGAGCGGATCGCGTTCATGCTCGCGGACGCCGCACCGGACCTGGTGCTGACCGACACCGCGCACGCGGAGCGGCTGCCGGACACCGAAGGCGTCCCGCTGCTGGCTCTGGACGACGCCCGCACCGCCGCCGAACTGGCCGCCCGGGCCGCCGGCGACGTCACCGACGCGGAGCGTGCCGCGCCGCTCGACCCGCGGCATCCGGCGTACATGATCTACACCTCCGGGTCCACCGGCCGGCCCAAGGGCGTGGTCGTCCCCCACCGCAACGTGCTGCGGCTGTTCACCGCCACCGAGCAGTGGTTCGGCTTCGGGCCCGAGGACGTGTGGACGCTGTTCCACTCCTACGCCTTCGACTTCTCGGTGTGGGAGATCTGGGGTCCGCTGCTGCACGGCGGCAGGCTGGTCGTCGTCCCGCACGAGGTGAGCCGTTCGCCGGTGGAGTTCCTGCGGCTGCTGGCCGACGAGCGCGTCACGGTGCTCAACCAGACCCCGTCCGCGTTCTACCAGCTCATGCAGGCCGACGAGGAGAACCCCGCGGCCGGCGGCGGTACCGCGCTGCGGTTCGTGATCTTCGGCGGTGAGGCGCTGGACCTGCGGCGCCTGGAGCGCTGGTACGCCCGGCACCCGGACGACGCGCCGGTCCTGGTGAACATGTACGGCATCACCGAGACCACGGTGCACGTCAGCCATGTGGCGCTGGACCGGCACACCGCTGACGGGCGGCCGGGCAGCGTCATCGGCTCCCCCATCCCCGACCTCGGTGTCCACCTGCTGGACGGCGCGCTGCGGCCGGTTCCGCCCGGTGTCGCGGCGGAGATGTACGTCTCCGGCGACGGGCTCGCCCGCGGCTACCACGGGCGCGCCGACCTGACCTCGCACCGGTTCGTCGCCGACCCGTTCGGCCCGCCCGGCAGCCGGATGTACCGCACCGGCGACGTGGCGCGCTGGACGGCGGACGGCGAGCTGGAGTTCGTCGGCCGGGCCGACCAGCAGGTGAAGATCCGTGGTTTCCGGATCGAGCCGGGCGAGATCGAGGCCGTGCTGGAGAGCGTGGCCGAGGTCGCCGGGGCCGCGGTGGTCGTGCGGGAGGACCAGCCCGGCGACAGGCGGCTGGTCGCCTATGTCACGCCGGCCGGCGAGCGCGGCGCCCTCGATCCCGGCGTGCTGCGCGAGGCGGTGGCCGCCGCGCTGCCGGACCACATGGTGCCGTCGGCGTTCGTCGTGCTGCCGCGGCTGCCGCTCACCGCCAACGGAAAGCTGGACCGCGCGGCGCTGCCGGAACCGGAGTCGGTGGCCGGCTCGGCCGGGCGCGCGCCGCGCACCCCGGTCGAGGAGGTGCTGTGCGGACTGTTCGCCGAGGTACTGGGCGTGCCGGGCGTCACCATCGACGACAACTTCTTCGACGTGGGCGGCCACTCCCTGCTGGCCACCCGGCTGGTCAGCAGGATCCGTTCGGTGTTCGGTGTGGAGCTCCAGATCCGGACGCTGTTCGAGGCGCCGACCGTCGCCGCCGTGGCGGACCGCGTCACCTGCGCCGACCACGCCCGCTCCGGCATCGCGCCGCTGCCGCGCCCGGCGGAGATCCCGCTGTCCTACGCGCAGAACCGGCTGTGGTTCGTCGACCGCCTGGAGGGCCCCAACTCGGCCTACAACATCCCGCTGGTGCTGCGTCTGTCCGGGCCGCTCGACCGGGGCGCGCTGCTCGCGGCGTTCGGTGACCTGCTGGCCCGGCACGAGAGCCTGCGCACCGTCTTCCCCGATGTGAAGGGCGTGCCGAGCCAGGTCGTGCTCGACCCGGAGACGGCCGTGGTGGAGCTGCCCTTCTCGGCGATCGGCGCCGAGGAGCTGCCCGTGGCGCTGGCGAGCTGTGCGGCCGGGGCGTTCGACCTGGCCACGGAACTCCCCCTGCACGTGGACCTGTTCTCGCTCGGCGAGGAGGAGCACGTGCTGTCCGTGGTGGTGCACCACATCGCGGCGGACGGATGGTCCCTCGGCGTGCTGGCCCGCGACCTGTCCACGGCGTACGCGGCCCGGCTGAGCGGGGCGGGACCGCGGTGGCGGCCGCTGCCGGTGCAGTACGCCGACTACACGCTGTGGCAGCGTGACACCCTCGGCGACGACCGGGACCCGTACAGCACCATGGCCCGGCAGATCGCCTTCTGGCGTTCGGAGTTGGCCGGCCTGCCGGACGAGATCACGCTGCCCGCCGACCGGCCGCGTCCGGCCGAGGCCGACTATCGGTCCGACGTGGTCGAGCTGCGGTTGCCGGCCGAGCTGCACCGCGGCCTCGCCGACCTCGCCCGGCAGACCGGCACCACCCTGTTCATGACGCTCCAGGCCGGGCTGGCGTCGCTGCTGTCGGTGCTGGGCGCCGGCCCCGATGTGGTCCTCGGCAGCCCGGTGGCGGGCCGCACCGACGACTCCCTGGACGACCTGGTCGGCTTCTTCGTCAACACGCTGGTGCTGCGCACCGATGTCTCCGGCGACCCGACGTTCCGCGAACTCCTGGGCCGGGTCAGGGAGTCGGACCTGGCGGCCTACGCCCATCAGGACGTGCCGTTCGAGCGTCTCGTCGAGGTGCTGAACCCGGAGCGTTCACTTTCGCGCCACCCGCTGTGCCAGGTGCTGTTCTCGCTCCAGAAGAAACTCGACACCGCCCTGGAATTCCCCGGTCTGAGGGCGGTCGCCGAACCGGGCGTGCGCACGATGGCCAAGTTCGACCTGTCCTTCGAATTCGGCGAATGCGTCGGTGAGACGGGAACACCGGACGGTATCGAGGCGGTCGTCGAATTCCGGACGGATCTCTTCGACCGTTCCACTGTGGAATTGCTCGGCGACCGGCTGGTGCGTTTCCTTCAGGCGCTCGTCGCCGAACCGGACGCCCCGGTGCGGGGGCTGGACATGCTGTCGCCGGCCGAGCGGCGGCGGCTGCTGCACGAATGGAACGACACGGAACGGGACGTCCCCGCGGGGACGCTGGTCGAGCTCCTGGAGCGGGCGGCGGCGGAGCATCCGGACGCGGTGGCGGTGTGCGACGGGCCGCGGTCGATGACGTACCGCGAGGTGCACGAGGCCGCCAACCGGCTCGCGCGGGAGCTGATCGCCCGGGGCGCGGGTCCCGAGCGCGTGGTGGCGCTCGGCATGCCGCGTTCGGCGGAGCTGATCGTCGCGCTGCTCGCGGTGCTCAAGTCCGGCGCGGCGTATCTGCCGGTCGACCCCGGCCATCCCGTCGAGCGGGTCGCCCTGCTGCTGTCCGACGCCGCTCCGGTGCTGCTGCTGAGCACCGAGGGCGTGCTGGCGGGCTGGCCGCGGGAGGTCCTGGCCGGGGTCCCGGCGCTGGCGCTGGACGCCCCCGGCACGGTGGAGGCGGTCGCGGCCCGCCCCGGCACGAACCCGGTCGACGAGGATCGCGGGGCGCCGCTGCGGGCGGACAACGCCGCCTACGTCATCCACACCTCCGGCTCGACCGGAACGCCCAAGGGCGTCGTGGTGGAGCACCGCAACGTGGTCAACCTGGTCACCTGGGCGGCGCGCGAGATCGGCGCCGACGCCCTGTCCCGGCCGCTGGCGTCGACGTCGCTCAGCTTCGACGTGTCGGTCTTCGAGATCTTCGCGCCGCTGACGGCGGGCGGGCGCATCGACGTGGTGCGCGACCTGCTGGCGCTGGCCGAGCGGGAGGACGGCTGGTCGGGCAGCATGATCAGCGCGGTGCCGTCCGCGCTGGCCGAGCTGATCGGCCAGGACAACGTCTCCGCCTCGGCCGGCCTGGTGGTGCTCGCCGGCGAGGCGCTCACCGGGCGGGCGGTGGCGGACATCCGCGCGGTCATGCCCGAGGCCCGTATCGCCAACATCTACGGGCCGACCGAGGCCACGGTGTACGCGACCGCCTGGTACTCCGACGGCGGGCCCGCGGAGCCGCTGATCGGCCGGCCGGTCGCCAACACCCGGGTGTACGTGCTGGATCCGTGGCTCCGGCCGGTTCCGGCCGGTGTCGCGGGTGAGCTGTACCTGGCGGGCGCGGGTCTGGCCCGCGGCTACCTGGACCGGCCGGCCCTGACCGCGCAGCGGTTCGTGGCCAGCCCATTCGGGCCGCCCGGCTCCCGGCTGTACCGGACCGGCGACGTGGTGCGCTGGACCGCGGACGGCGAGCTGGCCTACCTGGGTCGCTCCGACGAGCAGGTGAAGGTGCGCGGTTTCCGCATCGAGACCGGCGAGATCGAGTCGGTGATCGCGTCGGACCCGGCCGTGGCGCAGGTGGTGGTGGTCGCGCAGGAGGACCAGCACCGCCACAAGCAGCTCGTGGCCTACGTCGTGCCCGCCTCCGGGGCCGAGGCGGACACCGCGCGGCTGCGCGAGCTGGTGGCGGCCACCCTGCCCGGCTACATGGTGCCGGCGGCCTTCGTCGCCCTGCGCAGGCTGCCGCTCAACGCCAACGGCAAGCTCGACCGCGGCGCTCTGCCGGCGCCGCGGTTCGCCGGCGGGCCGGGCGGCCGGCAGCCGCGCACCCCGCAGGAGCAGGTGCTCTGCGGTCTGTTCGCGGAGATCCTCGAACTGTCCTCGGTCGGCGTCGACGACAGCTTCTTCGACCTGGGCGGGCATTCGCTCATCGCCAACCGGCTGATCATCAGGATCCAGTCGGTGCTCGGCGTCGACCTCGCGGTGCGCGACCTGTTCGAGGCGCCGACGGTGGCCCAGCTCGCGGAACTGGTCGAGCGGGCCGGGACGGCCAGGCCCCGGGCGGTCCCGATGCCGCGCCCGGACCGGCTGCCGGTGTCGTTCACCCAGCAGCGGCTGTGGTTCCTCAACCGTCTGGAGGGTCCGAGCCCCACCTACAACCTCGGTGTCTCGCTGCGCTTCACCGGCCGGATCGACCGCGACGCCCTCTACGAGGCCCTGCACGACGTCATGGCCCGGCACGAGAGCCTGCGCACGGTCTTCCGCGACCACGACGGCGTACCGGTCCAGTGCGTCGTCCCGGAGCGGGAGGCCCGCCTGCGGATCCCGGTGACCGAGCTGACCGAGCCTGAACTGGACACGGCGCTGACCGCGGCCGCCCGCCGGGGCTTCGACCTGGAGAACGAACTGCCCGTCCGGGCCCAGCTGTTCGTGCTCAGCCCCACCGAGCAGGTGTTCCTGGTCCTGGTGCACCACATCGTGGCCGACGGCTGGTCGTTCGCGTCGCTGGTGGGCGATCTGTCCACCGCCTACGCCGAGCGGCGTTCGGCGCGCGCCCCCCAGTGGGCGCCGCTACCGGTGCAGTACGCCGACTACACGCTGTGGCAGCGGGAGGTCCTCGGCGACCTCACGGACCCGGACAGCGTGCTGGCGCGGCAGATCGGCTACTGGAAGGACACGCTGGCCGGGCTGCCGGACCAGCTCGACCTGCCGGCCGACCGGCCCCGCCCGGCGGCCCCCAGCCACGACGGCGGATTCGTGCCGATCACCGTCGGACCCGAGGTGCACGCACGGCTCCTTGAGATCGCCCGCGGCAGCGGCGCCAGCCTGTTCATGGTGATGCAGGCCGCGCTGGCCGCGCTGCTGAACCGGCTGGGCGGCGGCACGGACATCCCCATCGGCACCTCGGTCGCCGGGCGGGGCGACGAGTCGCTGGTCGACCTGATCGGCTTCTTCGTCAACACCCTGGTCCTGCGCAACGACCTCAGCGGCGACCCGACCTTCCGGCAACTGCTCGGCCGGGTGCGCGAGGCGGACCTGTCCGCGTACGCCCACCAGGAGGTGCCGTTCGAGCTGCTCGTGGAGACGCTCAGGCCGGAGCGCTCGCTGTCCCGGCACCCGCTGTTCCAGGTGCTGCTGAACTTCGAGAACACCCCCGAGATGGAGCTGGGCTTCCCCGGGGTGCGCACCCGGCTGCACCCGGTGAACACCGAGGTCGCCAAGTTCGACCTGTCGTTCTCCGTGCGCGACCGTTACGCCGACGACGGCTCCCCGGCCGGCATCAGCGGCCTGCTCAACTACAGCGGCGACCTGTACGACCGGGCCACCGCGGAGGACGTCTCCGCCCGGCTGAGCCGCCTGCTGGAGTCCGTCGCGGCCGATCCGGCGCAGCGCGTCAGCGAGTTGGACCTGCTGGGCGAGGCCGACCGCCACCGCATCCTCGCCCTCGGCGTCGGTGAGATACGCCCGGAGGTCCCGCCGACATTCGTCGAGCGGTTCGAGCGGCAGGTCGCGACGACCCCGGACGCCGTCGCCCTGGCCTGCGGGGAGGAGCAGGTGACGTACCGCGAACTCAACGAGCGCGCCAACCGGTTGGCCCACCACCTGATCGCGCGCGGTGTGGGCGCGGAGGACTGGGTCGCGGTCGCCCTGCCGCGCACCCCGCAGTTGGTGGTCGCCCTGGTTGCGGTCCTGAAGGCGGGCGCCGCCTATCTCCCGCTCGACCCGGACTACCCGCCCGAGCGCATCGAGTTCATGATCGAGGACGCCTCGGCCATGCTGCTGCTCACCGACGGCGCCATCGGCGCGGGCCTCCCGGACTCCGACGGCCTGCCGCGGTTGCTGCTGGACGAGCCGGACACCGTCGAGGCCGTGGCCGGCCGTCCGGTCACGGATCCGACCGACGCCGACCGGCTGCACCCGGTCCATCCGCACCACTCCGCGTACGTCATCTACACCTCGGGATCCACCGGGCGCCCCAAGGGTGTGCTGACCGAACAGCACTGCCTGAGCGACTACTTGCGGTGGAGCACGTCGGGCTACCCGAGCACCGTGGGAGCGGCGGTGCTGCACAGCCCGATCTCCTTCGACCTGACGGTGACGGCGCTCTACACGACGCTGTCCGTCGGCGGCACGGTGATCCTGGCCACCCTGGACGACGGCGATCCGCGGACGCTGGCGGCCCTGGAGCGCACGCCGTGCACGTTCCTCAAGGCCACCCCGAGCCATCTGTCGCTCCTCGAGGCGCTGCCCGACGCGTTCTCGCCCCGCCGCGAACTGATGCTGGGCGGCGAGCTGCTGCTCGGCGAGACGCTGACCGAGTGGCGTGCGCGCTTCCCCGAGGCGCACATCTACAACGGCTACGGGCCCACCGAGACCACGGTCAACTGCACCCAGCACGTGATCAGGGCCGGCGAACCGGTGGACAGCGGCCCGCTGCCGATCGGCCGTCCCATGCCCAACACCTGGCTGTACGTGCTGGACGCGTCCCTGCGGCCGGTGCCCATGGGCGTGGCCGGCGAGCTGTACGTGGCGGGCGAGGGCATCGCCCGCGGCTATCTGCACCGGCCGACGCTGACCGCCGAGAGGTTCGCGCCCAACCCGTTCGGCCCGCCCGGCTCCCGCATGTACCGCACCGGCGACGTCGTGAAGTGGACCCCGGACGGCGAGCTGTACTTCCTGCGGCGCGTCGACGACCAGGTCAAGATCCGCGGCTTCCGGGTGGAGATCGGCGAGATCGAGAACGCGCTGCTGCGCCGGGCGGGCGTCGCCCAGGCCGCCGTCGTGCTGCGGGAGGACCTGCCGGGCGACCAGCGCCTGGTCGCCTACCTGGTGCCGGACGGCCCGCTGGACAGGGCCGAGGTCGCCCGCGAGGTGGCCGGGGACCTGCCGGACTACATGGTGCCCGCGGCGTTCGTGGTCCTGGACGAGCTGCCCCTCAGCCCCAACGGCAAGGTCGACCGGCGGGCCCTGCCGGCGCCGGACCACCACTCCCCCGCCGCCACCGCCGGCCGCGCACCGCGCACACCGCAGGAAGAGCTGCTGTGCGCTCTGTTCGCGCAGATCCTGAACGTGCCCGCGGTCGGCGTCGACGACAACTTCTTCGACCTGGGCGGCCACTCCCTGCTGGCCACCCGGCTGGTCAGCAGGATCCGCTCGGCCTTCGGCACGGAACTCCCGATCCGGGCGCTGTTCGAGAGCCCGACCGTCGCCGCCCTGGCCGGATCACTGCGCGAGGCTCCGCAGGGACGGCAGGCACTGCGCGCCGCCCCGCGGCCGGCGCACCTGCCGCTGTCGCACGGCCAGCGGCGGCTGTGGTTCCTGAACCGCCTGGAAGGCCACAGCGCCACCTACAACCTGCCCATCGCGCTGGACCTGGACGGTCCCGTGGACGCCTCCGCGCTGCGCGCCGCGCTCGCCGACGTCGTCGCCCGCCACGAGTCGCTGCGCACCATCTTCCCCGAGCGGGACGGCAGTCCGTACCAGGTGGTGCTCGACCCGTCGGTGGCCGCACCGGAGTTCACCGTGCTCGACGTCGCGGCGCGCGAACTGGACGGGGAGCTGCGGCGCATCGCGGGTCGGGGCTTCGACCTGACGGTCGAACTGCCGCTGCGGGCAGCCCTGCTGCGGGTCGGCGAGCGGGAGTCGGTGTTCGTGGTGGTGATGCACCACATCGTCGTCGACGGCTGGTCGACCGGGCCGTTCGGCCGGGACCTCGCCACCGCGTACGCCGCCCGGCGCGCCGGCACGGCCCCCGCGTGGACGCCGCTGCCGGTGCAGTACCCGGACTACATGCTCTGGCAGCACACGGTGCTGGGCGACGAGGACGACCCCGGCAGCGTGGCCGCACGGCAGTCGGCGTACTGGCGCGAGGCGCTGGCCGGACTGCCGGACGAGCTGAGCCTGCCGGTGGACCGGCCGCGCCCGGCGACCCCCTCGTACCGCGGCGGCTGGGTCACCTTCCGGCTGGAGCCGCGACTGCACCGGGACCTGGCGACCCTCGCCCGCCGCCGCGGGGTCAGCATGTTCATGGTCGTCCAGGCCGGACTGGCGGTGCTGCTGCACCGGCTGGGCGCGGGCGCCGACATCCCGCTGGGCACGCCGATCGCGGGCCGCACGGACGAGGCCCTGGACGATCTGGTGGGCTTCTTCGTCAACACGCTGGTGCTGCGCACCGACCTGTCCGGCGCCCCCACCTTCGCCGAACTCCTGGACCGGGTACGGGAGACCGACCTGGCCGCGTACGCCCACCAGGACGTGCCGTTCGAGCGGCTGGTCGACCTGCTGAACCCCGAACGGGTCATGGCCCGCCACCCGCTGTTCCAGGTGATGGTCAGCCTGCACAACAACCCCGAGGCCGACTACGACCTGCCCGGGGTGTCCGCGCGGCGCCGCATGCTCGACCTGAACACGGCGAAATTCGACCTCAACGTCAATCTGCGCGAGCTGTTCGACGACGACCGGGCGCCCGCCGGGATCGACGCGGTCGCCGAGTACAGCACGGACCTGTTCGACCACGACACGGTGGTGGGGCTGGCCGGACGGTTCACGCACCTGATGGAACGGCTGTGCGCCGAGCCCGACCGGCCCGTCGGCGAGGTGGACGTCCTGACCCCCGCCGAGCGCACCCTGCTGCTGGACGACTGGAACGCCACAGGCGCCGACTTCGGCCCGCACTCGCTGACCGAGGCGATCGAGGCCGCGGCCGCCCGCACCCCGGACGGGGTCGCGGTGGTCGCGACCGACGGTGAGATCACCTACGCCGGACTGAACGCCAGGGCGAACCGGCTGGCCCGGTACCTGACCGGCCGCGGCGCCGGTCCCGAGGTCCGGGTGGCGGTGAGCCTGCCGCGCGGAACGGACCTGGTGGTGGCGCTCCTGGCGGTACTCAAGTCCGGCGCGGCCTACATACCGCTCGACCCCGCCTACCCGGCGGAGCGGGTGCGCCACATCCTCACCGACGGCTCGCCCGCCCTGGTGCTGACGACCTCCGGACTCGCCCGCGAGCTGCCCGTACCGGCGGGAGCGGAGACGGTCGCCGTGGACGACCCGGCACTGCGGGCACGGATCGCCGACCTGCCGGACACCGACCTGCCGGGCACGGCGCACGGCGACCACCCGGCCTACGTGATCTACACCTCCGGGTCCACCGGCCGCCCCAAGGGCGTGGTGGTCACCCGCGCCAACATCGCCAACTTCGTGCGGGACATGCGTGAGCGGCTGCCGGTCACCGAGGCGGACGTCCTGGTGGCGGTCACCACCGTCGCCTTCGACATCGCCGGTCTCGAGCTGTACGTGCCCCTGGTCGCCGGGGCCCGGCTGGTGCTCGCGACCACCGAGCAGGTGCGGGACGTCGACGAGCTGGCCGAGCTGATCACCGGAACGCGCGCCACCGTGGTCCAGGCGACCCCGACGCTGTGGCAGGCGCTGGTGTCGGGGCGCCCGGACGCCCTCGCCGGACTGCGGGTCCTGGTCGGCGGCGAGGCGCTGCCCGCGGGCCTGGCCGCCCGGCTGCGCGAACTGGCCCCCGGTGTACGCAACTTGTACGGACCCACCGAGACCACGGTGTGGTCCACCACCGCCGCACTGGACGACCGGCCCGGCGCGCCGGTGATCGGCCGGCCGATCGCGAACACCCGCGTGTACGTGCTGGACGACCGGCTCGCTCCGGTCCCGGCCGGGGTCGCGGGCGACCTGTACCTCGCGGGCGACGGCGTGGTCCGCGGCTACCTGGGCAGGCCCGGACTGACCGGTGAACGGTTCGTGGCGGACCCGTTCGGCCCGGCCGGCACCCGGATGTACCGCACCGGCGACATCGCCCGGTGGAACACCGCGGGCGAGCTGGAGTTCGTCGGGCGGGCCGACGACCAGGTCAAGGTGCGCGGTTTCCGCATCGAGCCGGGCGAGATCGAGGCCGTGCTCGCCGGCCACCCGGCGCTGGCCCAGGCCACCGTGGTGGCCCGGGCGGACGGCGACGGGAACAAGCGCCTGGTGGCCTATCTGGTCGCCGCGCCCGGCCGGGAGGTGCCGGACGCGGCCGGCATGCGGGAGCACGCGGCGCGCGTTCTGCCGGACTACATGGTCCCGGCCGCGTTCGTCGCCCTCGACGCCCTGCCGCTCACCCCGAACGGCAAGGTGGACCGCAAGCTGCTGCCCGCCCCGGACTTCGCCGTGCTCGTCGGCGACGAGCAGCCGCGCACACCGCGCGAGGAAGCCCTGTGCGAGGTGTTCGCCGAGGTCCTCGGCCTGCCCTCGGTGGGCATCCGGGACAGCTTCTTCGACCTCGGCGGCGACAGCATCGTCTCGATCCGGCTGGTCGGCCGCGCCCGGGCGCGGGGGCTGAGGATCAAGCCGGAGGACGTGTTCGTCCAGCGGACCGTCGAAGGGCTCGCGTCCGTGGCGACCGACGTCCCCGACCTCGTCGTCGAGTCGCCCGATGCCGGTGTCGGCGGTGTCCCGCTGCCACCGCCGGCGCACGCGCTGCGGGAGCGGGGCGGCCCGGTCCGTGCGTACCACCAGACGCTGCTGCTTGACGTCCCGGCGGGTCTCGGCCTCGACCGGCTGCGCGAGCTGGTGGGCATGCTCACCGACCGGCACGACGCGCTGCGGCTGCTGCTCGACCGTCACGAGGGCGGCCGGGACGGCGAGGACGGCGCCCGGTGGAGCCTTCAGGTCCGGCCTCCCGGCACGGTGGACGCCGACGAGCGGGTCGCCCGCGTGGCGGTCGACGGACTGGACGCGGACGAGCTGGCCGCCGCGGTGCGCGAGCACACCGGGCGGGCGGCCGACCACCTCGACCCGGAGACCGGCGACGTCGCCCGGTTCGTCTGGTTCGACGCCGGGCCCGGACAGCGGGGCCAACTGCTGGTGGCGCTGCACCGGTTCGCCGTGGACGGGGTGTCCTGGCGCCTCCTGCGCACCGAACTCGCCACCTGCCTGCGTGTGGTGACCGGGGAGAGCCGGGACGCCCCGCGCCCGGCCGGCACCTCCTACCGCCGCTGGGCGCAGCAACTGGTCGCCGCGGCGCAGGACCCCGAACGCGAGCGCGAACTCGACTGGTGGAAGGCGACGCTCACCGCCGCGGAACCCCGGCTCACCGACCGGCCGTCCGACCCGGACGCCGACGCGTCCGGCGTCCTGGGCACGCTGCGTCGCACGCTGCCTGCGGCGCGGACGGGACCGCTGCTCGACCGGGTGCCCGCCGCGTTCCACTGCGATGTGGACGACGTGCTGCTCACCGCGCTGGCGCTGGCCGTCCCGCACTGGCGGCGCCGGCATCTGCGGGACCACCTCGGCGGCACGAGCGTGCTGGTGGACCTGGAGCGCGACGGACGCGAGCCGTTCGCCGAGGGCCAGGACCTCTCCCGCACCCTGGGCCGGTTCGCCGCCGCGCACCCGGTGCGCCTGGACGCCGGTGCCGTCGACCGGTCCGAGCTGACCGCGGGCGGCACGGCCGTGAGCAACGCGGTCAAGGCGGTCAAGGAGCAGTTGCGCGCGGTGCCGGACGGCGGTGTCGGCTACGGCATGCTGCGGTACCTCAACCCGCGTACCGCCCCTGTGCTGGCCCAACTTCCCCCGCCGGACATCGGCTACACCCACCTCGGCAGGCTCGACGAGGCCGCGCCCGCCGAGTGGCCGGTGTCCGCCGGACCCACCGAGCGGGCGCCGGAGGCAGGGCACGCGCTGGAGCTGACCGCCTCGGTCGTCGCCGGTCCCGAGGGGCCGTGCCTGACCGTGACCTGCGCCTGGCCGGGCGAACTGTTCGGCGAGGCGGCCGTACGCGAACTGGTCGACGACTGGTTCGGCGCGCTGGAAGCCATCACCACCCGCTGCGAGGCCGCGGACGCGGGCGGGCACACCCCGTCCGACCTGTCCCTGACCGGTCTCGACCAAGGCGACATCGACGTGCTGGAAGCTGACGGAAGGTACTTCTCCTCATGACGAAGCCGGGGTTCCAGGACGTCCTTCCGCTCTCGCCCCTCCAGGAGGGCCTGCTCTTCCACACCGTCTACAACGAGCGCTCGCTCGACATCTACACGGCGCGACTCTGCCTCGACCTCGAAGGCGAGCTGGACGCCGGGGCGTTGCGGGCGTCGGTGGCGGGCCTGCTGCGCCGGCACCCCAATCTGCGGGCCGCCTTCCGCTACGAGCGGCTGAGCCGCCCGGTGCAGCTCATCCCGCGCGAAGTCCCGCTGCCGTGGGACGAGTTCGATCTGCGCGGCCTGCCCGGGGAGCAGCAGGAGGCGCGGCTGCGGGAGCTGACCGCGGCCGCGTCGGAGCGCACCTTCGACCTGGAGCGGCCGCCGCTGCTGCACTTCACGCTGATCCACCACGGCGAGCGCGCCCACCGGCTCGTCATGGCGCACCACCACATCCTGCTGGACGGCTGGTCGGTGGGCCGGCTGATGACGGACCTGTTCACGCTCTACGCCGCCGGGGGCGAGGAGTCGGCGCTGCCGCCGGTGACGCCGTACCGCGACTACCTCGCCTGGCTGGCCGGGCAGGACCGGCCGGCGGCCGAGGAGGCGTGGCGGACGGTGCTGAGCGGCGTCGAGGAGCCGACGCGGCTGGTGTCCGACGACCGGCTGCGCACCCCGGTCGCGCCGGAGCGCCTGCTGGTGGAGGTTCCGGCGGAGCTGAGCCGGGAGCTGACCGCGGCGGCCCGCGGACGGGACCTGACCGTCAACACGGTGTTCCAGGGCGCCTGGGGGCTGGTCCTGAGCCGGCTGACCGGACGCACCGACGTGGTGTTCGGCGGCACCGTCTCCGGACGTCCGGCGGACCTCCCCGGGGTGGAGAACATCGTCGGCCTGTTCATCAACACCCTGCCGGTGCGGCTGCGGCTCGACCCGTCGGAGCCGGTGGGCGGGATGCTGGCCCGGTTCCAGCGGCAGCAGGCCGCCCTGATGTCCCACCAGCATCTGAACCTGCCCGACGTGCACGCCCTGGCCGGGGCGTCCGGGGAGCTGTTCGACACCATCACCGTCACCGAGAACTACCCCTTCGACGAGAAGGGGTTCCGCGAGCTGGCCGGGCTGACGATCGTCGGCGCGCACGGCGCGGACGCCAACCACTACCCGCTCAGCGTGGCCGCCCTGCCCGGCGAGACGCTGCGGATCCGTTTCGGCTACCGGCCGGACGTCTTCCGTCCGGCGGACGTGGAGGCGATCGGCGCCCGGCTGGTGCGGGTGCTGGAGGCGGTGGTGCGCGACCCGGAGTGCCCCGTCGGCCGGCTGGACGTGCTCGGCCCGAAGGAGCGCGAGGAGGTCCTGCTCCGGCGCAACGACACGGGAGGCGAGGGCCCGAGGACCCTGCCGGAGCTGTTCGCGGAGCGGGTCGCCCTGGCCCCGCGGGACCCTGCCGTGGTCTTCGAGGACACCACGCTGTCCTACGCCGAGCTCGACCGACGCGCCAACCGGCTGGCCCACCACCTCGTCTCCGCCGGGGTGGGGCCGGAGCAGTACGTCGCCCTGGCGCTGCCCCGGTGCGCGGACCTCGCCGTCGCCGTGCTCGCCGTCCACAAGGCCGGCGCCGCGTATCTGCCGGTGGACCCCGACTACCCGGCCGACCGCATCGCCTACATGCTCGCCGACGCGCGGCCCGGTGTCGTCCTCACCACCTCCGCCCTCGCCGCCTCCCTGCCGGCCGGCGACCGGCTCCTCGTCGCGCTGGACGATCCGGCCACCGCCGCCCGCGTCGCCGCCGCCCCCGGCGACCACGCCCCCGCCACGAACCCGACGGCCGATCACCCCGCCTATCTGATCTACACCTCCGGTTCCACCGGCAGGCCCAAGGGCGTGGTCGTCACCCACCGCGGCATCGCCTCCCTCGTCGCCGCCCAGACCGAGCGCTTCGAGGTCGGCCCCGGCAGCCGCGTCCTCCAGTTCGCGTCCATCAGCTTCGACGCCGCCTTCTGGGAGCTGGCCATGGGCCTGCTCACCGGTGCGACGCTCGTGCTCGCCCCCTCGGAGCGGCTCCGCCCCGGTCCGCCGCTGGCCGGCCTCGTCGCCGAGCAGGGTGTCACCCACGCCACCATCCCCCCGGCCGCACTCGCCGTCCTCGACCGGGACGCCCTGCCCGAGGGCATCACCCTGGTGGTCGCCGGGGAGGCCACCGCGCCCGAACTCGTCGGCCGCTGGTCCGCGGGCCGCCGCATGATCAACGCCTACGGCCCCTCCGAGACCACGGTGTGCGCCACCATGAGCGCCCCGCTCGCCGGAGAGGTCGTCCCGCCCATCGGCGGCCCCATCACGGGCGCCCGCGTCTACCTCCTGGACTCCGCGCTGCGCCCGGTCCTGCCCGGGGTCCCCGGCGAGCTCTACGTCTCCGGGGCGGGCCTCGCCCGCGGCTACCTCGACCGTGCCGCGCTCACCGCCGAACGCTTCGTCGCCAACCCCTTCGAGAGCCCCGGCGCCCGTATGTACCGCACGGGAGACATCGCCGCCTGGGACCAGGACGGCCAACTCGTCTTCCAGGGGCGCGCCGACACCCAGGTGAAGCTCCACGGCTTCCGCATCGAGCCGGGCGAGATCGAGTCGGTGCTGCTGGCCCAGGACGGCGTCGCCCAGGCCAGTGTGATCGTCCGCGAGGACCGGCCGGGAGACCACCGGCTGGTCGCCTACCTGGTGCCGGAGTCCGGCGCCGCCGCGCCGGCCGTGGCCACCGTGCGCGCCGCCGTCTCGGACGCGCTGCCCGCCCACATGGTGCCCGCGGCGTTCGTGACGCTCGACGAGCTGCCGGTGACGCCCAACGGGAAGCTCGACCGGCGGGCGCTGCCGGCACCGGACTTCTCCGGCGTGGCCTCCGGGCGCACCCCGCGCACCCCGCAGGAGGAGATCCTGTGCGGGCTGTACGCGGAGATCCTCGGCGCGTCCGTCGTCGGCATCGACGACAGCTTCTTCGAGCTCGGCGGCCACTCGCTGCTGGCGACCCGCCTGGTCACCCGGATCCGCTCGGTGTTCGGCGTGCGGCTCTCGCTGCGCAGCCTGTTCGAGTCGCCGACCGTGGCCGCGCTGGCCCAACTGCTCACCTCCGAAGGACCGGTGACCCGGCGGATCGAGCCCGCGCCGCGCCCGGCCGACGTCCCGCTGTCGCTCCAGCAGACCAGGCTGTGGTTCATCAACCGGTTCGAGGGCCCGAGCCCGGCGTACAACGTGCCGATGGCGGCCCGGCTGACCGGCCCGCTGGACGTGGCGGCGCTGCGCGCGGCGCTGGCCGACGTGGCTCGGCGGCACGAGTGCCTGCGCACGGTCTTCCCGGACCGCGACGGCACGCCCTGCCAGGTCGTCGTGGACACCGTCCCCGAGCTGCGGGTGACCGACGTGGAGCCGGCCGGTCTCGACGCGGCGCTGGCCGGGGCCGCGGGCGAGGGCTTCGACCTGACCGCCGAGCCGCCGGTGCGGGCGCGGCTGCTGCGGCTGGGCGACGAGGAGCACGTGCTGCTGGTGGTGATGCACCACATCGTGATGGACGAGTGGTCGGCCGTGCCGTTCGGCCGCGACCTGTCCGCCGCCTACGGCGCGCGAAGCGAGGGCGCTGAGCCGTCGTCCGAGCCGCTGCCCGTGCAGTACGCGGACTTCGCCCTGTGGCAGCGCGAGGTGCTCGGCAGCGAGGACGACCCGGACAGCGCGGTCTCGCGGCAACTGGCCTTCTGGCGCGAGACGCTGGCCGGACTGCCGGACGAGCTGAACCTGCCGGCCGACCGGCCGCGTCCCGCGACCCCCTCCTACCGGGGCGGCACGGTGGGCTTCCGGATCAACCCGGAGGTCCACCAGCGCCTGGTCGCGCTCTCCCGCTCCTGCCAGGCCAGCGTGTTCATGACGTTGCAGGCGGGCCTGTCGGTGCTGCTGCACCGGCTGGGCGCCGGCTCGGACATCCCGCTCGGCACCCCGATCGCCGGGCGCGGCGACGAGTCGCTGGACGATCTGGTCGGCTTCTTCATCAACACCCTGGTGCTGCGCACCGACCTGTCCGGTGACCCCGACTTCCGTGAGCTGCTCGGCCGGGTGCGGGAGGCCGACCTGGCCGCCTACGCCCACCAGGAGGTGCCGTTCGAGCGGCTGGTCGAGGTGCTGAACCCGAGCCGTTCGATGTCCCGGCACCCGCTGTTCCAGGTGATGCTCACCCTGCACAACAACCCGACCGCGCCGTTCCGGCTGCCGGGTGTGCGGGTCGGCACGCAGCGCGTCGACACCGGGGTGTCCAAGTTCGACCTGCTGTTCAGCCTGCGCGAGAGCTACACGGCCGACGGGCGGCCCGGCGGCGTCGAGGGCTTCGTGGAGTACAGCGCGGACCTGTTCGACGAGCCGACCGCGCAGCGGATCGCGGCGGCCTTCGTACGGGTGCTGGAGGGCGTCGTCGCCGAACCGGCCCGCCCGGTGAGCAAGGTCGACGTACTGGACCCGGTCGCCCGCCACGAGCTGCTGGTCGCCCGCAACGCCACCGAGCACCAGGTGCCCGCCGCCCGGCTGCCGGCACTCTTCGAGGCCGGGGTCGCGCAACACCCCGCCGCCACCGCGCTGGTGTGCGGCGACGAGGAGCTGACCTACGCCGAGCTGAACGCGCGGGCCAACCGGCTCGCCCGGCTGCTGATCGGCCGCGGCATCGGCCCCGAGCACATCGTGGGGCTGGCCCTGCCCCGCTCGGTGGACCTGGTCGTGGGTCTGCTCGCCGTGCTCAAGTCCGGCGCGGCCTATCTCCCGGTCGACCCGGAGTACCCGGCCGAGCGGATCGCCTTCATGCTGGCCGACGCCGCTCCCCGGCTGGTGCTGTCCACCACCGGGGTCGCCGGCCGCCTGCCCTCCGGGCCGACGACGGCACTGGACGACCCGGACGTGGTTGCCGAACTGGCCGCGCTGCCGGACACCGACCCCGGCGACGACGAGCGGACCGGGCCGCTGCTGCCGCGGCACCCCGCCTACCTGATCTACACGTCCGGCTCGACCGGCCGCCCCAAGGGCGTGGTGATGCCCGGCGGCGCGCTGGTCAACCTGCTGTCCTGGCACTCCGAGGCCGTCCCCGCCGAACCGGGCGCCCGGACCGCCCAGTTCACCGCGATCAGCTTCGACGTCTCGGCCCAGGAGATCCTGTCGGCCCTGCTCGACGGCAGGACGCTGGTGGTGCCCGACGAGGAGACCCGGCGCGACCCGGCGAGGTTCGCGACCTGGCTGCGGGAGCGGCACGTCACCGAGCTGTACGCGCCCACCATGATGCTGGACGCCCTCGGCGAGGCCGTCGCCGAGCACGGCACCGGCCTGCCCGGCCTGCGGCACATCGCGCAGGCCGGTGAGGCCCTGGTGCTGGGCGACCGGGTGCGCGACCTGTGCGGCGCGGACCCGGGGCGCGTGCTGCACAACCACTACGGCCCCTCCGAGACGCACGTGGTCACCGCGCACACCCTGCCCGCGGACCGGTCGGCCTGGCCACGGACCGGGGCGCCGATCGGACGTCCGGTGTGGAACACCCAGGTGTACGTGCTGGACGCGGCCCTGCGGCCGGTGCCGGACGGAGTGAGCGGCGAACTGTACATCGCGGGCGCGCAGTTGGCCCGCGGCTACCACGACCGTCCGGGCCTGACGGCGGAGCGCTTCACCGCCGACCCGTTCGGGCCGCCCGGCGCCCGGATGTACCGCACCGGCGACCTGGTGCGCTGGAACCGCGACGGTGAACTGGAGTACGCCGGCCGCGCGGACCACCAGGTGAAGATCCGCGGTTTCCGGATCGAGCCGGGCGAGATCGAGGCCGTGCTGCGCACCCACCCCGAGGTGGCGCGGGCCGCCGTGGCCGCCCGGGACGACGGGCGCGGCGGCCGCCGTCTGGTGGGCTACGTGGTGCCGGCGGCCGGCGCGATCGGGCGGGCGGAGCTGCGCGCGCACGTCGCGGCGGCGCTGCCGGACCACATGGTGCCCGGGGCGTTCGTGCTCATGGACGCGTTCCCGCTGACGCCCAGCGGCAAGCTGGACCGGGCCGCGCTGCCGGCTCCCGAGGCCGAGGCGCCCGAGGGGCGTGCCCCGCGCGGCCCGCGGGAGGAGATCCTGTGCGGTCTGTTCGCCGAGGTGCTCGGCGTCGGATCGGTCGGCGTCGACGACGACTTCTTCGCCCTCGGCGGCCACTCGCTGCTGGCGACCAGGCTGGTCGGCCGGATCCGCGGCGCACTGGGCGTGGAACTGGCCGTGCGGGACGTCTTCGAGTCCCCGACCGTGGCGGGCCTGGCGGGCAAGGCGTCCGGCGCGGCGGGCGCGCGCCCCGCGGTCCGCGCGATGCCCCGCACGGACCTCGTCCCGCTGTCGTTCGCGCAGCGCCGGCTGTGGTTCCTCAACCGCCTCGAGGGCCCGAGCTCCACGTACAACCTGCCGCTGGCCGCCCGGCTGAACGGCGCGCTCGACGTCGAGGCGCTGCGCGCCGCGCTCGGTGACGTGGTGGCCCGGCACGAAAGCCTGCGCACCACGTTCCCCGAGGTCGACGGCGTCCCCCGCCAGTCGGTCGCCCCGGCCGGGCAGGCAGTCCCCGAATTCACCGTCACCGAGGCCGACGAGGCCGGTCTGGACGCCGCGCTCGAGGAGGCCGCCTTCCGCGGCTTCGACCTGGCCGGTGAACTGCCCTTGCGGGCACATCTGTTCCGGCTGGGCCCGGACCGCCATGTGCTGCTCCTCGTGATGCACCACATCGCCGGCGACGGTCTGTCCATGGCGCCGATGGCGCGCGACCTGGCCGAGGCGTACGGCGCCCGGCTGGCGGGCCGCGCTCCCGGCTGGGCGCCGCTGCCGGTCCAGTACGCGGACTACACGCTGTGGCAGCGCGAGGTGCTGGGCAGCGAGACCGCACCGGACAGCGAGATCGCGCGGCAACTGGAGTTCTGGCGGGCCTCGTTGACCGGACTTCCGGACGAGCTGCGGCTGCCCGCCGACCGTCCGAGGCCCGCGGTGGCCAGCCACCGGGGCTCCACGGTCCCCTTCGCGGTCCCCGCCGAACTGCACGCGCGGATGGCACGGTTGGCCCGGCGGACCAGGACCAGCCTGTTCATGGTCGGCCAGGCCGCGCTCACCGCGCTGCTGACCCGGCTCGGCGCGGGCACCGACATCCCACTGGGCACCCCGGTCGCAGGCCGCGACGACGAGGCGCTGGACGGCCTGGTCGGCTTCTTCGTCAACACCCTGGTGCTCCGCACCGACACCGGCGGCGACCCGAGCTTCACCGCACTCCTCGACCGGGTCCGGGACGACAACCTCGCTGCCTACGCGCACCAGGAGGTGCCGTTCGAGCGGCTGGTGGAGGTGCTCAACCCCGAACGCTCGCTCGGCCGCCATCCGCTCTTCCAGGTGTGGCTGAACCTGCAGAACACCGCCGACGTCGAGATCGGCCTGCCCGGTCTGGAGATCGGCGCGCAGGGCGTCGGCATCGGCGCCGCCAAGTTCGACCTGGCCTTCAGCCTCCGTGAACGCTACGACGAGCGGGGCGCACCGCTCGGCATGACCGGCCTGGTCGAGTACAGCGACGACCTGTTCGACCCGGAGACCGTCTCGCGCATGGCCGACCGGCTGCTGCGTCTGCTGGACGCCGCGTGCGCCGACCCCGACCTGCCGATCAGCCGGCTCGAGGTGCTTTCTCCTGAGGAGCGGCAGCAGGTCCTGCACGACTTCAACGCGACCGCGCACGACGTGCCGCGGGGCACGATCGCGGAGCTGTTCGGCCGTCAGGTCGCCGCCACGCCGGACTCGGTGGCGATCAGTCACGACGGCACGGAGCTGAGCTACGCGCGTCTGGACGCCGAGTCCAACCGCCTCGCGCATCTGCTGGTCCGCGGGGGCATCGGCCCGGAGGACGTGGTGGCGGTCGCCCTGCCGCGCACGCCGCGGCTGGTGGTCGCCCTGCTGGCGGTGCTCAAGGCCGGTGCCGTCCACCTGCCGGTGGACCCTGCCTATCCGGCCGAGCGGATCGCCTTCATGCTCGCCGACGCCGGTCCCGCCGCACTGCTGACCGAGGGACCGGCCGCCACCGGGCTGCCCGAGTCGGACGTACCGCGGGTGCTGCTGGACGACGCCGGTGTGCGCGCCGAGCTGGCCGCGCTGCCGGACACCGTGCCGGACACCAGCCGTACGGCGTCCCCCGCCAACGCGGCCTACATGATCTACACCTCCGGTTCCACCGGCACGCCCAAGGGTGTGGTGGTCACCCACGAGGGCATCGGCGGATTCGGCGCCATCCGCGAGCAGTTCGGCCTCGGCGCGAGCAGCCGGATGCTCCAGTTCGCCTCCTCCAGCTTCGACGCCGCCATCTGGGAGGTGCTCGCCCCGCTGCTGGTCGGCGGTGTCCTGGTGATGGCCCCCGCCGACGACCTGGCGGTCGGCGAGCCGCTGACCGCGCTGCTGGCCCGCGAGCGCGTCACGCACGCCAACATCCCGCCGGCCGCGCTCGCCGTGCTGCCGCAGGGCGCGCTCCCGGACGGCATGAACGTGATCGTCGCGGGGGAGGCCTCCGCGCCCGACCTGATCGCCCGCTGGGCACGGGGCCGCCGGCTGCTCAACGCCTACGGCCCGACCGAGGCGACCGTGTGCGCCACCGTCAGCGGACCGCTCACCGCGGGCGTCAAGGCGCCGATCGGCCGCCCGCTGTGGAACGTCCGGGTGCTGGTCCTCGACGAGGCGCTGCGGCCGGTCCCGGTCGGCACGCCCGGCGAGGCCTACCTGGCCGGCGCCGGTCTGGCCCGCGGTTACGCCGGCCGGCCGGGACTGACCGCCGAGCGGTTCACGGCCGACCCGTACGGCCCCGCCGGCTCCCGGATGTACCGGACCGGCGACCTGGTGCGGTGGCTGCCGGACGGCGACCTGGAGTTCGTCGGACGCGCCGACGACCAGGTCAAGATCCGCGGTTTCCGGATCGAGCCGGGCGAGATCGAGTCGCTGCTCGCCGCCCACGGCGACGTCGCGCAGGCCGCCGTGCTCGCCCGGGAGGACGAGCCCGGCGAGCGGCGCCTGGTCGCCTATGTGGTCGCCGTGGAGGGCCGTAGCGCACCCTCGGCGGCGGCGCTGCGGGAGCATGTGGCCGCGCGGCTGCCGGAGTACATGGTGCCGTCGGCCTTCATGGTGCTCCCGGCGCTGCCGTTGACTCCCAACGGGAAGATCGACCGCAGGGCGCTGCCCGCGCCGGAGCCCACCGGCCCGTCCGGCGGCCGTGCCCCGCGCAACGCGACCGAGGCCGGGCTGCGCCGGATCTTCGCCGAGGTGCTGGGCGACGAGAACATCGACGTCGAGGCGAACTTCTTCGAGCTCGGCGGGCATTCGCTGCAGGCGACCAAGCTGGTCAGCCGGATCCGCAGCGAGTTCGCCGCCGAACTGCCGCTGCGCGACTTCTTCGAGAACCCCACGGTGGCCGGCCTGGCCGTGCTGCTCGGCGGGGCCGGGGACGCCCGGCGGACCGTGCTGCCGCAGCCGCGGCCCGAGCACGTCCCGCTGTCGTTCGCGCAGCGCCGGCTGTGGTTCCTCAACCGCCTGGAAGGCCCGAGCCCCACCTACAACATCCCGCTGTCCATGCGGCTCACCGGCCCCCTCGACGTGGAGGCGTTGCAGTCCGCGATCGGTGACGTGGTGGCCCGGCACGAGAGCCTGCGCACCACGTTCCCCGAGTCCGACGGCACCCCCCGCCAGGAGATCCTCGACCCCGGGACGGCGACACCCCGGCTGCGGATCGCCGAGGTGGCACCGGAGGAACTGGACGCCGCGGTCGCCGGGGCGGTCGCTCACGGCTTCGACCTGGCCGCCGAACTGCCGGTGCGCACCCACCTGTTCACCGTGGGACCGCGCGACCACGTGCTCGTCTTCCTGGTCCACCACATCAGTTGCGACGGCTGGTCGCTGGGCCCGCTGCTGCGCGACCTGTCCGACGCCTACCGGGCACGGACGGCCGGGCGGGCGCCGCAGTGGACGCCGCTCACCGTGCAGTACGCCGACTACGCCCTCTGGCAGCGCGACGTGCTGGGCAGCGAGGACGACCAGGACTCGCGGCTGGCGGCGGAGCTGGGCTACTGGCGCGAGCACCTGGCGGGGATGCCGGAGGAGCTGGCGCTGCCGACCGACCTGCCGCGCCCGGCCCGGCCCAGCCACCAGGGCGGCCTGGTCCGGCTGCGGCTGGAGCCCCCGGTGCACCGTGCGCTGGTGGAGCTGGCGAAGTCCGCCGGGGCCAGCCCCTTCATGGTCCTGCAGGCCGCGCTCGCCGCACTGCTCGACCGGATCGGCGCGGGCAGCGACATCCCGCTCGGGACCACGGTCGCCGGACGCACCGACGACGCCCTGGACGAGCTGGTCGGCTTCTTCGTCAACACCCTCGTGCTGCGCACCGACACCAGCGGCGACCCGAGCTTCCGGGCTCTGGTGGAGCGGGTGCGGCGCACCGACGTCGCCGCCTTCGAGAACCAGAACGTGCCCTTCGAACGGCTCGTCGAGGTGCTGTCCCCCACGCGTTCGATGTCCCGGCATCCGCTGCTCCAGGTCATGCTCAACCTGCTGAACACCCCGCCCGCCGCGCTGAGCCTCGGCGACGGCCTGACCATCGCCCAGCAGCCCCACGGCCTGCGGGTGGCCAAGTTCGACCTGGCGTTCAACCTGGCCGAGACGGAGGACGCGGACGGCCGGCCCGACGGCATCGTGGGTGTGGTCGAGTACAGCACCGACCTGTTCACCGAGGGCACCGCCCAGTCGCTGGCGGACCGGCTGGTCGCCCTGCTGGAGCGGCTGCTGGCCGAGCCTGACCGGCCGATCGGGGAGCACGACCTGCTCACCGCAGGCGAGCGGGAGCTGCTGCTCGGTCCCTGGCGCGGCACCGAGCCCGAGGCGCCCGCGGGCACCCTTGCGCAGCTGTTCGAGGCGCAGGCGGCACGTACCCCGCACGCGACCGCCCTGTGGTGCGAGGGCGAGCGGACCAGCTACGCGGAGCTGAACCAGCGGGCCAACCGGCTGGCCCACGAGCTGATCGCCCGTGGGGTCGCCCCGGGCCGGATCGTCGCGGCCGCCGTCCCGCGCTCCCCGCTCCAGGTCGCCGCGTTCCTGGCGGTGGCCAAGGCGGGCGCCGTCCACCTGCCGGTGGATCCGGAGTACCCGGCCGAGCGCGTCGCGTTCATGCTCGCCGACGCGGCACCGGCCGCCCTGCTCGCCACCGAGGCGTCCCACGGCCTGCTGCCCGGCGCACCGGCCGTGCCGGCCTGGGTCCTGGACGAGCCGGGGTTCGCGGCCTCGGTGGCCGCGCGCCCGGCGACGGACCCGCCGGCGGCGGCAGCCGCCGACAGCCCCGCGTACGTCGTCTACACCTCCGGGTCGACCGGCCGGCCCAAGGGCGTGCTGGTCGGGCACACCGGTCTGGCGTCGTTCGTGCACAGCCACGTCGAACGGCTGGGCCTGGACGGCGGAAGCCGGGTGCTCCAGGTGGTGTCGACCAACTTCGACGTGTCGGTCGGCGATCTGGCGATGACCCTGCTGTCCGGGGCCACGCTCGCCCTTCCGGGCACGGGCCGCGAACTGGTCGGTGAGGGCCTGGCCGACGTCATCGAAGCGGCCGAGGCCACTCATGTCATGCTGCCGGCCCCGCTGTTGGGCACCCTGCCGGAGCGCGAGCTGCCCAGCCTGCGCTGTGTCGTCTCCGGCGGGGAGGCGCTCTCGCCGGGCCTGCTGGCCCGCTGGTCGGCCGGACGCACCGTCGTCAACGCCTACGGCCCGACCGAGACCACCATCGCCGCCACGCTCAGCGGCCCGCTGTCCGGCGACGCGACGCCGCCGATCGGCCGCCCCGTCGCGGGCACCCGCGTGGCGGTCCTCGACGAGCGGCTGCGGCCGGTGCCGGTGGGCGTCGCCGGCGAACTCTGCATCGCCGGTTCCGGAGTGGCCCTGGGCTACCTGGGCCGCCCGGCGCTGACCGCGGAGAGGTTCGTGGCCGACCCGTTCGGTCCGGCCGGCTCCCGGATGTACCGGACCGGCGACCTCGTACGGTGGAACCGCGACGGTGAGCTGGAGTTCGTCGGCCGCTCCGACCAGCAGGTCAAGATCCGGGGCTTCCGGATCGAACCCGGCGAGATCGAGACCGTACTGCTCGCCCGGCCCGGACTCGCCCAGGCCGCGGTGATCGTACGAGAGGACCGGCCGGGCCTCAGGCAGCTCGTCGCCTACGTGGTCCCGGACGAGGGCGCACGGCCACCGGAGCCCGCCGTGCTGCGCAAGGACGTCGCGGCCGCGCTGCCGGACTACATGGTCCCCGCCGCCTTCACCGTCCTGGACGCGCTGCCGCTCACCGCGAACGGCAAGCTGGACCGCGCCGCGCTGCCCGCGCCCGACTTCGGCGGCGAGCCCGGCCGCGGCCCGGCCACCGAGCGGGAGGCCGCCCTGTGCCGGATCTTCGCCGAACTGCTCGGCCGGGAGACGGTCGGGGCCGACGACGGCTTCTTCGACCTCGGCGGCGACAGCATCGTCTCCATCCAACTGGTCAGCCGGGCCCGGACGGCCGGGATCGAACTGACGGTGGCGGACGTGTTCGAGCACCGCACCCCCGCGGCGCTCGCCCGGATCGCCGAGGCCGCGACCGAGCCCCTCACCGAGGAAGCGGACGCGGGCATCGGAGAACTGCCGCTGACCCCGATCATGCACTGGTGGCGGGAGCACGGAGGCCCGATCGACGGCTTCCACCAGGCGATGACGGTCCGGACGCCCGCCGCGCTCGACCTGCCCGGACTGACCGCCGCCGTACAGGCCGTGCTCGACCGGCACGACGCGCTGCGGCTCCGGCTCACCAGGAACGGCGCCGAGGACTGGCGGACCGAGGTACGCCCCCGAGGCGAGGTGCGCGCCGAACTCCTCGTGGACCGCGTGGACTTCGCGGACGCAGCCGCCTCCGGCGACGAAGAGGCGCAGCGCGACCTGCTCGTGGAGCACGGCCGGGCGGCCGCGCGGCGGCTCACCCCGGAGTCGGGCTCGCTGGTGCGGGCGGTCTGGTTCGACGCCGGCACCGGCCGGCCGGGACTGCTGCTGCTGGCCGTGCACCACCTGGTGGTGGACGGCGTGTCCTGGCGGATCCTGCTGCCGGACCTGGCCGCCGCCTGGTCCCAGGTGGCGGCCGGCCGGGAGCCGGAGCTGGAGGCGGTGCCCACCTCGCTGCGCACCTGGGCCGGACGGCTGGCCCAGGAGGCGGGCAGCACGCACCGGGTCGAGGAACTGCCGCTGTGGCGGGCCGCGTTGAGCGGTCCCGACCCGCTGCTGGGCGCCCGGCCGCTGGAGCGGGAGCGGGACGTGTTCGGCACGGCGCGCAGCCTGCGCCTCACCCTGCCCGCGGAGGTGGCCGAGCCGCTGCTGACGAGCGTGCCGGCCGCCTTCGACGCCGGGATCAAGGACGTGCTCCTCACCGCCTACACGGTGGCCGTCGCCTCCTGGCGGGCCCGGCGCCGCCCGACCCGGGGCAACGCGGTGCTGGTCGAGATGGAGGGGCACGGCCGCGAGCCGGTGGTCAGGGGCGCCGACCTCGGCCGTACCGTCGGCTGGTTCACCAGTTCCTTCCCGGTGCGTCTCAACCCCGGGCAGGTGGACTGGAACGACTTCTGGGGCGGCGGCGAGGCGGTGGACGCCGTGCTCGCCAAGGTGCGCGCCCAGCTCGCCGAACTGCCCGACGGCGGCATCGGCTACGGGCTGCTGCGCTACCTCAACGAGCGCACGGGGCCGCAACTGGCCGCCCTGCGCACGCCGCAGCTCGGGTTCAACTATCTGGGCCGGTTCACCGCGGGCGGCGGTGACGCCCCGGCCCAGGACTGGAGCCCGCCGCCCGGCCTGGCCGGGCTGACCGGCGGCGGCGACGCCGCCATGCCCATGGCGCACAGCCTGGATCTCAACGCCCAGACCGAGGACCGTCCCGACGGCCCGCGGCTGGTCGCCGCCTGGGCGTGGCCCGACGGGATGTTCGACGAGGCGGACGTACGGGACCTGGCCGAGGCCTGGTTCCGGGCGCTGACGTCCATGGTGGACCGCGCCCGCGCCCTGACGGCGGCGCCCGCCCGGCCGGGCACGCCCACCCTGGTCCCGGTGGACCAGCAGGAACTGGACGAGTTCGAGAACGAACTGGACGACGAGGGGTTGTCATGGTGAACCAGTCGCGTATCGAGGATCTCCTGCCCTTGTCGCCCTTGCAGGAAGGGCTGCTGTTCCACTCCCAGTACGCGCAGGACGACGAGAGCGCCCTCGACGTCTACACGGTGCAGATCGCGGTGGACCTGGACGGGACCGTGGACACCGGCCGGCTCCGGGACGCGGCCACCTGGCTGCTGCGCCGGCACGCCAACCTGCGGGTCGGCTTCCGCCGCCGCAAGAACGGCGATCCGGTGCAGGTGGTGTACCGCAGCGTCGAGCTGCCCTGGTCCGAGACCGACCTCACCGACGGTCCGGCGGACCGGCAGGAGGAACGGCTCGCCGAGCTGATGGCCGCCGACCGGGTGCGCCCGTTCGACCTGAGGCGTGCGCCGCTGCTGCGCTTCACCCTGATCCGGCTGGGCGAGAACCGCTGCCGGTTCCTGATGACCAACCACCACATCCTGCTCGACGGCTGGTCGGGGCCGCTGCTGATGCGCGAGCTGTTCGCGCTCTACTCCGGCGATGCGCTGCCGCCGGTGACGCCCTACCGCGACTACCTGACCTGGCTGGGACGGCAGGACCGGCGGGCCGCCCTCGCCGCCTGGCGCGACGCGCTCGGCGACGTCTCGGAGCCCACCCTGGTCGCGCCGGACGCCGAGCGCGGCGCGGTGGTCCCGCAGGACCTGCTGGTCACGCTGCCGGAGGAGCTGAGCAGCGGGCTGGCCGAGACGGCCAGGCGCTGCGGTGTCACGCTGAACACCGTCGTGCAGGCGGCCTGGGGCGTGCTGCTGGGCAAGCTGACCGGACGCGACGACGTCGTCTTCGGCGGCACCGTCTCCGGCCGGCCGTCGGCGGTCCCCGGCGTGGAGAACATGGTCGGCTCGTTCATCAACACCCTGCCGGTACGGGTCTCCGCGCGGCCGGCCGAGTCCTGGACGGGGCTGCTCCAGCGGCAGCAGCGGCGGCAGGTGGACCTGCTGGACCACCACCACCTCACACTCGCCGACGCCCAGGCGCAGTCCGGGGTGACCGGCGAACTGTTCGACACCCTGGTCGTGTTCGAGAACTACCCGGTGGAGGCCGACGGGCTCGGCGAACTCGCCGAGGGCCTGCGGATCACCGGCGCGGTCGGCCAGGACGCGACCCACTACCCGCTGAGCCTGTTCCCGGCGCCCGGCCGGCGCATGCGGATCCGGCTCGGCTACCGCCCGGACCTGTTCGACCGGGAGCGCGCGCAGGGCATCCTGGACGCGCTGGTCGGCATCCTCACCCTGATCCACGCCGACCCCGAGGCCCCCGTGGGCCGGGTCCAGGCCCTGCCGCCGGCCGAACGCCGCCTGCTGCTGACGGAGTGGAACGACACCACGGTGCCCGTGGGCGCCGAATCCGTCGTCGACGCCTTCCAGCGGCACACGGCGCTCACCCCGGACGCCGTCGCCGTGATCGACGCCGACGGCGAGGTCTCCTACCGGGAGCTGGACCGGCGCGCCAACCGGCTCGCCCGCCACCTCGCGGCGGCGGGCGTCGGACCGGAGTCATGGGTCGCCGTGGCCCTGCCGCGCGGGGCCGCGCTGCTGACGGCGCTGCTCGCGGTCCTGAAGACGGGCGGCGCCTACGTCCCCCTGGACCCGGAGTACCCGGCCGAGCGGATCGGCTACATCCTCGACGACGCACGCCCCTGCGCGCTGCTCACCGACTCCTCCGTGACCGGCCTGCCCGATGTCCCCGGGGTGCGGCGCGTCGTACTGGACGAGAGCGCGGTCGCCGACGCCCTCGCGCAGCTTCCCGGCACCGGACTGACCGACGCCGACCTGACCGCGCCGGTCCGCCCGGCCCACCCGGCCTACGCGATCTACACCTCCGGCTCCACCGGCCGCCCCAAGGGCGTCGTGGTCTCCCGCGCCAACATCGCCAACCTGGTCGCCGACATGCGCGCCAGGTTCAGCGTCGACGGGGCCGACCGGCTGGTCGCGGTCACCACCGTCGCGTTCGACATCGCCGCGCTGGAACTGTTCGTGCCGCTGAGCGCGGGCGCCACCGTGGTCATCGCCTCCCGCGACCAGGTGCTCGACCCGCCGGCGCTCGGCCGGCTGATCACCGGCACCGGCGCCACGCTCATGCAGGCGACCCCCACCCTGTGGCAGGCCCTGGTCTCGGAGCGGCCGATGGCGCTGGCCGGACTGCGGGTCCTGGTCGGCGGCGAACCCCTGCCCGCCGGCCTGGCCACCCGGCTGCTCGCGCTGGCCGCCGAGGTCACCAACGTCTACGGTCCGACCGAGACCACGGTCTGGTCCACCTCGGCCCTGCTGGGCGACCGGCCGGGGCTTCCGCCGATCGGCCGCCCGATCGCCAACACCCGCGTCTACGTGCTGGATTCGGCCCTGTCCCCCACCCCGGTCGGTGTCCCGGGCGACCTGTACCTGGCGGGCGACGGCGTGGCCCGCGGCTACGCGGGCCGGGCCGGTCTGACGGCCGAGCGGTTCACGGCCGACCCGTTCGGCGCGCCGGGCTCCCGCATGTACCGCACCGGCGACGTGGCGCGCTGGTCGGACGACGGCCAGCTTGAGTTCGTCGGCCGGGTGGACGACCAGGTGAAGATCCGCGGCTTCCGGGTCGAACCCGGCGAGATCGAGGCGGTCCTGGCCGAGCACGAGGACGTCTCCCAGGCCACCGTGGTCGCCCGGTCCGACGAGTCGGGCGAGCACCGCCTGGTCGCCTATCTGGTACCGGTCTCCGGCCGGTCGGTGCCCGCGGTGGACGCGCTGCGCGCCCACGCGGCGACCCGGCTTCCCGACTACATGCTGCCGGCCGTCTTCGTGCCGCTGGACGCGCTGCCGCTGACCCCCAACGGAAAGGTGGACCGCAAGGCGCTGCCCGCCCCCGACTTCGCCGCGCTGGTCACCCGCCAGGGCCCGCGCACCCCGCAGGAGGAGATCCTGTGCGGACTGTTCGCTGAGATGCTCAACCTGACGTCGGTCGGCGTCCACGACAACTTCTTCGAGCTGGGCGGCCACTCGCTGCACGCGACGCGTGTGGTCAGCCGGATCCGGTCGGTCTTCGAGGTCGAACTGCCGCTGCGGGAGCTGTGGGAGGCGCCCACGGTCGCCGAACTGGTCGGCCGGATAGGCGGCGCGGCCGGCGCCCGCGCCCCCCTGCGGCCGTGGGAACGGCCGACGGAGATCCCCCTGTCCTACGCACAGCGCCGGCTGTGGTTCATGAACCGCTTCGAGCAGGCCAGCACCGCCCACAACATCGTCCTCGCGGTGCAGATCAGCGGGCCGCTCGACGTCGACGCGTTGCGCACCGCCGTACGGGACGTGGTCGCCCGGCACGAGAGCCTGCGCACCGTCTTCCCTGACCGGGACGGGGAGCCGCGCCAGGACATCCTTCCCCCGGACCGTGGCTGCGAGTTGGCCGTCGTGCGGACCACCGCAAAGGACCTGGACACCGCCATCGCGGCGGCCTCGGCGCAGAGCTTCGACCTGGCCGTGGAAACCCCGCTGCGGGTCACCCTGTTCGAGACCGGACCGGAGTCCCACGTCCTGCTGACCGTGCTGCACCACATCGCCGGGGACGGCTGGTCGCTCGACCCGTTCTCGGCCGACCTGGCACGCGCCTACACCTCCCGCGCCGCAGGCACGGCGCCCGACTGGCAGCCGCTGCCGGTGCAGTACGCCGACTACACCATGTGGAACTACGGGATCCTGGGCTCCGAGGACGACCAGGACAGCCTGATCCACCGGCAACTCGCCTTCTGGAAAGAGACGTTGAGCGGCCTGCCGGACGAGCTGCGGCTGCCCACCGACCGGCCGCGGCCTGCCGAGGCCGACTACCGGGCCGACTCGGTGCTGCTCCACCTGCCGGCCGGGCTGCACCGCGATCTGGCCGCGCTGGCCCGGCAGACCGGCACCACGCTGTTCATGGTGCTCCAGGCGGGCCTGGCCTCGCTGCTCTCGGTGCTGGGCTCGACGTCCGACGTGGTGCTGGGCAGCCCGATCGCGGGCCGCACGGACGACGCTCTTGAGCGGGTCGTCGGCTTCTTCATCAACACGCTGGTGCTGCGCACCGACCTGTCCGGCGACCCGACCTTCACCGAGCTGCTGGGCCGTGTGCGTGAGGCGGACCTCGCGGCCTACGCCCACCAGGACGTGCCGTTCGAGCGGCTGGTCGAGGTGCTCAACCCGGAGCGCTCACTGGCACGCCACCCGCTCTTCCAGGTCTCGCTGGCGCTGCAGAACACGCCGGAGAGCAGCATGGGCCTGTCGGGCCTGAACTGCACCGTGCGCCAAGTGCCCGTCAAGTCGACCCAGTTCGACCTCTCCCTCAGCTTCAACGAGAGCATCGACCGCGCGGGCGAACTCCAGGGGATCAACGGCCTCGTGGAGTTCCGCCTCGACCTGTTCGACCGCTCGACCGTCGAGGAGCTGGGCGAGCGGCTGGTGCGCTTCCTGGAAGCGGTCGTAGCCGACCCGGAACTCCCGGTGCGGGCCGTCGACGTGCTCTCGGCGCCCGAGCGGCGGCAGTTGCTGCACGACTGGAACGACACGGCGCGTGGTGATGTGGTGCCGGTGACGTTCCCGGAGTTGTTCGGCGCGACCGTGGAACGGCACCCGGACGCGGTGGCGCTGGTGCACGGCGAGGAGTCCCTGTCGTACCGGGAGACGGACGAACGCGCCAACCGGCTCGCCCGCGTCCTCATCGACGCCGGAGCCGGCCCCGAGCGCCTGGTCGCCCTCCTCCTGCCCCGCTCGGTCGACATGGTCGTGGCCCAACTCGCCGTCCTCAAAGCAGGCAGCGCCTACCTCCCCATCGACCCCGACTACCCGGCCGAACGCATCCAGTACATCCTCAACGACGCCGCACCCACGCTCATCCTCTCCACCCAGGACACCACCGAACGCCTCACCGACATAGGCGGCGACGCACGCCGGCTGACCCTCGACACCGACATCGACCCCGACACGGACGGATCCCCGCTCAGCACTCCCGCTCTGCGACCCGACCACCCCGCCTACGTCATCTACACCTCAGGCTCCACCGGCCGCCCCAAGGGCGTCCTCGTCTCCCACCGAGGCCTCGCCGCCTTCGCCACCTCCTGCGTCGAACGCTTCACCGTCCAGGCCGACTCACGCGTCCTGCTGTTCTCCTCACCCAGCTTCGACGCCTCCGTACTCGAACTGTGCACGGCCATCACCGC
>NZ_JBIBWH010000017.1:0-152375 GCF_043081205.1 Streptomyces sp. NPDC014889
TCGTTCCTGGTGGAGCGGGAGGCGGCACAGGAGTTCGTGACCGCGGTCGAACGGGCCCGCAAGGACCTGCCCCACCTGGAACTGCGGGTGAACGGACCGCTGCCGCCCTACAGCTTCGTAGAACCCGGCCCCGCCGAGCCCGCGAGCAGCACGGCCGGAGCCGGCACAGGAGCGGAGTGACGTCCCGGCGACCCCGGACGCGAGGAAGGAAGGACCATGCCCGCCTCGGACACGCTGGCGGAGTACCGCCGGAAACGGAACTTCCACGCGACACGGGAACCGAGCGGTGAGGACCGGTCCGAGTCCGGTCCGCAGCCGCGGTTCGTGGTGCAGATCCACGACGCGAGCACCATGCACTTCGACTTCCGGCTCGAGGCCGACGGGGTGCTCAAGTCATGGTCGGTCCCCAAGGGACCGTCCGGCGACCCGCACGACAAGCGGCTCGCGATGCCGACCGAGGACCACCCGCTGGAATACCGGAACTTCGAGGGCGTCATCGCCGAGGGCGAGTACGGCGCCGGCACGGTGATCATCTGGGACGAGGGCACCTTCCGCAACCGCAGCACCGACAAGCGCGGCCGGGAGGTCCCGTTCGCCGAGGCGCTGGAGCGCGGCCACGCGTCGTTCCGGCTCAACGGCAGCAAACTGCACGGCGATTGGGCGCTCACCCGGTTCCGCCGGGGCGACGGGGGCGAACGTGAGGCGTGGCTGCTGGTCAAGTCCCGTGAAACCGAGGGCGCCCAGCAGCACACGCCCGATCCCCGTCGAGCCCGGTCGGTTCGCTCCGGGCACACCCTGGGCCAGGTCGCCGCGCTGGAGGGCGAGAAGGAGTGACCCGACACTATGCGTGAGCGAGGTGCGCCATGACCACGGCCGAGATCCAGGCGGGCAACCGTACCGTCGAGATCAAGCGGGCCGACAAGGACATGTTCCCGGACGACGGCATCACCAAGGCCGACCTGGCCGGCTACTACCGCCGCGTCGGCCGGCGCATCCTGCCGCATCTGCGGGGCCGCCCCCTGATGCTGGAGCGGTACCCGGACGGAATCGCCGGCGGCCGGTTCATGCAGAAGGACACCCCGGACTACTTCCCCGACTGGGTCCACCGCTGTGAACTGCCCAAGGAGGGCGGCACCGTCGCCTATCCGGTCTGCGACGACCTGGCGAGCCTGCTCTACCTCGTCGACCAGGCGTGTGTCACCCCGCACCGCTGGCTGTCCAGGGCCGACCGCCCCGACAACCCCGACCGGCTGGTCTTCGATCTCGACCCCCCCCCGACGGGGACTTCGCTCCCGTGCGGGAGGCCGCCGCCCTCCTGCACGAGCTGCTCGACGAACTCGGGCTGCCCTCCGGCCTGATGACCACGGGCTCCCGCGGGCTGCACGTGCTGGTCCCGCTGAACCGCCACGCGGCGTTCGACGAGGTGCGCGCGTTCGCCCGCGACGTCGCCGATAGACTCGCCGACCGGCACCCCGGCCAACTCACCACCGCGCCGCGCAAGCAGGCCCGCAAGGGCCGGCTGTACCTGGACGTCCAGCGCAACGCCTACGCCCAGACCAGCGTCACCCCGTACGCGGTCCGCGCGCTGCCCGGCGCCCCCGTCGCCACGCCGCTGAGCTGGGCGGAACTGGACAACCCCGAACTCGGCCCGCAACGCTGGACGTCGGCCACCATCGACGCCCGTCTGAAGGGCGACGATCCCTGGCAGCCCGCGCTGCGCCGGGGCCACGCACTGGGCCCGGCGCGGCGGAAGCTCGAAGGGATCTGACCGCACCGGCGGCCTTGTGGGCAGCGTCGCGGCCAGGGCGGAGACGGCGGTCACCGCCGTCTTTGCCAGTCGCTCAGGGCCGGCCGGCGGTGCCTGCGGTCATCAGGTCCAGCAGTGCCGGGAGGCCGCCGCTGCGGACGGCGGCGCGCTGCCTGACCGCTCCCGTGCCGCCGTCCAGCAGCCTGTGCAGGCCTTCGGCGACCCGGCCGTGGTCGCCGAAGCGGCGCAGCGCGGGAGCGACATGGTCGTACAGCCTCTCGGCGACCCGCCCGGCCGGCGCGGGCCTGCCACTGCGCGGATCGACCAGCACGTCGGTCAGACCGTGGCGGGCCGCGTGCCAGCCCGCGGCGGTCAGGATGCCGGCCGGCGGGTTCGGCGCCCCTTCTCCGGCGCGTGCCTCGTCCAGGCCGGTGGCGACCAGGCCCCGGATCAGGCCGGCGAGGGTGACCGCGCTGTCGGCGTCGAGCTGCACGTCCGCCGCGCGCACCTCAAGCGTCGGGTAGGTGTCGGACAACCGGGCGTGCCAGTAGAGCTGGTGCCGGTCCGGGACGACACCGGTCGCCAGCAGTTCCTCGACGCGCTGCTCGTACTGTGCCGCGTCCTCGGCGAACGGCGGGGATCCACTGGCCGGCCATCGCCCGAACACCACCGTGCGCCAACTGGCGAACCCGGTGTCCTTGCCCTGCCAGAACGGGGAGTTGGCGCCGAGCGCCACCAACACCGGCAGCCAGGGCCGTATCCGGGCCAGCGCACCGGCGCCGAGGGAGCGGCCGGGGACGGCCACATGGACGTGCATCCCGCAGATCAGCTGCTCCTCGACCAGCAGCGCGGCCTCACTGAGCATGTCCTCGTAGCGCTGTTTCGGCGTGACGGGCACGGCGGTGTCGCCGGCCAGCGGCGCGGCACCGGTCGCGGCGGCCAGGCAGCCGCTGCGCAGCGCCGCCCTGCGCATGCCGTCCCGCAGTCGCGTCAGATGTTCGGCCAGCTCCTCCAGTTCGCCGCACACCGGTGTGGCCACCTCGATCTGCGCCTGAAGCAGCTCACGCTCGACGTCCCCGCCGGCCGACCCCAGTTCCACGTCGGCGGCGTCCTCGACCTTCGCCGCCGAGGGCACCGGCAGCCCGCTGCGAGGATCGAGGAGGACGTACTCCTCCTCGGCCCCCAGTGTGACTCCGTTCCCCGCTGTACCCGTTGACGGCACCGGCCCCTCCTCATCTGCACTGCGGCCCTGCTTCCGGCTACCCCCGAGCCCGGTTCCTACGTCCCGGCCGCGCCGAATCCTCGTGTTCAGATCTCCCGCCTCTTGAGCGGGTGCACGGCGGGGCCCTGGAGGATCCGCCCGTCCGGAGCGAAGCGGGAGCCGTGGCACGGGCATTCCCAGGCCTGCTCGGCGCTGTTGAAGGACACGATGCAGCCGAGGTGGGTGCAGCGGGCGGAGACCGCCTGAAGCCGGCCCTGTTCGTCACGGTGGACCGCGTACTGCCGTCCGTTCACGCGGACCACGGCGCCCTCGCCCCGGGGGACGTCCTTCAGCGCCGGTTCCGTCAGGGACGGCAGCCGGTCGCCGACGAAGTGCTTGGCCACGTGGGCCTGATGCTTCAGGAACGAGGTTCCTTCGCGGACCACGGTGGCCAGGCGGCGAGGATCGTAAAGGCCGCTCCACTCGACCGTGCGGCCGCCGACGAGTTCGCTGAGCAGGCGGCCCGCCATGATGCCGCCGCTCAGGCCCCAGCCGCCGAACCCGGTGGCCACCCAGGTGTGACGGCTGCCGGGATGGAACGGTCCGACGAGGGGCACCGAGTCGGTGGAGTCGTTGTCCTGGGTGGCCCACCGGTGGGTGAACGTGAGCCCGGGGAAACGCTCGTCGGCCCACGAGGTCAGCCGGGTGAACCGCTCCTCGACGTCGGCGGCCCCGGGGGCGAAGTGCTCGCCGGTGACGATCAGCAGACGCCGGCCGTCCTCGTACGGTGCGGTGCGCACGGACCGTGTGTTCTGCTCGGGCGTGATGTACATGCCGCGCGGGGCCCGCTCCTCGGCGAGCGGCGCGGCCACGACCAGCTCGCGCCGCGGGGAGAGCCGGGCGAAGAGGAGGGCGCGGTCGAAGACGGGGTAGTGCGTGGCGATCACCACCTCGTCGGCGCGGACCGACACGCCCGCGTCGGTCGTCAGGACACAGGGCTCGCCCTCGGTGAGGCCCACGACGCGTGTCCCCTCGTACACGGAGCCTCCCCGCCGGCGCAGGTCGTCGGCGAGCGCCAGCAGGTACTTGCGGGGGTGGAACTGCGCCTGGTCGGCGACCCGGACGGCGCCGGCGACCGGGAACGGCAGCTCCGTCCCGGTGACGAACTCGGCGGGCAGGCCGGCCTCGCGCGCCGCGTCCGCCTCCGCCCGCAGCTTCTCCACGTGCCGGGGGCTCTCCGCGTAGGTGAAGGCGGCGGCCTCCTCCCACTCGCATTCGATGCCGAGTTCCTCGACGATGCCGGCCGCGTACCGGACGGCCTCGGTCTGGGAGCGCGCGTACAGCCTCGCGCCCTCGGGGCCGCGGGTACGGCGGATGTGGTCGTAGACCAGGGTGTGCAGCGCGGTGAGTTTGGCCGTCGTGTATCCGGTGACCCCGGCGGCGATGCGGTCGGCCTCCAGGACGGCCACCTCGCGTCCCTCCCGTACCAGCTCCCAGGCCGTGCTGAGTCCGGCGATGCCGCCGCCGACCACGGCGACCTCCACGGTGATGTCACCGGGCGGAGGGGGTGCCGGATCCCCTGGGGGCGCGGTCTCGATCCAGTAGGAGCCCCGGATTCCTGTGTCCTCGTTCATGGGCGGCCGAGTTCCCCTCGCACGGCCGTGCGGAACCGGCGGGTTTCCGGCCGCCGCACTCGTGAAACCCGCCCTTCGTCCCCCGGGGCCGTACCCGGGCTTCGCCGACGTAGCCGACGTAGCGAGGCGTCATGAGCTCCACGACCAGCAAGAAATCCCCCGAACGCACCGAGAGGGCGGTCGTGCGGGCACTGCTCGACCGGCAGGACTCCACCTATCTGGCCCAGGCGGGGGTCAGGCTGCGGAACACGCCCGGCCCGCTCTATCAGACACTCGTCCTGGCCGTCCTGCTCAGCGCCCGGATCAGGGCGGACATCGCGGTGGCCGCCGCACGGGCGCTCTTCGAGGCGGGCCTGCGCGACGCGCGCTCGATGGCGAAGGCGTCGTGGCAGCAGCGCGTGGACGCGCTCGGCGAGGGCGGGTACCGGCGCTACGACGAGCGGACCGCCACCATGCTGGGCGAGGGCGCGGAACTGCTGCTGGAGCGGTACGGCGGCGATCTGCGCAGGCTGCGCGAGGAGGACGATCCGAAGAAGGCGCTCCGGGACGTACCCGAGCTCGGGCCGACGGGCGTCGACATCTTCCTGCGGACCGTCCAGACGGTCTGGCCGGAGTTCGAGCCCTATGTGGACCGCAAGGCGCGGGACGGCGCCAAGCGGCTCGGTCTGCCCACCTCGCCCGAGCGCCTCGCGCATCTGGTGAGCAAACGCGAACTGGCCCGGTTCACCGACGGGCTGGTCCATGCCGCGCTGGACAAGCCGCTCGCCGACGACGTCCTGGCCCGGGCGAGGGCCGCGTAGCGGAGCCGGTCCGCGGAGTTGGTCCACGGAGTTGGTCCGCGGATCCCCACTGACGAAGGGCTGAGGTCATGAACGCGAAGCACGCATACCGGGCCGGCCGCCCGCACGCCGACCGCCGCGATCCGCCGGCACCCGGGGCGGCACCGGAGGAGCCGCGCCGGCCGGGCACGGAGAGCGACCCGGCGGCCGAGGAACACGGCCGCCCGGTGGAGGGTCTGGCCCTGCCGGAGGACACCGCCATGGCCCCGGGTGCCACGCCTCCCGCCGAGTCCGGTGTGTCCGGGCTCGGCGCCCCGGAGCGCGAGGCTCTGAGCAAGGGATGGGCGGCCGCGCCCCTCACCGCGATCTGGATCGTCGTCGCGCTCATCGCCATCGGTCTGCTGGCGATGGCGATCGTGCTGGCGACCAGTTGAGGCCGACGGCGCGAGCCGTCACCGCGCGCGGTACGGGCGCGCGCGCCCGGCGTCGAGGGTGAGTCCCAGGCCGGGCGCTCCGTCACGGCCGACGGCGAGCGCGCCTCCCGCGGGGTCCAGTACGCCGTCGAAGAGGAGCCGCTCGATGCGGACGTGGTCGTGGAACCACTCCAGGTGCCGCAGGTTGGGGACCGCGGCGGCGACGTGCGCGTGGGCGTGCGGTGCGCAGTGGCCGGAGATGTCCAGGCCGTGCGCCTGGGCCAGGGCGGCGGCGCGCAGCCAGACGGTGATGCCGCCGCACCGGGTGACGTCGGCCTGGAGGCAGTCGACGGCACCGGCGGCCAGCATGCGGGCGAAGTACGGGAGTGTGTAGCCGTACTCCCCCGCGGCGAGGTCGGGCGTGATCCGGGCGCGCAGCGCGGCGAGCGTGCCGAGGTGGTCCGAGGAGACGGGTTCCTCGAACCATGTCACGCCCTCGTCGGCGAGCGCGGCGGCCACCCGCACGGCCTGCTTGGCGCTGTAGCCGCCGTTGGCGTCCACGTACAGGTCGGCCGCTTCGCCGATGGTGGCGCGGGCCCGCGCCACGCGCTGCCGGTCGCGCTTCTCCCGCTGCCCCCAGGACTCCCCGATCTTGATCTTGACGCGGGGAATCCCCTCCTCCTCGACCCAGCCCCGCAGTTGCCGGTCCTGCCGCTCGTCGTCGTAGGTGGTGAAGCCCCCGCTGCCGTACACGGGCACGTCGTCGCGCGCCGTGCCGATGAGGTGCACGAGGGGCAGGCCGAGCAGCCGGGCCTTGGCGTCCCACAGGGCGATGTCGACGGCGGAGACGGCCTGCGCCGCGATACCGGGCAGACCGGCGTTGCGCACGGCACGCTGCATGCTCTCGTTCAGATACGGCACGTCGAGAACTCCGGCGCCGGTGACCACGCCGGCCAGCAGTTCGTCGATGACGCCCGCCGCCGCCGCGGGGGCGTAGGTGTACCCCAGCCCGCTGACGTCGCCGCAGCGGACGGTGGCGAGGACGAGTGTGGTGCTGTCCCAGGCAAGGGTCCCGTCCGCCTCGGGCCCATCGGTCGGAACGGTGTAGACGGCACTCTCCACCCGCTCCACAACCTGCTTTCCACTCACCGACTGCTCCTCCCCACCGCATCCGCCCGCTTACCGGCTCATCGGGTACCCCGGCCCCGGGGTGCCGAAAGTGGGGCGTCTTTGAATGAGCGCGCTCTCGGAGTCACCGGGTCCTACATGTGCCTGCCGTGGGCGACCGAGACGATGAACAGGACCACGATGCACAGCACGATGGCGGCGAAGACGGGCCAACCGCGTCCCCGGTCCTCCTCGTCGCCGGGCCGACCGCCCGCTCCCGCCGCGGCCGATGCCGGGGAGGAGGCCACGTGGCGCCAGCCGTGGCAGACGGCGCACGGCCGGGACGGGAAGGGGACCCGGACGTTCTGGCTGCTCAGGCCCGCGGTGGGGAAGGTGGCCCGGACGCCCGGCGAAGTGGGCGTCAGTCCGTGGAGGTAGATGGCGGTGCGCCGCGGATCGAGGATCGCCGAGCGGTCGTCGCCGGGGTGCGCCAGCGCGGTCACGACCTGGGCCGTGGCCAGGGCGACGAGCTGGATGTCGACCCGGGCGCCGCGGGCCGCCTGAGTGTCGGCGGTCCCCTGCCGGAAGGCCACCGCGCACTCGTAGCAGGGGGTGCGCCTGCCGGGGAGCACCCACAGGATCTCGCCGACCTCGGCGTCACGGATCCTCGGGTCCACCCAGACCGCCGGATAGACGGCGGGCCTGCCCACCGCGAGGGCCACGCGGTTGACGTGACGCTGGCACACGGCCGAGTCGGTGGCCGCCACCACCACGTTCGCACCGCCCACCAGCGACCGCTGCTGTTCGGCGGGCAGTTCGAGGAAGTCCGCGTGATGGCCGGTGGCGTCGCAGGAGGGGAAGTCGCGACGGATCTTCCCGGCCAGCGCCGGCGCCTTGGGCTGCCCCAGGGCCGGGGCCCCGAGAGGGTGCCGGATCAGGTTCTCCACCGCGAGGGTGTCGGGATCGACCAGCCCGAGCGGGCTGAACCCGATCCGGGCGAGTTCCTCGGCGAGAAAGCCGCCGACCGCTCCCGCGCCGACGATCAGCGCCGCTCCCCTGCGCCGCTGGTGGCGCGCCCAGACGCGGTCCTCGGGCGGAGCGGTCAATCGAAGGTCCAGCGAGCCACGCGCACCGGGCCCGGCCCGGTCTGCTCGTCGCGGTCGGGGTTCTTCTCCGGCTTCAGCTCCCCGGTGTCGGCGTCGAGGAACCACTCACGCTCGCCGGCGCGTCGCTGCTCCTCCGTCAGCTCGGCCTTCCGCAGGGTCTCCGGTGCTGCACCCATGAGAATCCCTCCCGCCAGGTCTATCTGTTTCCTGCATCGCCGTTTTCCACGTGACCCTTTCCACGTTACGCGCCGGTAGCCGCGGCGCATCCCGGGACGGCCGGCCCGCCACGGGACGCGGATCGGGACGCCCTGGCGCCCGGGATGCAGACGCGCGGTTGTCGGCGGACAATTGAACTGTGGTGTGTCCCGAGCCCGGTGACCCGGTCCACCCACGCGCCCTCCTTTTCGGTTTCTTCTTCGAAGGAGGAGAACATGGACGTGACTTTCCCCGCCTCGGCGTTTCCACCGTTGGCGCTCGGGTTCTTCGGCCTCGGCACCGGATATCTGATCTACGGTCCGCACGAGCTGTTCGGTTATCCGCGAAAGAACGATGCGGTGGACCGTGGGCTCGGCGTCTGGGGTGTCTGGCTTCCCGGCCTCTGTCAGTTCGTCGCAGGTATCATCCTGTTCATCGGGCTGACTTGGTTCCAGGTGTTCACCAAGACGCCACCGCTCTACATGGCGGCGCTGGCATTCTCGGCGTACGGAATTCACTGGTTCGCGATCGGCTGGAACCGTTATCGCGAAAACGACCCCCGAACCAACGCGGGCATGTGCGTCGCCTTCATGGTGATCTCCGCGATGGGCGCCACGGTGTTCTTCAAGATCGGCGAATGGCCGGTGGGACTGCTTTTCCTCGGGCTTTTCGCGATTTATTTCAGCGACTTCTTCGCCTCGATCCAAATGAAGCTGGGCGAACGCGCGCTGGGATTCTTCCACCTCGCGACCGGCCTCTGGCTGATGTACCTCGCGTACGCGGCCGCGGTCAATTTCTCCCTCGGATACCACTGGCCGGTCTAGGGACGGTCCAGGAACGTTTCCCGGGCCGCGCCGGCGCGGCCCGGGAGACGTCCGCCCGGGCCGCGCCGCTCCGCTCGGATGCCCTTCACGGGGTGCGCGGCGGGGCGGTCTCGGAAGTGGTGGAGGATGTGGGAGTGGAGGAGGACGCGGCGGTGCTGCGCGGGGACGGTGCCTCCTCGGGCCGCAGCACGCACAGGGCCCAGATGATGAACCCGGAGAACGCGATCATCACGACCGACCAGACCGGGTAGTACGGCAGGGACAGGAAGTTGGCGAGGATGATCAGCCCGGCGATGGCCACCCCGGCGACGCGCGCCCACATCGCCGTCTGGAACAGCCCGATGCTGATGATCACGGCGAGCACCCCGAGGACGAGGTGGATCCAGCCCCAGCCTGTGAGGTCGTACTGGAAGACGTAGTTGCGCGTGGTGACGAAGACGTCGTCGTGGGCGATGCCCATGATCCCGCGGAAGATGTCGAGCACTCCGGCGATCATCAGCATGACGGCGGCGAAGGCCGTCAGGCCGGTGGCCCATGCCTGCTTCGCCGGATGCTGCCGTGCGGTGTGGGTCGCGGTCATCTTCTCCCTCGTTTCGTCTCGTCCGGCGTGCTCATCGACGGCCGGGAGTGGAGCTGACGGAGCTGTCGGGGCCCTCGGGGGCGGACGTCACGGAGGTGGCGCGACCCTCGGGGACACCGCCGGTCAGAATCATGTCCTTGGCCCGGGCGAACTCCTCGTCGGTGATGTCTCCGCGGGCGCGCAGGTCGGACAGCCGGGCGAGTTCGTCGACCTTGGACCCGCCTCCGCCTCCGCCCCCGGCCGCGGTCTGCCGGATGTAGGCGTTGAAGGCGTCCTGCTGCTGCCGCGCCTGCGCGATCTCCCGGCGGCTCATGCTCTTGCCGCGGGCGACGACGTAGACGAGGACGCCGAGGAACGGCAGAACGATGCAGAACACCAGCCACCCGGCCTTGGCCCAGCCGTTCATGCCGTCGTCGCGGAAGATGTCGAGGACGACCCGGAAGAGCAGGACGAACCACATGATCCACAGGAAGAACCACAGCATCGTCCAGAAGGCGCTCAACAGCGGGTAGTCGTACGCGAGGTTCATCTGCGTGCTCATTTCTCTCTCCGTTCCGGGCCTGTGCCCGGCTGCGCTCTCTGCCCCTGCCAGCGTGCGCAGGGCACGACACGGGCGCCTCACCCGATGCGGGTGACCGTGGGGCGCCGCCCCGGTCGCACGGGGGCGAGGGGCGAGGGGCTCAGGACGTCGCGGGGTGCGTGCCGCCGGGCCCCGCGGACTCGCCGGGACCAGTGGCGGAGGCGAGGACGGCCACGAGGATCAGAACGGCGAGGACGACGCACAGGACGAGTGCGACGACCGCGGCCGTGGGCCGGTTCCAGAGCACCAGGGCGAGGCCGCCGGCCGCGATGACGACGCCGGTGGTCCACTTCCGGTGGGCGTCCAGCCAGCGTCCGGCCGCACCCGTGCGCACCCCGGCGCGGCCGAGCGCCTCGCCCGCGGCGGTGGTGCTCCGCCCGGACAGTCTCCGCACACCGCGCGCCACGCGTCCGGGACCGTACAGGTAGGCGGCGAGCGCCGTGACCACGGCGACGACCAGGAGGGTGCGCGCGCTGTCACGGAGGAACCGCACCAGGGTGTCGTAGACGACCGCGGCGGCGTCGGGGGGCAGGGTGGCCGGCGGGACGGACCCGAGGTAGACCCGGCGGGCCACGGCCAGCGCGACGAGCAGGACGATCATCATCACTCCCACGCCGATGGCCGTGATCTGCAGCATCAACCGGTGCGAGGGAGCCGTCCACACGGTCAGCGCGGCGAGCACGACGGTGGCGACGGGCAGCCAGACGCCGACGATGTCGAGCAGCCGCATGGCGTCCTGGGCCTTGTTCAGCTTCTCGGCCCTGAGCAGCGTGATCGTACGGTCGGGTGCGGGGATGACGGAGGCCCTCTTGAAGCCGGCGTGCTCCAACTCGTGCTTGACCTGGTCGACGACGACCCCGATGTCCAGGTTCACGTCTTCGCCCTGTGCCCGCAGGGCGCCCTTCTGGCTGCCGGTGAGGACGTTCATCAGCGCCGTCTGCGCCCGCCGGTTGGCGGTCACCCAGACGTCCTCGAAGGCGCCGCTGGTGACGACGCGTCCGACGACGCGGTGCACCGCGTCGGTGATGGCGCCGCGCAACGGTCCGGTCAGCACGGTGGAGTCGTCGACGACGCCCGGCGGCGCCCCGGACTTCCTGAGGACGTCGGCCAGCGACGCCGTCATCGCGTTGACGTCGATGTTGCCCACGACCCGTTTGGTCAGCCGGTCGGTCACGACGTTCTGCACGGCCGGTTCGTGGGCCAGCGGGGTGACGGTCTGGACGTAGCGGTCGGTGTCGCCGACCGTGTCGTGCACCCAGGCCGCGACGACGGCCAGCGGGGCGAACACCAGCGTCACCACCAGCAGGACGGTGGCGCCCGCCCGGCGCAGCCTCCGGTGCTTGACGGTGGCCGCCCGGCGGAGCCGTTCGTACTCGGCGAACTCCGCGGGGGTCAGGGAGCGCCGCGGCTCCCCCGCGCCGCCCGGGGACGCGGGGACGGGGGCGTCTGGGGGAGCCATGGATCCTCCTGGGGCGTCGCTGCCGACACGACGGGCGGCGTACGGGGCTTACGGGCTCAGACCGTGGCCGCGGGGCCTGACGGGGTCCCCGTGGCGCCCCTGCGCAGAGCCGACCGCCAGGCGAAGGCGACACCCAGCTCGACCAGGCCGAGCAGCACGAGCCATACGCCGAGCAGCCGGGTCAGCACCAGGGCCGACTGTGCGGGCAGCGCCAGCACCACGATGCCCGCGACGATGCCGAGCGCCGCCGCGCCGAGGAGGACGCCGCGGTGCGGCAGGCCCCGGAGGGCGAGCGCCGCGTAGGCGGTGAGCATGCCGGACAGCAGCCAGACGATCCCGACGATCAGCGAGAGCGCGGCGATGGTCTGCAAGGGGTGCCTCAGGCAGAGCACCCCGGCGAGGACGAACAGCACCGCGACCAGCAGCCGCGCCAGGCGCTCGCCGTGCTCCTCCCGGGAGAACGCGGCGACGAACCGGAACGCGCCGGTCACCAGCAGGTACAGCCCGATCACGATCGCCAGGATGTGCAGGGTCTCGTTCGGCCAGGCGAGCACGATGATGCCGGGCACCAGTGTGGCCAGCGCCGAGCCCAGCAGCCAGGACCACGAGTTGCCGAGTCCGGCCAGCATGTCGGCCGGGTCGCCGTCCGGGTGGTGGCCCGTCCCGCCGGGCCTGTGCTCCGCTCCGGCACGCGCTGCCGAACCACGCGACACGGTCATGGCTCCTCCTCGCGGGGATCGGTTGCGGGTCTGCCGGACCGCCGACGGGACGGTGTGTGGGGACCCGTACGCCAGCGTCCCGCGGAGTGGTGTCCCACGGGTCACCCATGGGGGGTGATCCGTCCGCCGCGCCGCCGCGATGATCTGGATGCGGACCTGCCCCCGTTTCGCGGACGGCTTTCCCGGACGGCGCCCGTTCCCCGGGCGGCGGAACCGAAGGGACCCGAGATGAGCGACCCGGCAGCTCGCCGCACCCCGGACCCCGCGGGGAGGCGCCCGCCACGGCGGGACCGGGAGCGGCGAGTGCCCCGGTCGGCGACCGTCATGGTGCTCGCCCGCTCGGTGCTCGTGACGACCGGTCTGGTGACGGCGTACTACCTGCTGCCCCTGGACGGCCGGGCCACGGGCATGACGGCGGCCCTGCTCGGCCTCGGGCTGCTCGGTGTCGCGCTGTTCTTCGCGTGGGAGGTGTGGGCCATCACCCGCTCGCCGTACCCCCGGCTGAAGGCCGTGGAGGCGCTGGCGATCACGCTTCCGCTCTTCCTGCTGCTGTTCGCCGGCGCCTACTACCTCCTGGACCACTCCGACCCGGACTCCTTCACCGAGCCGCTGACCAGGACGGACGCCCTGTACTTCGCGCTGTCCACGTTCACCACCGTCGGGTACGGCGACATCACGGCGCGGTCGCAGACGGGGCGGGTGCTGAGCATGCTCCAGATGACCGGCGGGCTGCTGCTCGTGGGTGTCGCCGCGCGCGTGCTGACGGGCGCCATCCAGGCGGGTCTGCGCCAGCAGCACCGTGACCGGCCGCCCGGGTAGCGCACAGGCTCACTCCGGTATGCGGCGCATCTCCAGGACCCGCAGGCCCAGTGACTGGCAGCGGGCCAGCAGCCCGTACAGGTGCGCCTCGTCCACCACGGGTCCGAACAGGACGGTCTGACCGGACATCACCACATGGTCCAGCTCCGGGAATGCCTTGGTCAGCGTCTCCGACATGAGCCCGTCGACGCGGATCTCGTAGCGCATCAGCCGCTCCCACGGTGGCCTGGGGACGGGCGTACCACTCCCCCTGTCCGAGGGTCCGCCCGGCCGTGCCGCCGGGCCTCACCCGGCGCAGGTGATACGGCGGGCGGGTGCGGACCGTGTCCGTGGGTTCAGTGGGTGAGGACGACCTTGAGCGCGAGGATCAGCAGCCCGATCACCAGGTTGACCGCGGCCGTCCCCGCCACCAGGACCCAGGAGGCTCCCGCCCGGCGTGCCGCGGCCGCCGACCAGCCCACCTGGCCGGCCACGGCCACGGCGAGCGCCAGCCACAGCCCGCCCGGCAGGTCCAGGCCGAACAGCGGGCTGACGGCGAGCGCGAGGGCCGGCGGCAGGGCCGCCTGGGCGATCGGCCACTCGTCGCGGCACACGTGCAGGACGGTGCCGCGGTCCGGGCGGCGCTGGGCCAGCCGGGCCCCGAACAACTGGGCGTGCACGTGCCCGAGCCAGAAAACCACCCCGGTGAGCAGCAGCAACAGCGCCAGGCGCAGCCGCGGGAAGTACTCGGGAACGCCGGCGCCGACCACCACGGATGCGGCGAGCATGGACCCGTACACCCCGCCGGTGTAGTCGGTGTGGACCCGTCTCAGGCGGTTCACAGCAGGCGCAGTTCGCGGGCCCGGTGCACCGCCTCGTTGCGCCGGTTGACGCCGAGCTTGCGGTACACGCTCTTGAGGTGGGTCTTGACCGTGTTGACCGAGACGAACAGGTCCGCGGCGATCTCCTCCGTCGTCATCATCTGCGCGAGCCGCTGGAGCACGTCCCGCTCGCGGTCGCTGATCCGGTCGACGACCAGGGCGGGCGGGCGGCCCGGGTCCGGCCCGGTCCCGGACCGGGGGCCCGGGCGTCCGGACAGCCGGGGGAACCCGTCCGTGTCCAGCAGGCGGCGCAGCCAGGGGCCGGTCTCGTGGAAGGGGCGCCGCAGCCGTTCGTTCCGGGCGTCCAGCAGCGCGCGGGTCGCCAGCCGGCGCGCGGAGACGTGGTCGCCCTGCCGGCCGGTGGCCTCGGCACGCACCAGGAGGGCCCGTACCGTGACGGCGGGACCGGCGCGCTGCCCGGCTGGAAGCGCGTCGAGCAGGTCGAGGGCGGTGCCCGGATCGCCGGCGGCGAGGTGGGCGCGGGCGGCCGCCACCGTGCAGGCGGCGTCCTGGCCCACGGTGTCCCGCAGCACCTTCACGGCCGGTTCGGGGCGGCCCTCGGCGAGGTGGGCGGCGGAGACGACGAGCGCGGTGTGCGCCTCGGCCCAGGGTGAGGCCACGACGGCGGGGACGGCCGACTCCGCGGTCTCCAGGGCGGCCCTGGCCTCTCCGCGCGCCAGGTGGAGCCGCGCCCGCGCGATGACCAGACCGGCGGCCGTCACGGGATCCCACGGCACCGGCCGCTCGGCCGTCGCCCGGTTCAACAGGGCCTGGGCCTCCCGCAGTTCGTCACGGTCGACGGCCAACGCGGCCAGGACCAGATGGCCGAGTCCGGAACCGGTCGGCTCGGCCAGGCTGAAACGTTCCGCGTCGGCGAGCGCCGCCAGGACCCGGCGTTCCGCGCGCGTGGGCCAGCCGGTCAGGCAGTCGATGAGCGCGAGCAGGCTCAGGGAGTCCTCCCGGGGCAGTGCCGTGGCCCCGTCGGAGCCGGCCGCCGCGGCGGACAGCGCGGCCCCGGCGTCTTCGAAGCGTCCCGCCCACAGACGGGCGGCGCCCAGGTGGGTCTGCAGCAGGGCGGCGAGTTCGGGGTGCCGGTCGAGGAGTTCGGCGGGGAGGTCCTGTTGCAGTTCCCGCGCCGTCCGGGCGGCGTTCTCCGCCTGGTCCGGGGAGCCGGTCAGCCGGGCGGCGAGGGTGTCCAGGAGGGCGAGACCGAGCCGGGCCTCCGCCCTGGCGGAACCGGCGCGGGCCAGCTCCCGTCGGGCGTTTTCCAGGTGCGGGAGGGCGTGCCCGAGGTCGCCGTCGGACAGTTCGCGCGCCGCGCGGACGAGATCGGCCTCGGGACCGGTGGTCTCGGGCGTCATCCGGGAGAACAGTTCTCCCACGTCCCCGGAGCGCAGGCCGGTGAAGAACTGCCCGATCGCGAGGTCGTCCACCAGGGTGCGGGCGGTGAACCGCCAGTCGCCGGCGGCGGCGCCGTGTGCGAGCGCCTCGGGCAGCGGTCCGGTGTGCCGCAGCCATTGGGCGGCCCTGCGGTGCAGTTCTGTCTCCAGGCTGGGGAACCGGACCCGCAGGTGCGCCGCGAGGATCTCGGCGAAGAGGGGGTGGAGGCGGTACCAGGAGTGGCCGAGGTGCTCGACGAACGCGTTCGCCCGGTGCAGCCCGGCCAGGATGGGTTCGGCGTCCCGGCGCCCGGCGAGCGCGTTGGCCAGGTCCGGGCAGAACCGGTCCAGGACGCTGACCCGCAGCAGCAGGTCCTGGGTCGGGGCCGGCTGTCTCTTGAGCACCTCGGCCAGCAGGAAGTCGGCGATCGTGCTCTGTCCGGCCTCGAACTCCTTGAGGTAGGTCTCCGGGTCGCTGCTCTGCTGTGCGGCCAGGGCGCACAGCCGCAGGCCCGCCGCCCAGCCGCCGGTGCGCTCGACGAGCGCGCGGGCCGCGTCGCCGCCGAGCCGCAGCCCGTGCAGTTCCAGCAGGGTCGCCGCCTCTTCGGGGGTGAAGGCGAGTTCCGCGTCCCTGATCTCGGTCAGGGTGCCGTCCGCGCGGTAGCGGTGCAGGGGCAGCGTGGGTTCGGTGCGGGTGACGAGGACCAGGTGCAGGCCCCGTCCGGCGTGGTGCAGGACGAAACCGAGCTGATCGGCGATCTCCGGGGCGGTCACGCGGTCGTACTCGTCGAGGACGACGGTCACGGGCCGGTCGCGGCTGTTCAGCCGCGCAGCGAGCCGGGCGAGCAGGCCGTGGTCCACCATGCCGGCCTCGGCCGGACAGCCGACGTCGCGGACCTCGTGCGCCCCGCTGGCGCGCAGGGCTTCGAGGAGGTAGGCCCAGAAGACGCCGGGGGCCTGGTCGGTGGCGCCCGCGGTGAGCCAGGCCACCGGCCGGTCCAGCTGGGCGGCCCAGTCGGCGACCAGCAGCGTCTTGCCCGCTCCCGCGCAGCCGTTGACCATCGTCAGCGGCGTGGCCGGCGCCCGGTCCAGATGCTCGACCAGGCGCTGCCGGCGCAGGAACGTGACCGGCGGGACCGGCACGGCGAAACGGGTCCGCAGAAACGGGTCCCCCAGGGGATCCACACTCGCGGCCGTCGGCCCCGGACTGTTGTCGCCGCGTTCGGACACCGCGCTCACCACCACCGGTCATGTCATGGGCAGCGCTTCTCCCGCTCAGCATGTCAGCGATCGCCGGTACGCGCGCGTCGCGACGGGGCACGGCGGCCCGAGCGTGTACGGCGGGCCCGGGGGCGCGTGCGCCGTGCAACCTTGTCGCAACCTCATGGCTGCTTGGCTGGGTCCGGCTTCTTCTTCCGGGGCTTTTCCGGGGCGGCGAAGGACGGCGACGATGTACGAGGAGATCCCGCGCGTGGAGTTCACGCCCGCCGCGGCCGGCCTGGTGCGGCGGCTGACCGAGGGGCACGGGCCGCTGATGTTCCACCAGTCGGGTGGCTGCTGCGACGGAAGCGCGCCGATGTGCTATCCGGCGGGCGAGTTCCGTACCGGCGGCTCGGACGTGCTGCTGGCCGAGCTGGAGGTCGAGGGGGTGGACCGGCCGGTGCCGTTCTGGATGTCGCGCAGCCAGTTCGAGGTGTGGAGTCACACCCGGCTCATCGTGGACGTGGTGCCCGGGCGGGGCAGCGGTTTCTCCCTGGAGGCGCCCGAGGGAGTGCGTTTCCTCATCCGCTCCCGCCTCATCGAGGCCTGAGCCCCGCTCCCGGCATCACGCTCGGACCACAGGAGGCGATTCCGGAACGGCGGCAGAACCACACGTTCGGAGGACACGTCTACCGCCCGGCCCGACCCTCCGCTACGCCACACTTGCGGCCGAAAGCCGCGAAGTGGGCGTGGCGGAGGAGGACGACGATGGCCATTTCCATTTCTGTGGTGCTGCTGCTCCTGGTCCTTGCGGTGATCTTCGTGCGCAACTGCGCGCTGAAGTTCTCGCACGCCCTGGTCTGCGTCATGCTCGGCTTCTTCCTGGCGGGTACGAGCATGGCGCCCACCATTCACGAGGGCCTGATGGCCACGGCGCAGATCGTCGGCAGCCTGCGCCCCTGACGCCCGGCCGGACGTCAGGGCGCTTCGAGGCCGACCAGCCGGCCCAGCGCCTCACGGTGGGCGCCCGCGGTGCCGTACGCGATCGAGTCCGCCTTGGCCCGCTTCAGATACAGGTGGACCGGATGTTCCCAGGTCATGCCGATGCCGCCGTGCAGTTGCAGTGCCTCCTCGGCGGCATGGACGGCGACGGGCGCCGCGTAGGCCTGGGCGACGGCGACCGCCACGCCGGCGTCCTCCCGACCGGCGAGCGCGTCGGCCGCGGACCGGGCGGCGGCTCGGAGCCCGGCCACCTCCAGCCACACCTGGGCGAGCCGGTGCTTGAGCGCCTGGAAGCCGCCGACGGGCCGGTTGAACTGCGTACGCTCCTTGAGGTAGCGCACGGTCTCGGTCAGCGTCCAGTCGGCGAGGCCGAGTTGTTCGGAGGCGAGCAGTCCGGCGCCGGCGCGCAGCGCCCGGCGCACGGCGGGTCCGGCGTCGCCCAGCCGGCGGCCCCGTACGGCGTCGAAGGAGACGGTCGCGAGCGGGCGGGTCAGGTCGAGCGACACCTGCGGGGTGAGGGTGACGTCGTCCGCGTCGACGGCGTGGAGCCCGCCGTCCTCGGCGGGCACCAGCAGCACGTCGGCGACCGCCGCGTCCGCGATGCCGGTCAACTCCCCGTACAGCAGCCGGGATTCCAGGCGTACGGTCCTGAAGGCGCCCCCCGGCACGGTGTGCAGCCCGACCGCCAGGGCGCCGATCGCGCGACCGGACGCCAGGCGGGACAGCAGCCCGGTGGCGGCATCGCCCGCGCAGGCCAGCAGCGCCTCGGTGGCCACCACGGCACTGGTGAGGTACGGGACGGGAGCCACCGCGCGCCCCAACTCCTCCAGCACGACGGCCGCTTCGCGGTGGGTGGCGCCATGGCCGCCGTGTTCCTCGGGCACCAGCAGCCCGGCCAGGCCCATGTCGTCGGCGAGGGTCTTCCACAGCGCGAGGTCGTGCGGGGCGTCCGACTCGGCGCGCGCGATCACATCTGACGGTGCGCAGTGGTCGGTGAGCAGGTCCCGGACGGCGGCGCGCAGCGCCTCTTCCTCCTCCGAGTACAGCAGGTCGGGTTCGGCACTCGTCATGCTCACCGTGCTCATCGGGCGAGGTCCTTCCAGGCGACGTCCTTGTCGGTGCGCGGCTCGGTGGGCAGGCCGAGGACCCGCTCGGCGACGATGTTCAGCAGGACCTCGCTGGTCCCGCCCTCGACGCTGTTGCCCTTGGCGCGCAGGTAGCGGTAGCCGGCGTCACGGCCGGTGAAGTCGACCAGTTCGGGACGGCGCATGGTCCAGTCGTCGTACAACAGCCCTTCCTCCCCGCGGAGTTCCACCTCCAGGCCGCTGATCTCCTGGTTGAGGCGGGCGAAGGAGAGTTTCATTCCGGAGCCCTCGGGGCCGGGCTGGCCCGCGGCGAGCTGCTGGCGCAGCCGCTCGCCGGTCAGGCGCGCGACCTCGGCCTCCACCCACAGCCTCAGCAGCCGCTGGCGCAGGTCGTGGGTGCGCAGCTCGGGCCGCTCGCGCCAGATTCTCGAGACCGGGCCGATCATGCCGCCCTCGCGGGGCAGCCGCATTCCGCCGATGGACACGCGCTCGTTCATGAGCGTGGTCCGGGCGACCCGCCAGCCGTCGCCGACCTCGCCGAGGCGGTGGGCGTCGGGGATGCGCACGCCCGTCAGGAAGACCTCGTTGAACTCGGCCTCTCCGGTGATCTGGCGCAGCGGCCGCACCTCGACGCCGGGGTCGGTCATGTCGCACACGAAGTAGGTGATGCCCTGGTGCTTGGGCAGGTCGGGGTCGGTCCGCGCGATGAGGATGGCCCAGCGGGCGAGGTGGGCGCTGGAGGTCCACACCTTCTGGCCGCTGACCACCCAGGTGTCGCCGTCACGGACCGCCCGGGTGCCGAGGGCGGCGAGGTCGGATCCGGCGCCCGGTTCGCTGAAGAGCTGGCACCAGACCTCCTCCCCGGTCCACAGGGGCCTGAGAAAGCGCTGCTTCTGCTCCTCGGTGCCGTGGCGCAGGATGGTCGGCGCGGCCATGCCGAGGCCGATGCCGATGCGGCGCGGGTCGTTGTCCGGCGCGCCCGCCGCCGCCAACTCGGCGTCCACGACGGCCTGGAGGGAGCGGGCGGCGCCGAGTCCGCCGAGGCCCGGCGGGTAGTGCACCCAGGCGAGCCCGGCGTCGAACCGGGCCCTGAGGAAGTCGGTCCTGCCGGTGGTGGCGGGCGGGTGGGCGGCCAGCAACTCGCCGGCGCGGCGGCGCAGTTCCTCGGCCTCGGTCATGCGGCGGCTCCCTTCCTCAGGGCGGGCAGTACGGCGACGCGGCCGGTGGTGGCTCCGTCGGCGACCCGCTGAACGGCCGCCGCGGCCCCGGCCAGCGGCACCCGCTCGCTCACCAGCGGCTTGATCACGCCCCTGGCGGCCAGCTCGGTGAGCTGCTCGTGGCAGTGCCGGACCAGTTGGGGGTTCTTGGTGTTGTACAGGCCCCAGTGCAGGCCGACGATCGAGTAGTTCTTGACGAGTGCGTGGTTCAGCGCCGGGCTGGGGACGGTCCCGCCGGCGAAGCCGACGACGAGGATCCGGCCCTCGAAGGCGACGGCCTTGGCGGACTGGGCGTAGGCCGCGCCGCCGACCGGGTCGTAGATCACGTCCGCGCCCCGGCCGCCCGTCGCCTCCTTCACGGCGGCGACGACGTCCTCGGTGTGCCGGTCGATCACCACGTCGCAGCCCAGTTCGCGGGCCACCGCGGCCTTCGCGGCGCCTCCGGCGACACCGATGACGCGGGCGCCGGCCGCCCTGCCGAGCTGCACGGCCGCGCTGCCGACGCCCCCGGCGGCGGCGTGGACGAGCAGGGTCTCGCCGGCCTCCAGGCGCGCCCGGCGGTGCAGGCCGAACCAGCCCGTCTGGTAGCCGATGTGCAGGGCGGCCGCCTCCGCGTCGTCCAGCGCGTCGGGGGCGGGCAGTACGGCGTCGGTGGCCGCGACGGCGTACTCGGCGAAACCGCCGTACGGCAGCTCCGGGTTGGCGATCACCCGGCGGCCGTCCTCCGTCTCGCCGCAGATCTCCACGCCCGGGGTGAAGGGCAGGGGCGGCCGGACCTGGTACTGGCCGCGGCACAGCAGCGCGTCCGGGAAGTTGACGTTCGCGGCACGCACCTTGAGCAGGGTCCGGCCCTCGCCCGGGGTGGGCGGCTCAGTCTCCTCCAGCCGCATCACCTCGCCCGGCTCGCCGTTCTCGTGCACTCGCCATGCCTGCATGTGCCGCCTCCAGGGGGACCGCGTCGTCGCCTCGTGTGACCGGGGTCGGTTGCATACTAAGCGGTCGCTTGCTCATCAGGGAATCACCCGTGGTCAGCCGTCCTCTGCGCTGCGCGCCGGCCGGGCGCGTACGTGCATGCGCTCCCCCTGCGGTCCGAACAGGCTCAGGAACTCCACCGGCCCCTCCCCCGTCGAGCCGAACCAGTGCGGCACGCGTGTGTCGAACTCCGCCGCCTCTCCGGCCGTGAGCACCACGTCGTGGCCGCCGAGCACCAGCCGCAGCCTGCCGGACAGCACGTACAGCCACTCGTAGCCCTCGTGGGTGCGCGGGTCCGGTTCGAGTCTGCGCCGGGGTTCCAGCACCTTGAACGCCTGGAGGCCGCCGGGCTGCCGGGTCAGCGGCCAGTGGGTGCGGCCGCCGCGCACGATCGGCTCGGCCCGTACCCGCGGATCGCGCACCGGAGGGGCCCCGACCAGGTCGTCCAGCGGCATCCGGTGGGCCCGGGCGATCGGCAGCAGCAGCTCCAGACTGGGTTTGCGCAGGCCCGACTCCAGGCGCGACAGGGTGCTGACGGAGATCCCGGTCGCCTCCGCGAGGGCGGCGAGGGTGACCTCCCGTTCCTTGCGTATCCGGCGCAGGCGGGGACCCACGTCGGCGAGAACGTCCTCGATGCTCATGCGTCGATACTGCCGCCCTGCTTGCGGAACCGGCAAATGCGTTTGTCAATCCGGCACCGCACGGACGACTTTCTCAGTGGAGGTGGTCACATGACCGTGAAGAACGAGAAGTACGAGGTCGTCGTGGTCGGGGGCGGCGCGGCGGGACTGTCCGCCGCGCTGGTGCTCGGCCGGGCCAGGCGGCGGACGCTGGTCGTCGACGCGGGCGAGCCGCGCAACGCGCCGTCCGCGCACATGCAGGGCTTCCTGTCCCGGGACGGCATGTCCCCGGCGCGGTTCCTCGCCGCCGGCCGCGAGGAGATCGAACGGTACGGGGTCGAATCGGTCCGGGACCGGGCGGTGGAAGCGGTCCGGGACGCCGACGGGGAGTTCGACGTGACGCTGGCCGGAGGGCGTACGGTCCACGCCCGGCGGCTGGTCGTCGCCACCGGCCTGAAGGACGAGCTCCCGACGGTCCCGGGACTCGCCGAGCGCTTCGGCCGTGACGTGCTGCACTGCCCGTACTGCCACGGCTGGGAGGTGCGCGACCAAGCCTTCGGCGTGCTCGCCACGACTCCGCTGAGCGTCCACCAGGCGCTGATGGTGACCCAGTGGTCCAAGGACGTGACGCTGTTCCTGCACCGGGTGGGCGAGGACCAGCTGAACGACGACGACCTGCGCCGACTGGCCGCGGCCGGCGTCCACGTGGTGCCCGGCGAGGTGACGGGGATCGTCGTCGAGGCGGACCGGCTGACCGGGATCCGCCTCGACGACGGCACGACGCACGCCCGCGAGGCGCTGTTCGTGGCGCCGCGCGCTCTGCCCCGGACCGACCTCCTGCGGCAACTGGGCGCCGAGCTGCACGAAACGCCCTTCGGCGCATTCCCGGTGATCGACGAGCGGGGCCTGACGACCGTCCCCGGCCTCTGGGCCGCCGGCAACGCGAGCGGCTTCGCCGAACAGGTGATCAACGCGGCCAGCCGCGGCTACCGCGCGGGCGCGGCGATCAACGGCGAACTGCTGTTCACGGACCTGGACACAGCGGTGGCGACGCAGAGCGCCGCCGGGGCGTAGAACGGCACCGGAGCGCCGGGCGCCGCCCACGTTCAGGGCGGCACCCGGCGCTCCGGTGCCGCCCTGAAGGTGGGCGGGGGCCCGCGGGCGGGCCCCCGCCCTTGGACCGGGCCGCGCCCGGCTCCAGGCCGCGCCCGGGTAGGCGAGGGTGCCCGGGTGCAAGACAGCACCGTGCGCACGGTGCAGCGCACGCGTGCACGGCAGCGCGCGCTGCGGCCGACGCCCGCGTGCAGAGGAACCCGTACGCCGCCGGCGCTTGACCTGCGGGCGTCGCCCTGCGGGTGGGCGGCGGCCCACGACCGGGTTGCCCACGTACGGGCGGGCGCCCCCGTGAACGGCGACGCCCTTGAACCGGGACGCGCCCGGCTAAAGGTCGGTGCCCGGGTGTAAGGCGGCGCCCTGCGTTGCACCATGGCTGCATGTTGCTTGCCCGGTTGGCTCAGGTGTCGCGGGAGGTGGCCGCGGCCTCGGCGCGGTCCCGGAAGACGGCTCTGCTCGCGGAGTTGTTCCGGGAGGCGGGGGCCGAGGACGTGCCGGTCGTCATCCCGTATCTGGCGGGACGGCTGCCGCAGGGGCGGCTCGGGGTGGGCTGGAAGGTGCTCGGGCGCCGGGTCGCCCCTGCCGCCGAGGCGTCGCTCACCGTGCGCGAGGTGGATGCCCGGCTGAGCGAGCTCGGCAAGGTCTCCGGCCCCGGTTCGCAGGCCGAACGCTCCCGGCTCGTCGGTGAGTTGATGGGCGCGGCGACCGAGGACGAACAGCGGTTCCTGCTGGGGCTGCTGACCGGGGAGGTCCGGCAGGGCGCGCTGGACGCCATCGCCGTCGATGCGCTGGCCGGGGCGACGGGCGCGCCCCCGGCGGACGTGCGGCGGGCGGTGATGCTGGCCGGATCGTTGCAGACGGTGGCGCAGGCGCTGCTCGCGGACGGCCCGCCGGCACTGGAGCGCTTCCGGCTCACCGTCGGCCGTCCGGTCCTGCCGATGCTGGCGCACAGCGCCTCCTCCGTGGCCGAGGCGGTGGAGAAGCTCGGCGCGTGCGCCGTCGAGGAGAAACTCGACGGCATCCGGGTGCAGGTCCACCGGGACGGCGACACCGTACGGGTGCACACCCGCACCCTGGACGACATCACCGACCGGCTGCCGGAACTGACGTCGGTGGCGAGGGAGTTGCGCGGCGACCGGTTCATCCTGGACGGCGAGGTCATCTCCCTCCGGGCGGACGGGCGGCCCCGCTCGTTCCAGGAGACCGCCGGGCGCGTGGGCTCGCGGGTCGACGTGGTGACGGCCGCCGAGGCCGTCCCGGTCTCCCCCGTCTTCTTCGACGCGCTGTCGGTCGGCGACCGCGACCTGCTCGACCTGCCGCTGACCGAGCGCCACGCCGAGCTGGCCCGTCTGGTGCCGGAGCCGATGCGGGTCAGGCGCACCCTGGTGTCCGGTCCCGGCGACGTGGGCGAGGCCGAACGGTTCCTGGCCGAGACCCTGCGGCGCGGCCACGAAGGTGTGGTCGTCAAGGCCCTCGGCGCCGCCTACAGCGCGGGCCGGCGCGGCGCGTCCTGGCTCAAGGTGAAGCCCGTGCACACCCTGGACCTGGTGGTCCTGGCCGCCGAGTGGGGCCACGGCCGCCGCACCGGCAAGCTGTCCAACCTGCACCTCGGCGCGCGCACCGCCGACGGCGGCTTCGCGATGCTCGGCAAGACGTTCAAGGGCATGACGGACGCGATGCTCGCCTGGCAGACCGAGCGGCTGCGCGGGCTCGCCGTCGAGGACGACGGCTGGGTGGTGACCGTACGACCCGAACTCGTCGTCGAGATCGCCTACGACGGCCTGCAGCGCTCCACCCGCTACCCGGCGGGCGTGACCCTCCGCTTCGCCCGGGTCGTGCGCTACCGCGAGGACAAGCGCCCCGAGGACGCCGACACCGTCACGACGCTGCTGGCTGCGCACCCGGAGATCGCGCCATGACCGCCCGGCGGGAGGCCCGGCGCGGCCGGCGCAGTGCCGGTCTGCTGCTGTTCCGGCGCTCCGGCGACGGCCTGGAGGTCCTCCTCGGACACATGGGCGGGCCCTTCTTCGCCCGGCGGGACGCGGGGGCGTGGACGGTCCCGAAGGGCGAGTACGAACCGGAGGAACCCGCCTGGGAGGCTGCCCGCCGCGAGTTCGAGGAGGAGCTCGGGCTGCCGCCTCCGGACGGGGCGGCCCTGCCGCTGGGCGAGGTCCGGCAGACGAACGGCAAGACGGTCACGGCCTGGGCCGTCGAGGGCGACCTCGACCCGGCGGCGGTCGTCCCCGGCACGTTCCTCATGGAGTGGCCGCCGCGGTCGGGGCGCACGCAGGAGTTCCCCGAGCTCGACCGGGTGGCGTGGCTCGGTCTCGACCGGGCCCGCCAGGTGATCGTCACGGCCCAGAGCGCGTTTCTCGACCGCCTGGCCGAGCACTCGCTCTGACGAGGGCCTCACGCGTTGCAATCGGCATCGCGGCGCGGGAAGGTCGAAGCACAGCCCGCCCCCAGGGAGGTCAGTCATGTCCATCGCCACGGTGAACCCGGCCAACGGCGAGACGCTCAAGACGTACGAGGCCTTGGGCGAGGAGGAGATCGAGCGCCGGCTCCAGCTCGCGCAGGCCACGTTCCGTACGTACCGGACGACGGCCTTCGCCGAGCGGTCCCGACTGATGAACAGGGCCGCCGCTCTCCTCGACGAGGACCAGGAGGACATCGCCCGTGTCATGACCACGGAGATGGGGAAGCCGGTCAAGCAGGCGCGCGCGGAGGCGGCGAAGTGCGCCAAGGCGATGCGCTGGTACGCCGAGCACGCCGAGGAGCTGCTCGCGGACGAGCGGCCCGCCGACTCGGACGTGAAGGACTCCGGGGCCTCCCGCGCCCTGGTCCGCTACCGGCCGCTCGGGCCGGTGCTGGCCGTCATGCCCTGGAACTTCCCGCTGTGGCAGGTGGTCCGCTTCGCCGCGCCCGCGCTGATGGCGGGCAACGTCGGCCTGCTCAAGCACGCCTCCAACGTGCCGCAGACGGCTCTGTACCTGGAGGACCTGTTCCACCGGGCGGGATTCCCCGAGGGCTGCTTCCAGACCCTGCTGATCGGCTCGGCGGCGGTCGACGACATCCTGCGCGACGAGCGGGTGAAGGCGGCCACCCTGACCGGTAGCGAGCCGGCCGGGCGGGCGGTGGCGTCCACCGCCGGGGAAATGATCAAGAAGACGGTGCTGGAGCTGGGCGGCAGCGACCCGTTCATCGTGATGCCGTCCGCCGACATCGACCGGGCCGCCGAGGTCGCGGTGACCGCGCGGGTGCAGAACAACGGCCAGTCCTGCATCGCGGCGAAGCGGTTCATCGTGCACACGGACGTCCACGACGCCTTCGCCGAGCGTTTCGTGGCCGGTATGAGGGCGCTGAGGATCGGCGATCCGTTGCGGGAGGACACCGAGGTCGGGCCGCTGTCCAGCGAGCGCGGGCGGGCCGATCTGGAGGAACTCGTCGACGACGCGCGCCGCGGCGGGGCCGGTGTGCTGTGCGGTGGCGAACGGCCCGACGGGCCCGGCTGGTACTACCCGCCGACCGTGCTGGCCGGCATCACCCGCGAGATGCGCATCCACCGCGAGGAGGCGTTCGGTCCGGTGGCCACGCTGTACCGGGCGACCGATCTCGACGAGGCGATTCTCATCGCCAACGACTCGCTCTTCGGGCTGAGTTCGAACGTCTGGACGGAGGACGAGACCGAGGTCGACCGCTTCGTACGGGACCTGGAGGCGGGCGGGGTGTACTTCAACGGGATGACCGCCTCGCACCCGGCGTTCCCGTTCGGCGGAGTGAAGCGGTCGGGGTACGGACGTGAGCTGTCCGGGCACGGAATCCGCGAGTTCTGCAACATCACCACCGTGTGGCACGGGGCGTGACACTTCCGCGGCTACGATCCCCTTTGTGAACCGCGAAGTGACTCTGCCTCTGATCGTCGACGACCGCGGTACCTTGCAGGTGGCGGCGGCCGACGTGAGCAAGCTGCTGCGCACGGTCGGCGGCCGGTGGCTGCGCCTGGTGGAGGCCGGCCAGGAGGGCCTCGACGAGGACACGGTGGCCGCCCTGACCATCGAACTGGCCAAGCTGGCCGACCGCATCGACGTGGCCTGCATCGCCCACAGCAGCGGCCCCACCTCCGGCTGACCGGCCGAACCGGACCGACTGGGCCGACTACGCCGACGACACGGCACCGGACCGACCGCCGCGGCCCGGCAGCCGCTTCAGCGTGCCTCGCCCAGCGCGCCCCCTGCCCTCGCCTCGCCTCGCCCGCAGCAGCGAACGCGCCTCCAGCCGACAGGCTCACCCGGCGCACCGGACTCGCCGCCGGGGCCCGGCGGGCGGTCGTGTCCGGGCGCGCTACCCGCGGTGCCGTTCGGCACGGGCGGTGGCTACTTCCGGGCGGATCGCCGCGTACTCCTGAAGGTGGACGGCGGCGGTCGGCCGGGGCGGTGTGAGGGGCGCGGGGGCGATCTTCGTGTGGTGGGGGCGGTGGCGCGGGTCGGACGGGGTGCCGGGCGGGGCGGTCGCAGGGCTGTGACCATGGGTTATGGGTGCGTGCGAGGGGGGCCGCCGACCGCCGGGGGCGAGCGCCGTGAGATCGGCGGCGTCGCCGGATTGGAGTAGTTCCGCGAGAAGATCGTCGCTCCTCCGGGTGATCGTAGATGGACCACCCTTCTGGGTGCACCACCCTCTGACCGGGGGGCAACCGGCCTTCCGGAAGGCGAAAGCAGGCACGGCTCATGGCGACTTTGTGCAGACCCTCGGTGTCCGTTCCAGAGCACGTGATCACGATGGAGGAGACGCTGGAGCTCGCGCGCTCCCGCCACGCGGACCACCCGCAACTCCCGCTGGCCCTCCGGCTCATCGAGAACACCGGTGTGCAGACCCGGCACATCGTCCAGCCCATCGAGGAGACCCTCAAGCACCCCGGCTTCGAGCAGCGCAACAAGCTCTACGAGCAGGAGGCGAAGGCCCGCGTCCCCGCCGTCATCCAGCGCGCGCTCGACGACGCCGAGCTCCGCACCAGGGACATCGATGTCATCATCTACGTCTCGTGCACGGGCTTCATGATGCCCTCGCTCACCGCGTGGCTGATCAACACGATGGAGTTCGAGTCGACCACCCGTCAGATCCCCATAGCCCAGCTGGGCTGTGCGGCCGGGGGCGCGGCGATCAACCGGGCCCACGACTTCTGCACGGCCTACCCCGACGCCAACGCGCTCATCGTCGCCTGCGAGTTCTGCTCGCTGTGCTACCAGCCCACCGACCTCGGCGTCGGCTCCCTGCTCTCCAACGGCCTGTTCGGCGACGGCATCGCCGCCGCCGTGGTCCGCGGCACCGGCGGCACCGGCGTCCGGCTGGAGCGCAACGGCTCCTACCTCATCCCCAAGACGGAGGAGTGGATCGCCTACGACGTCCGGGCGACCGGCTTCCACTTCCTGCTGGACAAGCGGGTGCCCGCCACCATGGAGCCACTCGCCCCGGCCCTCCAGGACCTGGCCGGAGTGCACGGCTGGGACGCGTCCGACCTGGACTTCTACGTCATCCACGCGGGCGGCCCCCGCATCCTGGACGACCTGAGCAAGTTCCTGAACGTCGAACCGCACGCGTTCCGGTTCAGCCGGGCCACGCTGACCGAGTACGGCAACATCGCCAGCGCCGTCGTCCTGGACGCGCTGCGCCGGCTGTTCGAGGAAGGCGGCCCCCAGGACGAGTCGCGCGGACTGCTCGCCGGGTTCGGCCCCGGCATCACCGCCGAGATGTCGCTCGGCTGCTGGCAGACCGGGGGCGGCGCATGACCGAGGAGACGCTCGTCGAGGAGGCGCGCACCAAGGCGGTGCCGCCGGTCCGGCCGTGGCCGGCGCTCGACCTGCCGGGCGTGGCCTTCGACCCGGTGCTCTCCGCGCTGATGGAGCAGGGCCCGGTCACCCGCGTCGAGCTGCCGGGCGGCGAGGGCTGGGGGTGGCTGGTGACCCGCGTGGAGGACGTGCGGACGGTCACCGACGACCCCCGGTTCAGCCGCGAGGCGGTCCTCGACCGGCAGGTCACCCCGCCGGCCCCGCACATCGTCCCGTCCCGCGGCGCGGTCGGCTTCCTCGACCCGCCCGACCACACCCGGCTGCGCCGCGCGGTCGCCCCCGCCCTCACCGCGCCCGGTGTCGAGCGGGTCCGGGACAGCGCCCGCCTGATGCTGGACGAACTGGTCGACGACCTGCTCGCCAACGGCCCGCCCGCCGACCTGACCGCCGAGGTGCTCAGCCCGTTCCCGGTCGCGGTGATCTGCGAGGTGTTGGGTGTGCCGGCCGCGGACCGGCAGGGCGTGCACGCCTGGACCCGGCTGATCCTGTCCTCCCCGCACGGCGCCGCCGTCAGCGAGCAGGCCAAGGAGGAGATGGGCACGTACTTCGCCGAACTCCTCGACGCCCGCGCGGACAGCGCGGGGGAGGACATCGCCTCGCTGCTCGGGACCGCCGTGGCACGCCGAGAGGTCGGCCTGCAGGAGGCCGTGGGGCTAGCGGTCCTGCTCCAGATCGGCAGCGAGGCGGTCACCTGCAACAACGGGCAGATGTTCTACCTCCTGCTGGCCCGTCCCGAGCTGGCCGACCGGCTGCGCGCGGACCGGGACATCCGCCCTCGGGCCGTCGACGAGCTGCTGCGCTACATCCCGCACCGCAACGTGGTCGGGCTGTCCCGGATCGCCCTGGAGGACGTGGAGATCGACGGAGTGCGGATCCGGGCGGGCGACGCGGTCTACGTGTCGTACCTGGCCGCCAACCGCGACCCGGACGTCTTCCCCGACGCCCGGACGATCGACCTCGCGCGCAGCCCGAACCCGCACGTGGCCTTCGGCTTCGGCCCGCACTACTGCCCGGGCGGCCCACTGGCCCGGATGGAGGCGGAGTTGCTGATCGACGCCCTGCTGGACCGGGTGCCGAACATGAGGCTCGCGGTGCCCCCGGAACAAGTGCCCTTCAGGCAGGGCGCGCCGATCCGCGGGCCCGAGGCCCTGCCGGTGGCGTGGTGATCCGGCCATGTCCACGGAAGGACTGCTCGTACCGCCGGGCCAGGGCCGTATCGTCGAGGCGCCGGCCCAGCGGGTGACGTTCAAGGTGACCGGCACGCACTCGCGGGCGGCCTCCACCTTCGAGGTGGAGGTCCCCCCGGGCTTCGACGTCGGCGCCCATGTGCACACGCGCAGCGAGGAGTTGTTCTACGTGCTCGAGGGCGAGCTGGACGTGCTCGCCTTCGAGCCGCGGATCCGGACCCCCGACCACTGGCAGCGGTGGGAGTCCTCCTCCGGCAACCGTGTGGTGCGGGCGACCCCGGGGACGGTCATCGTCGTCCCGCCGGGCTGCCCGCACGCCTTCGCCAACCCCACCGACACCCCTGCCAAGATGTTCTTCCAGGCGTCTCCGCCGCCGGACCACGAGCGGTACTTCGAGGAACTGCTGGAGATCCTGGGGAACGGGGGCCCGCCGGACCACGCGGCGATCGAGGCCCTCAGAAAGCGCTACGACATCGAGCAACTGACGCCGTTGCGGCACCGTTAGCCTTCCGGCGTCGGGCACCGTCAGCGGATCGGCATGCCCGAGATCGTGCGGGAGATCACCAGCCGCTGGATCTCGCTGGTCCCTTCGAAAATGGTGTAGATCGCAGCGTCGCGGTGCATCCGCTCCACCGGGTACTCCCGTGTGTAGCCGTTGCCGCCGAGGATCTGGATGGCCTGGGCCGTGACCTTCTTCGCGGTCTCGCTGGCGAACAGCTTGGACATCGAGCCCTCGGCGGCTTCGAACGGCCTGCCGTTGATCGCCATCCACGAGGCCCGCCAGACCAGCAGCCGGGCGGCGTCGATCTGCGTGCGCATGTCGGCGAGCTGGAAGGCGACGCCCTGGTTGTCGATGATCGGCCGGCCGAACTGCTCGCGCGTCCTGGCGTAGTCGAGGGCGACCTCGTAGGCGGCCCTGGCGGTGCCGACCGCCATGGCGCCGACGGCGGGCCGGGACGCCTCGAAGGTGGCCATCGCCGCGTTCTTGACCCGGTCCCCGCCCTTGCGGGCCTTCTCCCGGGCGCGGGCGAGCCGCTCGTCCAGCTTCTCCTTGCCGCCGAGCAGGCAGGACCCGGGGACCCGTACGCCGTCCAGGACCACCTCGGCGGTGTGCGAGGCGCGGATGCCGTGCTTCCTGAACTTCTGGCCCTGCGTCAGTCCCGGTGTGCCCGGCGGGACGATGAAGGAGGCATGCCCCTTGGAGCCGAGTCCGGGGTCCACGGAGGCGACCACCACGTGCACGTTGGCGATGCCGCCGTTGGTCGCCCAGGTCTTGGTGCCGTTGATCACCCACTCGTCCTTGGCCTCGTCGTACACCGCGCGGGTGCGCATCGAGGCCACGTCGGAGCCGGCGTCGGGCTCGGAGGAGCAGAAGGCGGCGACCTTCACATCACTCGGGTCGCCGTACATCTGCGGGATCCAGGTGCCGATCTGCTCCTCGGTGCCGTTGGCGAGGACGCCCACGGCGGCGAGGCCGGTGCCGACGATGGACAGGGCGATGCCGGCGTCGCCCCAGAACAGCTCCTCCATGGCCATCGGGATGCCGAGGCCGGTGGCGTCGAAGTACTGCTGGGCGTAGAAGTCGAGGGAGTAGATGCCGACCTTGGCGGCCTCCTGGATGACCGGCCAGGGGGTCTCCTCGCGCTCGTCCCACTCGGCGGCGGCGGGGCGGATCACATCGGCCGCGAAGCCGTGCAGCCAGTCCCTGACCTCCTTCTGCTCGTCGTTGAGCTCCATGGTGAACTCGGCCATGTCCCCTCCAGCGCACACCTGCGTGTTACTTGCGGTAACCGTACTGTGTTACCGACCGGTAGAGAAAGTCAACTCCCGACGGTTCCCCGGCAGCCCGTTCGAGGCATCCGGCCCCGTCAGTGTTACTTTGCGCAGGCGTCACCGAACCAGCACGGGTGGGGAGATCTCATGGACACCAGGCAGCGGAGCGATCAGCAGCGGTCCGCCGACCGCCGACGGCGCGAGCTGCTGGAGGCCGCCGACCGGGTGGTGCTGCGCGACGGCCCGCACGCGTCGATGAACGCCATCGCCGCCGAGGCCGGCATCACCAAGCCGATCCTCTACCGCCACTTCGGCGACAAGGGCGGGCTGTACGCCGCCCTCGCCCAGCGGCACACCGACGCCCTGCTCGACTCCCTGCGGGCCGCGCTGGACGCCCCCGCGGAACGGCGGGAACGCGTGGAGTCGACGCTGGACACCTACCTGGCGGCCATCGAGGCCCGCCCGCAGGTCTACCGCTTCCTGATGCACCCGGCGGAGGGCGGCCAGGGCTTCGACGTCGGCAAGCACTCCGCCCCGCTGCTGCGCCGCATGGGCGAGGAGCTGGCCCGGGTCATCGAGGAGCGGCTGGACCTGGGACCGTCCGGACAGCAACTGGCCCGTGTGTGGGGCCACGGCATCGTCGGCATGATGCACGCGGCCGGCGACTGGTGGCTGGGCGAGCGGCCGTGCCCGCGGGCGGAACTGGTCCGCAGCCTGGCGGACCTGCTGTGGGGACGGCTGGCGGCGGTCGGCGACAAGGTGGGCGGCCCCGGGTTCTGACCGGCGGGAACGGCGCCCGACACGGTACGGCGCCACCAGAACACGACCACGCGACGCGGCACCCGCGACCGGACACGCCACCGAAACACGACCACGCCACGCAGCATCCACCACCGCACGACGCCACCACGGGACACGACCGCGCCGCCGGGCACCCGTCACCATGTGGCGGCGCCACGGGACACGACCGCGCCGCGCCCGCCGCCCTGCGCCACCATCGCGCGGCACGACCGTACGAGGCAGCGCCCACCGCCCTACGGCGCCACCGGAACACAACCACGCCACGCAGCACCCGCCACCACACGACGCCACCACGGGACACGACCGCGCCGCCGGGCACCCGTCACCATGTGGCGGCGCCACGGGACGCGGCCGTACGGCGCTTCGGCCCGGTCGCCGTCCTCGCCGCGCTCGGGCAGCCGGCGGTGCGCGGTTCCCGGGCGGCGGCTCATCGTCCCCGCGGCCCCGCGCGGCGGCTCACCGCCCCCACGCTGCCCGCGCGGCCTGCCGCAGCAGCCGGCCGCGCCGCCATCCCGTGAGGCGGTCGGCGTAGACCCGGCCGTCGAGGTGGTCGCACTCGTGCTGGAGGCAGCGCGCGAAGAACCCCGTCCCGTGCACGGTGACCGGCTCCCCGGTCACCGTGAAGCCCTCGACGACCGCGTGGTCGTGGCGTTCCGTCCCCGCCTCCAGGCCCGGCAGGGACAGACAGCCCTCCGGCCCGCGGATCACCACGCCGTCCGCCTCCACCAGCCGCGGATTGACCAGATGGCCGAGGTGGCGCACGTCCTCGTCGTCCGGGCAGTCGTACACGAAGACCCGCAGCGGCAGCCCGATCTGGTTCGCGGCGAGGCCCACGCCGCGCGCCGCGTACATGGTCGCGAACAAGTCCTCCACCACCCGGGACAGTTCGGGACCAAAGTCGGTGACCTCCTCGCAGGGGGCGTGCAGAACGGGGCTGCCGAGCAGGGAAAGGGGCCGGACGCGCCCGCGGGCGCCCGGGATCGAGCCGTGTCGCATGGCGGCAAGGGTACGGTTCCCTGTGCCCCTGCCTGCCGCGTCGGCATGGGCCGGGATTCGGGAGCGTCAACGGATCTCGATAGGCTGAGGTCCACACCACGTTGCCGGATGACCCAGGACGCGGCGCGTACGCAAGGAGGATCGAGAACTGATGGCAGGCAACTCGGACCCGCTCACGCCGCGGGCCAAGCTGGCCGTGACCGCGGGCAAGGCGGTCGCCGCGGCATCGCGTGCAGCGGGACGCGGCAGCGGTTCGGTGATCGGCGGTCGGGTGGCCCTCAAGCTCGACCCCGATCTGCTCGCACGGCTCGCCCAGCACCTGGACGTGATCCTGGTCTCGGCGACGAACGGCAAGACCACCACCACCCGGCTCATCGCCGAGGCGCTGCGGGCCGCGGGCCCGGTCGTCTCCAACGCGCTCGGCGCGAACATGCCCGCGGGCATCACCTCGGCGCTGGCCGGCGGCTCGGACGCCAAGTTCGGCGTGATAGAGGTCGACGAGAAGTACCTCGCGGGCGTGGCCCGTGACACCGACCCCAAGTGCATCGCGCTGCTCAACCTCTCCCGCGACCAGCTCGACCGGGCCGGCGAGACCCGCATGCTCGCCGAGAACTGGCGTGAGGCGCTCAGCGGCTCCAAGTCCGTGCTCGTCGCCAACTGCGACGACCCGCTGGTGGTGTGGGCGGCGTCCTCGTCCCCCAACGTGGTCTGGGTGGCGGCCGGGCAGATGTGGAAGGACGACGCCTGGTCCTGCCCCGCCTGCGGCGGAGTGATGCAGCGCCCGGGCGACGACTGGTACTGCGGCGAGTGCGGCTTCCGCCGGCCCACCCCCACCTGGGCCCTGTCCGGCGACCACGTCCTCGACCCGCACGGCTCGGCCTGGCCGATCCACCTGCAGCTGCCGGGCCGCGCCAACAAGGCCAACGCCGCTTCCTCGGCGGCCGTCGCCGCCGTCTTCGGGGTGCCGCCGCAGGTCGCCCTGGAGCGGATGTACCAGGTGCAGGCGGTCGCCGGCCGCTACGACGTCGTGCAGTTCCAGGGCCGCGACCTGCGCCTGCTGCTGGCGAAGAACCCGGCCGGCTGGCTGGAGACGTTCTCCCTGATCGACCCGCCGCCCACCCCGGTCATCCTGTCGGTCAACGCGCGCAGCGCCGACGGCACCGACACCTCCTGGCTGTGGGACGTCGACTACACGCGGCTGACCGGTCACCCGCTCTTCGTGCTCGGGGACCGGAAGCTGGACCTCGCGGTGCGTCTGGAGGTCGCGGGCCAGCAGTTCCAGGTCTGCGAGAGCCTGGACCAGGCCGTGCAGCAGGCCCCGCCGGGCCGGATCGAGGTCATCGCCAACTACACCGCGTTCCAGGACCTGCGCCGCCGCGTCGGCAACTGACCACAAAGGACGACCACTTCATGAGCGACAACCAACTGCGGCTGGTGTGGATCTACCCGGACCTGCTCAGCACGTACGGCGACCAGGGCAACGCCCTCGTGGTGGAGCGCCGGGCCCGCCAGCGCGGCCTGGACGTGGCCCGTCTCGACGTGCGCAGCGACCAGCCGATCCCGACCTCCGGCGACATCTACCTGATCGGCGGCGGCGAGGACCGGCCGCAGCGGCTGGCGGCGGAGCGGCTGCGCCGCGACGGCGGTCTGCACAAGGCGGTGGAGAACGGCGCGATCGTCTTCTCGGTCTGCGCCGGGTACCAGATCCTCGGCCACGAGTTCGTCAACGACCTCGGCCAGCGCGAGCCGGGGCTCGGTCTGCTCGACGTCGTGTCGGTGCGCGGTGAGGGCGAGCGGTGCGTGGGCGACGTGCTGGGCGACGTCGACGCGCGGCTCGGCCTGCCCCCGCTGACCGGATTCGAGAACCACCAGGGCGTCACCCACCTCGGCCCCACCGCCCGCCCGTTCGCGCAGGTCCGCATGGGCCGGGGCAACGGCACGGGCGACGGCACGGAGGGCGCGTACAACGACACCGTCTTCGGCACGTACATGCACGGGCCGGTGCTGGCCCGCAACCCGCTGATCGCGGACCTGCTGCTGAAGCTGGCGCTCGACGTGAACGCGCTGCCGCCGATCGACGACCACTGGTACGAGGCGCTGCGCAACGAGCGCATCGCGGCGGCGCAGCAGCAGCCCGCGTAGGAACGGCCGCTCAGCACCCCGTGCGGGACCGTCGCGCGCGCCGGAACAGGGCCGCGGCGGCCCGCGGGGACGGCCCCGGCGAGAGCCCGTCTGACACGGTGTCCGCACAGGTGAGCGGGCCCGTCCAGCAGGCGGACGCACGGTTCGGCCCCACCGCCCGGTGCCGCTAGGGTGGCGGGGACCGACCGGACAGTGTGGTCCGGTCCCCGCGCCCATGTTGAGAAGGTTATTCGGGCTATGCGCATTGGCGTCCTCACCTCCGGCGGCGACTGTCCCGGCCTGAACGCCGTCATCCGGTCCGTCGTGCACCGTGCCGTCGTCGATCACGGCGACGAGGTCATCGGCTTCCGCGACGGCTGGAAGGGTCTCCTGGAGTGCGACTACCTCAAGCTCGACCTCGACGCGGTGAGCGGCATCCTCGCCCGCGGCGGGACCATCCTCGGCTCCTCCCGGGTCCGTCCCGAGCATCTGCGGGACGGCGTGCAGCGGGCCAGGGGCCATGTCGAGGAACTGGGGCTCGACGCGATCATCCCGATCGGCGGTGAGGGCACGCTCAAGGCGGCCCGGCTGCTCTCGGACAACGGCCTGCCGATCGTCGGCGTGCCCAAGACCATCGACAACGACATCGCGGTCACGGACCTCACCTTCGGCTTCGACACCGCCGTGACCGTCGCCACCGAGGCCCTGGACCGGCTGAAGACCACCGCCGAGTCGCACCAGCGGGTGCTGATCGTGGAGGTCATGGGCCGTCACACCGGCTGGATCGCGCTCCACTCCGGCATGGCCGCCGGCGCCCACGCCATCGTCGTCCCCGAACGCCCCTTCGACATCGAGGAGTTGGCGGCGAAGGTCGGCGAGCGGTTCGCGGCGGGCAAGCGGTTCGCGATCGTCGTGGCCGCGGAGGGCGCCAAACCCAGGGCGGGCTCCATGGACTTCGACGAGGGCGGCAAGGACGTCTACGGCCACGAGCGGTTCGCGGGCGTCGCCCGGCAGCTCGCCCTCGAACTGGAGGACCGGCTCGGCAAGGAGGCCCGGCCGGTGATCCTCGGGCACGTGCAGCGCGGCGGCACGCCGACGGCGTACGACCGGGTGCTGGCGACCCGCTTCGGCTGGCACGCCGTGGAGGCGGTGCACCGCGGGGAGTTCGGCCGGATGACGGCGCTGCGCGGCACGGACATCGTGATGGTGTCCCTGGCCGAGGCGGTGGCGACCCTCAAGACGGTCCCCGCGGAGCGGTACGCCGAGGCGGAGTGCGTGCTGTAGAACACGCGGCACGTCCCCACCGCCCCCGGTCGCAGACGCGGCCGGGGGCGGCTCTAGTCTGGGTGCGGACAGACAGCTGTGGACAGACAGCGCACAATCCCCACGAATCAGGAGCCGGCGGATGGATCACAGCGGGCACGGCATGATGCACGATCTGCCGCCGTTCACGCTGGGACGCGGTCTGGAGTGGTCTCCGGACCCGTTCTTCCTGGTCGCCTGCCTGCTGGGGCTCGGCCTGTACGGCTGGGGTGTGGTGCGGCTGCGGCGGCGCGGGGACGCCTGGCCGGTGGGCCGGACGGTGGCCTACGTCATCGGTGTGCTGACCGTGGCCCTGGTGATGTGCACCAAGCTGAACGACTACGGCATGGTCATGTTCAGCGTGCACATGGTCCAGCACATGATCATCAGCATGCTGTCGCCGATCCTGATCCTGCTCGGCGGCCCGATCACGCTGGCGCTGCGCGCGCTGCCGGTGGCCGGGCGGGGCCGCAAGGGGCCGCGTGAGCTGCTCCTCGTGCTGCTGCACAGCCGGTACCTGCGGGTGGTCACGCACCCCGCCTTCACCATCCCGGTGTTCGTGGCGAGCCTGTACGCCCTGTACTTCACTCCGATCTTCGACTTCCTGATGGGCTCGCGGGCCGGGCACATCGCGATGATGGTGCACTTCCTCGCGGTGGGCCTGGTGTTCTTCTGGCCGATCATGGGCGTGGACCCGGGCCCGAACCGGCCTGGTTATCTCATGCGGATGCTGGAGCTGTTCGCCGGCATGCCGTTCCACGCGTTCTTCGGCATCGCGCTGATGATGGGGACCACGCCCATGGTCGGCACGTTCATGAACCCGCCCGCCTCCCTCGGCATCGACGCCCTGACCGACCAGAACGCGGCCGGCGGCATCGCCTGGGCGTTCAGCGAGATCCCCTCGGTCCTGGTGCTGCTCGCGCTGCTCTTCCAGTGGTACAGCTCCGAACAGCGCCAGGCCCGCCGCAAGGACCGCGCCGCGGACCGCGACGGCGACAAGGAACTCGAGGCGTACAACGCGTACCTGGCGTCCTTGAACGCACGGGGCAACTGAGCCCGGCAGCATCCGGACGGCCCAGGGGCGCGGCATCTCTGCCGCGCCCCCCGGACCATTCACGTCCACGCGGACCCGCGGCCCCGGCCGGCGCCCCGTCCGGCCCGCCGCCCGGCGCAGCGGGCCATCAGCCGCGAGAGCCCGGCCCGACGCCGCGGTCGGTCCACCCCCGCCGACCGGCACACCCTCGCGGTCCATCCTTCCCCCGAAGCCACGGCCGGGTACCGCGGGCACTTCCGCGCCGACTCCATCGTCCGCGACGCCGAGCTGCTGCTCGGGTTCCTGGCGGCGACCGGCCGTGGGGCCTCGGCACACCGCCCGGGCCTGCGGCTCGCCGCCGAGGTCCGTGCCGGTCCCCCGCGGACCCCTCGCTCCCGGCCGGCAGTCCCGCGTCGCCTTCCGGAGGCCCCGCCGCGGCCCGTGCCCGGCCGCCGTCGCCCGGCTCCGGGCGCTGCCGGGCCCCGGAAATCCGGCCCGGGGCGGTGGCCTGGGGTGGGGGTGAGCGTGGAAGCGGCCTGTTGTAGGGGATGCCAAGGGGCCGAACCGGGGCACCATGGAGGGAACGGACCAGGAGGAGGGTGCCGCGATGCACGGTTCCACGGACGGTTCCACGAAGACGATGGGGGCGCTCACCGTCGGCGCGCTCGTCGCGGTGACGGCCTACACGGTGGCGCTCGGCGGAAACGGCTGGCTGTGGTTCGGCTGGGTCGTGCTGGGCCTGGTGACGCTGGGTCTTGTGGTCACCCGCGGCACCTGAGGGGGCTCACTCCCCGGTGAGCCGCGTCGCCGAGTGGACGCCCGGCTGGTACTTCGGCAGCCGGGCGCTGATCTTCATGCCCGCGCCCTGCGCGGTCTCGATGACGAGTCCGTGGTCGTCGCCGTAGACCTGGCGGAGCCGGTCGTCGACGTTGGACAGGCCGATGCCGCCCGAGGGGCTGTCCTCGCCCGCGAGTATGCGGCGCAGCAGGCCGGGGTCCATGCCGGCGCCGTCGTCCTCGATGACGACCACCGCCTCGGCGCCCGCGTCCCGCGCGGTGATCCGGATGTGGCAGGTGCCGGTCTTGCCCTCGAGGCCGTGCTTGACGGCGTTCTCCACCAGCGGTTGCAGGCACAGGAACGGCAGCGCGATGGGAAGCACCTCGGGCGCGATCTGGAGGGTGACCGACAGGCGGTCGCCGAAGCGGGCCCGTACGAGCGCGAGGTAGTGCTCGATGGCGTGGAGTTCGTCGGCGAGCGTGGTGAAGTCGCCGTGCCTGCGGAACGAGTAGCGGGTGAAGTCGGCGAACTCCAGCAGCAGGTCCCGAGCCCGCTCGGGGTCGGTGCGGACGAACGAGGCGATCACCGCGAGCGAGTTGAAGATGAAGTGCGGGGAGATCTGCGCGCGCAGGGCCTTGATCTCGGCCTCGATGAGCCGGGTGCGGGACCGGTCGAGGTCGGCGAGCTCCAGTTGCACGGAGACCCAGCGGGCGACCTCGGCCGCGGCGCGGGCCAGCACGGCCGACTCGCGGGGCGCGCAGGCGACGAGGGCGCCGTGGACCCGGTCGTCGACGGTGAGCGGGGTGACGACGGCCCAGCGCACGGGGCAGTCCGGGGTACGGCAGGTGAGCCGGAACGCCTCGCCGCGGCCGGTCTCCAGGGGCCCGGCGAGGCGTTCCATGATCTCGGTGCGGTGGTGGCCGCCCACGCCGTCCCAGGCGAGGACCCGCTCGTCGTCCGTGAGGCACAGGGCATCGGTGCCGAGCAGGGAGCGCAGCCGGCGGGCCGACTTGCGGGCGGTCTCCTCCGTCAGCCCGGCCCGCAGCGGGGGCGCCGCGAGCGAGGCGGCGTGCAGGGTCTGGAAGGTGGCGTGCTCGACGGGGGTGCCGAGCCCGCCGAGGCTCTGCGGGCGGGCGGTGCGGCGGCCGAGCCAGTATCCGGCGGCGAGCAGCGGCAGCGCGGCCACGCACAGCCCGGCGAGGAAGCCGCTCATCCCGTCACCTCCGCCCGGAGCTGCTCGGGCAGGTGGAACCGGGCCAGGACGGCGGCCGTCCCGGCCGGCACCCGGCCGGGCGTGGCCAGGGACACCAGCACCATCGTGAGGAAGCCCAGCGGCACCGACCACAGGGCGGGCCAGGCGAGCAGGGAGTGCAGCGGCCCGTTGCCGGGGAAGCCTGCCATGGTCACGGCGACGGCGACGAGCGCGGCGCCGCCGCCCGCCAGCATCCCGGCGGCCGCGCCGGGCGGGGTGAGCCTCCGCCACCAGATGCCGAGGACGAGCAGCGGGCAGAACGAGGACGCGGACACCGCGAAGGCGAGCCCGACGGCGTCGGCGACGGGCAGCCCGCCGACCAGGACGCTCGCGGCGAGCGGTACGGCCATGGCGAGCACCGTGCCGAGCCGGAAGTGGCGTACGCCGCGGGAGGGCAGCACGTCCTGGGTGAGCACCCCGGCCACCGCCATGGTCAGGCCGGAGGCGGTCGACAGGAACGCCGCGAACGCGCCGCCCGCGACCAGCGCGCCCAGCAGGTCGCCGCCGAGTCCGCCGATCACCCGGTCGGGCAGCAGCAGCACGGCGGCGTCCGCGCTGCCGGTGAGGGTGAGTTCGGGGGCGTAGACGCGGCCGAGGGCGCCGTACACCGGGGGCAGCAGGTAGAAGGCGCCGATCAGGCCGAGCACGGCCACCGTGGTGCGGCGGGCGGCCACGCCGTGCGGGCTGGTGTAGAAGCGGACGACGACGTGCGGCAGGCCCATGGTGCCGAGGAAGGTGGCGAGGATCAGCCCGTAGGTGGCGTACAGCGGGCGTTCCTCGCGGCCCGCCGCCAGTGAGGTGGACATGCCGCCGCTGCCGCCGTGTGCGGCGGCCACCGGGACCTGGGCGCCCCGGGCGAAGGTGAGCCGGGTGCCGCCGTCGACGCGGTGCGTCCCGGCCGGCAGGCTCACCTGCCGCTCGCGGTGGGCCCGGCCGTCGACGGTGCCGGTCACGGTGACGGTGAGCGGGCGCTCCAGCCTGAGGTCGAGGGTCTCCGCGACGCGCACGGTGCGCTGTTCGCGGAAGGCGGCCGGCTCGTCGTAGGCGTGTGGTGCCCCGTCGCCCTGCCAGGCGAGGACGAGGAAGAGGGCGGGGACGAGCAGAGCGGTCAGTTTCAGCCAGTACTGGAAGGCCTGGACGAAGGTGATGCTGCGCATTCCGCCCGCCGCGACGATGGCCACCACGACGACGGCGACGATCACCGCGCCGAGCGCGTCAGGCGCCCCGGTCAGAACCGCCAGGGTGAGTCCGGCTCCCTGGAGCTGCGGCAGCAGGTACAGCCAGCCGACGCCGACGACGAAGGCGCCCGCGAGCCGCCGCACGCCCTGGGAGGCGAGCCGGGCCTCGGCGAAGTCGGGCAGGGTGTAGGCCCCGGACCGGCGCAGCGGGGCGGCGACGAACAGCAGCAGGACCAGATAGCCGGCCGTGTAGCCGACCGGGTACCACAGCATGTCGGCGCCCTGGACGAGCACCAGTCCGGCTATGCCGAGGAACGAGGCCGCGGAGAGGTACTCCCCGCTGATGGCGGCCGCGTTCAGGCGCGGGCCCACGGTGCGGGAGGCGACGTAGAAGTCCGAGGTGGTGCGGGAGATGCGCAGGCCGAAGGCGCCGACGAGGACCGTGGCCACCACGACGAGGGCGACGGCGGGGACGGTGTAGGCGGAGTTCACGACGGTCAGCGGTCTCCTACGAGCCGTACGAAGTCGCGTTCGTTGCGCTCGGCGCGGCGCACGTACCAGCGGGCGAGCAGCACCAGCGGGGCGTAGAGGCCGAAGCCGAGGACCGCCCACTTCAGCCGGCGGGCGTCGGGGGCCGCGGCGAACACCAGCGGCAGCGGGCCGACGAGAAGCACGAGCACCGCGAACACCGTGAGGCCGGCACGCAGTTGGCTGCGCATCAGGGAGCGGACATAGGTGTGGCCGAGGGTGGTCTGCTCGTCGATCTCCGTGCGCGGACGGTAGTGGACCGGGGCCCGGCGGGTGCGCCGGGGCGGGCCGGTGACGACGACACGGCGTTCGGTCGGGTCCTGCGGCATGACGTACGCACCCCCTAGCGCGCGGTCCGGCGGATCAGGAGCTCGCGCAGTTCCCGCGCGTGCCGTCGGCTGACCTGGAGTTCCTCGGTGCCGACCAGGACGCTCACCGTGCCCGCGTCCAGGCGGAGTTCACCGATGTGGCGCAGGGCCACCAGGTACCGGCGGTGGATGCGGACGAAGCCGCGGGCGCGCCAGCGCTCCTCCAGGGTGGACAGCGGGATGCGCACGAGGTGGCTGCCCCTGCCGGTGTGCAGCCGGGCGTAGTCGCCCTGCGCCTCGACATGGGTGATGTCCTCGACGGCCACGAAGCGGGTCACCCCGCCGAGTTCGACGGGCAGATGGTCGGGGTCGGGCTCGCTGACGGGTATCCGCGGGGCGGCGCCACGCAGTTGGGCGGCGCGGCGTACGGCCTCGGCGAGGCGTTCCTTGCGGACGGGCTTGAGTACGTAGTCGACGGCCTTGAGGTCGAAGGCCTGCACGGCGAAGTCCTCGTGGGCGGTGACGAACACGATCAGCGGCGGCTGGGCGAACCCGTTGAGCAGCCGGGCCAGGTCGAGGCCGTCGAGGCCCGGCATGTGGATGTCGAGGAAGACGACGTCGATCGCGTCGGGTCCGTCCGGGCCGGACTCCAGCGCCCGGTTGATGCGGCGCAGCGCCTCGGTCGCGTCGCCGGCGCCCTCCACGCCGGCGATCCGGGGATCGGCGTTCAGGAGGTACAGCAGTTCCTCGAGCGAGGGGCGTTCGTCGTCGACGGCGAGGGCGCGCAGCATGAACGTGGAGTGTAGGGGCGAAAAGCACGGTGTGACATGTGCCGGGCACCGGCGTCCGCGCTGGATACAGTGCGGCCATGAACAGCAGGCCGGCACCGTTCGACGAACTCGACCGGAAGATCCTCACCGCTCTGATGGCGAACGCCCGCAGCAGTTTCGCCGAGATCGGCGCCGCCATCGGCCTGTCCGCGACGGCCGTCAAGCGGCGCGTGGACCGGCTGCGCGAGACCGGCGTGATCAGCGGGTTCACGGCCACGGTGAAACCGGCCGCGCTGGGCTGGCGCACGGAGGCGTACGTCGAGGTGTACTGCGAGGGCGCGGCCCCGCCACGGCGGCTGGCCGAGGTGGTGCGCCACCATCCGGAGATCACTGCGGCGATGACGGTGACCGGCGGCGCGGACGCGCTGCTGCACGTGCGGGCGCGGGACGTGGAGCACTTCGAGGAGGTGCTGGAACGCATCCGTACCGAGCCGTTCATCCGCAAGACGATCAGCGTGATGGTGCTGTCCCACCTGCTGCCGGACAGTCCTGAGGCGGGCGCCAGCCAGCCTGCCCCGCCGGACGCATCAGACGTGCGCTGAGGCCCCGAAAGACGCAGCATCGCTGCTCCAACGCGCAGCTTTTGTTTCTTGTCGTCCGTCTTCGCCACTTCCTACCTTTGTGCCAACCCAGTCGACACCCAGGAAGCGGAGGAACCCCTCTGTGCCCGAATCCCGTGTGCCGCGCCGGCGGCGCTTCCTCGTCTGCGAACCCAGACACTTCGCCGTGCAGTACGCGATCAACCCCTGGATGCATCCCGACGTCCCCGTGGACGTGTCCCTGGCCCAGGAGCAGTGGCACGAGCTGACACGCGTCTACCGCGCCCACGGCCACACCGTCGACACCGTGGAGCCCGTGCCGGGACTGCCCGACATGGTCTTCGCCGCCAACGCGGCGGTGGTCGTGGACGGCCGCGTCTTCGGCTCCCTGTTCCGCGCGCCCGAGCGCCGTCCGGAGTCCCTTCCCTACGACACGTGGTTCAAGTCGGCCGGTTTCGACGTCTACCGCCCCGAGTCGGTGTGCGAGGGCGAGGGCGACTTCGTACCGGCCGGCCGCTGGATCCTCGCCGGCACCGGCTTCCGCACCACCCGTGAGGCTCATCGCGAGGCGCAGGAGTTCCTCGGCGCCCCGGTGATCGGCCTGACCCTGGTGGACCCGTACTTCTACCATCTGGACACGGCGCTGTTCGTCCTCGACGACGAGGGCGAGGGGAACATCGCGTACTACCCGGACGCGTTCTCGCCGGGCAGCCGCGAGGTGCTCGCCAGGCTGTACCCGGACGCGCTGATCGCCACCCGCGAGGACGCCATGGCCTTCGGCCTGAACTCCGTCTCGGACGGCCACCACGTCTTCATCTCGCCCGGGGCCACCGCCCTGGCCGAACAGCTCGCCGACCGCGGCTACGTCCCCGTCCCCGTCGACCTGTCCGAGTTCCACAAGGCCGGCGGCGGAATCAAGTGCTGCACCCAGGAGATCCGCTGATGACCGCACCCGCCCGTACCCGTACCTCCGCGGAGCTGATCGAGGCCGAGGAGCCGGTCCTCGCGCACAACTACCATCCGCTGCCCGTGGTCGTGGCCCGCGCCGAAGGGAGCTGGGTGGAGGACGTCGAGGGACGCCGCTACCTCGACATGCTGGCCGGCTACTCGGCACTGAACTTCGGTCACCGCCACCCCACGCTGACCGAGGCGGCCCACCGCCAGCTCGACCGGCTCACCCTCACCTCGCGGGCGTTCCACAACGACCGTCTCGCCGAGTTCGCGGAGCGGCTGGCGGCGCTGACCGGGCAGGACATGGTGCTGCCCATGAACACCGGCGCCGAGGCGGTGGAGAGCGGCATCAAGGTCGCCCGCAAGTGGGCGTACGAGGTCAAGGGCGTCCCGGCCGACCGGGCGACGATCGTGGTCGCGGCGGACAACTTCCACGGCCGTACGACGACGATCGTCAGCTTCTCCACGGACGAGACGGCACGGTCGGGCTTCGGGCCGTTCACGCCGGGCTTCAGGGTCGTCCCGTACAACGATCTCGCGGCCCTGGAGGCGGCGATCGACGAGACGACGGCGGCGGTGCTGATCGAGCCCATCCAGGGCGAGGCCGGCGTGCTCATCCCCGACGACGGCTACCTCACCGGTGTGCGGGAGCTGACCCGCCGCAAGGGCTGCCTGTTCGTCGCGGACGAGATCCAGTCGGGCCTCGGCCGCACCGGGCGCACGCTCGCCGTCGAGCACGAGGACGTCGTCCCGGACGTCCTGCTGCTGGGCAAGGCGCTCGGCGGCGGCATCGTGCCGGTGTCCGCGGTCGTCGGGTCCCGGGAGGTGCTCGGGGTGCTGCGGCCGGGTGAGCACGGGTCGACGTTCGGCGGCAACCCGCTGGCCGCGGCGGTCGGTACGGCGGTGGTCGAGCTCCTGGAGACGGGCGAGTTCCAGCTCCGGGCGGCGGAGCTGGGCAAGGTGCTGCACGAGGGGCTCGTCCAGCTCGTCGGCCGGGGTGTCGTCGGCTTCCGCTCGCGGGGCCTGTGGGCGGGCGTGGACGTCGATCCGGCGATCGGCACCGGGCGGGAGATCGGCGAGCGTCTGATGCGGGAGGGCGTTCTGGCCAAGGACACGCACGGTTCCACGATCCGGCTGGCGCCGCCGCTGACGATCACCGAGGAGGAACTGCGCTCGGCGCTCGCCTCCCTGGAGAAGGTGCTGACCGCCTGACGGACACCGTCGCCGGACGCACACCGCCGGGCTCCTGGGCGGTGTGCGTCGCGGTCCGGGCGGCGCGGCACTCGAAGAGCCCGGACGGGTCGCCTGGCCGGTGGAGCGCTGGGTACCCGCCTCGATGAGTGACTCTCCGGGGACTCTTCGAGGGGATGACTTCCATGCTGCTCATCGGCCTGCTCCTTCTCGCGGCGACGGCTGCCTTCACCGGTCTGGCCATCGCCGACAACCTGTCCGGCGGCCCGCACTACCCGGTGTCGGTGCTCGGCAACCACATCGCCACCATGAACACGCTCGAAGTCTTCAGCGCCGGCCTCGCCCTCGCTCTGCTCTTCTGCCTGGGCGCGAGCCTCATGGCCGGCGCGGCGTCGCACCACCGGCACGTGCACCGGTCCCCGCGCCGCTTCGGCGGCCGGCGGGACACCGGCACGCTCAACGAGCCCACGGGCCGGGACGGCCGCTGACACCCGCGGCCGGTGTGGGTGCGGGTGCCGGCCATCTGTCCCCGCGGGGATCACGTGCGCCCGCGCGGCAGCGCGCACGCCGCCGTCAGTTCCGGCGCCGCCTGCGCCGCAGCAGGTGCCACGCGATCAGCGCGACCACGAGGACCGCGAGCGCGACGAGCACGTACAGCTGATAGCGGCTGATCTCGTCGTAGACCGCGCCGATGTGCGTGCCCGCCGCGTAGGCGAGGCCCACCCACACGCCGACCCACAGCGCCGCGCCGAGCGCGTTGAAGGCCAGGAAGCGGAGCCAGTGCATGCCCGTGGTCCCCGCGATGATGCCGTTGGCCTGGCGCAGGCCCTCGATGAACCGGGCCACCACGACGATCTTGCCGCCGTGCCGGCCGAAGAACCGCTCCGCCGCCGCGAACCGTTCCGGCGTCAGGAAGATGTACCGGCCCCAGCGGTGCACGAAGGGCCGTCCGCCGAGGTGGCCGACGAGGTAGCCGATGTTGTCGCCGACGACGGCCGCGGCGAACGCGATCAGGGCCACGGCCGCGACGTCGAGCTGTCCGGCCCCGGCGTACACCCCGGCCGCGATCAGGATCGTCTCGCCGGGCGCGGGGACGCCGAAGTCCTCCACGAGGATCACGCCGCCCACGGCCCAGTACCCGTAGTGGCTGAGCAGCGGTGCCAAATGCTCCAGCGGACCCGGAAGCGGAGGGGCCATGCCCACACCGTACGACGCCGGGCGAAGGGGCACCGGCAGGCGCGGCAACGCGCCGCCCCGCGGGTGCCGGACGACGCCCCGCGGCCTCGTCGGTGCTGGTACCCGGTCAGATCGGAAGCACGGAGGAGAACATGAGCCGGTCCGGGCCCGGGCTGATCGCCTGCTCGGTCCAGATGGTCTTCCCGCGCCGGCCGTAACGGCTGCCCCAGCGGATGCTGAGCTGGGCCACGAGAAACAGGCCCCGGCCCCCTTCGTCGGTGGTGCGGGCGCGGCGCAGGCGGGGCTGGGTGTTGCTCGGGTCGCTGACCTCGCAGACCAGGACGTCCTCGTGGATCAGCCGCAGCCCGACGGGGCCGCCGGCGTAGCGGATGGCGTTGGTGACCAGTTCACTGACCACGAGTTCGGTGCTGAACGCGATGTCGTCGAGCCCCCACTCGGCGAGCTGGCGGGTGGCGGCCTGCCGGGCGTCGGCCACGCTGGCGGGATCCGCGGGGAACTCCCAGTCGGCGACACAGTCCACGGGGACCCCGCGGGTGCGGACGAGCAGCAGCGCGACGTCGTCGCTGGGCGGATGGCCGTCGAGGTCGGCGAGGAGTACCCGGCCGAGCTCATCCAGGGGCCGGCCGGGACGGCAGCAGGCCGCCAGGCGGTCGGTCAGCCGGCGCAGTCCGGCGTCGGTGTCGCCGTCGGCGCCCTTGATCAGTCCGTCGGTGTACAGGGCGAGGACGCTGCCGGGCGGGAGATCGAGCGTGACGGCCTCGAAGGGCATGCCGCCGACGCCCAGGGGCGGGCCCGGGGAGAGGTCCACCGGCCGGGCCGGACCGTCGCAGGGGACGACGACGGGCACCGGATGCCCCGCGCTGGCGAGGGTGCAGCGGCGGGCGACCGGATCGTAGAGCGCGTACAGGCAGGTGGCGCCGACGGTGTCCCGGTTCTCGGGGGCGGCCTCGCCCGCGAGCCGCTGCACCAGGTCGTCGAGGTGGGTGAGCAGGTCGTCGCAGTCGAGTTCCAGGTCGGCCAGGGTCTGCACGGCGGTGCGCAGCCGGCCCATGGTGGCGGAGGCGTGCAGACCGTGCCCGAAGACGTCGCCGACGACGAACGCGGCCCGCAGCGAGGGCAGCGAGAGGACGTCGAACCAGTCGCCGCTGATCTCCGCCCCGCCGCCCGCGGGCCGGTAGACGCCGATGGTCTCGGCGGCCGGAGTCTCGGTGGTCGCGCGCGGCAGGAGGCGCCTTTGCAGCGCGACGGCCGCACGGCTCTCCCGCGTGTAACGGCGGGCGTTGTCGACGCTGAGCGCGGCCCTGGACGCGATCTTCTTCAGCAGGTCGCCCTCGTCCTCGTCGAAGGGCTCGCCCTGTCCGGTGCGGCAGATCCCGACGACGCCGAGCACCGTGCCGCGTGCGGCCAGCGGCGCCACGGCGATCCAGCGCGCGTTGTCGGGCACCAGCAACTCGATCAGGTGCGGCTCGCCGAACATGGCGCTGAGGGTCTCGCCGTCGGCGACGATGACCTCGCCGCGCTGGACGGCGAGCAGAGTGGGCATGTCCGGTTGCGGAGGCGCCACCGCGCCCTTCTGGAGCAGCCGGGAGGGCCACGGCCCGGCGGCCGAGGCGACCGCCACCCGGCGCCAGCTCAGCCGGGCGCCGCCGAGCACGTTGGCCGGTTCGTCCCCCTCGATCACCGGCTCCGCCAGCTCCACCCAGGCGAGGTCCCCGAGAGCGGGGACGAGGACGTCGACCAGGTCCTGCGCGGTCTGCGTGACGTCCAGTGAGCCGCCGATCCGGGTGGAGGCGTCGCGCAGCAGGTCCAGGTGGCGGCGGGTCCGCTGCTGCTCGGTGATGTCGGTGACCAGGGTGACGACGCCGGCGGGCTCCCCGTGCGCGTCCTCCAGCCGGAAGGCGGACAGGGAGAGCGTCCTGTGCCGCCCGGGCAGGTGCGGTGAGTGCACCTCCTGCGCCTCCCCGATGAGCGGGATGCCCGTCTCCAGCACCCGGCGCAGGGCCGCCTCGGCGGCTTCGGCGCTCCTGGCGTCAGCCACCTCCCCCATGTCCACGCCGACGGCGTCGGGAGGTCCGCCGAGCGTTTCGAAGGTGACGTTGGTCCGTACGAGTGCCAGGTCCGTGTCGCGGACGGTGACCCCCATCCGGGCCTGGGAGAAGAGCGCGCGCAGCAGGGACAGTCCCCGTTCCCGCTCGCCCGCCTCGGCCGCGGGCGCGGCCAGGGCCAGCAGCTCGGCGGAACCCTCCAGGCGCTCGATCCGGTAGGCGACCTCCACCGCACCCCCGGAGCGGTGCCGCAACCGGGTCCTGCCCACGGCCGGAAACCCGTCCGCCGCGAAGGCGCAGGGCTGCGGCCGGTCGGGGGCGTCCGCGAGCAGGTCCACGACCGGGCGGCCGCAGACGTGTTCGGCCGTGTCTCCCAGCAGGTCGGCCGCCGCGCGGGACCAGCGCACGACGGTCCCGGCTTCGTCGAGCACGGCGGCTGCCACGGCGCCGAGGGCAAGGGCGCCGGCGGGGTCGAACCCGTTCATCTCGCTCCTCGCTGACGGCCGAGCCGCCCGACAGGCTCGTCCCCCATTATCGGCGATTTTGGACAGCCCGCGCCTCCACTCCCCCACCGGGCCCGGCCGACGGCGCCGGTCGGCACGCGGTCGGCGGTCCCGGGCGCTTCGCACGGCGCGGTCCGGGGCGGCGGGGTGCACGTCGCCCTCTCCCCTCCCGCGGAGTTGGCGCGGGCCGTTCTCAGATGGCGGCGTCCCCTTCGAGGATCGCCAGCGCCGCCCTGGTCGCGGCGACCGGGTCGCCCGCGCGCACCGCCTCGAACAGAGCACCGTGGTACAGGTCGTCGCCGGCCTCGTCCATGCACCGGCCGGCCCTGACGGTCTCCCGCAGGGCCTCGCTCATGTTCCGGTACAGGTCCCCGAGCAGCGGGTTGTGCGCGGCCTCCGCGACGCTCAGGTGGAAGTCGACGTCGGCGTCGGTGAACGCGTCCAGGTCGGCCACCCGCGCCGCGGCGGTGCGCCGTTCCATGGCCTGGCCGAGCGCGGTGAGGTCCTCCTCGGTGCGCGCGGCGGCGGCCAGCCGGGCCGAGACGACGTCCAGGCCGCGCCGCACGTCGAGGATGTCGCCGGCCGTCACGCGGCCGAGGTGGCGCCGGAGCGCGACCTGGCCCTCGTCGGTGGCGGTCACGTACGTGCCGACGCCCTGGCGGGTGGTCAGCAGTCGGAGTGCACCAGCACTCGGACGGCTTCGCGGACCGAGAGCCGGCTCACGCCGAGGGACTCGGCGAGCCGGCCCTCCGGAGGGATCCGCTCGCCGACCCGCCACGCGCCCCGGGCGATCTCCGCCCGCAGCTCAGTGATCACGGCATCGACGACCGACACACGCCGCACCGTTTCCATCCGCCCCTCATCTCGGTCATCCGACGACCTCAGCACCCTGGAACGCCCCGGCTCCCTGCTCCAGCTCCCACCCCATTCGTACCCGAACGGCTAGCGCGGCGGCTGCCGGCGGTGGGTCGCCGCCACGTCCCGGCTGGTGGCCAGGTGTTTCATGACCAGTTCCTCGACCCTCGGCACGTCCCGGTCCTCGATCGCCTCGTAGAGCGCCTCGTGCTCCTTCGCGACGGTCACGAGGTCGTCGTGCTGGGCCAGCAGCCAGCGCATACGGCTTCGGAGCGTGGTGCCCAGCTCGTTCAGCAGCTCGTTGGCGGCCATCGCCGTCACGGTCTCATGGAAGTCGGCCGCGGCCCGCCGGGCCTTGACGGCGTCTCCCCGGCGCGCCGCTTCGAGCTCCGAGTCCAGGTCCGCGCGCAGCTTCTCCAGGCCGGCGCGGTTGCGCCGCTGGGCCGCGAGCCGGAACGTCAGCGTCTCCAGGGCGGTGCGGACCTCGTCGAGGTCGGAGATGTCGGTGGAGGTGAACTCGCGCACGACGGCCCAGGTGCGGGGGCGCGGCGTGACGAGTCCCTCCGACACCAGCGCCTTCAGCGCCTCCCGGACCGGGAGCCTGCTCACGCCGAGTTCCGCGGCGAGCTCCCGTTCGACGAGTTTGCTGCCGGGCCGACGGTCACCGTCGAGGATCTGGTCGCGCAACTGTCGCGTGACGCGTTCGGACTCGGACTCAAAACGATCGGACCCTGCCATGGCGCTCATTCTCGCAGGTCCGCACCGCCCGCCTGCCCCATACCGGCACCTCCGTCCGGCACGGGCCCGACCGGGCGGCATGAGCGTGGCCGCAGGCGGTCACAGCCGGCCGTGGACATCTGCGTACGCGCTGCCAGTCCTGAATGATCGATTAGGGTGGCTCAATGTTCGAAGGAGAGCTGGTAAGACTGCGTGCGCTGCGCTCCGAAGACGCTGAGCACCATGTGCGGTGGCGCAACGACCCAGAAGTGGTGCGCTGGGCCGCAGGTGGTGACCCGTGTTTCGGTCCGGTCACAGCGGAAGCGGTCGGTCTCGGCTTCGACACCATGCTGCGACTGAGCCCGAGGGAGTCGGCCGTGTTCACGGTCGAGGACCTGGCAGGCGGAAAGGTGATAGGCATGGCCGACTACCGGGACCTCGACCCCTACGTCGGAGTGGCCACGCTGGGAGTCACCATCGGCGAGCGGGAGTTCTGGGGCCGCGGCCACGGCAGCGACACATTGCGTCTGCTCGTGGGCCACCTGTTCGGCGCGTACCGCCTGAGCCGGCTGGAGCTGGACACCTGGAGCGGCAACGAGCGCGCCGTGCGCGCCTTCACCAGGCTGGGCTTCCGCGAGGAAGGCCGCCGCCGGTCGGCTGTGCTGGTGGAGGGGGAGCGCTACGACCGCGTGCTCTTTGGAATGCTGCGCGAGGAGTGGGTTGAACCCCGCGTGATGCCGTAGATGCCCTTCCGGGGGCTGTTGGCGGAGGCAAGAACGAGGGCGCCTGGCCGGCTCGCGGTCAATGCCGCCACGACCTGCTCGGCTCGGGCACACCGGTGGAGCGGTCGCACACGGTGCTGCCGGGCCTACTCGCCGCCGGGGCAGCCGTGGTCGACCCGGGCCTGGCCGAATGATCGACCTCGCGAGCGGGTCGACTGGTGCCTCTGGTCGAGCGGATCGCCACAATCGACGGCTGGTGGCGGCGGTGCTGCCAGGAAGCGGTGCCGACGGCTTGGGGTAGCACGCGGAGGCTTATAGGGGGTGCCGCGGCTGTTGCGCCGGATCCTTCCTGCGGGCGTTCGAGGGCAATCATGGCGGCATCGTCCTCCAGCCGGCCGCCCGCGTGTGCGAGCAGGTCGGTGCGCAAGTGCTCCAGGAACTCCTCGGGGTGCTGCCCGCTCCAGGCCGCGGTGCGTTCGACGAGAGGATAGAAGTCACCGCGGGAGTTGCGGGCTTCGGCCACGCCGTCGGTGTACAGCAGGAGCAGGTCGCCCTGCCCGAAGTCGAACGTGTCGACACAGTGACTGGGCTTGCCCAGCTGCAAGCCGAGCGGGAGGCCCGCATGGTCGGCGCACAGCGCGGTGGCCTGTCCCTGGCGCAGCCGCAGCGGCGGGGGGTGACCGCAGTGGACGATCTGGACCGAGGGGGCGTGGTCGGGGATGTCGACGAGCATCGCGGTGACGAAGCACTCCTGCGCCAGTTCGTCCTCACCGGGCTCGGCCAAATTCCAGCACACGCTCGCGTCCAGGTAGGCGGTGAGTTCCGCCAGGCCGGTCTGCCGGTGCGCGGCCCCTCGGAAGGCGCTCAGCAGGAGCGCGGCGTCGCTCACGGCGGTCAGACCCTTGCCACGGACATCCCCGATGAGCAGCCGGGTGCCGTGGGCGGTGCGGGCGGCCGCGTACAGGTCGCCGCCGATATGTGTCTCCCGCTCCGCCGCCAGGTATACCGCAGCCAGGCGCAACGGCCCCATCTGCGGGGGCAGTGGGCGCAGAACCAGGTTCTGGGCGATCTCGGAGACCTGACGCACCCGCGTCAGCTCCCGTACCTTCCGCTCCCGCATCCCGGACAAAAGCGCGGCGAATGCCGAGGCCGCCACCACGGCGAAGATCTGCGCCATGCGCTGCGCCGAGTGCAGGTCCTTGAGAAGGACGGCGAAGATCAGCTGGTCCGTCAGGGCCAGCACTCCGGTCAGTGCGGTCAGCTTCGGCCCCAGGGTCACCGCGGCGAGCACCGGCGCGACGATCAGGAGCGGTCCGACGTGCGGGTGGCCGGGAGTGGCCAGGTTGACGGTGGTGATCACGACGATCAGCGCAAGCGGAACGACCACAAGGCCACGCGTCTCATACCACGGCCGGCGGCGGCCTGCGGGGCATTTTTGGGAGGGCACGTCCTTCCGTGTACCCGCCCATTGCGGTCGACCGCCGTCCGAGTGCTCGCGTACGGTCCCGCCCCGGCGGGAGGAAGGGCGTCGGCCGACCGGAGGAGGGACCGGTCGGCCGGAGGAGGGCGTGGCCGGAGAAGGGTGTCGGCCGGAAGAGGCGTCAGGCGGCGGTCTTCAGTGCCTTCGCCGTGCCCTTCGGAGCCTTCGCGGTGCGCCCGGGCCGCAGCTCGCCCGTCACCCGGCGCAGTGCCAGGAAGCAGCCCGCGGCCAGCAGCCCGGCGACGGCCAGCGCGAGCGCGGTGGTGGTGAGCTGGAGGGGCCAGAAGTGGGAAAGCGGATGGAAGGTGTTGTAGCGGCCGGTGAAGTTCCGGAACGCCGCGTCGCACTCCACGGGGGTGTTGCACGACGGTACCGGCACATGGGCGCCGTCCCGGGTCACCATGCCCTGCTCGACCGCCAGACCGGAGCCGGGCACGAGCTTGTCCACGGCGCTGGTGCGGGTCACCGCGGGCCACAGATGGGGCAGCGCCAGCTCCGCCAGTCCCCGCACACCCCCCGTGACCAGCACGCCCACGATCAGCGCGGGCAGCGCCCGGCGCAGCAGCAGTCCGGCCAGGGCGCCGGCCGCGAGTCCGGCGAGGGCGAGTGCGGCGAGGGTGGGCCCGTTGGCGTGGAAGGTGAAGCGGTCGTACCACTCCTTGGCGCTGTCGATCCGGCCCTCGCTCGCGGCCCAGGCGCGGTGGTGCAGCCAGCCCAGCAGCCCGGCGCAGAGGGCGACGGCGAGTGCCGGGACGGCCAGCCGTACCGCCAGCCAGCGGGCCGGGGAGGTGGCCTGGGTCCAGGCCAGCCGGGCGGTGCCGGACTCCAGTTCCTTGCCGGTCAGCGCGGCGCCCGCCCAGGCGGCCACCGCGAAGGGCAGCAGGTTCAGCGCGATGGTGGCGTAGTTGTAGTAGTCCTTGTAGCGCAGGATCGCGTCCTGGCCGTAGCTGCACCGCGGGGACATGGCGCAGGCGTTGTACTGGCGCCAGCCCTCGGCCGCCGCGTCCGCGAGCGGGCCTGCCAGGGCGAGCAGCAGGGTGGCCAGGGCGAGCGCCAGGCCGGACCAGAGGCAGAGCGCCGGGCGGTGCAGCCGCAGCAGCCAGCGGGTCAGTCGGGGCCGGTCGGCGGCCGGGGCGGTCGGGGTCGCGGCGGTCACGCGGCACGCTCCTCGGTCAGGGTCGGTGCGCCGGGGCTGCGCAGATGGGCGAGGACCAGTTCCTCCAGGGAGGGCGCGGTGGCGCGCCAGCCGGTGGCGAGCGGTCCGGCGGGGCGGATCAGCGCGGTGAGCTGGCGGCCGGTGATCCGGGACTCCACCACGGTGTGCGGGCCGAGGTCGGCGTCCGCGGCGGCGCCGGAGATCCGCAGATGGGCGGCGAGCAGCTCGTCGATCTCACCGGCCAGCCGGACCCGGCCGCCGCCGACCAGCAGCAGGTGGTCGCAGGAGTCCGCCAGCTCGGCGACGACGTGCGAGGACATCACGATGGTGGTGCCGTACTCGGCGGCCTGTCCCATCAGCGTGCCCATCAGCTCGTGCCGGGCCAGCGGGTCCAGGTCGGCCATCGGCTCGTCCAGGAGCAGCAGATCGGGCCGCTTGCCGAGGGCGAGGGCGAGCGCGACCCGGGTGCGCTGGCCGCCGGACAGAGTGCGGATCCGGGCGCCGGGGTCCAGGTCACCGCTCGCGACGACCCGCTCGGCGACGGCCGCGTCCCAGCGTCCCGGGTTCAGCCCGGCGCCCATGCGCAGGGTGTCGGCGATGGTGAGCTGGGGGTAGAGCGGCTTGTCCTGGGCGACGTAACCGACCCAGGGGCGGGCCCTGGCCGGGGTGGTGCCGAGGACGGTCAGCGTGCCCTCGGTGGGCGCCGTCAGGGCGGCGGCCAGGGTCAGCAGGGTGGACTTGCCCGCGCCGTTCGGGCCGACGACGGCGCACACGCGCCCGGTCGGCAGCCGGAACGAGCAGTCCCGCAGGGCCCAGCCCGCACGGCGGCCGAATCGTTTCCCCAGAGCGTCGGCCCGCAGGGCCGTGTCGCTGCTCATGACGGATCTCCCAGGAATTGCTTGTCGAGTACGGCGGTGAAGAGTGCGGCCACGTCGTCCCGTTCGAGTCCGGCCTCGTGGGCGCGCCGGGCCCAGTCCTCCAGCTCTGCGCGGAGCGGGGAGTCGGCCGGTGCGGCGCCCAGTGCCTTGCGGACGAAGGTGCCGAGCCCGCGCCGCGCCTCGACCAGGCCCTCCCGCTCCAGTTCGCGGTAGGCCTTGAGGACGGTGTTGGGATTGATGGCGGTGGCCTCGACCACCTCGCGGGCGGGCGGCAGCCGGTCGCCGGGGCGCAGCAGTCCGAGGCGCAGGGCCTGTTTGGTCTGCTGGACGATCTGCACGTATGTGGCGACGCCGCTGTGCCGGTCGATGCGGTACTCGACCACGCGCTGCACCACCCTTTCACTAGTTAAGTAGTGAAAGGGTGCCGCAAGAGAGGGGCGACCGTCAACCCGGCTGGCCGGCGCGCGCGGCGGGCGGCGGCGATGTTGGTGTGGCCGTCCTCGCTTCCCGGCCACGGTCAAGGACGATGCCTCCGGCGGATCGGCCGGCACCGAGAGGGAGGGGGGAGGCTGCGCCTCACCGGCGGTCTGTGGATCCGGCCGTCCGGTATCAGTGACCCCACGATGTGGCGCGGGTCACGGGAACTCCTCGGTCCGGCCGGAGAGGTAGCGGGTGTGAGATGTGATGAGCAGGGAGATCGGGAGCGCATGCGCGCACGGATCAGTGCGGGCGACCACGAGGCGTTCACCGCGCTCTACGAGGAATACGCGCGGGAGGTCTACAACCACGCCTACCGGCTGTCGGGCGACTGGTCGACGGCCGAGGAGGTGCTGTCCGAGACGTTCCTGACGGCCTGGCGTACCCGTCACACCGTCGACCCGGAGGGCGACTCGCTGCGGCCGTGGCTGCTCGGGATCGCCACCAACAAGGCACGCAACACCAACCGCGGTCTCGCGCGGCGCCTGGCCTTCCTGGCCCGCCGCCCCGCCCCGGAACTGGTGGCGGACATCGCGGATGCCACGGTCGGACGCGTCGACGACGCACGGCGGCTCACCGCGGTCCGGCAGGCGCTGGGCGCACTCCGCCGCCAGGAACGCGAGGCGCTGGCCCTCTGCGTCTGGTCCGGGCTGAACTACGCCGAGGCCGCCGAGGCCCTGGGCGTCCCGGTGGGCACCGTGCGGTCGCGGCTGTCCCGTGCCCGTACCCGGCTGCGCCGGCTCACCGACGAGGAACTCGGCCGGACGCCGGACGGGTCCGCGCGGCAAGCACACCCCGGAGAACCGGTCCGGTCCGGAAGGGAACCCCGCCCCGGCCGCGGAGAGGTAGAGAGCAGGGCCGCGTTCATGGCCCTGCCCATCCAGGAGGAAGCCTGATGAACGACCGTACCTCCGGCCCCGAGCGGGCCGAACGCGAGGAACTGGCCCGGCTGCTGCCGGCCCCGGCCGAACGGGACCTGCCCCCTGGCCGTCATCTCCACCACAAGGACACCCTGATGCGTCTGATCGACCAGGACGGCGAGCGCACCTCCACCCGCCCCCGTCTCCTGCGCCCCGCCGTTCTGCTGCCCGCCGCCGGACTGGCTTTGGGCGGGGTGCTGCTGACCACGCTCGCCGCCACCGGCCAGGACAGCGCTCCGGCACCGTCCGCCGCGGGCACGGGTTCCCGGGCCACGGCCCCGCGTGGCGCGGCCGTGCTGCTCGACCGGATCGCCTCGGTCGCCGCGAAGAAGGACGAACAGAAGGTCACCGACGACCAGTTCGTGTACGTCAAGACACTGCAGACCGAGAACGACGGCACGTTCCGGGGCCCGGTGAAGCTGACCAAGCCCCGCGAGCGTGAGGTCTGGATGTCGCAGAAGGCAGGACCGGTGATCGATGTCGGCCTGATCCACGAGGACGGCTCGTACTACCCGATCGAGGTCGGCGTCCCGGACGGCGAGCCCGCCGTCGGCTACCCGGCGGGCCTCAGCCGGCCGACGTACACATGGCTGGCCTCGCTGCCCACCGACCCCGACGCCCTGCTCCAACGGCTCACCACCGAGATCACCCGGGACCAGGACCGGCGCGACACCCCGGCCAAGGACCGGGACCAGGCCCAGGACACCTTCGACACCATCGGTGAACTGCTGCGGGAGACGGTGATGCCCCCGAAGACCGCGGCCGCCTTCTACAAGGCCGCAGCGAAGATCCCCGGCGTGACCGTGGATCCCGACGCGGTGGACGCGGCCGGCCGGCACGGGATCGGCGTGGCCCGCGACAACACCCGCACCGGTGACCGCACCACCTGGATCTTCAACTCGACCACCCTGGAGTACCTGGGCGAACGGAGCTACCTCACCAGGGACACCTCCATGGGCAAGAAGGGCACCCTGACCAACAAGTCGGCGGTCCTGGAGCGCGCGGTCGTCAACGCCCTCCGCGAGAAGCCGTCGACCGAGAAGTCGTCGACGACGACCTGACCCCGACAGGGAGCTGCCGGGGCGCCAGCGACCCAACCGCCCGGAAGCATGTAACGCGTGTTACTTTCTCGTGGTGAGCGCTGGATCGGTGATGCAGTGGGTGGTGCTGATCGTGCGGCTGCCGGCGCAGCCGTCACGGCATCGGGTGGCTGTATGGCGGGAACTGCGCAAAGTCGGCGCGTTGTCCCTGGGGCAGGGTGTCTGGGCGGTACCGGACGTGCCGGTGTTCGCCGAGGGCGTGCAGCGTGCACTGGATCTGGCTGAGCGTGCCCGGGGCGAGAGCGTGGTGTTGCGCGCCGCCGGCCGGGAACCGCAGGATGCGACCCGGTTCGAGGCGATGTTCAGCGCTGCCCGCGAGGAGGACTGGGCGGAGTTCACCGCGGATTGCGGCAAGTACACCGCCGAGCTGGGCAAGGAGATCGGCAAGGGCAAGTTCACCCTGGCCGAGCTGGAAGAGGAGGAGCAGTCGTTGGAACGGCTGCGCCGTTGGCACCGCGATCTGAAGGCCCGTGACGTCTTCGGCGCCCAAGGGGCCGAGGAGGCCGAACGGCGGCTGGCCGAGTGCGCGCGGCGGTTCGAGGACTACAGCGAGCGGGTCTTCGCAGCACGCCTTCTCCAACGGCAGTGATGAGGGTGCGCGGTGAACGGGCCGACGGCCGGTGATGCCGGCGTGATGGCCGCCTCGGACAGGCGGCGTATGTGGCCGCTGTACGCGGCTGGGTTCACCACGGCCTTCGGCGCGCACGGCATCGCGGCCAACCTCGGTGCCGCTGATCAGGATCTGGTGCGGTCGGTGCTGTATCTGGGGGTGCTGCTGGCGCTGTACGACGGCGCGGAGGTCGTCCTCAAGCCGGTGTTCGGCACCGTCGCCGACCGTGTCGGTGCCCGCCCGGTGCTGCTCGGGGGCCTGGTCGCTTTCGCCGCGTCCTCGGCCGTGTTCGTCGCCGTACGGGACTCGGGCTGGCTGTGGGCGGCCCGGCTGGGCCAGGGGGCGGCGGCCTCCGCGTTCTCCCCGGCCGCCTCCGCGCTGGTCGCCCGGCTGAACCCGCAGGCCAAGCATGGCCGCGCGTTCGGCTCCTACGGCTTCTACAAGAGCATCGGCTACACCGCGGGTCCGCTGCTCGGCGGCGTGCTGGTGTGGGCGGGCGGGCTGACGCTGCTGTTCGCCGTACTTATGGTGCTGGCCGCGGTGGTCGCCCTCTGGGCCGCCCTGGCGGTACCGGCCGTGCCGCCGCTGCCGAAGACGCGCCAGACGCTCGCGGACCTGGTACGGCGGCTGGCGGACGGGTCGTTTGTGCGGCCGGTCGCGGCCCTGGCCGCGGCCACCGCCGCCCTGTCCGTCGGTGTCGGGTTCCTGCCCCTGTCCGGAAGGGCCGACGGCCTGCCTCCGGTGGTCACCGGCGCGGCCGTGTCCGTCCTGGCCGCGTGCGCGGCCCTCGTGCAGCCGTGGGCAGGGCGCGCGCTGGATGGGGGACGGCTGAGCACCCGGACCGGCCTCTCCGCAGGACTTGCCCTGACCGCGTGCGGCTTGGCCGCAGCCGTTCTGCCCGGTGTGGCGGGCCTGCTGCCGGCGGCCGTCCTGATCGGCGCGGGGACCGGGGTGATCACACCTCTGGGGTTCGCCGCGCTCGCCGCCGCCACCCCCGAGGAACGGATCGGGCAGACGATGGGGGCCGCCGAACTCGGCCGTGAACTCGGCGATGCCGGGGGCCCGCTGCTCGTCGCCGCGGTCGCCGCGACCATCACCCTCGGCTGGGGATACGCCGCGCTGGCGCTGCTGACCACGCTGCTGCTGCCCGTCCTGGCCGTCCGCCGGACTCCTCGCTGACGAGCGGCTGTCAGCGTGCCACGGGTTCCGCTGGTTCGCCCGCAGCCGTGCCGCGGCCGGCCGGGGTGTCGCTCAGGCCCAGCCGCAGGTGCTCGACGTGGTACAGAGCCTGATCCAAAAGCTCGGCAACGTGGTTGTCGTAGAGCGCGTAGACGACGGAGCGGCCCTGACGGGTTCCGGTGACCAGCCCGAGGTTGCGCAACAGGCGCAACTGGTGGGAGCAGGCGGACTGCTCCATGCCGACCTCGGCGGCCAGCTCGGTCGCCGGCAGCGGTCCCTCACGCAGCCGGGCAAGGATCAGCAGCCGGGACGGGGTGGCCAGGGCCTGCAGGGTGGTGGCCACCCGGGCGGCACTGGCTGCGTCCAGGCGCGTGCGCGGAACACTGTCGGTTGGCAGTTTGGCTCCGTGACCCATGCGCCCATGGTAGCCACCCCATGAACGCATGAATCGATGTTCATTCGTTCCTGCTACGGTGGTGGGGTTGGACGCTTCCCGCTCACGTCTGCGCAAAGGACCCCTGTCTCCATGTCCTCCACCCTCACCCGCCCGGCGTCCGCAGACGACGCTGCCGTGCGCGACGCGGTTCTGCCCAGGCGCCGCACCCGGATCTTCGCGCTGCCCGAGGCCCGCTGGGCGGCAGCTGCCCTGCTGCTGTTCCTGGTCGCGCTGCCGCTGTACCTGGTCGGGGCGCAGGCGTGGTCCTGGGGGCCGCTGTTCGCGCTCACCTACGTCACCGGCGGCTGGGAGCCCGGCTGGGCCGGATTGCAGGCGCTCAAGAAGAAGACGCTGGATGTGGACCTGCTGATGGTCGTCGCGGCGCTGGGGGCGGCGGCGATCGGTCAGGTGCTGGACGGTGCGCTGCTGATCGTCATCTTCGCTGCCTCCGGCGCCCTGGAGGCGATCGCCACCGCCCGCACCGCCGACTCGGTGCGCGGCCTGCTCGACCTCGCCCCTACAACAGCGACCCGGCTGGCCGACGACGGCACTGAGGAGACGGTCCCCACCGAGCAGCTCGCGGTGGGCGACACCATTCTGGTGCGGCCCGGCGAGCGGATCGGCGCCGACGGCCGCGTCCTGGACGGCGCGAGCGAGGTCGACCAGGCCACCATCACCGGCGAGCCTCTGCCGGTGGCCAAGCTGGAGGGCGACGAGGTGTTCGCCGGCACCTCGAACGGCACCGGCGCGCTGCGGGTGAAGGTCGAGCGCGACCCGTCCGACTCGGTGATCGCCCGGATCGTGGCCATGGTGGAGGAAGCCTCCGAAACCAAGGCGCCCACCCAGCTGTTCATCGAAAAGGTCGAACAGCGCTACAGCCTCGGCATGGTCGCCGCCACGGTCACTCTGTTCGCGCTGCCGTTGCTGTTCGGCGCGGCGTTGCAGCCGACGCTGCTGCGGGCGATGACCTTCATGATCGTCGCCTCACCGTGCGCGGTGGTGCTGGCGACCATGCCCCCGCTGCTGTCCGCGATCGCGAATGCCGGACGCCACGGCGTCCTGGTCAAATCCGCCGTCGTGATGGAACGGCTCGGCCAGATCGACGCGGTGGCACTGGACAAGACCGGCACCCTGACCGAGGGCACCCCGCTGGTGACCGACATCCGCCCGCTGGCCGCCTCAAGCCTGAGCGAGAAGGAGCTGCTGCGGATCGCGGCGGCGGCCGAGCGCCCCAGCGAACACCCGCTGGCCCGCGCCGTCGTGGACGCCGCCCGCACACGCGACCTGGACATCCCCGTGGTGGAGGACTTCACCTCCGCCCCCGGCACCGGCGTGAGGGCCACCGTCGAAGGCAGGAACGTCGCGGTCGGCAGCCCCGCCCGGCTGCTGAACGAGCGTACCGATCACGCGGCCGCCGTCGTGGCCGCCCGGCTGGAGGACGAGGGCCGTACCGCCGTCCTGGTGAAGGTCGAGGGCACCCCGGTCGGAGTGCTGGGCATCGCCGACCGGCTGCGCGAGGAGGCCGCCACCACCGTCACCGCACTCACCGGCCTGACCGGGGCCACGCCGGTGCTGGTCACTGGCGACAACCCGCGCGCTGCCGCCCGCCTCGCCAGTGAGGTCGGCATCACCGACGTCCGCGCGGGACTGCTCCCACAGGACAAGGTGACCGCCGTCCAGGAACTGGAGCAGGCCGGACGCAAGGTGCTGGTGGTCGGCGACGGCGTCAACGACGCCCCCGCACTCGCCGCCGCCCACACCGGCATCGCCATGGGCCGGGCCGGCTCCGACCTCGCCCTGGAGACCGCAGACGCCGTCGTGGTCCGCGACGAACTGGCCACCGTCCCCACCGTCGTCGCGCTCTCCCGCCGCGCCCGGCGACTGGTGGTGCAGAACCTGGTCATCGCCGCGGTCTTCATTACCGGCCTGGTCTTCTGGGACCTGGCCGGGACCCTGCCGCTGCCGCTCGGTGTCGCCGGGCACGAGGGCTCCACCGTCATCGTGGGCCTGAACGGCCTGCGCCTGCTGGCCGACGGCGCCTGGCGCCGCGCGCGCAGCGGGACGGGCCAGTGAGCCGCCGCAGCCGCAAGGCCGCCCCCGTAACCGTTCAACCTGGCTGAGCCTGGGCCGAGACCGACTGGCCAAACGTCTCCGGCCTGTTGGCAGCGCCCGGCCTACGTCGTCGACGCACGCGGCCCCGGACTCGCACCAGCGCCCGGGGTCCTGGGTACTACCCGCGCCTTCGGGGCCCACAGGGACTGGCCATCGATCGTCAGCCCAGCGCACGTTCAGCCCCGTGAGCTCATTGAGGTTTTCTCACTGACTGACGGTGAGGAACAGAGCTCCGACTAGAACGGACAGGAGGACCTCGTAGCCGAGGACGATGCAGGCCAGGGTCAACACCACCTTCTGCCACAGACGCGGTCCGCGGTAGGGAAGGAGCGTTGACTGGTCCGAGGGTTGGCGCGCCGCTTCGGGCGGGTTCGCGCCGATCTCCGCGTGGGTGCGCCACCAGTAACGTAGCGTTTGGATCTTGGCTTCGAACTCCGAGTCCCAGAGGACGCGTCCGACACGCGGTACTGGCAATGGCGTTCGGCGACTGCTCGCTTCAAGGATGACTGGCCTGCGCCCGCCGCGGTGGCGCTCGACGACGATTCCTTGAATGTCGTCCCAGGGAACGGTTCGGGGGCGCAGCCCTCGTATGACCAGGTGGTCGGCAGTGAGGATGACGCCTCTGCCGAAACTCAGGAAGCCCGCGCTCAGCAGCAGCGAGATCGCGACGAGTGCGCCGAGCGCGCGGCCAAGGAACGTCGGGTAACCAGCGCCGGGACCCTCGGCGAACCCCGCCATCACCGCATCAGCCGCAAGCCAGCCGAGCAGCAGGACCGTGGGCACCGACCGGCTTGGCGCAGGTCGCATGCTCAGTCGCTGGGGCAGCCGGCCGTAGGTGTGCCCCCAGGCGCCGAGTTCACCAGCTGTGTCTTCGACCTGGGCCGCGCCGCCGTTGGCAAGCCACCAGCTTCGGATGGTCGCGACCTTGTCGTCGAACCGGCGGTCGCGGGACAGGAAACCGGAGCTGGGCATTCGTAGGGGGGTGCGGCGTCCATCCGTCTCGTAGAGCACCACCCGCCGTCCGCCGGTGAACCGCTCGACCGCGACCTCGGCCACGTTGGTCCACGGGATGGTCCGGCGGCGCAGGTTGTGGACGACGACCGCCTCAGGGGTCAGGGTTACCCCGACGTAGCGGCTCAGCACCCATGCTTCGAGCGTGACAAAGAACGGCAGCACCATGGTCAGGACCCGCAACTCGAACGGCAGGCCGGACAGTCCGGGCCGCTGGTGCGCCCACAGCAAGGGGTTCGACAACTGCATCAGCACGACGGCGCCGAGGATCAGGGCCAATGGCAGGGACTGCTGCCACGAAGCCCGATAGCGGACTCGGCCGACCGTTCCCGACGATTCCGCTCCGCCATTACGGGCTTCCTGGTTCACAGCTGTTCCACCCCTGCCGCACGAATAACGCGGGGCATCATCCCTGGCCACGAATTGTTTGCGCAATAGGTGCTGACGGTCCCGGCTCGACAGAGCAACTGGCAGCCAGGGCGAAACCGCGCTTTTTGCTCGTAGCGCCCACGGCGCTACTCCCGCTCCGCGCCACTCCCGCTCCGGCCGTCCGCTTGGGAGCGTATCGCCCGGTATTGCGATCTGCGGGCATGGCCAAGTGACACTGGAACCCCCGGCCTGGGATCTCCTTCCCCCACGCTCTCCTGGCCATCCGCGTCCACCGTCGGCGCAAGCCCACCGGCGAACGCGAGACACGCGAGAGCATCTACGTCGTCACCAGCCCGTCGGCGGCCGATTTGCTCCCTCATGATCCGGCGGACGAGGGCGAGAGCGCGGCGAGTTCGCCCAGAACGAGGGCCGCGGGTGCCGGGTCGACCAGCCACTTCAGGTGGCTGCTGGTGAGTGTACGGACGTCGTAGGGGTTCTCCGGTGTCAGTGCGTCGCCTTCACGGATCATCCGGTCCTGCATGGCGAGCGGCACGCTGGTGTCCTCGGTCAGCCGGATGTACGTCTTGGGGATCCGCCCCCAGGTGTCGGCCCGTGCCCGGTCGTCGGGTGTGCCGGCGTCGAGGTTCTCGTCGGGCTGGAAGGTGTTGAGGAAGACCATCAACTCCTCGTTCGTGCCGTCGGCGAGGAAGGCAGCCTTGAAGGCCGCGAGGACGCCGGGGTCGGCGGTGCGGAAGTTGGAGCGCAGCAGTCCGAGTTCGGCCGGGTTGCCGACCATCGCCGAGGCCAGCCCTGTGGCGTCGACCGTGGCCATCTCGGGCTCGGCGTAGTAGGCGCTGACGTCGAGGTTGACGGGGCACCAGGCGGAGACGTAGACGATGCGGTCGATCAGGTCGGGCCGCTGGTTGGCTGCGACGGTGGCCGTCATGCCGCCGCGGCTGTGGGAGACGAGGATGACGGGCCCGTTCCGCTTGGCCCGCTCCAGTATCCCGATGAGGTGCGCAGCGTTGTCGGCGAGTGTGACGCCCTTGATGGCCCCGGGCACGGTGGCGAGCCCTTCAAGGTCCTGCGGCGCCTGGTAGGCGTGCGGGTACGTCGCGGCAAACCCGTGCCCTGGAAGGTCGATGGCGACGGAGCGATGCCCGAGGAGGCCGAGTTCGGCTTGGAGCGGCGCGAAGGAAAAGGAGTTGGCGAAAGCTCCGTGAACCAGTACGAACGTCGGTTGCATCTATCTGCTCACTTTCTGGCCTCTGCAGCATCGGCGGCACGCGCATCGCTCGTTCCGGCGCCGCGAACCACCTCGCGGCCAAGGCCGGGGAACGAGTCGTCGTCCCGCGGCGCACCATCCCCGCCGCAGAGGCGTCTTCGCGCATGGCAAGCGCCAGTGGTCAAGCGCGGAGTCACGAGGGCGGCTCACGAACAGCTGCCAATCATCCGATGCTTCACGGTACTCAGCGAAAGATCATCGGCACTACTCGAATGAGCCCTTCCGCTTGTGCACTTCGCCGCCCGCGCCGCACGACCTCGACTTCGTCAGGGAGCCGCGTACGGCGACGCAGCTTGATCACACGATCGCGCACTCCATCGAACACGGGGCAGCTCACCTCTCACGCCGGAAGGTTCTTCGGCTCGCCGACGGCGTCGGAGACGATGCTGCTGTCGATCAGGCCGATCCACGTCCCGCACTGGACGTCGTACTCCTCGATCCAGCCGACGAACGCCACAAGGTCACCAACACCGCCACCGTCACAGGAGGGGGCGACACCACCACCCACACCACCACCGACCGCAGCGGTGTGCAAGTCGGCTTGGTCGTGGAGGTGTGCGAGGGGCTCGTACTTCGCCTGTCAGGCGTGGGAGGCGAAGTAGTCGCGCAGGGCGTGGTCTTCGGTGAGGTAGCGGCTGACCTGACGGCCGCTTTCGCCTGCTGCGGCGGCAACGCCGGCGGGCCGTCCGCGCTGTGGAGCGCTGGCGGCCCGCGGTTTGTGTCGGTTGGGTCAGCGAGGCGTCTGGGCCTGTCCCTTCGCCGCTAAAGGTCGAGTCGGTACTGGTGTGTCGTGTGTGTGGGTGTGTAACCGAGGCTGTCGTTGATCTGTTTCATGTGCATGTTGCTGTCGGCCGTGTCGGTCAGGAGGCCACCGAGGCCCGGATAGCGCCCATGGGCCTGTCGGATCGACTCGGCCTTCATCCATCGGCCGAGGCCGTGTCCACGGTGCTCGGGCAGCACGCCGGTGCCGTAGTGCTGGCCATCACCTGCGCCGTTGCCGGGGATGACGAGTTCGGTGAATCCGGCGATCGAGCCGGTGGAGGCGTCGATGGCGACGACGGTGTGCAACTGGTCGCCGCGCTCTTCGACGGCCTTCGCCGCGGCCCGGACGCGGTCCACGTCCCAGGTCACGGACCCGTAGTCGGTGTCGTCCATGGGCATGTCGTCCATGGCGTGACGTGAGGCGGCGAACGTCTGGGCCAGGCCGTCGGGGACGGCTCCCTGCCATGACACCAGCCGGTAGCCGGGATGCGGACGCTCAATGAGCTCGGCCAGGGCGGCGGTGTCCACATCGGCCAGCGGCAAGCGGAAGAACCCCAAGGTGAGGACCTTACGAAAACCGCGCGCCGCCAGGAAGCGGTCGCTCGGCGATCCGGCCTCGGCCTGCGCGACAACGCAGCGTCGGGCATTGTCCCGGGCGGTGGCCACGGCGGCATCGAGGAGCCGGGATCCGACGCGCTTGCGCCGCTCCGCGGGATGGACACCGAGGGTCAGTTCGGCCAGGTGCTCCTGGCCAGGATCGGTGAACAGCCGCAGAAAGGCCGTCCCGACAGGGATGGAATCGGCGTCGGACGCGAGCCATGCAAGACGCCGGCTGTGCGGCCCGTGAGTGAGGTCGGTCAGTGGGGTGATGCGAAGCGACAAGGCGTCTCCGTCGTGAGGAGGTGGCAAAGGTGGGTACGCGGGCTCAACTGCTGGGCACTCCTGCGCATGTGCTCCACACCTCCTCGTCGACAGCGCCGGTCCGGAACAACGCGGACGGCTGGAAAAATCTAGCCTGCCCACCAGTGCCTCGGCAAAGGGTTGACGAACAACTGGTGCGAAGCGTGTGGCCACAGCCACTCATTGAGGGCCACGACCAGCGCGGTTGCCTCACGGCGGACCGCCAGCTCGATGCCCGCCGCACTCGGCCCGGCGTCGGCCGGTGGCGGTCGACCTGACTGCGGTCACAGCCCCAGCCGAGCTCCAGTGAAGTGATCTGACTCACACCCTGTCACAGCGACCTGAGACGCGGTGTCTTGAGGCCGAACACCTGGAAACGGAGGAGGCACAGTGCCTGGGAACACGCATGTGGTGGTGATCGGTGGCGGATACGCGGGCGTGATGGCCGCGAACCGGCTGACGCTGCGCGACGACGTGACCGTGACGCTGATCAACCCGCGCCCGGACTTTGTCCACCGGGTCCGCCTGCACCAGCTGGTGGGCGGGTCCGACGACGCGGTCGTCGCCTACCAGCACGTCCTGTCCGAGGGCGTCCGACTGATGGTCGACACGGTGACACGGATCGACGCGGCCGAGCGCAGCGTCACGCCGGCGGCCGGCGGCACGCTCGACTACGAGTACCTGATCTACGCCGTGGGCAGTGGCAGCGCCGAACTGAGCGTGCCAGGCGCGGCTGAGTTCGCCTACCCGATGGCCACCCTGGAGGCGGCACAGCGGCTGCGCCCTGTCATCGACGCCGCTCCCGCGACGGCCCCGGTGACGGTGGTCGGTGCCGGTCCCACCGGCATCGAGACCGCCGCCGAGCTGGCGGAGCAGGGCCGCCGGGTGACCCTGGTCTGCGGCGGCGTTCTCGGCCCGTACCTGCACACCCGGGGCCGGCGCTCGGTTGCTAAGCGGCTGGCCGAGCTCGGCGTGACGGTCATCGACGGCTCCGACGCGAGAGTGACGGCGGTGACCCGCGACGCCGTGCGGCTCGCCGACGGCCGTGACCTGCCCAGCGAGGTCACCGTCTGGACCGCCGGCTTCGGCGTCCCTGACCTGGCCGCCCGCAGCGGGCTGAGCACCGACGTCGTAGGCCGCCTGCTCACGGACGAGACGCTGACAAGCGTGGACGACGCGCGCATCGTAGCGGCCGGGGACTCGGCGGCACCGTCCGGTCTGCCGCTGCGGATGAGTTGCCTGAACGCAATGCCGCTGGGCGCGCGGGCTGCCGACACCGTGCTCAGCCGACTCGCGGGTGAGCAGCCGGGGGACCTCCACCAGTCGTTCTACGCCCAGTGCGTCAGCCTGGGCCGAAGCGCGGGCGTCTACCAGTTCGCCAACAGGTCCGACGTCGCGGTGTGGCTGCACATCGCCGACGGCCTGGGCGCCAGGATCAAGGAATTGGTCTGCAAGGGCATCCCCGAGCACCTGGCCGAAGAGGCGCACAAACCCGGTTCGTTCAGCCTGCACCGCGTCCCGGGAGGTCTGTCCAAGCGCCGGCAACTGCTGCGCGCCAAGCGCGCCGAGGCACCGGCCGCCGCCGACCGGGCGGCCTGACCGGTGCGTGCTGCGAGGATGCTGCTGTGGACGCGCACGAACGCGGTCGACCGCCAGGGCCGACCGCGAAGGGCGAAGAGAAGGGACGAGGGATGAGCGACGACGCCACCGACCCGGCGACCGAGGCGTTCCTCGCCCACCGCAACCTGCTGTTCACCGTCGCCTACGAGATGCTCGGATCGGCGGCCGACGCCGAAGACGTCCTCCAGGAGACCTGGCTGCGATGGGCCGAGGCCGACCAGGGGCAGGTGCGCGACCAGCGCGCCTACCTGGTCCGGATCACCACCCGCCAGGCGCTCAACCGGCTGCGCACCATGAAGCGCCGCCGGGAGGCATACGTCGGCCCCTGGCTGCCCGAGCCACTGCTCACCGCGCCGGACGTGGCCGAGGACGTCGAACTCGCCGAGAGCGTGTCCATGGCGCTGTTGCTCGTCCTCGAGACGCTGTCACCGACCGAGCGCGCCGTCTTCGTGCTGCGCGAGGTCTTCGACATCGGCTACGACGAGATCGCGGCCGCCGTCGACAAGAACCCCGCGGCCGTCCGCCAGATCGCCCACCGCGCCCGCCGGCACGTCGATTCCCGCCGCCCCCGCCGGATGGTCTCCTCGAACGAGGGCCAGGCGGTCCTGAAGTCATTCCAACGCGCGATCGAAACCGGGGACCCCCAGGCCCTTCTTGAGGTCCTCGCCCCCGAAGTCGTCCTGATGAGCGACGGTGGCGGCATCAAACACGCCGCGCTGCGGCCGGTCACCGGCGCCGAGCGGGTGGCCCGCATGTTCGCCGGCGGCATCGGCAAGCTCGAAGGAACGCCCACCGTCGAACCGACCGTGGTCAACGGCAACCCGGCACTCCTCGTCCGCCTGGACGGCGAGTTCGACGGCGTCATGGCGATCCGTGTCGAGGACGCCCGCATCACCGGCCTCTACTACGTCCGCAACCCGGAGAAACTGTCCCACGTCGCATCCGCGACCCCGCTCACCCTGCGCTGAACACCACGCCGCGCCGTGAACTGCCCGCCGCCGGGCCGTGCAGTTCTGGGCAGCTCGGCGGGCAGGCGGCAGCCGACCCGGCACACTGCGTCTCGGCAGGGGCAGCCAGCGGCCAGGATACGGACCATTCCGGAGGTAACCGCCGCCCACTCCTATCGCAGCCATGACGATTTCGCTACTTGAACTCCGTCCGAGCTCTATGTCTCCAGCAGACGATGAATCTCATACTGGACGAGTCAGCAAGTGGTCAGCATGAGCTGGGTCGAACGCGGTTACAGATGACTACGGATGCACGTGGGTCAATTCCCGGGATCATGGCTTTGACCTCTCAAAACACCGGCCTGAAGCGGACCTGGTAGATCGAAGGGCGAGCCGTGTTCTACTACCTGCTCAAATACGTTCTGCTGGGACCGCTGCTCAGACTGGTCTTCCGGCCGCGTATCGAAGGGCTGGAGCACGTGCCGGCCTCGGGTGCGGCCATCGTCGCGGGCAACCACCTCTCCTTCTCGGACCACTTCGTGATGCCCGCGATCCTCAAACGGCGGATCACCTTCCTGGCCAAGGCCGAGTACTTCACGGGCCCGGGCATCAAGGGCCGGCTCACCGCGGCCTTCTTCCGCAGCGCGGGACAGATCCCGGTCGACCGGTCGGGCAAGGAGGCAGGGCAGGCCGCGATCCGGGAGGGGCTCGGGGTGCTGCGCAAGGGCGAGCTGCTCGGCATCTACCCGGAGGGCACCCGGTCGCACGACGGCCGCCTGTACAAGGGCAAGGTCGGCGTCGCGGTCATGGCGCTCAAGGCCGGGGTGCCGGTCGTCCCGTGCGCGATGATCGGCACGTTCGAGGCCCAGCCGCCCGGGAAGGTCGTCCCGCGCCCGCACCCGATCGTGATCCGCTTCGGCAAGCCGCTGGACTTCTCCCGCTACGCGGGCATGGAGAACGAGAAGGCGATCCTGCGGGCCGCCACCGACGAGATCATGTACGCCATCCTGACTCTGTCCGAGCAGGAGTACGTCGACCAGTACGCGGCCGTGGCCAAGGCGGAGCAGGCCGAGGCGAAGGGCGACCGGCGCAGGTTCCCGCGCGCGCCCCTCGGTTGACGCCTGTGGGCTTGCGCCGCTGGGCACACCGAACGCGAGAGAGGGGGGGCCGGGCTTCCCGGCCGCCCCTCGTCACCCGATGCCGGGCCTTACGGCTTCGGCGTGGCGTGCGGTGCGCAGGTCACGTCGGCCGAGTCGGTCTTCCCGGTGAGCAGGTAGGTGTCCACCCGGTCGTTGACGCACGGGTTGGCCAGGCCGGTGACACCGTGGGAGCCCGCGTCCTTCTCGGTGATCAGACGGGAGTCCTTGAACCGCTTGTGCAGCTCGACGGCGCCCGCGTACGGCGTGGCGGCGTCCCGCGTGGACTGCACGATCAGCACCGACGGCAGACCCTTGCCGGTCTTGACGTCCACCGGGTTCTGCTGCTTGACGGGCCAGGTGGCGCACGGCAGGTTCATCCACGCGTTGGCCCAGGTCATGAACGGGGCCGTCTTGTGGAGCCGCGTGTTGTCCCGGTCCCACGTCTGCCAGTTGGTGGGCCACTTGGCGTCGGTGCACTCCACGGCCGTGTAGACGGCGTTGCCGTTCTCCGAGGAGATGTTGCCCGCGATGTCGGACAGGTCCGGGGCGGCGGCGTCGACCAGCGCCTGGGTGTCACCGGCGACGTACTTGCTGAACACCCTCGCCACCGGCGCCCACGACGAGTCGTAGTACGGCGCGCTCTGGAAGAAGGAGATCAGCTCGTTCGGGCCGACGACCCCGCCGATGGGGCTCTTCTTGGCGGTGGCGCGCAGCTTCAGCCACTGCTCCTGGACGGCGTCGCGGGTGGCGCCCAGGTGGTAGGTGGCGTCGTTCGCGGCGACCCAGTCCTGCCAGTCCTTCCAGCGGCCCTCGAAGGCGACGTCCTGGTTCAGGTTGGCCTGGTACCAGATGTTCTCGCGGGCCGGGTTGACGACGCTGTCGACGACCATCCGGCGCACGTGGCCCGGGAACATCGTGCCGTAGACGGCGCCGAGGTAGGTGCCGTAGGAGACGCCGAGGAAGTTGAGCTTCTGCTCGCCGAGCGCGGCGCGGATGACGTCCAGGTCGCGCACGGTGTTCGGGGTGGTCATCTGCTGGAGCATGGCGCGGCCGGTGCGCTGGAGGCAGCCCTGCGCGTACTCGCGGGCCAGCTTGCGCTGGATGCTCTTGTCGCCCTCGGAGCCGGGCACCGGGTCCAGCTTGGACCCCTCGGCGAACTTCTGCGGGTCGGCGCAGGAGATGGCCGCCGAGTGGCCGACACCGCGCGGGTCGAAGCCGACGAAGTCGTAGGCCTTCGCCACGTTGGCCCAGATGGCGTTCTTTCCGGTGACCCGGGTCGGGAAGCGCAGGCCCGAACCGCCGGGGCCGCCCGGGTTGTAGACGAGGGCGCCCTGGCGCTCCTCCTTGGTGCCGGTGTTGCCGGCGCGGTCGACGGCCAGCTTGATCTGCTTGCCGTAGGGGTCGGCGTAGTCGAGCGGCACCGAGACGTAACCGCACTGGATGGGCTTGGCCAGCCCCCAGTCGGCGGGGCAGTCCTGCCAGTCGATGCCGGCCTTCGCGGCCCGCTCCGCGGCGATCGCCGCGCCGCGGGTCTCGCGGTCCTGGCCCTGGCCGTTGTTCGCACCGGCCGCGGGCGTCGCCACCGCGCCGGCTATCAGGGTCGCCGTGACCAGCGCACCGGCCGAACCGAGCGCCAGCACCCGGTTCCTGGGTCTCATGTCCCTCAAGGGGGGACCTCCCCGTACGTCGTTGCGAATTGGGTACGGGGATCCTTGCTGCTGTGAGGTCCCTGAGAACAGGGGGCGTTGACCTTCTTTGCCAATCCGATAAGCGGCGCGACGTGTCCCGCTGAGCGGAACCCCGAGCGGCTCGACGGGAACCGGAAGGCCGGCGACGGCACGCACGGAAGGGACGGGGAGTCGGCGGGCGGCCCCCACGAAAGGGGTCAAAAACCCAGCAAGCGGGCCAACCTGAGAGGCCTGAAGGCCAGCAGGCGGGCCACGCGGCCGAGGCTGCGCGGGCCGGCCTGGAGCGGTGGTCGGCGCCGGAGACGCCAGAAGCCGCCGCATATGGGCCGGTTGGCCGGAACGCCCAAAATCACACGGCAATGCCCACTTCACCGGACGCGGGACGATCCACCGGACCCCGCACCACACCCGGACAGCGCCGATCGGCCGCCGCCCGGAGACGACCGGGCACCCGGGCCGTCAGGGGCACCCGCCGGGCCCGGGTCGGCGGGGAACCGGAACCCCGGCGGCCGGATGGCGGTGCGGGGCCGGAAGCCCCAGCGGCGGTCCGCGCGGCAGGCGCGGGCCGGCCCGAAGCGGCAGCCGGCGCCGGAGACGCCAGAAGCCGCCACATATGGGCCGGTTGGCCGGTACATCCCGAATCGCACGGCAATGCCCACCTCGCCGGACGCGGGACGATCCACCGGACCCACCCCGCACCCTGGCAGAGCCGATCGGCCGCTGTCCGGAGGCCGCCGGGCGCCCGGCCCCCGTGGGTGCCGGACGGTGAGTCGCGCGCCGTGCGCTTCACCCAGCCGCCAAACTGCGGAAGTTGACGTCGTCCACACCGGGGGCGCGGCGGGCGCGGGAGGCGGCGCGCCGGGACAAGCGACACGGAATGTCCCCGAATGACCGACCCCCTTTCGGTGTAGGTTCAGGTCCCTTTTCGGGACCGCCACAGTTGCGCAGCCCGCCTCCCCGAATGGCGGCACGAGGCGTTCCGGTGCTGGTCCGGGGGTCGTCGGGTGAGGGGGCATCCGTTCGATCGTGAGGGTGTCCACCCGAACGGGCGCGTGGTGAGTAACAACACAAACACTCGCTTCCGTTGGGATTTTCGGACATCCGTGGGTGAAGATCCCTGTCTGACGACAAGCCCCCGCCACAACGGCGGGGCGGTCCGGGCGGACGCCGAGTCCTGCCGCCGCCCGGATGACCGGTCGACAGGAGTGGATCGGCAGGAGTGGAGGACCCAAGCACGACGGGTCGCCGGAACGGTCGCACCATGACCGGACCGAGCAGCCCTTGGGGTGAAGCCGCGGCAACGCGGCCGGGCAACTTCGCCAGCCCGAATCCGACAGGTCATCCTTCACAGGCGGCTGACGAAGGGTTGCGCATGACTGCGCTCAATCGCGTCCCGTCGCTGATGGCCCGGGCCGGCACGGCCTCGGCCCTGACCCTGGCCGCCGTGGGCGGCTCGATCGTCGTGCCGGGTGTGGCCTCCGAGGCCTCGGCCGTCACGATGGCGTCCAAGGCGCTGCAGATCGCCGCGTCCAAGAAGGGGTCGCCCTACCAGTGGGGCGCCACGGGGCCGCGGAGGTTCGACTGCTCCGGGCTCACGCTGTACTCGTTCAAGAGGGCGGGCAAGAAACTGCCCCGCACGGCCGCGCAGCAGTACAACAACAGCCGGCACATCTCCGCGAGCAGCCGCCGGGCCGGGGACCTGGTGTTCTTCCACTCGGGCTCGTACGTGTACCACGTCGGCATCTACGCCGGCTCGGGCAAGATCTGGCACGCCCCGAAGACCGGGGACGTGGTGAAGCTCCAGAAGATCTGGACGAAGAGCGTCTGGTACGGCCGGGTCCGCTGACCCGGCCGCGGTGCGGGGCGGTGGCGGCGCTGCGACGCCGTCACCCCACGTTCCTACGGTTCCTGGCCCGCGGCCGTCACGGGCCGGGCAGGAGCCGTCCACGGAAGTTCGATGCAGACCGTCTTGCCGCCCTCCCGGGTCGGCCGCACGGTCAGTCTGCCGCCGCACTCCGCGGTGAGCCACCGGATGATCACCATGCCCCGGCCGTTGTCCTGCTGGACGGCGGCCGGCAGCCGTTTGGGGAACCGGGGGTGGCTGTCGGTGACCCCGATGCACAGCCGTTCGTCACGCACGAGGACGAGGTCCACCGTGAAGGTGGGTGACTGCCCGAAAGTGTGCTGTACGGCGTTGGTGGCGAGTTCGGAGACGATGAGCCGCACCGTCTCGGCGGTGTCCGTGGCCGGCGGCAGGCCCCACTCCGCGAGCGTGCCCGCCACATAGGCACGGGCCGCGCAGACCGAGGCGGGATCGCTCGGCAGAGTGACGGATGCTTCCAGATGGTCTGCCATGGCGACGTCGTCCCTTTCCCACGGGACCGGAGTCCGACACTGAGCGGATGGTTCGAGTACGGTCCCGCACTGGTGCTTCGCCGTCAGACTGCCACCAGTCCTGCCGTCTCGGTGGCGATCCACCAAGATATGCATATATCTGTCGCTCGATGCGGTGAACTCTGCGACGGAAGACCGTATGTGAAGCGGGTCGCGTGGAGCGTTCAGACGGAGCGAGGGAGTAGCCCATGCAGCACGGTCCCGCGGTGCGCCGCAGGAAACTGGGCGCCGAACTGCGCGCGCTGCGCACCGGCGCGGGTCTCACCAGCGGTGAGGCGGCCGGCCTGGTCGGCTGGCACCAGTCGAAGGTCAGCCGGATCGAAACCGGCACCAGTGGGGTGAAACCGGCCGATGTGCGCTCCCTCCTGGACGCGTACGCGGTCCACGACTCCCAGCTGCGCGAGTTGCTCCTGGTCCTCGCGGGACTGGACGACGGCGACGGCCGGCACCACTGGTGGCACGCCTACCGCGGGGTACTGCCGCCGACCTACCGGGACTTCATCAGCCTGGAGTCGCAGGCGAGCGGGATGCGCACCCTGGAGACCTCGGTCGTCCCCGGACTGCTGCAGACGCCCGAGTACGCCCGCGCGGTCACCCGGGCCGCCGTGGACGGGCTCGACGAGGACCGGCTGGACGCGCTGGTGGAGGTGCGGCTGGCCCGCCAGGACGTGCTCCGCGCGCAGCCGCCGCTGGAGCTGGACGCGGTGCTCGACGAGGCGGTGCTGCGCCGCGAGGTGGGCGGCCCGGAGATCATGCGGCGGCAGCTGGAGCGGCTGACGGAGGCGGCCCGGCTGCCGCAGGTACGGCTCCAGGTGCTGCCGTTCGCCGCCGGCGCGCACATCGGCATCACCGGTCCTTTCGTAATCTTCTCATTTTCGAACACTTCTGATCTGAACGTGGTGGTTCTCGACCACCTGACGAGTAGCCTCCATCTCGAGCGGAAAGAAGACCTAGAGGCCTACACGGAGGCCTTCGACACCCTGCGGATCCACGCCCTCTCGCCCGAGGACTCGTTGGACTTCATCGCCGGGATACGCCAGGACCCTGACGGCGCTCCACCACGTACCGCCTAAGGAGGCACCATGTCCGCTCTGCCTCGGCACGTATCTTCCAGCACCGATCTGCACGGCGTGCGCTGGCTGCGGAGCAGCTACAGCACGGGAGCCAACAACTGCGTCGAGACGGCCCGGCCCGCCACGGGACCGTGGTCCGGGCTGCTCGCCGTGCGCGACTCCAAGGCCCCGGCCGCGCCGGCCCTGCTCTTCTCCCCCGCGAGCTGGGCCCGTTTCACGGCTGCGGCGCACCGCGTCTGACGCACCATCCGGTCATATCCGCCCCCGGTGACGTCCGGCCGTGTCACGCCGACTCATGGCCGTGCCTCACCGATCACCCGTACAGCGCGTTCGATCTGCGCCCCGGAGAGGTCCGCGCGGGCGGTCAGCCTCAGCCGTGAGATGCCGTCGGGCACGGAAGGAGGACGGAAACAGCCCACGGCGAGGCCGGCCGCCCGGCAGTCGGCCGCCCACCGCACGGCCCGCTCCGGGGACGGCGCGCGCACCGAGACCACCGCGGCGTCCGGACGTACCGCTTCCAGACCCGCGGCGGTCAGGCGTGCGTGGAGTTCGGCCGCCACCGCTCGCGCGCGTGCCGCCCGCTCCGGCTCGCGGCGCAGCAGCCGCAGCGCCGCCAGGGCCGCGCCCGCGGCCGCGGGGGCGAGGCCGGTGTCGAAGATGAACGTCCGGGCCGCGTTGACCAGGTGGTCGATCACCCGCGCGGGTCCGAGGACGACTCCGCCCTGGCTGCCGAGCGACTTCGAGAGCGTGGCCGTGACGACCACGTCGCCGGCGCCCGCCAGTCCCGCTGCGTGCGCGGCGCCGCGGCCGCCGGCGCCCAGGACGCCCAGCCCGTGGGCGTCGTCGACGAGGAGGCCCGCGCCGCGCTCCCGGCAGACCGCGGCGAACTCCGCCAGCGGGGCCGCGTCGCCGTCGACCGAGAACACCGTGTCCGACACGAGCACGGCCGGGCCCTCGTGCGTGCCGAGCGCCTTGCGCACCGCGTCCGGGTCGGCGTGCGCGACGACCTGTGTCGTGCCCCGGGCCAGCCGGCAGCCGTCGATGAGGGAGGCGTGGTTGCCCGCGTCGGAGACGACGAGCGATCCGTGCGGCGCGAGCGCGGTGACCGCGGCCAGGTTCGCGGCGTATCCGGAGGAGAAGACCAGCGCCGCCTCGAAGCCGCAGAAACCGGACAGTTCGCGTTCCAGTTCGGCGTGCAGTTCGGTGGTTCCGGTGACCAGCCGGGAGCCGGTCGAGCCGCCGCCCCAGGTGCGCGCGGCGGCCGCCGCCCCCTCGGTCACCTCCGGATGACGGGCGAGCCCCAGGTAGTCGTTGCCCGCGAGGTCGAGCAGCGGCGAGTCGGCGGGGCGGGGCCGCAGGGTCCGCACGAGCCCGGCCCGGCGGCGTGCGTCCGCCCGCTCCTCGATCCAGCCGAACGCCATGGGTCCTCCGGGGCATTTGTAGGCAGTCCACAGACCCTAACGGCAGCGCTTGCCGCCCATGATGTGGCAATACCCACATGTCGATCGGTCCGTCATTGTGCGAGGTCTCCTTGGCCGCGGACCGGGCCGTAGGAAAGGATCAGCTCTTATGGACCTGCTGAACACGCTGGTGGACAAGGGACTTCGGCGCGAGTCGCCGACCCGCGAGGAAGCTCTGGCCGTGCTGGCCACCTCGGACGACGACCTGCTGGATGTGGTGGCCGCGGCCGGGAAGGTGCGCCGCCACTGGTTCGGCCGGCGGGTGAAACTCAACTATCTCGTCAACCTCAAGTCCGGTCTGTGCCCCGAGGACTGCTCCTACTGCTCTCAGCGGCTCGGTTCGAAGGCCGGCATCCTCAAGTACACCTGGCTCAAGCCCGACCAGGCCTCCGAGGCCGCCGCGGCCGGGCTGGCGGGCGGCGCCAAACGGGTCTGCCTGGTGGCCAGCGGGCGCGGCCCGACCGACCGTGACGTGGACCGGGTCTCCGACACCATCAAGGCGATCAAGGAGCAGAACGAGGGCGTCGAGGTGTGCGCCTGCCTCGGTCTGCTCTCCGACGGCCAGGCCGAACGGCTGCGCGAGGCCGGGGCCGACGCCTACAACCACAACCTCAACACGTCCGAGGCGACGTACGGCGACATCACCACCACCCACACCTACGCCGACCGGGTGGACACCGTGCACAAGGCGCACGCGGCCGGGCTGTCCGCCTGCTCCGGGCTCATCGCCGGGATGGGCGAGAGCGACGAGGACCTGGTGGACGTGGTCTTCTCGCTGCGCGAGCTGGACCCGGATTCGGTTCCGGTGAACTTCCTGATCCCGTTCGAGGGCACACCGCTCGCCAAGGAGTGGAACCTCACCCCGCAGCGCTGCCTGCGGATCCTGGCGATGGTCCGGTTCGTCTGCCCGGACGTGGAGGTGCGGATCGCGGGCGGCCGGGAGGTGCACCTGCGCACCATGCAGCCCCTCGCGCTGCACCTGGCCAACTCGATCTTCCTCGGCGACTACCTGACCAGCGAGGGACAGGCGGGCAGGGCCGACCTGGAGATGATCGCGGACGCCGGTTTCGAGGTGGAGGGCGCCGACCAGGTGACGCTGCCCGAGCACCGGGTGGCGGCCGGGGGCGGGTGCGGATCGCACGACGGCGCCGGGTGCGGGTCCCAGGAAGATTCGGGATGCGGGTCCCACGAGGGATCGGGTTGCGGGTCGCACGAGGGGCAGGGGTGCGGGTCGCACCGGGGTGGCGGGGTCTGCGGTTCCGCCGCGGCACCGGCCGAAGCACCGGAAACGGCACCGGCCGCGGCCGGCAACGGGCCGCGGCCGGACCTGGTCGCCGTGCGCCGCCGGGGCGCCGGAACGGACCTCGCGCCCAATGCCTGAACCGCGCAACACGCCCGGCCCGAGCGTGCCCGAACTGCTGGAGCTCGACCGGCGGCACGTGTGGCACCCGTACGGACCCATGCCCGGCCGCCAGGAACCGCTCGTCGTGGAGTCGGCGAGCGGGGTGCGGCTGAGGCTCGCGGACGGCTCGGGCGAACTGGTCGACGGCATGTCGTCGTGGTGGGCGGCGATCCACGGCTACAACCACCCGGTGCTGAACGAGGCCGCCCGGGAGCAGCTGGACCGGATGAGCCACGTGATGTTCGGCGGGCTCACGCACGAGCCCGCCGTCCGGCTGGCGAAGCTCCTTGTCGACATGTCACCAGAAGGACTCGAGCATGTGTTCCTCGCCGACTCCGGTTCGGTGTCGGTCGAGGTCGCGGTCAAGATGTGCCTGCAGTACTGGCGTTCGCTCGGCCGCCCGGACAAGCGGAGGCTGCTCACCTGGCGGGGCGGCTACCACGGGGACACCTGGCAGCCGATGTCCGTGTGCGACCCCGAGGGCGGGATGCACGATCTGTGGACCGGTGTGCTGCCGCGTCAGGTCTTCGCGGACGCGCCGCCGGCCGAGTACGAGGAGGCGTACGCCGGCCATCTGCGGGAGACGGTCGAGCGGCACGCAGGTGAACTGGCCGCCGTGATCGTCGAACCGGTGGTGCAGGGCGCGGGCGGGATGCGCTTCCACTCCCCCGCCTATCTGCAGGTGCTGCGCGAGATCTGCGACGCGCACGACGTGCTCCTGGTGTTCGACGAGATCGCGACCGGATTCGGGCGCACCGGCGCCCTGTTCGCGGCGGAGCACGCCGCCGTGACGCCGGACGTGATGTGCGTGGGCAAGGCGCTGACCGGCGGCTATCTGACGATGGCGGCGACGCTGTGCACCGCGCGGGTGGCCGAGGGCATCTCGCGCGGGGAGGTGCCGGTGCTCGCGCACGGCCCGACGTTCATGGCGAACCCGCTGGCGGCGGCCGTGGCCTGCGCGTCGATCGAACTGCTGCTCGGCCAGGACTGGCGTGCGGAGGTCAAGCGGATCGAGGCGGGGCTGCGGGACGGACTGGCTCCGGCGGCGGAGCTGCCGGGTGTGCGGGACGTGCGCGTCATGGGCGCCATCGGAGTGGTCCAGCTCGACCACGCGGTGGACATGGCGGCGGCCACTCGGGCGGCCGTGCGCGAGGGCGTGTGGCTGCGGCCGTTCCGGGACCTGGTGTACACGATGCCGCCGTACGTCACCGGTGACGTGGACGTGGCACGGATCGCGCGCGCGGTGTGCGCGGCGGCGCGGGAGGGTTGAGATGCCGGTCCTGGTGATCACGGGCACGGGCACGGAGGTCGGCAAGACGGTCGCGACGGCCGCCGTCGCCGCGGCGGCCGTGGCGGTCGGGCGGTCGGTGGCCGTGCTGAAGCCCGCGCAGACCGGCGTGGGGCCGGACGAGCGCGGGGACGCCGACGAGGTCGCCCGGCTGGCCGGTGATGTGACGGCGTATGAACTCGCCCGTTATCCGGAGCCGTTGGCGCCCGCGACGGCGGCCCTGCGGGCCGGGCTGGCGCCGGTGCGCCCGCACGAGGTGGCCGAGGCCGCGGCCAAGCTGGCCACCGAGCACGACCTGGTGCTGGTGGAAGGGGCGGGCGGGCTCCTCGTCCGCTTCGACGCGGAGGGCGGCACCCTGGCGGACGCGGCGCGGCTGCTGGGCGCTCCGGTGCTGGTCGTGGCCACGGCGGGCCTGGGGACGCTGAACACCACGGAGCTGACGGCCCGTGAACTGCGTACCCGCGGCCTGGACCTCCTCGGCGTGGTGATCGGCAGTTGGCCCACCGAGCCCGACCTCGCCTGCCGCTGCAACGTCACCGACCTCCCCGAAGCGGCCGGCGCCCCCCTGCTCGGCGCCCTACCCGAGGCCGCCGCCGCCCTGCCGCCGGCCGCCTTCCGCTCGCTGGCCCCGACCTGGCTGGCCCCCCGGCTCGACGGCACGTGGGACGCGGTGGGCTTCACCGCCCGTGAGGCACCCGAGCAGTTCACCCCGGGCACCTGACGGAGACGCCCGGCCGGGCCCGCCGGGCAGCGCGGGGCCCGGTATGGATGGGTGTGCGGCGGGTAGGCACTGAGGACACTCACCGTAGGCCCGTCATGGTCGGGAGGGCGCCATGGTGTTGCGGTCAGGCGGTTCCGGGAAGGCGGCGCGGGACGCCGTCCGGCATCCGGTGTTCGCCCGTTACTACGCCCGGGCCAGCGTGGCCGCGGAGACCGGCATGGGCATGGCCGCGGTGCGCCGGCGGCTGCTGGCCGGGCTGTCCGGTCGGGTGATCGAGATCGGCGCGGGCAACGGGCTGAACTTCGCGCGCTATCCGGACTCGGTCGCGGAGGTCGTCGCAATCGAACCGGAGCGGCTGCTGCGGCGGCGGGCGCTCGACGCCGCGCAGCGCGCCGAGGTCCCGGTCGACGTGGTGCCGGGCTGCGCGGAGGCGCTGCCCGTGAAGAGCGAGGCGTTCGACGCGGTGGTGCTGGCGCTGGTGCTGTGCAGCGTGCGCGACGTGCCGCGCGCGCTCGCCGAGGCGCGGCGGGTGCTGAAGCCCGGCGGCGAGGTGCGGTTCTTCGAGCACGGCAGAGGCGGCGGCCGGGCGATGCACCTCACCCAGCGCGCTCTGGACCTCACGGTGTGGCCGCTGCTGAGCGGTGGCTGCCATCTGGCCCGCGACCCGGTCCCCGCCCTGCGCGACGCCGGGTTCGAGTTGGGCCCCTACCAGCGGATGCTGGTTCCGGAGAAGGGACCGGTCCTGCCGTCCTCGTACTGCGTGCTGGGCACGGCCTGGCGTCCGCTCTCCACGGGCCCAGGTGAGCGGCCGATCACCTGATCAGCCGATCGGACGACTACTTGTGCCGCCTCGGTACCGGCGCGGGTAGAGGGCGCTGCGTTCATGCCCCTTACACGGTTGTCGGGGTCCCGGGACGTGCGCTCGGCCCAACGACGGATACCGGCTGTGGGCCCGGTCACATTACGCTCGGCTGGGGACGAAACTGTCACGAGCCAGGACGTAACGGGTCGCAGGACCCCCGAGGAGGCCCCCGTGTCCACATCTGCTGCGCCGTCGGGCCGGGCGTCGGCCGACGGGATCGCGGCCCGCGCCCGCGGGCTGACCAAGGCGTACGGATCGGGCGAGACCGGCGTGCTCGCGCTGGACTCGGTGGACGTCGACATCCAGCGCGGTCGTTTCACCACGGTCATGGGCCCCTCCGGCTCCGGGAAGTCGACGCTGATGCACTGCCTGGCCGGGCTCGACACCGTCTCGGCCGGTCAGGTCTGGGTCGGCGACACCGAGATCACCGGACTGAAGGACCGCGAACTGACCCGGCTGCGCCGGGACCGGATCGGCTTCATGTTCCAGTCGTTCAACCTCATCCCCACCCTGAACGCGCTGGAGAACATCACGCTGCCGATGGACATCGCGGGCCGCAGGCCCGACGAGAAGTGGCTGGACGAGGTCATCGACTCGCTGGGGCTGCGCAACCGGCTGGGGCACCGTCCGTCCCAGCTCTCCGGCGGCCAGCAGCAGCGCGTGGCCTGCGCGCGGGCCCTGGCCTCCCGCCCGGAGCTGATCTTCGCCGACGAACCGACCGGCAATCTCGACTCGCGGGCCGGTCTCGAGGTGCTGGGCTTCCTGCGCGACGCCGTCGACAGCCTCGGGCAGACCGTCGTCATGGTGACCCACGACCCGAACGCCGCCGCCCATTCCGATCTGGTGCTGTACCTCGCGGACGGCCGGATCGTGGACGCGATGGAGCACCCGACCGCGGAGGCCGTGCTGGAGCGCATGCGCCTGTTCGCCGGAGCGGTCGCTCCCGCCGCCGGTCTCGACGCGGTCCACGGCCGGCTCGGCGGGGACGGCGTCGCCGTCGAGGAGGTCTGACCCGGTGCTCAAGGCGACCCTGCGCAGCTTCCTGGACCACAGGGGGCGGCTGCTGCTCTCGGCCCTGGCCGTCATCCTGTCCGTGGCCTTCGTCACGGGCAGCCTGATCTTCTCCGACACCGTCGCCCGCACCTTCAACCAGCTCTTCGCCTCCACCGCCGCCGATGTGACGGTGGCCCCCAGGCAGGAGCTGACGTCCGCCCTGCCCACCGGGGTCGTGCAGACCGTGCCCGCCTCCCTCGCCCAGCGGGTGGCCGGGGTCGACGGCGTCGCGGCGACGCACGTGGACGTGGCCGTCCAGAACGCCATGGTCGTCGACAGCCGCAACGAACCGGTCGGCCCGACCACGGGCGCCCCGACCGTCGTCTCCAACTGGCAGGTCACCGACCGCAGCCCGGTCCGGCTGACCTCCGGCCACGCCCCGCACGGCGACGGCGAGGCCACGCTGGACGCCGACACCGCCCGGCACGACGGCGTACGGATCGGAGACATGCTCGCGGTCCAGGCGCAGCCCGGCTCGTTCCGCGTCCGGGTCGTCGGCATCGCCACGTTCACCACCACCAACCCGGGCGCGGCCAGGCTCTTCCTGGACACCCCCACCGCCCAGGCCAGGCTGCTCGGCTCCACCGCCCGGGCGACGAGCATCTCGGTCGACGCGGCCAAGGGCGTCACCGACGTGCAGCTCAAGCAGCGCGTCGGCCAGGCAGTCGGGACCGGCGGCTACGACCTGCGGACCGCCGGCGAGCAGGCCAAGTCGGCCGCCGCCCGGCTCGGCGGATTCGTCAAGATCATCAAGTACGTCATGGTCGGGTTCGCCGGGATCGCGGTCCTCGTCGGCATCTTCCTGATCGTCAACACCTTCTCCATGCTGATCGCCCAGCGCACCCGCGAGCTGGGGCTGCTGCGCGCCCTGGGCGCCGACCGGCGGCAGGTCCGGCGCTCGGTGCTGACCGAGGCGGTGCTGCTCGGCGTGGTCGGCTCCACGGTGGGGCTCGCGGCCGGGATCGGTCTCGCGGCCGGGCTGATCCAGCTCATGAGCGCGTTCGGCATGAACCTGACGGCCACGGCGATGGTCGTCCGGTGGATCACGCCCGTCGCCGCGTACGCGGTCGGCATCGGCGTCACCTTCCTGGCGGCCTACCTCCCGGCCCGCCGCGCCGCCGCCGTCTCGCCCATGGCGGCCCTGGCGGACACCGAGGTGGCCGGGGTGGGCCGGCCGATGCGGGTGCGGGCGCTGACGGGCGCGGGCGTGGGAGCGGCCGGCGCGGCGGCGCTCGCAGGCTGCGCCGCCGCGCACCGGACGGCGACCGCCGCCTCGTTCCTCGGCGTGGGCATCGTCCTCACCCTGGTCGCCGTCGTCGTCGCGGGGCCCCTGCTGGTGCGTCCGCTGATCCGGGTGCTGGGCGGGGCCTTCCCGGCCCTGTTCGGGTCCATCGGGCGGATGAGCCAGCGCAACGCGCTCCGCAACCCGCGCCGCACCGGTGCCACCGCGGCCGCCCTGATGGTGGGCCTGGCCCTGGTCGGCGGGCTGTCCGTGGCCAGTGCCTCCATGACCAACTCCCTGGACCGGCAGATCGACAGGGTGCTGGGCGCCGACTACGTGGTGCAGAACCGCAGCTTCCTGCCGTTCTCCGCGGAGGTCACGCACACGGTGCGCGACACCCCGGGCGCCGGCACAGTCGTACGGCAGCGCCTCGCGGCGGTCGCCATGCGGCTGCCGGACGGCAAACGCGTCGAGACCACCGCCTCCGGGTACGACCCACGGCTCGACGCGGTCGCCCACATCAAGTACGTCCACGGCAACACGGCCACCGCCCTCGCCGACGGGCACATCGCCATGGAGGCCCGCTTCGCCGGGAAGCACGGGGTGCGGGCCGGAACCGTACTGCCCGTGGAGTTCCAGGGCGGACGGCAGGCCCGGCTGACCGTGGCGGCGCTCACCAACCAGGACGCGGCCGAGGGGTTCGGCATCGAGGGCGGCGTGTACTTCGGCATGGGGACCCTGGAGAAGTACGTGCCGAACACCCCGGACGCCGCCCTGTACGTGAACGCCGCACCCGGCACCGGCGCCGGGCAGTTGCGCGCCCACCTCGAGAAGACTCTGGCTCCGTACCCCAATGTGGAGGTGCGCGACCAGGCGGACTACAAGAAGCTCGTCCACGACCAGATCGCGGTCTTGCTCTACCTCGTGTACGCGCTGCTCGCCCTGGCGATCGTCATCGCGGTCCTGGGCGTGGTCAACACCCTCGCACTGTCGGTGGTGGAGCGCACCCGGGAGATCGGTCTGCTGCGGGCCATCGGGCTGGCCCGCCGCCAACTGCGGCGGATGATCCGGCTGGAGTCGGTGGTGATCGCCGTCTTCGGCGCGGTCCTGGGGCTGTCCCTCGGCCTGGTGTGGGGCCTGTGCACTCAGCGGGTGCTGGCCCTCCAGGGCATGAAGGCGCTGGCCATCCCCTGGAGCACCATCGTGGCGGTGGTGGTCGGCGCGGCGCTCGTGGGCGTCGTGGCGGCCCTGCTGCCCGCGCTGCGCGCCTCCCGGATGAACGTGCTGGCGGCGATCGCGCACGAGTGACCGAGCGCGGGGGCGCGCGTCCGGATGCCGAAATCGCGCCCGGCGCGCGGTCATCGCGGGCTTCGACGGGTGAAGGCGGCAGCTTCCAACTGCTCTACGACGGAGGGCGGACCGGAGCGAAAGCTGCGGTTGCTGCAGATCGCTTCCCATTCGGCGGAAGATCGTTTCCCGCTCAAACGGGTGTGAGGGTGCATGGGGCGGATGCCAGTGGTGCGGTCGGGAGGCATCACTGCGAGGGGTCCGAGAGATCAGCTTCGGGACAGGCCCGGGTGACAGCCGCGAGTACGTCGTGTCGTCGGCCGAGCGGGGCCGGGGCGTGGCTGGCGGGGATCTCCTGCACGGAGGTGAGGTCGTCGGGCAGGCGGAGGAGGAGTGCGTCCCAGCTCATGGTGGCCTTCCGGGTAGGACTCGAGGAGCCGTTGCCGTGGGTCAGCTCAGGCTGAGCTGTTTTCCGGGCTGCTGTGGCAGGAGCACGTTCTGCAGGCGGCGGATGTTCGCACGCCAGGGGCCGCCGTCCGACTCGGCCCAAAGGTCCATCAGCTCGGAAGGGTCGGCCATGACACGGTCCAGGGCCTGGAGCGCGAGATCGCGCAGGCCGGTGAGGTCAGGGAGGGGCTCTTCCGGCCCATGGGCAGGATCGGGGGCCTCACCCCCGGGACACTGCGCGGAGACAAGGGCCGCAGCTACGGCTTCCTCGGACTCGGGCGCTTCGAGGTAGCCGGCGGTGTCGATCACACGTATGAGAGCGCCGCGGATGATGCCCTCGCGTTCGCCTGCGGCTGCCTCATCAAGGTCGCCGCAGAAGTCCGCTGCGGTGTCGTTGTCAAAGGGACCGCCATCCCAGGTACCCATACGTCACTCCTGCATCTCGATCTCTGTGTGCGACATTCTGATAGGAGGGACTGACAACGGCGTGCCGTCACGTTCCCGGAACAAGCACAGGAGTGTGGGGTGTTCACAAGCGCATCACACGGGCAGCGCCCCAGCGGGGTGGCCGGGGCCTCGGCTGCATGCGGCGGAGGACGCGGACGCCCCGGCCCCAGGTCCTGACGTGCGCACCCAGCGCTCCTGGGTCGACCCACAGCCGCGCCGCGATGTCGTTGGCGGTGAGCAGCCCGCGATGTCCAGCCTCGGCACGGAAACCGTTCGCCGGACAGGCCGGTGCTCTGCTTGGCTCGCCCCATGAGTGATCTTCGCATCCGCTGCGCCGCCCTCTCGGACATCGACACCGTGCTGCGGTTCTGGCGCGACGCCGCGGAAGGAACGAGCATCAGCGACGACCACGACGGAGTGACCCGACTCATCACCCGAGACCCCGAAGCCCTGCTCCTCGCAGAGTGCGACGGCCTTCTCACTGGAACCGTCATAGCCGGCTTCGACGGATGGCGATGCTCCGCCTACCGACTCGCCGTACACCCCGACCACCGACGGCAAGGCATCGCCACCGCCCTGCTGGAAGCCGCAGAACAACGCTTCACCGCCCTGGGCGGGCGACGCGTCGACGCCATGGTCCTGGAAGCCAACGAACAGGCCCACCGCACATGGGCCGCGGGTGGCTACCACCGCGAGGACCACTGGCGACGCTGGGTCAAACCGCTGTAGGCGATGTTTGTGAGCAGCCAGGCTTCGACGGGAAGGCGGCACCTTCCAACCGCTCCACGACGGGGCGGACCTGGCTGCGCCCGGTGTCAGAGAGCATCGAGTGGTTCGATTGCCTCGGCCAGGAAGAGCGGCGCTCGACCAGGGCGGCGTCGGGCATCGTCGTGATCAGCCCGTCCCCGATCCGCGCCGCGGCCTCGGCCGCCTGCGGACCGAAGGCGGAGACGTCGATGGGCACCGGCTGCTCGGGCAGGGTGTACAGGCGGGCGTTCTCCACGGTGTAGTGCTTGCCACGATGGCTGGTCTGCTCCCCGGTGAACAGCTTCCGGATGATCTGGAGCGCCTCCTCCAGCATCTCCAGGCGCACCGATGTCTCGGGCCACGGGCCGCCCAGGATGTGCTCGCTGAGCGCCTCGCCGGTGCCGGCCTCCAGCCGGAACCGTCCGCCGAGCACGCCACGCCTGCGCGATCACCACGGGAGCGTCCGCACCAGCGGGCACGGCCGCGCCGCCGAACCGCCAGTTGTGGACCTCGATGCCCGCGTGCCGGCCGGGGGCAGGACGGCTCATGCCGGTTCCAGCCGAGCGGCCCGTCATACTGGCGCACCTCAGGTGACACGCCGCACTAATCGCGTAAAGTGAAATTTGTGACATTTAGTGACGGAAGGCATCGGTTCGGGCCGCCGGCCGGCCGCCTGCTGATCAAGACCAGTCGCGCTGGGCTCGGCCGGAAGGCGGGGCACGACCTCACGATCGAGGCCACCCGATGGTCCGGGAACACGATGGTCGTCGCGAGCGATCCCGAGAAGTCGTCGGTGACCGTGACGGTCGAGACGGGATCGCTGACCGTCCTGGAGGGGACGGGAGGACTCAAACCCCTCACCGACGCCGACAAGGAGGAGATCGGGCGGACATTGAAGGGCGAGGGCCTGTTGCACACGGCACAGCATCCAGCCATCACCTTCCGCTCCACGAGCATCACGGGCACGATCGAGTCGTTCGAGATCACGGGGGACCTGACCATCAAGCGCCAGACCCATCCGGTGACCGTGCACGGGGGCAGTGACGGGGATGGGATGGTGTGCGGCTGGGCGACCGTCACCCAGTCCACCTGGGGGATCAAGCCGTACAGCGCGTTCCTGGGCGCGCTGAAACTGGCCGACGACGTCCGGATCGAGTACGCAGTGACCGAACTCGAACCGCTTCCCGGCCCCGGGCAGGCCCCCGAACAGCCGTAGCGGGCAACTTGCCGTTCCGGAGCACAGACGCGCAGCCTGACGTTGTGATCCTCTCCCGCGGCACGCCGGCACACCGGCTCATCGCCGATCACCTCCTCGACGGCCGGATGGAACCAGGTCATGAGATCGGCCGGGGATCGACCAGACCCTCACGCAGGACGCCACCGGCACCCTGGTGATACGGGAACTGGAGGGCTCCTGGACCGGGTGCGCACCGAGGCCGGTGTCAAGTACGTCGACCACAACCCACCCCACCCACATGCCGTACTTCGGCATCCCCGGCAAGACACTGGCGGGGATCCGACTCGCACACGTGCGCCGCCGGCTCGCAAGTGGGATGGAGCGGTCAACGGGATCCTGGAGTATCACCGCCCGGGCCTTGCGGGACTGACCGCCATGGACCGGCACGTCATCGCCAACATGGGTGCCGAGCTGGGCCGCGACGCCGACTTCCGCAAGCTGCCCACCGAGCCGGACGCCGTCTACGACCTCACCGACACGATCGACCTCTCCGCGCTCGAAACTCGAACCGGGCGCGGCCGGTCCTGCTCGTCGCGATTGCAATAATCCTCCGGCTTCAGCTCCCCGGTGTCGGCATCGAGGAACCACTCACGCTCGGTGTCGCGTGTCTGTTCCTCCGTCAGTTCGGCTTTCCGCAGGGCGTCCGGTGCTGCACCCACGAGAATCCCTCCTTCTGGCTGTGGGCGACGGCGCAGCCCCGAAGCACGCCACAGGCCGGACGCCGTTGGAGCGCGGCGGTCACTCCCCCGTGGAGCCCAGGGCCTTGCGCGGAAGAGGAGTTCGCCAAACAGCCGAGCCCGAAGCCCGGCAGCGATCAAAGACCGTTTCGAGCAGATTGAGCCGGATACCCGAATTATTCTACAAGCCCGAATGGTGGTGGTAGCTGGTGCCGGATCGTTCTCAGGCCGAAGGCAGCTTCCCGTCGTCTGCCGGGGAGAGCCTGGTTCGCGATCTGCGTCACACGGTCGGCGGGGAGGTGCGCTTCACCCCTGGGAGTCGAGCGTTGTACGCAAACGACGCTTCGATCTATCGGCAACCCCCGCTGGGCGTGGTGATACCCCGAAACGAGGACGACGTCCTGGCCGCGCTGGAGGTCTGCCGACTGCACGAGGTCCCGGTGCTTGCTCGTGGCTGCGGGACCGGTCTGGCGGGTCAAAGCGTCAATGAGGCGGTGATGATCGACTTCTCCAAGTACCTGAACCGCATCATCGAGGTCGATCCGGATCGGCGCACCGCCCGGGTGCAGCCGGGCGTGATCTGCGACCAGCTGCGTGAGGCCGCCGCGGTGCACGGCCTGACCTTCGCGCCCGACCCCGCCACGCACGACCGCTGCACGCTCGGCGGAATGATCGGCAACAACTCCTGCGGAACCCACTCCGTCATGGGCGGGAAGACCGTGGACAACGTCCTCGCCCTCGACGCGCTGACCTACGACGGCACCCGCATGAGGCTCGGTCCCACGACGCCCCAGGACTTCGAGTCGATCGTCCGTGCCGCAGGACGTGCCGCGCAGATCCACCGCGGGCTGGCGGAGTTGCGGGACCGCTACGCGCAGCTGATCAGGGACCGCTATCCCGCCATTCCGCGCCGGGTCTCCGGCTACAACCTGGATGACCTGCTCCCGGAGAAGGGGTTCGACACGGCGAAGGCTCTGGTGGGCTCGGAGTCCACCTGCGCTCTGGTTCTCGGGGCGACGGTGCGGCTCGTGCCCGATCCGCCCCGGCACTCCCTGCTGGTGGCCGCGTACCCCGACGCGTGCGCCGCAGCGGACGCCGTGCCGGAGCTGCTCGACACCGAGCTGATCGCGCTCGAGTGCTTCGATGCCGGCGTCATCTCCAACCTCGACGCGCACGACGTCCACCTGCCCGGCACCAACGAGCTGCCGCCCGGGGGCGCCTGGCTGCTCGCCGAGTACGGCGGCGACACCCAGCAAGAGGCGGACGCGAAGGCCCACGCCGCCGCGCGGGTCCTGTCCACCTCTGACAACGTTTCGGTGGAGAGTGACCCGGCCCGGCAGAGCGACATCTGGGAGGTGCGTCGCAGCACCATCGAGTACACGCGCATCCCCGGCCGCCATTCGGGGCTGGCGGGCTGGGAGGACGCCGCGGTGGCCCCGGAGCGGCTCGGCGACTATCTGCGGGACTACTGCGCACTGGTGGAGCGCTCCGGATACCACACCGTTCTGTTCGGCCACTTCGGCCAGGGCTGCGTCCACAACCGCCTCGACCTGGACATCGCCACCGCCGACGGCATCGACCGGTTCCGCCGTTTCATCGACGAGGCCGGCGACCTCGTCGTCTCCTACGGCGGTTCCCTGTCGGGCGAGCACGGCGACGGGCAGCTGCGCGCCAACCAGCTGGGCAAGATGTTCGGCCCCGAGCTCGTGCGAGCCTTCCGCGAGTTCAAACACCTCTTCGACCCCGATGGGCGGATGAACCCGGGCAAGGTGGTGGACCCCTACCGGCCCGACCAGAACCTGCGACTCGGCCCGGACTACCGTCCGCCAAGCGTACGTACGCATTTCGCTTTCCCCGAGGACGAGAAGGGCTTCGCGGACGGAGTCAACCGCTGCTTCGGGATCGGCAAGTGCCGCCGCCTCTCCGGCGGCACGATGTGCCCCAGCTTCATGGTCACCAGGGAGGAGCAGCACACCACACGCGGCCGTTCCCGCCTGCTGTTCGAGATGATGCGGGGCGCGCAGGACGACCCGCGCCGCCTGTGGCGCGACGAGGCCGTCAAGGAAGCCCTGGATTTGTGCCTGTCCTGCAAAGGGTGCAAGGGCGACTGTCCGGTCGACGTCGACATGGCCACCTACAAGGCGGAGTTCCTCGCCCACTACTACGCGCACCGGCTGCGCCCGCGCGCGGCCTACGCCCTCGGCCTCATCCCCCTCTGGGCGCGTCTGGCCGGCCGCGTCCCCGGCGCGGCCAACACCCTCACCCACGCGCCCGTCGTGAACGGACTGGCCAAGCGGGCTGCGGGGGTGGCCAAGGAACGGGAGGCGCCCGGCTTCGCGTCCCGTCGCTTCGGTCCCTGGTTCGCCGAGCGCGCTCCGAACGGTGCCTCGCCCGACGGGCCGGAGGTCGTCCTTTGGCCGGACACCTTCACCAACTACTTCGCACCTGAGGTGGGCATCTCCGCGGTCGAGGTCCTTCAGGCGGCGGGCTTCACCGTTCGCCTGCCCCGCCGTGAGCTGTGCTGCGGCCGCCCGCTGTACGACTACGGCATGCTGTCCACCGCGAAGCGGTGGCTGCGGGCCGCTCTGGAGGAACTGCGCGAGCCCATCCGGGCCGGTACGCCCCTGGTGGGTCTGGAGCCGAGCTGTCTGGCGGTCTTCCGTGACGAACTGGTCAATCTCTTTCCCCACGACATGGACGCCCGGCGGCTGGCCCAGCAAAGCCTGACCCTCAGTGAGCTCCTCACCCGCCACGGCTACCAGCCACCGCAACTGCACCGGCGTGCTCTGGTCCAGGCACACTGCCACCACCAGGCGGTCATGGGTTTCGACGCCGAACTGGACCTGCTCGCCGCCATGGGGCTCGACGTGGAGCGGCCGGACTCCGGCTGCTGCGGCATGGCGGGCAGCTTCGGCTACGAACACGGCGAGCGGTACGAGGTCTCCCTGAAGGCCGGGGAGCGCGTGATCCTGCCCCGCGTGCGGGAGACACCCAAGGACACTCTGGTCATCGCCGACGGGTTCAGCTGCCGCGAACAGATCGCCCAGGGCACCGACCGCCGCCCGCTCCACCTCGCCCAGGTCCTGCGGATGGCACTGCACGAGGGCCCCGAGGGCACGCCGGGCGACTACCCGGAGCGGGGCTGGTACGAGCCGCCGCCCCGGGCCGACAAAGCGGTCGCTCTCACCGCGGCCGCGGCCACGGCAGGCGCCGCGCTGCTCCTGGGCGCGCTGCGCGACCGACATGACAGGCCACGACAGTAGGAAGGCGCATGGCTCGCGATCGGCAAGGCAGCATCGACCGTCGCGGACCGCCTGCGCGACCGCGCCGACCCTGACCAACCCGGCAGCTGAGCTCCGGAAAGGTCCGGCGACATCACCACTTCGAAGGCAAATGACCGCTGTCGGTACGACGCATGTATCTGGTGCAGGGTGCGTTCAGGCTCTCGTTCCGGCCGAGGACCGGGAGAGCTGGGCGGGCGATGACGGCGACCGAGCCCTGGCATCCGCGCCTGACCGCGCGGCGCTTCGAGCGGGTGATGTTCGCGTGGCAGCGCAGCTGATGGCGGCCGCAACGACCACGACGGGGTGGCCCGCCTCATCACACGGGACCCGAAGCCCTGCTCCTCGCAGAGCGTGACGGCCTGCTCACCGGAAACCGTCATAGCCGGCTTCGCACCACGCCTGGCGGGCGGCGGGCTACGCGCCGGAGGAGCGGTGGCCTCGCCGGGTGAAGCCCCTGAGGGACTGAGTGCGACCCTTTCTTTGCGCTTCCTTTACTATTGGGGGACACCCGGTCATCCATGAAAGGTTGTGAGCGTCCGCCCATGGGCGAGCCTCCCCGAGCGCGACACAGCGCGCCTGACCCTGTCCTGCCCGACCATGGGACGGGGGTGACCCGATGACCGAAGTGCTCCTGTTGCTGGTGGCGGTGCTGCTCTGTCTCGCCTGCGGCGCCTTCGTCGCGGCCGAGTTCTCGCTGACGACCGTCGAGCGCGGTGCCCTGGAGCGAGCGGCCGAGCGCGGTGAGCGCGGGGCCGCCGGTGCCCTGAAGGCCGTACGGAACCTGACCTTCCAGCTCTCCGGGGCGCAGCTCGGCATCACCGTCACCAATCTGGTGGTCGGCATGCTCGCCGAACCGTCGATCGCCAAGCTGATCGCGGGTCCGATCCAGGCAGTCGGACTGTCCCGGTCCGCGGCGACCTCGCTGGCACTGGTCCTGGGCACGGCCCTGTCCACGGTGTTCCTGATGATCGTCGGCGAGCTGGTGCCCAAGAACTGGGCGATCTCCTCGCCGCTCGCGGTGGCCAGGCGGGTGGGCAGCCCGCAGCGCTGGTTCAGCGCCGCCTTCCGCCCCTTCATCACCCATCTCAACAGCACGGCGAACCGCCTGGTGCGCCGGCTCGGTGTGGAGCCGGCCGAGGAGCTCGCCTCCGCGCGCGGTCCCCAGGAGCTCGCCGCCCTGGCCCGGCACTCGGCCAAGGCGGGCGCCCTGGAGGCCGACACCGCCGAGCTGTTCGTACGGACCCTCAACCTGGCGGACCTGACCGCGGAGAACGTGATGACCCCGCGCGTCCAGGTCGTGGCCCTCGACGCCCGGGCGACCTGCGAGGACGTGGCGAACGCGACCCGCGCGACCGGGCTGTCCCGTTTCCCTGTCCACGAGGGCGGCCTCGACTCGGTCGTGGGCACCGCCCACATCAAGGACGTGCTGGCGATACCGGCCGAACGCCGTACCCGCACGCGGGTCTCCGAGATCATGCGCGAGCCGCTCCTGGTTCCCGAGTCGCTGACCGTCGACCGGCTGCTCGACCGGCTCTCCGGCAAGCGCACGATGGCGGTCGTCATCGACGAGTACGGCGGCACCGCGGGCGTGGCGACACTGGAGGACATCGTCGAGGAGGTCGTCGGCGAGGTGCGCGACGAGCACGACCCGCACGAGACGCCCGACCTCGCCCCGGCCGGTGCCGACGAGGAGGGCCGCGCCCTGTACTCGGCGGACGGCTCCGCGCGGGTGGACCAGCTCGCGCGGGTCGGGCTGCGGGTGCCGGAGGGCCCGTACGAGACGCTGGCCGGCCTGATCGCCACCGAGCTCGGCCGGATACCGGAGACCGGCGACATCCTCCAGACCGCCGGCTGGCGACTCGACGTGGTGGACTCGACCGGCCACCGGGCGGCGCGCGTACTGCTGCACGCGCCGCTGGACGACGAGCGGGTGGCGTACGCCGAGGAACACCGCGACCAGGGCGAGGGAGGCAAGCACCGCCGGGACGGCGATGACCGCGAGCACCGCCAAGAGGGCGAGGTGCGCCGGGACCGCGATGACCGCGACCACCGCGAGAGCGGTGAACGCGGTGGCGGGTCCGTGTCGTGGGGCGGGCATCCGTGCGATGACGGGCGCGACGAGGGGAGGGCCGGGCGGTGACTGGCGTGCAGATCCTGATCGGGCTGGCGTCCCTGGTCGTCAACGCCTTCTTCGTGGGCGGCGAGTTCGCGCTGATCTCGGTGCGCCGCAGCCAGGTCGAGCCGTACGCCGAGGAGGGCGACCGGCGCGCCCGCAGCGTGCTGTGGGGCCTGGAGCACGTGTCCGCGCTGCTGGCCGCGGCGCAGCTCGGCATCACCCTGTGCACCCTGGTCCTCGGTGTGGTCGCCGAGCCGGCGATCGCGCACCTGCTGGAGCCGGCGTTCCACGCGGTCGGCGTGCCCCCGGGGGCGGGCCACGCGGTGTCGTTCGTGATCGCACTCGCCCTGGCGACGTATCTGCACATGCTGCTGGGCGAGATGGTGCCGAAGAACGTCGTGCTCGCGGAGCCGGTGCGCAGCGCGCTGCTGCTCGGACCGCCTCTGGTCGCGCTGTCCCGGGCCCTGCGCCCGGTGATCTTCACGGTGAACGCGTTCGCGAACAGCCTGCTCAAACTGCTGCGGGTGGAGGCCAAGAGCGAGGTCTCGTCGACCTTCACGGACGCGGAGCTGGCCCAGATCGTCAAGGACGCCAGCGCGGCCGGACTCATCGACGACCGCGCGCAGGAGCGGCTGCACGACGCGCTGGAGCTGGGCAGCCGGCCGGTGCGCGACGTGGTGCTCCCGCTGGAGCGGGTCGTCCACGCGTCCGTGGGAGTCACCCCCGAGCAGTTGGAACGGCTGTCGGCCGAGTCCGGCTTCTCGCGCTTCCCCGTGGTCGACGAGGAACGCCACATCGTCGGCTACCTGCATGTGAAGGACGCCCTGGACGCCTCGCCGCAGGAAGAGCCGTTCCGGCTGCGGGACATGCGGCCGATCGCCCGGGTCCGCGAGGGCACGCCGCTGGACGACGTGCTCACCGCGATGCGCGGCAGCCGTACGCACCTGGCGGCCGTCCTCGGGGCCGACGACCGGCTCGCGGGCCTGGTGACGATGGAGGACGTGCTGCGGGAGCTGTTCGGACCGGCGGGGGTGACCGGAACGGCCTGACGGGATACCGACCGACCGCTTGGTACGGCGCCGGCCCGCCCGGATACCATCGCTCACGCCATGCAGACGAATCCCACATACACCAGCCTGGTCACGGTCGGCGACTCCTTCACCGAGGGCATGTCGGACCTGCTGCCCGACGGTTCGTACCGCGGCTGGGCGGACCTCCTCGCGGCGCGGATGGCCGCCCGCACGCCCGGCTTCCGGTACGCCAACCTCGCCGTGCGCGGCAAGCTCATCAGGCAGATCGTCGACGAGCAGGTGGAGGCGGCGGCGGCCATGCGGGCCGACGTCGTGACCCTGGTGGGCGGCCTCAACGACACGCTGCGGCCCAAGTGCGACATGGGCAGGGTCACCGGGCTGCTCACGGAGGCGGTGGAGCGGCTGGCGCCGTCGTGCGAGCGGCTGGTGCTGATGCGCAGCCCCGGCCGGCGGGGCCCCGTCCTCGAGCGCTTCCGGCCGCGCATGGAGGAGTTGTTCGCCTGCGTCGACGAGCTCGCCGCACGGCACGGCGCGCTGGTCGTCGACCTGTACGGGGCGCCGTCGCTCGCCGACCCGCGGCTGTGGGACGTGGACCGGCTGCACCTGACCGCCGAGGGCCACCGCCGGGTCGCGGAGGCGGTGTGGCAGAAGCTCGGCCACGAACCCGAGGACACCGAGTGGCACACGCCCATGCCGGCGACCGCGCCTCCGGACTGGCTCACCCGCCGCGTCGCGGACGCCCGCTTCGCCCGGCAGCACCTGCTGCCGTGGATAGGGCGGCGCCTGACCGGCCGTTCCTCCGGCGACGGCCGCCCCGCGAAGCGGCCCGAGCTGCTGCCCTACGAGGACCCGGCGCAGCCCCCGACGGCGGCCGACGCGGAGCTCTCGTAGCTTCCCACGAGCACCCCCGCGACGCTGGCCTGCACGAATCGCCAGTAGAATCCGTCTACGTGACTTCAGCGCCCGCCAAGCCCCGCATCCCGAACGTCCTCGCCGGACGTTACGCCTCCGCCGAGCTCGCCACGCTCTGGTCGCCCGAGCAGAAGGTCAGGCTGGAACGGCAGCTCTGGCTCGCCGTGCTGCGCGCCCAGAAGGACCTCGGTATCGAGGTGCCGGACGAGGCGATCGCCGACTACGAGCGGGTCCTCGACCAGGTCGACCTGGCCTCGATCGCGGAGCGCGAGAAGGTCACCCGGCACGACGTGAAGGCGCGGATCGAGGAGTTCAACGACCTCGCCGGGCACGAGCACGTGCACAAGGGCATGACCTCCCGCGACCTGACGGAGAACGTCGAGCAATTGCAGATCCGGCAGTCGCTGGAGCTGATGCGCGACCGTACGGTGGCCGTCCTCGCCCGGCTGGGCAGGCTGGCCGCCGAGTACGGCGAGCTGGTCATGGCCGGCCGCTCGCACAACGTCGCCGCGCAGGCCACCACCCTCGGCAAGCGTTTCGCGACCGCGGCGGACGAACTGCTGGTGGCCCACGGCCGGGTCGAGGAACTGCTGGGCCGCTACCCGCTGCGCGGCGTCAAGGGCCCGGTGGGCACGGCCCAGGACATGCTGGACCTGCTCGGCGGCGACACGTCGAAGCTCGCGGAGCTGGAGCGGCGCGTCGCCGGGCACCTGGGCTTCTCGCGGGCGTTCACGTCGGTCGGCCAGGTCTACCCGCGCTCGCTGGACTACGAGGTCGTCACCGCGCTGGTGCAGCTCGCGGCGGCGCCCTCGTCGCTGGCGAGGACGATCCGGCTGATGGCCGGGAACGAGCTGGTCACCGAGGGCTTCAAGCCTGGCCAGGTCGGCTCCTCCGCGATGCCGCACAAGATGAACACCCGCTCCTGCGAGCGCGTCAACGGCCTGATGGTGATCCTGCGCGGCTACGCCTCGATGACCGGCGAACTGGCGGGCGACCAGTGGAACGAGGGCGACGTGTCCTGCTCGGTGGTGCGCCGGGTCGCGCTGCCGGACGCGTTCTTCGCGCTGGACGGCCTGCTGGAGACGTTCCTGACGGTGCTCGACGAGTTCGGCGCCTTCCCCGCGGTGATCGCCCGCGAGCTGGACCGCTACCTGCCGTTCCTGGCCACCACCAAGGTGCTGATGGGCGCCGTGCGGGCCGGGGTCGGCCGCGAGGTCGCCCATGAGGCGATCAAGGAGAACGCCGTCGCGACCGCGCTCGCCATGCGCGAGCAGGGCGCCGAGCGCAACGACCTGCTCGACAAGCTGGCCGCCGACGACCGCCTCCCGCTGGACCGCGCCCGGCTGGACGCGCTGATGGCCGACAAGCTGTCCTTCACCGGCGCGGCCGCCGACCAGGTCGGCGTGGTCGTGGGCCGGATCGAGGAGATCGTGAAGCAGCACCCGGCGGCCGCGGCCTACACGCCGGGGGCGATCCTCTGACCCGTTTCACCCCGGCGGAGCTCGAGGCCGCCCGCGACCGTCCGGTCCCGGATGTCGTCGCGGACGGCCTGCGCGTGCTGTTCTGCGGTATCAACCCCGGTCTGATGACGGCCGCGACCGGCCACCACTTCGCCCGGCCGGGCAACCGGTTCTGGCCGGTGCTGCACCGGTCGGGGTTCACCCCGAGGCTGATGAGGCCGGCGGAGCAGGGCGAATTGCTGTCGTACGGGCTGGGCATCACGAACGTCGTCGAGCGGCCGACGGCCCGGGCGCAGGAGCTGACGCCCCAGGAGTACCGCGAGGGCGGACGGCTGCTGGCGCTGAAGGTGGCGCGGCTGCGGCCGAGGTGGCTGGCCGTGGTGGGCGTCACCGCGTACCGGGCGGCCTTCGGCGACCGTACGGCCCAAGTGGGGCCGCAGGAAAGGACGTTCGGTGACACGCGGGTGTGGGTGCTGCCCAACCCGAGCGGGCTGAACGCGCATTGGACGGCCGAGACGATGGCCGAGGAGTTCGCACGGCTGAGGGTGGCGGCGGAGGCGTCGTAGCCGCGGAGTTCGGACGGCTGGGAGTGGCCGTGGAGGCTCCCTGGCGGCCGGATCACGGCGGATCCACGTCGGTGACGACCGCCAGGAGCTGGAACGGCAGCTCCTTGTCCCAATGGGAGACCCCGAGCGCTATCCACGGGCCGGTCTCGTCCGCCCGCCACAGCTGGACGTCCGGTACATGCCCGCTGAGCGAGGCCCACGGCTCGGGCACCTCCTCATCCGAAAAGGTGCGTTCGAGCACGCTGTACAGGCTGAACACCTGCGGCGGGCCCCAGCGCCCGGTGAGCCGCTCCCCCAGTCCGTCCCGGTCGACTTCGTACTGCTCCGCCGTCGCCTCCCGCCGGCTGCCGTCGTCCTCCCAGAAGTCGTCGCTCGTCTCCAACTCGGCCATGCGGTAACCGGGTCCGGCCGTGCCGAGGTCCGTCCTGGTGCGCTGGGCGGGATACTCCCCGCGGCGCAGCCGGTCGATGACGGCGAGAGCCTTCGCGATGTCCATGTGCTCCAGTAAAGCGGCCCCCACTGACAACTGGCGGGGCGTCAGCGACCGCGTCCCGGCCGGGCGGCGCTGCTCCGCCGCGTGCCCGTGCCGTGCCCGGCGCTCGCCGCCCCGGTCCGCGCCGAGTACGATCCGCCCAACACGCGCACGAGCTGGGAGGACGGACGGTGGGGCGGCTGACCGGCGGGGATCCCTCGCTGCTGCGAAGGATCAACTCCGCGGTGGTGCTGCACGCGCTGCGTGCCACGGACTGCGCGACGCTCACGGAGATCACCCGGGTGACGGGACTGTCCCGGCCGACGGTCGAGGGCGTCGTGGAGGGTCTGATCGAAGCGGGACTCGTCGTCGAGACGGCGGCCGAGGAGGGCGCCGCCCGACGGCAGGGACGGCCCGCGCGCCGGTTCCGGTTCCGGGCCGAGGCCGGGCATCTGCTGGGCCTCGAGATCGGCGCGCACCGAGTCGCCGCGCTGCTGGCCGATCTGGACGGCCGCGTGGTGGGCGCCCAGGCCAAGGACGTGGAGGAGACCGCCGAGGCGGACGAGCGGCTGGAGCGGCTGCGCGGCGCGGTCGCCGAGCTGCTGCGCAGGGCCGGTGTCCCGCGCAGCTCGCTGCGGGCCGTCGGGGTCGGCACGCCCGGGATCGTCGAGGCGGACGGCACGGTGCGGCTGGGCACCGCGCTGCCCGGGTGGACCGGCCTGCACCTGGGTGAACGGCTGAGCCGTTCGTTCAAGTGCCCGGTGCTGGTCGAGAACGACGCGAACGCGGCGGCGGTGGCCGAGCACTGGAAGGGCGCCGCCACCGAGTCCGACGACATGGTCTTCGTACTGGCGGGGCTGAGCCCGGGCGCCGGTTCGCTGATCGGCGGGCGGCTGCACCGCGGGTTCGGCGGGGCCGCGGGTGAGATCGGGGCGCTGCACCTGCTGGGCCGGGAGGCGACCCCAGAGACGCTGCTGTCGACGACGGACCAGCCGCTGCATCCGCTGGACGAGCGGGCGGTGGCCGAGGTCTTCGCGCTGGCCCGCCGGGGTGACCGGCGGGCCGGCGCGGCCGTCGAGCGGTTCATTCAGCGGCTCGTGCACGACGTGGCCGCGCTGGCGCTGGCCCTGGACCCGGAACTCGTCGTCATCGGCGGCTGGGCGGCGGGGCTGGACGGCGTACTGGAGCCGCTGCGGCGCGAACTGGACCGCTACTGCCTGCGGCCGCCCAGGGTGACCCTGTCCATCCTCGGCGAGGCGGCCGTGGCGACGGGCGCGCTGCGGCTGGCCCTCGACCACGTCGAGGAGGAGCTGTTCGCGGTGGAGAGCACGGTGACGACCCGGCGGTCATGGTGAGGGGCCGCCCGGTCCCGGTGACGGCCCGCCCGGTCCCGGTCCCGGTGACGGGCCGGAGGGCACGGTGACGGGCCGGAGGGCACGGTGACGGGCCGGAGGGCACGGTGACGGGCCGGAGGGCACGGTGACGGGCCGGAGGGCACGGTGACGGCCTGCCAGTCCCGGTGAGGGCCGACCACTCGCGGTGAGGGGGCCGGTCCGGTTGACGGGCCGCCGTGGGGGCACCGTCGGGAGGTCCCCCTTCCAGTGACGGCCACCCACGCCCGGTGCGTGGGCGCCCACCGGTAACGAGCCGCCGCGAGAGCCCGCCGCGCAGGGGCCTCCTCCCAGAGACAGCCAACCCGCCCCCGGTGCGGGGCTGCCCCTCCCGGTAACAAACCACCGCGAGCGGCCGCCGTCAGGGAGTCCGCCTCTCCCAGTGACGGCCACCGGCGCCCGGTGACGGGCCGCCGTGACGGGTCCGGGGTCCGCCCCTCCAGTTACGGCCGACCCTTCCCCCGTGACGGCCCGCCGCCGAAGGCGGATCCCGCCGGGCAGGAGACCTGCCGGCCAGGGGCCCCGTCGGCTAGGACGCCTGCCGGTGCGGGCCGTGGTGTATTTCCACCCCGCCCGAGTCCCCGAAGGTGAGCCGGCAGGTGTCGGCGCGGTACGTGGCGACGGAGATCGCGGCCGTGCGTCCCTGGACGGCGAAGCGGGTGGTGACGACGAGGACGGGGGCGCCGGGCAGTCGGTCCAGCTCCTTGGCGTCGTCCGCGCGCGCCGAGCCCAGCTCGACCGAGCGTTCCTGGCCCTCCAGTTCGAGGCGGTGAAGTTCGCGCAGCACGGCACGCGCGCGTGCGGGCCCGGACGGCGCGTCGATCGCGCTGAGGTCGGGCACCGAGGCGTCCGGAACGTAGAGCAGCTCGGCGGCGACCGGCTGGCCGTGGCTCATCCGGGAGCGGCGCACCATGTGCACGGGCTCCTCGTGGCCGGTCTCCAACGCGTCGGCGATCGCGGCCGGCGGCACGGCCCGGCTGCAGTCGACGCTCTGCCAGGCGTCGCCGGACGCTCCCGGCCAGGCATGCTGCTCGGTGCCGACGGCCACACCCACGCGTGGCGGTGCGACGGTCGTACCGACACCGCGGCGGCGCTGCAGCCGTCCCTCCAGCTCAAGCTGCTCCAGCGCCTGGCGCAGCGTGGCGCGGGCCACCCCGAAGCGGGCGGCGAGCTCTCGTTCGTTGGGCAGGATCTCGCCCACTGAGAACTCGGAATCCAGTGCCTCGCTGAGCACGGTCTTGAGATGCCAGTACTTCGGCTCCGGCACCGATTCCAGCTGCGTGGTCCCCACCCTGTCCTCCGCAATCGCCGTGATCCGGGCCGCGTTTTAGCGCCCTTGTTTATTAAAGGTTGTTGTACTTATCTGCGACGATAAGGCGACCCCCACCCTTGGTCAAGACCAATCCTCGTTCCCTCGGACGGCGCACAGGAGCATGTCGCGCGGTGTTCACAAGCCGTTCGCACGGCGCCGGGGCCGGATGGGCTCAGGCGATCAGGGACCGAAGTTTGTCCGGGTTGCGGACGATGTAGACCGCCTGGACCCGTCCGTCGGCCACGTCGAGCTGGAAGACGCTGTCGGGCTCGCCCCCGGACAGGACCAGCACGGCGGGGCCGCCGTTGACCTCCAGGAAGCGGACGGACGGGTCCGGGATTCCCTTGTGCGCCACGCCGGCCAGGAACCGGCCCACCTTGTCGGCGCTCTCCAGGACCCGCAGCGGCGCCCTGGCCTTGCCGCCGCTGTCGCCCACCAGGCGGGCGTCGGGCGCGAGCAGCGCCATCAGCCCCTCCAGGTCGCCGCCCGTCGCGGCGGCCAGGAACCGCTCGGTGAGGTCGCGCCGCTGGGCGGGGTCGGCCTCGTAGCGCGGCCGCCGTTCGCCGACGTGCCTGCGGGCCCGGCCGGCCAGTTGGCGCACCGCGGGCTCGCCGCGGTCGAGCAGGGCGGCGATCTCCGCGTACGGATAGCCGAAGGCCTCTCTCAGGACGAAGACCGCGCGCTCCAGCGGCGACAGCGTCTCCAGGACGACCAGCACGGCGAGCGACACGGAGTCGGCGAGGACGGCCCGCTCCTCCGCGTCAGGGACGGTCTGCGCGAGATCCGTGACCAGCGGCTCCGGCAGCCAGGGGCCGACGTACGACTCGCCGCTCGCCTTGATCCGGCGGAGCCGGTCGATGGCGAGCCGGGTGGTGACCCGCACCAGGTAGCCGCGCGGCTCGCGCACCGCGCTCCGGTCGGCGGCGGACCAGCGCAACCAGGCCTCCTGGAGCACGTCCTCGGCGTCCGCCACCCGCCCGAGCATGCGGTAGGCGACACCCATGAGGACGGGGCGGTGCTCTTCGAAGACTTCGGTCCCGGTATCGATGGTCACGCACTCATCCCAGCCGAATGCCCGCGTTCGTGTCCAGGCGCGCCGGCTGGAGCGGGCGCCGTGCCCATGGAGTTCTGAGGCGCCCCGGGCCAGGGGCTACCCGTCGGTAGCAATTGCTGACAGTCTGTCTACCGTCGTTGTCGGCGATTCCCCCACGAGGAGCACCCATGTCCGCCACCGTCTCCTTCGAGGTCCCCTCCGCGCACGGCCCGCGGACCGTGACCCTCTCCTACGCGCGCGTGGGCGGCGGCGAGCCGCTGCTCCTGCTGCACGGCATCGGACACCACCGCCAGGCCTGGGACCCGGTGGTCCACCTGCTCGCGCCCGAACGCGAGGTGATCACCGTGGACCTGCCGGGCTTCGGCGCCTCCCCGGCGCTGCCCGAAGGGCTCCGGCACGACCTGCCCACGATGAACGTGGTGCTGGGCGCCCTGTGCGGGGCGCTGGAGATAGAACGGCCCCATGTGGCCGGCAACTCCCTTGGCGGCCTCCTGGCCCTGGAACTGGCGCGCGAGAAGCTCGTACGGTCCGTCACCGCGCTGGCCCCGGCGGGGTTCTGGACGCGGTCCGAGCGGCGTTACGCCTTCGGCGTGCTGCGGACGATGCGCACGCTCGCCCGGCGGATGCCGTTGCCACTGGTCGAGCGGCTCTCACGGACGGCGGCCGGCCGCACCGTTCTGACCAGCACCATCTACGCCCGCCCGGCCCGCCGTTCGCCCGAGGCGGTGGTGGCCGAGACGCTCGCCCTGGCACGGGCGAGCGGATTCGAGGAGACCCTTCGGGCCGGCGTGGATGTCCACTTCACGGACGTCCTGCCCGGCATCCCCGTCACCGTGGCCTGGGGCACCAAGGACCGGCTGCTGGTGCGCCGCCAGGGAGTGCGCGCCAAGCAGATCATCCCCCGGGCCCGGCTCGTGCGCCTGCCCGGCTGCGGGCACGTCCCGATGAACGACGACCCGGCCCTGGTCGCGCGCGTCCTCCTGGACGGCAGCCGCTGACCACCGCCCCCGTCCGGCCCGGCCCGAACGGGGTCGCCGCGGGCCTGCTCCTCATCGCCGCGCTGCCCGGCCGGCGGCCCCGAGGAGCGCTTCCTCGCGCGCCTGGCCGAGGCCCGTGTCGCGGCGCGGGCTGAGGGTGTTTCCGCAGGCCGGGGCCGGTTGTCAGTGGTCGCTTCTACGGTTTTTCCATGACGCGATCCTTGCAGGCCGTGGCCTACCGCCGACCCTCCGTGCTGGAGTCCTCCGGGGGCGGACAGCTCCTGGGACTCGAGACGTCCCGGGGTGCGACACCCTCTGGAGTCCAGGACCATCCGCGGTTCTTCTCGGGCTTCCTGACGTCCCCTCAGGTCGCCTCGGCCGGGCTGCTGGCGGTGGCGGACGTGGCGGCCGCCCGCTATTACCAACCGCAGTTGCGCGCCTCCCTCGACCCGGTGGTGACGGGGAACGGCGACCGCCTGCGCTTCGAGTCCTTCTCCGGCTGCTGCGGGGTGTACGCGCGCCTCGACGTGCTGCGCTCCGGCCTGGACGGCGGAGAGGTGGGGCACGGCACAACGAACGTCGACGTCAACAACCCGCTGCGCGAGGCGCTGTCGCGCATCGGCTCGGACGATCCGCTCCATATGCGGGTGGGTCCGCAGGAGCTGGCCGTGACCACCCTGGACGGACCCGTGGTGGAGAAGAAGGTGCCGCTGCCGGACCGTTGGCTGCGCGGGTTCGCGGAGGCCCAGGTCATGGCCGCCGGGTTCGATCTGCGGGCCGAGCTGCCGGCGGCCGAGGCCGTGCGGTTCCTGCGGTCGCTGCCGCGGAGCGGGCCTCGGGGTGCGGGAGGCGGTCCGCGGTGGGTGGTTCCGGCGGGTCGTGCCCTGCGGCCGACCACCCGGCCCGTGCCGGGCTCGGTCTGCCTGCCCGGGCCCGAGCGGCTTGCCGCGCTCCAGCGGGTGCTGCGCCATGCGACCGCCCTGCGCGTGTACGGCCCGGCGGTCGCGGGCGCCGCCGCCACGGCCAGCGCCTGGGAGGCGGTCCTGCCGGGCATGCGGCTCACGCTGACGCTGTCGCCCGACGCCTCGCGCGGGTTCTCCGGCGAGGGCGGGGTGCTGGACGCGCTCGCCACCGACGAGGCGGCCGAGGACGCGGAGCTGATCGCCGTGCTGCTGGCCTGGGAGCCCCGCGTCGACGTCGCCGACCTCGCCGCCTCCTCCGGGCTCACCCCGGAGCGGGTCCGCGCGGCCCTGGTCCGGCTCGGCACCTCGGGCCGGGTCGGGTACGACACCGCGGAGGCGGCGTACTTCCACCGGGAGCTGCCCTACGACGCGGATCGTGCCGAGCGGCACAACCCGCGTCTGCGCGCCGCCCGCGCTCTCGTCGCCGCGGGAGCGGTCGCCCTGGACGGCACCCTGGCGACGGTGACGGCCGAGGACGGGCACGCGCACCGAGTGCGTGAGGAGAGGGGCGTGCTCAGTTGCAGTTGCCAGTGGTGGGCGAAGGACCGGGGCGGGCGCGGGCCGTGCAAGCACGCGCTGGCGGTGCGGATGGCGCGGCGGGGCTCCGCCGAGGTGGAGCGGGACGCCCTGGAGCAGGACGCGGTGGAGCAGGGTGTGGCACGAGTCGACGGGGGTGTGCGATGACGTCGCTGATGGAGGCGCTGCGGGCCGGGCGGACGGCCGAGGTGATCGGTGTGCTGGACGCCATGACCGACGCCGAACGACGGGCCTTCTTCGCGGAGTTGAAGGCGCTGCGCAAGGAGCTCAGAGCGGCGCGCTGGGACGCGTCGTCCCGCCGCGCCTATCCGGCGCTTTGCGTGGCCGGGGTCGCGTGCCAGACCGGCGCGGCCGGCGTGGCGAGCTGGATCGCGGCCGCCGACATGCGTTGGTCGGGGGTCTCCCCCGCGGTGCTGCTCCGCGTCCTCGCCGACCGGGAGACCGGCTGGCTCGCCGATCTGACGGACCGGCTCGCCCGGCGGCCCGCCACCGCGCAGGTGCCCTACGAGCTGATGTCCGCCCTGGTGCGCCTGGCGGGCTGCCCGGTGCCGACGACCGACGCCTATGTGCGGGGCTGGGTGCAGCAGGTCGGCGGCGACTGGCAGCGCGGCAACACCTTGCTGGAGCGGCTGCGCACGGACCCGCACCTCGTACCGCTCGTGGCCGCGCTCTTCGAGGTGAACGACATCGGCGGCCTGCTGCAATGGGGGGCCGAAGAAGGGCCCGGCAGCTGGCACGGGGCACTCGAGCGGCTCACCGCGGAGGGCCGGCTCGACCGGAGGGCCACGGTCGACGCCTGCGTGGCCCGCCTGCTGCGGGGCGGCACGAACGCCGACCACCGGGCGTTCCTGCGGGTGCTGACGTCCCTGGCGCTCACGCCCGAGGAGCAGCGGGAGCGGGTGGCCGACTGGATGGCGCTCGCCTCGGACGCGGTGTCCCCGGTGGCCTCGCACGCCCAGTCGGTGCTGGGCGCGCTGGCCCTTGAGGGGCGGCTGTCGCACCGTCACCTGGCCGAGGTGTCCGGTGCGGTGCTGTTCCGGCCGGAGCGCAAGCTGGTGCGGGCTCAGCTCGTACTGCTCGGCAAGGTGCTCGCCCGGGACGCCGCGGCGGCCGACGAGCTGCTGCCCGCCGTCGCACAGGCCTTCGGGCACGAGGACGCCGGTGTGCAGGAGCGGGCGCTCAAGCTCACCCAGCGGCATGTGGGGAAGGTCCGTTCCACCGAGGTACGCGCCGCGATCGCGCTCGCGGCAGAGGAGTTGATCCCCCCGCTGCGCGCCCAGGCGGTCGGGTCGCTGGGCGCGGCACCGGCGGAGGCGACCGCGGCGTACGAGGAGGTGCTTCCGCTGGTTCCCGGGCCCGCGCGTCTCGCCCCCGCGGCGGCCTCGGTCGTCGAGCTCGCCGAGGAGGTGGGGGCCGCGCTGGAGTCCGACACCGACGTGACCGGTTTTGAACGCGCCCTGGACGGGCTGGTGCGCCACGCCCACCGCGACCGCGACGCCCTGCTCCAGGCGCTGGAACCGGTGATCTCCCGCCGGTGGTGGGACGGCACCGACCCGTACTACCACCTGCGGCTCGACCACCGATTCGGCGACGGCCGGGGCAGCTTCGACGCGTCCACGGGCCTGGACCTGCTGCTCATCACCCTGCGCGGAAAGCTGAAGACCACCACGCTGCGCGCCTCGGTCCGGTCCGCGACCCCGGGCCGGTTCTGTGTGCACGCCGCGCTCTCCCAGGCCTTCGACGCCCGCCTGTGGGAGGTGGCGTACCGGATCCGCACGGATCCCCTGCCGTTCCTGCTCTCGACGCCCACCTGGAGCACGGGCCTGCTGGAGCCGGACGAACTGGTGGAGCGGCTCGACGCATACCGGCGACTGAGGGCGCGCGTGGCGGAGGCCGACTTCGCGCAGGCGCTGCTGCGGGTGCGGCCCGGGGACCGCCCGGCGGCTGCGGCGGCAGCGGAGCGGGCGGCGGCCCTGGGCACGGTGGAAGGGAGGCGGCTCGCCCACTGGCTAGCTGTCGCTCCCGTACTGCCGGCGATCCGGCGCCGCACGTCGGGGTCGCGGATACTGGCGGAGTCCGGTGAACTCCTTGAACTGCGCGAGGACTTCCCCGACGCCTTCCGCGCACTGGGCAGACCGTCCGGCGACTTCGTGGAAAGCCGGTACTGCTCCCACTGGAGCGACTCCCCGCGCCCCCACTGGCTGGCCGTGCTGCCCGAGCTGCGTGAGCTGGTGGCCGTGCGGTTCCTGCGGGACCTGTCCGCCGTGGCCGTGGACGACACGCGGGGCACGGCCTCCGTGCTTCCGCCGCTGGCCGAGTCCGGCGGTGAGGCGGGCCCGGCGACGCACCTGTGCGTGGCGTACGGGCTGGGCGCCCGGCACCCGGAGGACCGGCTGGCCGCCGTGGACGCGCTGCTCGTCCTCGCCGCGCGCGGCCAGTTGGACGCCTCCCGGCTCGGCAAGGATCTCGGGGAGCTGGTGCTGGACGACGCGGTGAAGCCGCTGCGGCTGGCGGAGTCGCTGCGCACGGCCGCGGCCACGGGAGCGTACGCCACCGTGTGGGGTCTGCTCGGCCACGCCCTGCCGCCGCTGCTCTCCGACCTCGCCGCCGACGGACCGGACGGGCCGATACGGGGGCTCGGTGATCTGCTGGCCGTGGCGGCCGAGTGCGTCGAGCGGTCGGGGGCGCGGGGCGAGATGCCGCACCTGGCGGGGGCGGCGGAGCGGCGCGGCTCGTCGCGCCTGGTGGCGCAGGCCCGCCGGCTGCGTGGCGCGCTGGCCACGGAGGCGGCCGCCGCCTGACCCGGCGCCCGCCCGGGCGCCCCCCTGGAAGCGACCAGAAGGAACAACCTCACGAAACGGCGACGAAAGGTGCGAACATCGCTTTACTCATCGGTCACAGCGCGTTCGCGATCACGCAACACCGTTCCGCCACAGTGGTCGTATGACTCGAGAAGTGTCGAACACGACGTGGTCGAAGCACGGACGCCGGGCGCATCACTGGCGGCGGGACCTGGTCGAACTGGCCGCGCTCTTCACGGCGGTGGCCGTGGCCGACGGAGTGGCGAACCTGATCGGCCACGGCCCCGACGGCCCGGCCCTGCTGATGATCTCGGCCTGCGCGCTGGTGGCCACGGCGGCCTTCCACACCTGGTGGGCACGGAGCCACGGCCACGCACCGCCCGCGGACGACACCGGTGCCCGGCCGCCCGCCGCCGGTCCCGTGGCGGCCGGAGCGGCGCCGGGCGACAGCGCGCTGTGGCGGATGCGGACGACCGTGCGGGACGCGCCCGGTTCGCTGGCCGCGCTCTGCGGGGCACTGGCCGTCCGGCACGTGGACATCCTCAGCCTGCAGACGCATCCGCTGGCCGAGGGCACGGTGGACGAGTTCCTGCTGCGCGCTCCCGGCGGGCTCGAGGCGTCCGGCATCACCCGGGCGGTCGCGCTGGCCGGCGGGGCCGACACGTGGATCGAACGCGCCGACGCGCACGATCTGGTGGACGCGCCGACACGGGTCCTGGGCCTGGCCACCCGCACGGCGCTCGACGCGGCGGAACTCCCGCTGGCGCTACGGCAGTTGCTGGGGCGGTGCACCATCCGTTCAGTGCCGGACCGGTCGGCGCCGGGCGGGGGCTCGAAGGAGGTGCCGGCCGAGGGGGCGCTGGAGGACACGGTGATGCGGCTGCGGGCGCCGGAGGGCGGAACGATCACCGTGGAGCGGCCGTATCCGCCCTTCACACCCACCGAGTTCGCGCGGGCGCGTGCCCTGGTGGAGCTGGACACCCGGCTCGGACCACGTGTTCCGCGCGGCCAGGACGTGCTGACGCTGCCCGAGGGCGACGCGATCACCGTGCGCAGGGCCGACACCGGCGACCTCGCGGCGGCCCACGAGATGCACGCGCGCTGCTCGAAGCGCACCCTCGGCCTGCGCTACCACGGGCCGGTCGGTGACGCCGACCGCTATCTCGGCCACCTGCTGAGCCCGCGGTTCGGCCGTACGCTGGCCGCCCGGACCGCCTCCGGGCGGATCGTCGGCCTCGGTCACCTGCTGTGGGACGGCGACGAGACGGAGGTCGCGCTGCTCGTCGAGGACGCCTGGCAGCGCCGCGGCATCGGCGGCGAACTGCTGGGCCGGCTGGTGGCGATGGCCGTCGAGGCGGGCTGCGCGAGCGTGTACGCCGTGACGCGGGCGGCCAACACGGGCATGGTCGCCGCCATGCGGGGCCTCGGCCTGCCGCTCGACTTCCAGATCGAGGAGGGCACCCTGGTCGTCACGGCCCGGCTGGACGCGACCCCGGTGGCCTCCCGCCTGCCGTACGAAGCCGGGCAGGCGCAGTACGAGGGGTCCCGTCCAGGGGACTGACCAGCGGCCCGGGGAGGGCGCGCGGCCGGAGCGTGCCGGGCCGCGCACCCGTCCGGGCCGCCCGCCCCCCAGGTCAGCTCAGCGCCTGCTGCAGCCCCTTCACCTGCGGCTGCCCCGTCCGCGCCCCCAGCGCGCGGTCCAGGTCGGCCCACAGGTCCTCGACGTCCTCCAGGCCCACCGACATCCGCAGCAGCCGGTCGCCGACCCCGGCGCCCCGCCGGTCCTCCGCGTCGACGATGCGGTGGCTGATGGACGCCGGGTGCTGGATCAGGGTGTCGACGCTGCCGAGGCTCACGGCCGGCGTGATCAGACCGACGCCGCCGATGACGTCGTGGGGGTCGCCGTGCACCTCGAAGGAGACCATCGCACCGCCGATGGACGGGTAGTGCACCCGGGCGACGCGCGGGTCGCCGGCCAGGCGGGCGGCCAGTTCCGCGGCGGTGGCGGAGGCGGCCCGCACCCGGACCGGAAGCGTGGACAGCCCGCGCAGCAGCAGATAGCCGGCGAGCGGGTGCAGCACCCCGCCGGTGGCGAACCGCACCTGCCGCAGTCGTCCGGCGAGTTCCTCGTCGCAGGCCACCACGCCGGCCATCACGTCGCCGTGGCCGCCCAGGTACTTGGTGGCGCTGTGCAGCACCAGGCGCGCGCCCTGCTCGGCGGGGCGTTGCAGCACCGGGGTGGCGAAGGTGTTGTCGACCAGCAGCGGGACGGAGCCGCAGGCGTGGGCGACGGCCCTCAGGTCCACCTCGGCCAGCGTCGGGTTCGCCGGTGTCTCGACCATGACCAGACCGGTGTCCGGGCGCAGCGCGTCGGTGATCCCGGCCGGGTCGGTCCAGGTCACCTCGGTGCCGAGCAGCCCGGCGGTGAGCAGGTGGTCGCTGCAGCCGTACAGCGGGCGCACGGCGACGACGTGCCGCAGGCCCATGGCCGACCGGACGAGGAGGACCGCGCTCAGCGCGGCCATGCCGCTGGCGAACGCCACCGCGGCCTCGGTGCCCTCCAGCCGGGCCAGGGCGGTCTCGAAGCGGGCGACGGTGGGGTTGCCGAGCCGTCCGTAGACCGGGGTGCCGTCGAGTTCGGCGCCGTCGGTGGCGAAGGCGTCGATGCGGGCGGCCTCGGCGCGGCTGTCGTAGGAGGGGTAGGTGGTGGACAGGTCGATCGGCGGGGCGTGCAGTCCCTGCCGGGCGAGGTCGTCACGGCCGGCGTGCACCGCTTCGGTGGCCAGTGCTCTGGGTGCGGGGCGTACGTCGTCGTACGCGGGCGTGCTCGCGGAGTCCAAGGGCGTGTCCATGACCGAAGGGTGAACAGCGGCCGGGATCACGGGGCCGAGGGCCGTGCTACGTTCGCCACATGGCCGAATCCGTCGTACTGGATCCGGTGGATCTGCATCTGCTGCGGCTGTTGCAGAACGACGCCCGGACCACCTACCGCGACCTCGCCGCGCAGGTCGGGGTCGCTCCGTCGACCTGCCTTGACCGGGTGACCCGGCTGCGCCGCTCGGGGCTCATTCTCGGCCACCGGCTGCGGCTCGACCCCGCCAAGCTGGGCAGGGGCCTCCAGGCGCTGCTGTCGGTGCAGGTCAGGCCGCACCGGCGGGAGCTGGTGGGACCGTTCGTGGAGCGGATCCGGGCGCTGCCGGAGTCGCTGACCGTGTTCCATCTGACCGGTCCTGACGACTACCTGGTCCATGTCGCGGTGGCGGACATGGCGGATCTCCAGCGCCTGGTCCTGGACGAGTTCACGGCCCGCCGGGAAGTGGCCCGGGTGGAGACCCGGCTGATCTTCCAGCAGTGGGACTGCGGCCCGCTGCTGCCGCCCGGCGCGCAGCCGGGCACGCTCTCGGCGAAATCGGACCGAACAGAGCCCGGAGCCGGGTAAACCGGGCTGACGCGAGCCGCCCGTCCGTACGAGGATGGTCGGCATGTCACAGACCAAGAGCCCGCTGCCCCGTCAGGTCGCCGACGCCTACGTCGACGAACTCATCGCCCTCGACCCGCTCTCCGGCACCTATCTCGGCGTGAAGGAGAGTTCGAGCAGGCTGCCCGACACCTCGCCCGCCGGCCAGCAGGCGCTCGCCGACCTCGCGCGCACCACGCTCGCCCGGCTGGACGAGGCCGAGCGGCAGCCCGGCGCCGACAGTGACATCGAACGCCGGTGCGCCCGGCTGCTGCGCGAGCGCCTGACCGCGGAGCTCGCGGTGCACGAGGCCGACGAGGGCCTGCGCACGGTGAGCAACATCCACAGCCCGGTGCACTCGGTGCGCGAGGTGTTCACGATCACCCCCAGCGCCACCGACGAGGACTGGGCCGCGATCGCCGAGCGTCTGCGGGCCGTGCCGGCCGCGCTGCGCGGCTACCGCGAGTCCCTCGCCCTCGGTCTGGACCGCAAGCTGTACGCCGGTCCGCAGCCGACCGCGATCTTCATCGAGCAGCTCACCGAGTGGTCGGACACCGACGGCAACGGCCGCGGCTGGTTCGAGGACTTCGCCTCCGACGGCCCCGAGTCGCTGCGCGCGGAGCTGGACGAGGCCGCCCGTGCGGCCAACGCGGCCGTCGTGGAACTGCGGGACTGGATGCGCGACGTGTACGCGCCGACGATCGGCGACGCCCCGGACACGGTCGGCCGCGAGCGCTACGCCCGCTTCTCGCGCTACTTCAACGGCACCGACCTGGACCTCGACGAGGCGTACGCGTACGGCTGGTCGGAGTTCCACCGCCTGCTCGGCGAGATGAAGCAGGAGGCCGAGAAGGTCCTGCCCGGCGCCGAGACCCCGTGGGCGGCCCTCGCGCACCTCGACGAGCACGGCACGCACATCGAGGGCGTCGACGAGGTCCGCCAGTGGCTGCAGGACCTGATGGACGAGGCGATCGAGGCGCTCGACGGCACCCACTTCGAACTGGCCGAGCGGGTGCGGAAGGTGGAGTCGTGCATCGCGCCGCCCGGAGGCGCCGCGGCCCCCTACTACACGGCACCGTCCGCCGACTTCTCCCGGCCGGGCCGTACCTGGCTGCCGACCATGGGGCAGACCCGCTTCCCGGTCTACGACCTGGTCTCGACCTGGTACCACGAGGGCGTCCCCGGCCACCATCTCCAGCTCGCCCAGTGGGCGCACGTGGCCGACGACCTCTCGCGCTACCAGGCCACCGTCGGCGGGGTCAGCGCCAACGCCGAGGGCTGGGCGCTGTACGCGGAGCGCCTGATGGACGAACTCGGCTTCCTCACCGACCCGGAGCGGCGGCTCGGCTACCTGGACGCGCAGATGATGCGCGCCGTCCGCGTCATCATCGACATCGGCATGCACCTGGAGCTGGAGATTCCGGCGGACTCGCCGTTCCACCCGGGTGAGCGCTGGACGCCGGAGCTGGCGCGGGAGTTCTTCGGCTCGCACAGCAGCCGCCCGAGGGACTTCGTCGCGAGCGAGCTGATCCGCTACCTGTCGATGCCCGGCCAGGCCATCGGCTACAAGCTGGGCGAACGGGCCTGGCTGCTGGGCCGGGAGAAGGCCAGGCAGCGCCACGGCGCCGCGTTCGACGCGAAGGCCTGGCACATGGCGGCCCTGTCCCAGGGTTCGCTGGGCCTGGACGACCTGGTGGACGAACTCTCCCAGCTGTGAGCCCGGTCGGGGCGGCCGGCCTCCAGCCGCCCCGGCTCTCCCGCGCGCCCGGTCCGCTCAGCCCGCCCCGCGCAGCCGTACGGCCGATCCCGACCTGCCCTTCACCACCTCGAGTTGGGCATGGACGCGCCGCCGCAGGTCGGCGACGTGGCTGACGATCCCGACGCTGCGGTCGCGTTCGCGCAGGGAGTCCAGGACGTCGAGGACCTCGTCCAGGGTCTGGTCGTCGAGGCTGCCGAAGCCCTCGTCGATGAAGAGCGTGTCCAGGCGGACCCCGCCGGCCTCGTCCGTGACGACGTCCGCGAGCCCGAGGGCGAGGGCGAGCGAGGCGAAGAACGTCTCGCCGCCCGACAGGGTCGCCGTGTCCCGTTCGCGGCCCGTCCAGGCGTCGACGACGTGCAGTCCGAGCCCGCTGCGGCCGCGGCCGGCCCGGTCGTCGGAGTGGACGAGGGTGTAGCGGCCGGACGACATGCGCCGCAGGCGCACGGTCGCGGCGGCGGCCACCTGTTCCAGTCGGGCCGCGAGGACGTAGGACTCCAGGCGCATCCTGCGTTCGTTGTCGGCCGACGTGCCCGCGGTGAGGGCGGCGAGGCGGGCCACACGGTCGTACTCCTCCCGCAGCGGTGCCAGTCGGCGTATGCCGGTCTCCGCGCGCGCGGAGAGCCGGTCGAGTTCGGCACAGCGGCGGTCGGCGGCGTCCCGCGCGGAGACGGCCTCCCGCGACCGCCGGTCCGCGGCGGCCTCGGCGGCCCGGGCCGCGGCGAGGTCGGCGGGCGGCTGGTGGGCGGCGGCCGCGGTGTCGGCCTCGACGAGGACCGCGCGCACGGCGGCCTCCGCCGTGTGCCAGGCGTCCAGGCGCCGTTGCAGCTCACGGTGGGCGGCGTCGTCGAGGAGGGCGGCGGACGCGGCGCCGGGGGTGTCGAAGCCGGCCCGGAAGGCGGCCTCGGCGAGTCGTCCGTCGGCGTCCTTGAGCCGCTCTGCGCTGTCCTCGGCAGCGCGTGCGGCGTCGGCGGCCTCGGTGAGCAGCGCCGTCCGCCGCTCCAGTTGGGCGGCCCGCGCGGCGACGGTCCCGGCGGCTCCCCTGGCCTGGGCCAGTTCCGCCTCCAGGGCGGCCTTCTCCCGGTCCAGGCTCTCCCGCAGGGCCAGCCGCGAGGTGGCCCTCAGTTCCGCCTCCCGACGGTCGGTCAGCCGCCGCTCGCGCTCCTGCTCGGCGCGGAGCAGTTCCTGCTGTGCCGCGTGCAGGGTGGAGGCGTCCCGGCGGGCCCGGGCCAGCTCCGCCTCCAGTTCCCCGGCCTCCTCGGCGAGGCGCGCGGTGGGGGTGTCGCCCGCCTCGGCGGTGGCGGCGGCCAGTTCCTCGCGTACGGCGCCGAGGCGGCGCTCGTCCCGGGCGCGCTGTTCCTCGGCGGCCTGGTGCTCGCCGAGCGCGCGTTCCTCGGCCTCGCGGTCGACGTGCCCGGCGACCTTGCGCGCGGGCGAGGGGTGTTCGGTGGCGCCGCAGACGGCGCAGGGCTCTCCGTCGGCGAGGCTCGCGGCCAGTTCGGCCGCGATGCCGTTCAGGCGCTGCTCCTTCAGTGCCAGCCAGTGGTCCTTGGCGTCCGCGGCGGCCTCGGCGGAGGCGAGCGCCCGCCCCCTTGCCTCCTCGGTGTCCGCGGCCCGTGCGTCGCGGACCCGGGCGGCGGCGAGCCGCAGGCGCGCGGGTTCGAGCCGCAGGGCGAGCCGCTCGGCCTGGCCGGCGGCCTCCTGGGCGGTGTCGACGCGCGCCTGCAGCGCCGATCGGAACGTCTCCCATCCGGCGAGCCAGGCCTCGGCCTCCTGCAGGACGTCGTCGTCGGCGCGCTCCTGCCGGTCGGCCGCGGCGCGTTCGGCGACGACCTCGGCCAGCCGCCGCTCGGCGCGGCGGGCCGACTCCAGCCCGCCCAGTTCCTCGGCGGCGCGGCGCGCGGCGGCGGCCAGTCCGGCGGCGCCGGCGTCGGCGAACTCCGCCGGGAGCGCCGCACGCGCGCGTGCCTCGGCGGCGGCCGCACGGCGGTGCCCGGCGTCGGCGGCCTCGCGCAGTTCCAGCGCCGGCGCCACCGTCTGCGCCTTGCGCCCGCGCTCCATGCGCGCCTGTGCCTCCTGGTGGGCGCCGGCCCGCTGCGCCAGGCGCTCGGCGCGCTCCCGCGCCTCGGCGTGCCGCTGTTGCAGCCGGGCCACTTCGCGTATCCGGTGCAGCTCCGCCTCGGCGTCGGCGTGGGCGGACTCGGCGGCCGTGAGCCGGCAGCGGGCGACGGTCAGCTGCTCGCGCGCGGTGGATCGGGCGACGGCGGCCGCGGTGAGGACTGCCCGGGCCAGGCCGGGTTCGCCCGGCGCGAGTTCGGGCAGTTCCATGGCGTCGCCCGCGGCCTGCTGCATACGGTGCGCGTCGGCCAGCAGCGCGGCGTCACCCTCGCGCACCCGGGCCTCGGTGGTACGCCGGCGCTCGGCGAGACGCTTCTCCACCGCGGCGAAGCGATGGGTGTCGAACAGCCGGCCGAGGAGCTTGCCGCGGGCCTCGGCGTCGGCGCGCAGGAACCGCGCGAAGTCGCCCTGCGGCAGCAGCACGACCTGGCAGAACTGCTCGCGGCTCATCCCGAGGAGCTGGGTGATCTCCTCGCCCATCTCCTGGTGGGAGCGGCTGAGGTCCTTCCAGGCGCCGGCCGTCGCGTCGTACTCGCGCAGCAGGCTCTGGGCCTTGTCGAGGGTCGTGCCCGTGCCGCGCTTCTTGGGGCGTTCCCAGGGCGGCAGCCGGGTGATCTCCAGCCGGCGTCCGGCAACGGTGAGATCGAGGGTGACCTGGGTGCGGGTGCCCGCGGCGGCGTGGTCGCTGCGCAGGGTCGTGCCCTGTCCGCTCTGCCGGGCGCCGGGGACCGCCCCGTACAGCGCGTAGCACACGGCGTCCAGGACAGAGGTCTTGCCGGCGCCGGTGGGGCCGTGCAGCAGGAACAGCCCGGCGGCCGACAGCGCGTCGAAGTCGACCGTCTGGGAGTCGCCGAAGGGGCCGAAGGCGGTGATGTCGAGCCGGTGCAGCCTCACCGCGCCACCTCCCGCACCGCCTCGTCCGCGCGGACCTCGTCGAACGTCTCGCGCAGCACCGCCCGTTCGTGCTCGTCGGGTGCGGCGCCGCGCACGTGGGCCACGAAGTCCTCCGCGATCTGCTGGTCGCCGCGGCCGGCCAGCCTGCGGGCGTAGGACACGTCCGGTTCGCCGGGGCCGCGTTCGGGCTCGAAGACGAGGCTGAGGGTGTGCGGGAAGCGTTCGGTGAGACGGGCCATGGGTTCGGCGGGGCGGACCGGGTCGGTGAGCGTCGCCTCGACCCACGCCTCGCGGTGGCGGGCGAGGTCCGGGTCGGCGAGCAGGTCCTCCAGGGTGCCCCGGATGCGGGCCAGCGCGCGCGGGACCGGGCAGTCGACCCGCTCGGCGCCCGCGAAGCCGTCGGCGTCCAGGTCGACGAGCCACATGCTCTTGCGATGGGCGGCCTCGGAGAAGGAGTACGGCAGCGGGGAGCCGGAGTAGCGCACGCGCTCGGTGATGCTCTGGCAGCCGTGCAGATGGCCCAGGGCGGTGTAGTCGACGCCGGCGAAGACACCGGCGGGGACGGCGGCGACCCCGCCGACGGTGATGTCCCGTTCACTGTCGCTGGGTTCGCCGCCGGTGACGAAGGCGTGTGCGAGGACGACGGAGCGGGTTCCACGCGCACGCGTGGCGAGGTCGGCGCGGACCCGGTCCATGGCGGCGCCGAGCACCGCCTCGTGGCCGGCGCCGTCGACCCCGAACTCGCCCTTGACCAGCGCGGGTTCGAGGTAGGGCAGCCCGTAGAAGGCCACCTCGCCGTGCGTGTCGTCAAGGACCACGGGAATCCCGCACGCCGACGGTTCGGTGCGCAGGTGGATGCCCGCGCGGTCGATCAGCCCCGCGCCCACGCCGAGGCGGCGGGCCGAGTCGTGGTTCCCGGAGATCATCACCGTGGGCACGCCGAGGCCGGCGAGCCGGTGCAGGGCGTCGTCGAAGAGCTCGACCGCGGCCAGCGGGGGCACCGCGCGGTCGTACACGTCTCCCGACACGACCACCGCGTCGACGTCGCGCTCACGCACCGTCGTGACGAGGTGGCCGATGAAATCCGCCTGTGCGCCGAGCATGTTCACGCGGTGGAACGCCCGGCCCAGATGCCAGTCGGACGTGTGCAGCAATCTCAAGAAAACGCTCCGGCCTGCACGTCTCCCCCTCTTATGGATCCGGACCAGCACAAGCCGGCAAGGCTCGTGGTCAGCACCCACCACGCTAACGCCTCGTGGCACCCGATCCCTCACGAACCCCGCTCATCGCCGTCGCTCGGTGCCGGATTGCCCGAAATACCCGTTCCTCAGTGCTGTTGGACGCCGCTCAGGTTCGTGGCGCGCAGTGCACAGGACCTGGCGTCGACGGCCAACGACTTCCCTCTTCCGCGCGCCTACGGTTCTTCTCCCGGAAAGCCCGTTTCACTTCGTCAACCCGAGAGGCAATGACCGTGAACCGTTTACGTCGCTTCACCACCACCACTCTGGTGGCCTCCGCCCTGGCCTTCGGCGGCGTCGCAGCCACCATGACGCCCGCCCACGCCGCGCCTCAGCCGACGACCCAGTCCACGAAGCAGGCCTCCGGGTGGTACTGCGGCTACGACAACCGGACCACGCCGCCCACCATCTCGTACGGGGCGAAGGGGGACACCGTCCGGGAGGCCCAGTGTCTCCTGCTGTCCCTCGGCTACAGCGTGGGCTCGTCGGGTATCGACGGTGACTTCGGCTCCAACACGCGGGCCGCGGTCAAGCGGTTCCAGACCGACTACAAGGTCGCGGGCGGGGCCGACGGCGTCGTCGGCAAGAACACCTGGTACGGCCTGCGGAACTTCTGACCGCACGAGCCGGACGACCCGGTCCGGGGCCCCATCCGGTCGTTCCGGTCATTGTTGGCCGACGGGGCTCTGGACCGGCAGGGGAACGGAAGAGAGGCTGGTGAGAACTGTTCGGGCCGGTTCACGGGGGGTCCAACGATGCTGGCCGACGTCTTCGACACCAGAGAGCTGCCTGCCGAGGACCGGGTTGAAGCGTGGCGTGAGCTGATGACGCACGCCCTGGCGCCCAACGAGGTCCTGGTCGACGATCCCGCGTCCTTCAGCGCTTCCCTGCGGGCCCGGGATCTGGGGGAGGTGCAGGTGACGGCGCTGACGTACTCGGCGCTGCGGTCGCACCGCACCCCGAAGCTGATTCGCCGGTCCGATCCGGGGCACTACGTCGCCGCGCTGACCCTGAGCGGCAACCAGTGGATCGACCAGGAACGGCGTCACGCCTCGGTCACAGCACGTGAGTTGGTGCTGTACTGCGACTCCCGCCCCTACGACACCCAGGCCGAGCCCCTGAACGGCCGAAGCACGGCCGCCGCCGTTCTGGCCCGCTTCGATCCGGGGACGCTGCCACTGCCGGCGGATCACCTCAACCGGCTGCTGGCCACCCGCCTGCCGGGGAAGGACGGCGTCGGCGGTCTGCTCGCCGCCTTCCTGGGCCAACTGGCCACCGCCCCCGGCACCTGCGGGCCGGCGGACAGCACACGCCTGGGCTCCCTCCTGACCGACCTGATCACCGCCTGGCTGGCGCACAGCCTGGATCTGCGGAGCCGGACGGCCGTCGAGACCCGGCAGCGTGTCCAGTTCCTGGAGATCCGCGCCTTCATCCTGCGCCATCTCGCCGACACGGACCTGACGCCCTCCAGCGTGGCCGCCGCTCATCACGTGTCCCTGCGGACACTGCACCGCCTCTTCCAGGACAGCGGCGTCACGGTCGCCTCCTTCATCCGCGGCCAGCGCCTTCTGCGGGCTCGCCGTGACCTCGCCGACCCCCGGATGGCGGCCCTCCCCGTCCACGCGATCGGCCGCCGTTGGGGCTTCGCCGGCCCCTCTGAGTTCAGCCGCGCCTTCCGCTCCTCCTACGGGATGAGCCCGTCGGAGTACCGTGCCGCTCATCTCCACGCGCCGCGCTGAGCAACGAAGAAGGCAGCGCGGGGGCGACGCCCCTTCGGTCACGCGTCCCCGTAGGCCTCGCCGCCCAGTTCGAACCGGGCGGTCCCGGCCGTGGCGTCCGCGAGCCACCCCCGGAAGGCGTCCACGTCGGCGTCCGGCAGGCCGATCTCCAGGGTGACGGCCTCGCCGTAGCGCACGTCGCGCACCTCGCGCCCGGTGGCCCTCAGGTCGTTCTGCACCTTGCCGGCCCGTTGGTGGTCCACGGTCACGGTGGCGATGCGGAACCTGCGGCGGGTTCGGGTGCCGAGCGTGTCCAGGGCCTCGCCCACGGCGCCCCCGTAGGCCCGGATGAGGCCGCCCGCGCCGAGTTTGACGCCGCCGTAGTAACGGGTGACGACGGCGACGACGTACCGCATGTCGCGGCGCAGCAGCATCTGGAGCATGGGGACGCCGGCGGTACCGCCGGGCTCACCGTCGTCGCTCGCCTTCTGGATCCCGGCGTCGGCGCCGATGACGTACGCCCAGCAGTTGTGCGTGGCGTCGGCGTGCTCCTTGCGGACGGCGGCGACGAAGTCCTGGGCCTCCCGCTCGGTGGCCGCCGGGGCGAGAGCGCACAGGAAGCGCGAGCGGTTGACCTCGGTCTCGTGCACCCCCGCGCGTGCGACTGTGCGGTACTCGTCCTGCATCGGTCCAGCCTATGCGGCACCCGCGCGCGGGCCGCACGAGGGTTGACTCCGGCCCGCGGGGAGGGAAGGTCAGACCGTGTTCACCGCTGCTTCTTGGTGCCCCTCGGCACGATCAGGCCCGTCAGGAGGGCGGTGCCCGGGGCAAGGGACGGCCAGCCGGGGCCGTACCAGGACAGGACGGCGATCGCGGAGGTCGGGAACTTCGTCCGAAGGCGCTCCAGCGTGTCGTCGAGACCGTCGCCGGCCAGTTCCAGGACCAGGTCCTCGAGGCCCGGGTTGTGGCCGAGCAGGAGCAGCGTCCCGGCCTCGGGCGGCGCCTCGCGCACGGCGGCGAGCAGTGCGGAGGCGTCGGCGGCGTACAGCCGGCGGTCGTGGCGTACCGGCGGCGGGGTGCCCCACTGGGCGGAGGCCAGGTCCCAGGTCTGCCGGGCGCGCAGCGCGGTGGAGCAGAGCGCGAGGTCCGGAAGGCAGTCGGCCTCGGCGAGCGCGCGGCCCGCCGCGGGCGCGTCCCGGCGGCCGCGCGGGGCGAGCGGACGGTCGTGGTCGGCGACGCCGTCGGGCCAGGCGGACTTGGCGTGCCGCAGCACGACGAGGCGGCGCAGCGGGCCGGCTCCGGGACGGGCGATCACGCCGTACGCCCCAGATCGCGCATGAGGTCGACGCCGAGCAGCCGGTCCGCGTACGCGTACGTCTCGAAGCGCGCGCCGTCCGCCAGGTCCGGATCGGTGCCGACCCACTCCAGGACCCGCAGGACGGCCGCCACGTCCAGGTCGTCCTCCCAGGCGCCGCGCAGCCGTCCGCGCACCTCGTCGGGGACCGGCCGGGAGGGCCGTCGCGCCCAGTCGGCGACCGCCGCGCGCCAGCGCGCCAGCTTCTGCCTGGCGTCGTCCAGCGCGGCCTCGTCCAGCCGCACGGGCCGGGTGTGGCGGCGGGTGAGCAGCGCCAGGCGCAGGGCGGCGGGGTCGTCGTCGGGCGCGGGGACGGCGGGTACGGCCGCGTCGACGGGCGCGACGGCGATCCGCACTCCCCCGGCCGCGGTGCCGGCGCCCTCGGCGGCCACATGGAGGACTTGGGCCCCGCCCGGAGCGGTGCCGGCGCCGCGGGCGTCCTCGAAGGGGCGGATGCCGAGGGCGGTGGTGGCGGCCCGCAGCTCCTGCGCCTGTTCCCGGCCGCCGGACAGCAGCGGCCACACGGGCGTGCCGTCCAGTTCGAGGGCGCGGACGAGGATGTCGGTGACCAGCAGCACGCGCAGGCCCGAGGCGTCGGAGCCGGACGCGTGCGCCTCGACACGGGTCAGCCCGTGGCGGGCGGGGGCGGCGTCCACGAGCTCGCCGGTTCGGGCGTCGATGATGCGCAGCACGGCCCGAGCGTAGGCCGCCGGACGGCGGCGCGCAGTCCGGCGGCGCGTGTTCCGGACACCGCGGCGCGTTCCGCACCGGCCGGGAATCGCCGGGCGGCGCCCGTCGTTGCCGGAGGGAAACACTTTCCGAGACGAGGAGACCGCTGGTGTACGGCGACGCTGCGACCATCCGGAGGATCCTGACCGAGCACGGTGACACCTGGGCGGTCGTGGGCCTGTCCTCGAACCGGGGCCGGGCCGCGTACGGCGTCGCCGAGGTGCTGCGGCGCTTCGGCAAGCGGGTCGTGCCGGTCCACCCGAAGGCGGAGACGGTGCACGGCGAGCAGGGGTACGCCTCCCTCGCGGACATCCCGTTCGACGTGGACGTGGTCGACGTGTTCGTCAACAGCGATCTCGCCGGCCAGGTCGCGGACGAGGCGGTCGCCAAGGGCGCGAAGGCCGTCTGGTTCCAGCTCGGAGTGATCGACGAGCCCGCCTTCGCACGCACCCGCGCGGCGGGCCTCGACATGGTCATGGACCGCTGCCCGGCCATCGAGATCCCCCGCCTGGGCTGACCAGGCGGGTGACGGACGTCTGGCGCGGGTGCCCTTCCGGGCCGCCGCGGTCAGACGCCCAGCCCCTCCAGCACCACCGCGCCCGGCAGTTGTGCGAACGCCTTGCCCGGGACCAGGAGTTTGCCGCGGCGGCGGCCGCTGCCGACCAGGACGTAGGGCAGGTCGACGACGCGCGAGTCGACCAGGAGGGGCCAGGCGTCGGGCAGTCCGATCGGGGTGATGCCGCCGTACTCCATGCCGGTCTCGCCGGTCGCCACCTCCATGGGCGCGAACGAGGCCTTGCGGGCGTCGAGCTGTCGGCGGACGACGCCGTTGACGTCGACGCGGGTGGTGGACAGGACCAGGCAGGCCGCCAGCCGGGTCTCGCCGCCGCGCCGGCCCGCCACGACCACGCAGTTCGCGGAGGCCTCGAGCAGGTCCTGGCCGTAGTGGCCGACGAAGACGGCGGTGTCGGCCCACTCCGGGTCGGTCTCGACGTAGACGATCTGGTCGGCCGGGACACCGCCGCGCCACTGGCGTACGGCGTCGGCGACCGGGCGGGTCAGCTGGTCGAGGCAGTCGGGGGCGGGGGTGGCCTGGTCGAAGTTCCCGATGGGTGCGCGCATGACCGCACGCTAACAGTCGCGGCGGGCGGTGCGGCGGGGCGTCTCAGTGCACGGGCGGGACCGACACGGCCATCACCATGTCCATCGGCTCGGCGCCGTCGTTGGCGTACGTGTGGGGGGTGTTGGCCTCGAAGGACGCGCTCGCACCGGTGGGCACGCGGTACTCGACGGCGTCGACGGTGAGCGTCAGCTCCCCCGCGGTGACGTGCACCAGTTCGACGGTGCCGACGGGGTGCGGGTCGGAGGGGCTGCTCTCGCCGGGCATCAGGCGCCACTCCCACATCTCCAGCGGACCGGGCGCCTCGACGCCGGCCAGGAGCCGGTTGTAGCTGCCGGCGTCGGTGTGCCACAGGCGGACGGCCTGGTCGGCCGGGACGACGCGGACCCGGGGTCCCTGCTCGTAGTCGAGCAGCGTCGTGATGCTGACGCCGAGCGCGTCACCGATCTTGACGACGGTGCCGAGGCTGGGGTTGGTGCGGGCCTGCTCGATCTGGATGAGCATGCCGCGGCTGACTCCCGCGCGGGCGGCGAGGGTGTCCAGGGTGAAGGCCCGCTCGGTACGCCAGCGTTTGACGTTGCGCGCCAGGGACTGGGTCAGCAGTTCGAGGTCCGACACATTCCGTCCAATATTCTGGATGACAGAGTTTACTTCGCTGAACTACGGTGGGTTGCACTCGATCGTTCACCGAACTGTACTGCGAGGCACGCCGTGACAGCATTCTTCGCCCTGGCCACCAGCCTCCTGTGGGGTATGGCCGACTTCGGCGGCGGACTGCTCACCCGGCGCATGCCCGCGCTGACGGTCGTCGTGGTCTCCCAGTCCGTCGTGGCGGCGGTGCTGGGCGCGATCGTCGTCGCCACCGGCGGCTGGAGCGAGGCCGGACCGCGGCTGTGGTTCGCGTTCGCCGCCGGCCTGGTCGGGCCGGTCGCGATGCTCTCCTTCTACAAGGCGCTCGCCCTCGGCCCGATGGGCGTGGTCTCGCCGCTGGCCTCGCTCGGCGTCGCCGTGCCGATCTCCGTCGGCCTGGTGCTGGGCGAGCGGCCGGGACTGCTCCAGGTCGCGGGGATCGCGGTCGCCGTCACGGGTGTGATGCTCGCGGGCGGACCGCGCCTCGGGGGCGCCGTCGTACAGCGGCGGGCGATCGGGCTGACCCTGGTCGCCGCCCTCGGCTTCGGCACGGTGTTCGCGCTGATCGCCGAGGCCTCGACCACCGTCAGCGGCCTGTTCCTCGCGCTCTTCGTGCAGCGCGTGACCAATGTGGCGGTGGGCGGGGCGGCACTGTACGCCTCCGCCCGGCGCGGCGGACCCGTGCTGCCCGAGGCCGGATTCCCCTGGCGCTCGCTGCCCGCGCTCGGCTTCGTGGGCCTCGCGGACGTGGCGGCCAACGGCACGTACTGCGTCGCCGCCCAGCACGGCCCGGTCACCGTGGCCGCCGTCCTCGCCTCCCTCTACCCGGTGGTGACCGCGCTCGCCGCCCGCGGCTTCCTCAGCGAACGGCTGCGCGCCGTCCAGGCGGCCGGAGCGGGTCTGGCGCTGCTGGGGACGCTGCTGCTCGCGACGGGCTGAGCCACGGGGCCGGCCGGGGGGCCACCGGACGGGATCAGCCGCCCTCGGTCTCCAGCCCGGCCAGCCGGGAGCCGGCATCCCCGTCCCACTCGGCGGCGCCCTCCTCGTCCAGCTCCGCCAGCGCCAGCAACTGCTCCGGAGTGATCCCCTGCGGTATCGGCACCGGCGCCGGGGTCCGCAGCGGCGGCTGCCAGCCCTCGGCGGCGGTCCAGCGGCGTACGACCTTGGCGGGCGCCCCCGCGACCACCGCGTGGTCGGGGACCTCGCCGCGCACCACCGCACCGGCCGCCACCACGACGTTCCGCCCGATCCGCGCCCCGGGCAGGATCACCGCGCCGGTGCCGACCCAGCAGCCGGGGCCGATCTCCACCGGCTCCATCCGCGGCCACTGCTTGCCGATGGGCTGGTGCGGGTCGTCGTAGGAGTGGTTGGTGGAGGTGACGTAGACATAGGGGCCGAAGTAGCAGTCGCTGCCGATGGTGACCCTGGTGTCGGCGATGACGTGGCTGCCGCGGCCGAGCACCACCCCGTCCCCGATGCGCAGGATCGGCTCCGGACCGAGGTCCAGGCCGGGCATCAGGCCGGCGGTCAGCGTGACCTGCTCGCCGACGACGCAGTGGGCGCCGAGGCGGATCCACGGTTCGCCGAAGACCGTGCCGAGCGGGAAGGCCAGCCTGGTACCTGTTCCCATGGAGCCGAAGCGGAGGCGTCCGGGCCGCTCGGCCGTGACGGAACCCGTGCGCTGCACCCAGGCCCAGCCCGCGTGGACGGCGCGCTGCGCGAGGCGGCGCCACCATGATGAGAACGTGTTCCTACGCGTGGGCACCCGCTCACCGTACTCAGCCCCGGCCACGCCCATGGCGCCGCACGTCTGTGATCTTCACCCCACCGGATGACGTACGGTGCCGTCGGACCCATGCGGTGAAAGGGAGAACGACGATGACGGACAAGGCGCTGATCGCGGGCATCGGCGGCCGTGAGCCGCAGGTGGAGGAGGAGGCGTTCCTCGCGCCCACGGCCACGGTGATCGGTGACGTGGCACTGGGCGCGGGGGCGAGCGTCTGGTACGGCGCGGTGCTGCGCGGCGACGTGGAGCGGATCGCCGTCGGCGCGGGCAGCAACGTCCAGGACAACTGCACGCTGCACGCCGACCCCGGCTTCCCGGTCAGCGTCGGCGAGCGCGTCTCCATCGGTCACAACGCCGTGGTGCACGGCGCGACCGTCGAGGACGACTGCCTGATCGGGATGGGGGCGACCGTGCTGAACGGCGCGGTGATCGGGGCGGGGTCCCTGGTCGCGGCGCAGGCCCTGGTGCCGCAGGGCATGCGGGTGCCGCCGGGGTCGCTGGTCGCCGGTGTTCCCGCGAAGGTCAGGCGGGAGCTGACGCAGGAGGAACGCCAGGGGATCACCCTGAACGGAACGATGTACACGCAGCTCGCGCAGGCACACCGCGAGGTGCACGCCTGAGACCGGCCGCCCGCGCCCCTCTCGCCGGGGCCGGCCCGGCTACTCCCCGGCGGGAACCGGTTCCGGCTCCTCGGTCCCGCTCTGCGCGCCGGCCTGCGCCTGCTTCGCCTTGCGCTTGAGCACCAGCATCGAGCCGAGACCGATGAGCACGGCCACCACCAGGCCGAGCCAGGAGAACTTCTTCAGCCAGGATTCGGCCACGACGCCCACGTAGTAGATGACAGCCGTGGTGCCGCCCGCCCAGCAGATGCCGCCGAGGACGTTGGCGACGAGGAACTTCCAGTACGGCATGTGCAGCACGCCGGCCAGGGGGCCGGCGAAGATGCGCAGCAGGGCGACGAAGCGGCCGAAGAACACCGCCCACATGCCCCACTTCTCGAAGGAGCGCTCGGCGGTCGCGATGTGTCCCTCGCTGAAGTGCTTGGGGAACTTCTTCCCCAGCCAGGCGAGCAGCGGCCTGCCGCCCTTGCGGCCGATGGCATAACCGATGGAGTCGCCGACGACCGCGCCGACGGTGGCGCACGCGCCGAGGACGACCGGGTTGATGCCCGCGTGCTGGGAGGACAGCAGGGCCGCGGAGACCAGGACGATCTCGCCGGGCAGCGGGATGCCCAGGCTCTCCAGACCGATCACCAGACCGACCAAGGCGTAGACGGCGGCCGCGGGTACCGTGTCGAGCCACTCCTGGACGTGCACCGCCGGTTCCTCCCCGTTTCGCGTCCTTGTGCTGCTGCGGAGCGCCGCGCGACGCGCCCCTGGGGAAGCCTACCCGTTCGGCCCGGCCGGGCGGCCCGCGCGGATCGCGCCCGCGTTCCCGGCCGCCACCGGGCGGCTCCCGAGCATCGCGCCGTCGTTCCCGGCCGTCACCGGGCGGACCGGCGCCGCCGCCTCAGGGGGGCGCCGGGTGTCCGCCTCGGTGCTGTGCGGACCAGCGCCCCCCGGCCTGGCGGAGGGTGACGGCAGCCGCTCAGCCGTTGGGCCGCAGGGTCCAGACGACGGTCATCTCTCCCGTCACGTCTCCGTCCGCGCGCCGGATCTCGACCGACACCGGGAACTCCGGCCGCTGTCCCGCGTCCAGCTCCGCGACGACGTCGGCGGCCGGGCGGCCCAGGGTCGCGGTGGCGGTGACGGCCCCCATGGCCAGCTTCCGGTAGGCGATCTCGGCCCGTACGGCGAGCGGCACGGCCCGCGAGAGCTGGTCGCCGAACGCGGCCAGCACGATGGCCCCGCTCGCGGACTCCCCCAGCGTGAACATCGCGCCGGCGTGCGGCCCGCCCACGTGGTTGTGGTAGTCGGCCTGGTCCGGCAGGGCCACCACCGCCTTCTCCGGCGTGGTCTGACGGAACTCGAGGTTCAGGGTCCGTGCCATCGGCACGGTGGCGGCGAGCATCTCGCCGATCGACATCTGGTCAGCGCTCATGCCGGAATGTTACTCATCGGTAGCCCGTTCGGGCCAGACCCCGCGGACCGTCGGCCGCATGCGTCACTGGTACGTCCCTGACAACCGGCGGTGACCGAATCGTGTCCCTGGCGCCACTAGGGTTACTGCCCATGTGGCCAGGACAGCAGCCGCCCGGGGGCGAGCAGAACCCGCAGAACAACCCGTATCAGCAGCCGGGATATCAACAGCCGAATCCCTATCAGCAGCCCGGCTACCAGCAGCCCAACCCATATGCTCAGCAACCGCAGTGGGGCGCACCCACACAGATAGGCGGCCCCGAGTCGCCGAAGCAGCCCGGCGGGGGCGGCGACCGGACGAAGCTCGTCGCGATCCTCTGCGTCACGGCCGTGGCGCTGACCGCCGCGGTGACCGGCTTCCTGGTGCTCGGCGGGAACAAGGACGACAAGGCCGACGGCGGTTCGAACGACACCAAGTCCAGCCCGTCGCCCACTGCTTCGGCCTCCGCCGACCCGAGCGCCTCGGACTCGGCCTCGGACGACAACCCGCGCGGCACGGAGACCGAGAAGCCGACGATCCCCGGCTGGAAGGTCGTCGTGAACCCCAAGCGGGGAGTCGCCTTCGACGTCCCGACCGACTGGGAGGTCCAGTCGGCCGGGTTGAGCATCGGCTTCGAGGACAAGAACGGCAAGCCGCTCGCCATCATGTCCGGGGTAGCCGAGTACAAGACCAAGTGGTGCACGTCCGACGACGACAAGGACGGCCGCGAGGAGGACACGTCGCTCGCCGCGGCGGGCACCAAGGGTGCCGACGGCGCCAAGGACACCGACGAGGTGGCCGTGAACACGGTGGGCTGGTGGGTCTACGGCGGCTACACCCAGCCCGACAAGAAGAGCCTGACGTTCGACCAGAAGGCCAAGCCCTACACGACCACGTCGGGCATCAAGGGCAGCATCGCCTGGGCCCAGTCGAGCAACACGCCCCAGAAGGGCAAGTGCGCGAGCGACGGCAAGGCGCTCTCCTTCGGCTTCAAGAACTCCGCCGGGGACTTCGTGTCCTGGAACTTCTACGGCGCCAAGGGTGTGGGCGAGGAGGTCCCCACGGCGACCATCATGAAGATCCTCAGCACGGTCCGGCTGCACGGAACCCCGACCGGGGGCTGACCGTCGGCCGGCCGGCACCCGCGGCGGCGCCCGGGCGGCACCGGTCAGCCGATGCCGAACGCGCCCTCCGGAGGCTCGGGCGACGGTACGGCCCCGTCGTCCGGAACCGGCTCGGCGCTCCCGGTGAACTCCCGCAGTGCGGCGCCGTGTTCGACACGGGCCGGGAACGCGTCGGAGGCGGTCCGCCGGGTCAGCGCGGCCACGTCGAGGGGGCGATGTGCGGCGATCAGCACCGCGTTGCCGAAGCGGCGGCCGCGCAGCACCGCGGGTTCGGCGATCAGCGCAATCTCCTCGAACACCACCGCGAGGGTGGCGAGTTGGGAGCGCAGGAAGGCGAACGGAGCGGAGTCGGCGAGGTTGGCGAGGTAGACGCCGTCGGGGCGCAGCACGCGCTCCGCCTCGCGGACGTAGCCGAGGGACGTGAGATGGGCCGGCACCCGGGAGCCGCCGAAGACGTCCGCGATCAGGACGTCCGCCGAGTCGTCGGGGGCGGCCTCCAGCCAGGCGCGGGCGTCGACGGTGTGCAGCGAGACATCGGCGCCGTCCGGCAGCGGCAGATGGGCGACGACCAGCTCCAGCAGGCCGCGGTCGGCCTCGACGACGTCCTGCCGGGAACCGGGCCGGGTCGCGGCCACGTACCGCGGCAGCGTGAGGGCGCCACCGCCGAGGTGCAGCACGTCCAGCCGGGAGCCCGGCTCCGCGACCGTGTCCAGGGCGTGGCCGAGCCGCCGCGCGTACTCGAACTCCAGGTGGGCGGGCGCGTCCAGGTCGACGTACGACTGCGGCGCGCCGTCCACGGTCAGCAGCCAGGCCCGCTCGCGGTCGACGTCGGGCATCAGCTTGGCGGTCCCCTGATCGACGGCTCGGCTCACGGGTATCGACTCCATCACGCGTCCATTGTGCCGGTCCGTCACACCCGGCACGGTCCCTCGCTCCCCAGGTGGGGGGGACCGCACGGCCGGCGGACACCGGCCGTGCGGTCCCCTTCGGACGGCTCACACGACAGCGGTCACGGTCCCCGCTCCGACGGTGCGGCCGCCCTCACGGATGGCGAAGCCCAGCCCCGGCTCCAGGGGCACCTCGCGCCCCAGCTCCACCGTGATCGTGACCGTGTCGCCGGGCCGCGCGACGGCCGCCTCGCCGAGGTCCACGTCGCCCACCACGTCCGCCGTGCGGATGTAGAACTGCGGCCGGTAGCCGGTGGCCACCGGTGTCGTACGGCCGCCCTCACGCGCCGACAGCACGTACACCCGCGCGGTGAAGCGCCGGCGCGGGACCACGCTGCCCGGCGCCGCGACGACGTGCCCGCGGCGGACCGCGTCACGCGGCACCCCGCGCAGCAGCAGCGCCACGTTGTCCCCGGCCTGCGCCTCCTCCATGGGCTTGCCGAAGGTCTCCAGGCCGGTGACCACCGTCTCCAGGCCGGCGCCGAGCACCTCGACCCGGTCGCCGACGCGGACCGTGCCGCGCTCGACCGCGCCCGTCACCACGGTTCCGCGGCCGGTGATGGTGAGCACGTTCTCCACCGGCAGCAGGAACGGCGCGTCCAGGTACCGCTCGGGCATCGGCACGTAGGTGTCCACCGCGTCGAGCAGCGCCTCGATCGACGCCGTCCAGCGCGAGTCGCCCTCCAGTGCGCGAAGGCCGGAGACGCGGACGACGGGGACCGCGTCGCCGCCGAAACCGTGTGCGGTGAGCAGGTCGCGGACCTCCAGCTCGACGAGGTCGATGAGTTCCTCGTCGCCGGCGTCGGCCTTGTTGAGGGCGACGACGATGTGGTTCACACCCACCTGCCGGGCGAGCAGCACGTGTTCGGCGGTCTGCGGCATGATCCCGTCGAGCGCGGAGACGACGAGGATGGCGCCGTCGAGCTGCGCGGCCCCCGTCACCATGTTCTTGACGTAGTCGGCGTGGCCGGGCATGTCCACGTGCGCGTAGTGCCGGGTGTCGGTCTCGTACTCGACGTGCGCGATGTTGATGGTGATGCCGCGCGCGGCCTCCTCCGGGGCCCGGTCGATGCGGTCGAACGGGACGAAGGCGCCGGAGCCGCGCTCGGCCAGCACCTTGGTGATGGCGGCGGTCAACGTGGTCTTGCCGTGGTCGACATGACCCATCGTGCCGATGTTCAGGTGCGGTTTGGTGCGTACGTACGCCGTCTTGGGCATGGCTGTCACCTCGAAGCCTGGTAGGTGCTGCGCTGCGGGACCCCACGGGATGGCCGACCCTCCCCCTGAGGGGTCCGCCGGACGGTCCGGGGAGGGTCAGCTTCGGGCGCCGTCGACTGCGGCGACGAGGATCAGGACGGCAGCCTCCGGTGCATCCGCGACCGCGGATGCTGCGAGGACGAAGGCGTGCCGGAACATGGCACCGATCATTCACGAGATCCCGGCCGCCCGTCGAACGGTTTTCGGGGCGGTGAACACCTCTCGTGCGCCGGGCCGTGCGGCGATCACTCTCATCCGTCCGCTAATGTCACCGAATGCTCGATGCCACCACCCGCTCTGGGGGCACCGCCACAGCCTCTCCCCGGGCCGCCGCCACCGAGCCGGCCGCCGCCGTCACCACGGCCCCGCCGGTCCCGGTCGTCCCGTCCGCGTCCGCTCCTGCCGCCCGCTGGGCGCGTGCGCTCCTGTCGCCCTGGGCACGGCTCTCCCTCCTGCTCGTCCTGCTCACGGCGGCCGGAGTGTCCGTGCTGCTCTTCGAGCCGCAGCGCCTGCTGGCGCACGGCTGGCCGCCGCAACTGGGCGGGGTCGCCGCGGCGGTGGTGTTCGCGGCGGCGTACGGCCTGTGCACGGTGGCGTTCGTGCCACGGCCCCTGCTGAACCTGGCCGCGGGCGCCCTGTTCGGCTCGCAGCTGGGACTCGCGGCGGCGCTGGCCGGCACGGTCCTGGGCGCCGGGGCGGCCTTCGGCCTCGGCCGCGTGCTGGGCCAGGACGCGCTGCGGCCGCTGCTGCGCGGCCGGCTCCTGACGGCGGCGGACGGGCAGCTCAGCCGGCACGGCTTCCGTTCGATGATGGCGGCCAGGCTCTTCCCGGGCGTCCCGTTCTGGGCCGCCAACTACTGCGCCGCCGTCTCCCGCATGGGCTGGACCGCGTTCCTCCTCGCCACGGCCCTCGGCTCGATCCCGAACACCGCCGCGTACGCCGTCGCCGGGGCCCGCGCCTCCGCACCGACGTCTCCGGCCTTCCTCCTGGCGATGGCCTGCATCGTGGTACCGGCCGTGCTCGGCACGGCGATCGCCTGGCGCAAGCGCCACCACCTGCGGCGCCGCTGACGGCGCCGCACGCGTACGCGTGCCCGGCGACCGTTCGGCGCGGCGGCCGGGACGCGCACCCGTGACCGAGTCCATACGGCCGCTGTAGCCGTCCGGTAGCGCAGTGTCAGTCCTTGCCCCTAGGCTGTGGCCATGTTCCTCGATTCAGTGGCCCCTGGTTCCGTGCGGTCTGCCGCCGAGCTGAACGAGCAGATCCGGTCGCTGTGGCTGCGCTCAGGCGGGTCCCTGTCGGCCCAGGAGCGCACGGCGTACGAGTTACTGGTGGTCGAGTGGGCCGCCGCGATGCGGGACGAACTCATCGCGGCCGCCTGACGTCCCCGGTCCACGGGCGGTCGCCGCACCGGCCCGGGCCGGCCGGGCCCCGCGGCCCGGTTCCGGCTCAGCGTCCGCCCGACACCCGCAGCACCGCTCCCGTCGTGTAGGAGGCGTCCGGTGACATCAGCCAGGCGACGGCCGCGGCGATCTCCTCCGCACGGCCCGCCCGGCCCAGTGGGACGGTTCCGGCCACCCGCCGCACCCGCTCCGGGTCGCCCATCGCCGCGTGCATCTGGGTGTCGATCAGGCCGGGCGCGACCGCGTTGACGCGGATGCCGTCCGGGCCGAGCTCCTTGGCCAGGCCGAGGGTGAAGGCGTCCACGGCCGCCTTGGTCGCGGCGTAGTGGACGAACTCCCCGGGACTGCCGAGCGTGGCGGCCGCCGACGACACGTTCACGATCGCGCCGTGCTTCCGGGGCGCCATCAGCTGGGCCGCACGGCGCGAACACAGCAGTGTGCCCAGAAGGTTGACGTCCACGACGCGCCGCAGGTCGGCGGTGTCGGTGTCGGCGAGCCGGCCCAGCGGCCCGCTCACCCCGGCGTTGTTCACCAGCCCCGTCACCGGTCCTAGCCGCTCCTCCGCCATGGCGAAGAGCCGCTCGACGTCCGCCTCCACCGAGGTGTCCATCCGCACGGTCACCCCCCGCGCGCCGGCCTCGAGCACCTCGTCGGCCACCGCCTCGGCGGCCGCGGTGTCATCGACGTACCCCACGACCACGTCGTGCCCGTCGGCCGCGAGCCGCCGGCAGATCGCGGCCCCGATGCCCCGGCCACCGCCGGTGACGACTGTCACGAGACGTTTCATTGGGACCTCCGCAGCACCGAGCGACCACACCCCATGTGATCATCCTAGGACCGCTGCCGCCCGGGCGCGGAGGCAAGGATTCCGGGCCCCGCCGGGACCTCCGGAGGGGATCTTCCGGGGCGCCTGCGGGACGGGCACACTGGAGCCATCCGTGGGGGGTAGGAGGGCACCGTATGAAGACGTTCGGCCGGTGGCTCACCTCCCCGTGGCAACGCTCGGTGCTCGCCGCGCTCGCGGGCGCCCTGTTCGTGTTCGCTTTTCCCGCCCCGTCCCTGTGGTGGTTCGCCTACGTCGCGCTGGTCCCGTGGATCCTGCTCACCCGCTCCGCTCCGACCGGGAAGCGGGCGGCTTACGACGGCTGGTTCGGCGGGCTGGGGTTCATGCTGGCCGTCTTCCACTGGCTGCTGCCGAACCTGAACGTGTTCACCGTCGTGCTCGCGGCGCTGATGGGCCTGCTGTGGGCGCCCTGGGGCTGGCTGGTGCGGCGGTTCCTGGCGGGGACGCCCTCACCGGGACGGGCCGCGGCAGCGCTGGTCGTGCTGCCGTCGGCGTGGCTGACGATCGAGCTCGTCCGGTCCTGGCAGGGCCTCGGCGGGCCGTGGGGCATGCTGGGCTCCAGCCAGTGGCAGGTGGCCCCGGCGCTGCGGCTGGCCTCGGTGGGCGGAGTGTGGCTGCTGAGCTTCCTCGTGGTGGCCGTCAATGTCGCCGTCGCGCTGCTGGTGCCCCGGCAGGCGGCGGTCGCGCTCCGCGCGTCCCGGGTGACCGCGGTGGCCGGCCTTGCGGCCATGGCCGCGGCGACCTCCGCGGTGTGGGTGTGGGCGCCGCGCCCCGACGCCGACGGCCACGTCCGGATCGCCGTCGTGCAGCCGGGCGTCGTGGCCGGTATCGAGAGCGGGCAGCGGCGGTTCGACCTGGAGGAGCAGCTGACCCGCCGGCTGGTGGGACAGCACCCCGACCTGGTCGTCTGGGGCGAGAGCAGCGTCGGCTTCGACCTGGGCCACCGGCCGGACCTGGCGCGGCGGACAGCGGCCCTGTCCCGCGAGACCGGCGCCGACGTGCTCGTCAACGTGGACGCCCGGCGCTCCGACCGGCCGGGCATATACAAGAGCTCGGTCCTCGTCGGACCGGACGGCCCGACCGGCGAGCGCTACGACAAGATGCGGCTCGTCCCGTTCGGCGAGTACATACCGGCCCGCTCGGTGCTCGGCTGGGCGACCTCCGTCGGCAGGGCCGCGGGCGAGGACCGCGAGCGGGGCACCCATCAGGTGGTGATGAACGTCGGCCACGGCCTGCGTATCGGCCCGATGATCTGCTTCGAGACGGCGTTCCCCGACATGAGCCGGCACCTCGCGCAGGACGGGGCGCAGGTGCTGCTCGCGCAGTCCTCGACCTCGACCTTCCAGCAGAGCTGGGCCCCCGAGCAGCACGCGTCGCTGGCCGCGCTGCGCGCCGCCGAGACCGGGCGGCCGATGGTGCACGCGACGCTGACGGGCGTGTCCGCGGTGTACGGGCCGCGCGGGCAGCGCGTCGGCTCCTGGCTGGGCACGGACGAGAGCACCGCGCGCGTGTACGATGTGCCGACCGCGCACGGCGTCACTCTGTACGTCCGCTTCGGCGACTGGCCGGCGCACGGCGCGCTGCTGGTGCTGGCCGTGCTGGGGGCGACGGAGAGCGCGCGGGCGCTCAGGCGGCGCCGGCGCGCTCCAGAACCGTCCGCACCACCCGTTCGCACAGTTCGTGGGTCTCCAGCGCGTCACGGGCACTGAGCACCTTCCCGGCGCGTACGGCGTCGAGGAAGAACAGCACGGCCTGCTCGATGCCCCGCTGGCGGGCGACGGGCACCCAGTCGCCCCGTCGGCGCACGGTCGGCTGCCCCTTGTGGTCGACGGTCTCGGCGAGGTTCACCACCTGCCGTTTGGTGTCCTGCCCGGAGACCTCGAGGATCTCCTCCGCCGAGCCGCTGAGCCGGTTCATCACGCCGAGCGCGGTGAATCCGTCCCCGGCGAGCTGCAGCACGACGTGGTGCAGCAGACCGTCACGCACACGCGCGCGTACGGTGACGTCGTCGACCTGGCCCGGCACCAGGAACCGCAGGGTGTCCACGACGTGGATGAAGTCGTCGAGGATCATCGTGCGCGGTTCCTCGGGCAGCCCGACGCGGTTCTTCTGCATCAGGATCAGCTCACGGGGATGGTCGGCGCACTGGGTGTAGCCGGGTGCGTGACGCCGGTTGAAGCCGACCATGAGCGAGACGTCCCGCTCCTCGGCGAGGCCGACCAGGCGGGCGGAGTCGGCGAGTTCGTAGGCGAGCGGCTTGTCCACGTACACCGGCACACCCGCCTCCAGGAGCCTGGTGACGATCTGCGGGTGGACGGCGGTGGGCGCGTGCACGAAGGCGGCGTCGAGGCCCTGGGCGAGCAGGGAGTCCAGGTCGGTGTGGCGCCGCTGAGCGGGCAGGTGCAGGCTGTCGGCGACCCGCTGGAGCGTCGCGGGTGTCCGGGTCTGCAGGTGCAGGTCGATCCCGGGCTGGAAGCCGAGGACCGGCAGGTACGCCTTCTGCGCGATGTCGCCGAGTCCGATGCAGCCGACCTTCACCTGGGCTCCTTCACCGCTCCGCCGTGCCTGACTGCACGGCAGCATACGGGGACTGCGGCGGACGCCAGTCGGCGATGCCGTCGAATCCGCGCAGCAGCAGGTCCGGGCTGATCCTGGACAGCGCCGCGATCGCGCCGTCACGCAGGAAGATCCCGGCGCGGTTGCGCATCAGGTTCAGCCGCGCGGCCCTGACGGCCTGGCGGGCGATCGCGGTCGTGCGGGGCAGCCGGGCCGCGGTGTGGGCGGCGAGATCGTCGGCGTGGTGGGCGAGGACGACGGCGTCCTCGATGGCCTGGTTGCCGCCCTGTCCGAGGTTCGGCGGCATGGCGTGGGCGGCGTCGCCGATGAGCACGGTCCGGCCGCGGTGGTGGGCGGGCAGCGGCCGGGCGATGTGGTGGACGTCGTGGCGCAGCACGTCCTCGGGGCGGGCGGCGGCGAGAACGGCGGGGATCGGGTCGTGCCAGTGGCCGAAGCGGCGCAGGAGTTCGGCCTTCTCGTCGTCGGCCGCGCGCTGTCCGGCGGGCGTGACGGCGGCGGCGTACGCGTAGACCCTGCCGTCCTTGAGCGGGTGCGTGCCCCACAGGCATCCCCTGCCCCAGGTCTCGTGGGAGGCGAACTCGGCGCCGGGCACGGGGATCACGACCCGCCAGGTGGTGAATCCGGCGTAGACGGCCCCGGGCCGGTCCGGGAACAGCGTGCGGCGCACCGCGGAGTGCACACCGTCGGCGGCCACCACCAGGCCGGCCTCCAGGTCGCCGTCGGGGGTGCTCACGCGGGCCGGGCGGCCGTCGTCACCGGGGTCGGCGAGGCGCGCCTCGGCGGCCGTGCGGACGGTGCCGGGCGGGAGGAGGGCGGCCAGGGTGTCGATCAGGGTGGCGCGGTGCAGCAGGACGAGGGGGCCGCCGAACCGCTCGGCCGCCGCGGCGGCGTCCGTCCTGGTGATCCAGCGGCCGGACGGGCTGCGCAGTCCGCCCTCGCCCTGCCAGGCGGCGAGATCGCGGATCCGGTCGCCGACGCCGAGGACGTCCAGGGCGCGCAGGGAATTCGGGGAGAGCGAGATGGCGGCGCCGACGGGCTCCAGGGAGGGTGCCCGTTCCAGCACGGTGACCTGCCGGCCGGCGAGGTGCAGGGCCGCGGCCGCGGTGAGTCCTGCGATGCCGCCGCCGATGACGACGACGCGTGGCTGCTGGGGCATGGCTCCTCCTGCATGGTGAGACTACGCCTGTAGTGACCCGGTGACCCGACGATACTACGGACGTAGTGCGTTGCACTACGGGTGTAGTCGCCGGGTAGGTTGATCTCCATGTCCGCACGTCCCGAAAGCGCCCAGCGCGCCGATCTCGTCGCCGACACCGCGCTCGCCCTGCTCGCCGAGCGCGGGATGCGCGGTCTGACGCACCGGGCGGTCGACGAGAGGGCCGGGTTGCCGCAGGGCTCGACGTCGAACCTCGCCCGCACCCGGCAGGCCCTGCTGGAACTGGCGGTGCGCCGGCTGGCCGAGCGGGAGGCGCGGGTGCTGGCGCTGCACGAGATGCCGGACCCGCGCACCGGAGGTCTCGACTCGCTGGTGGACGGACTGGCACTGGCCACCCACCGCGCCCTGACCCGCAACCGGGCCCTGACCCTCGCCCGCTACGAACTCTCCCTGGAGGCCACCCGCCGCCCCGAACTGCGCTCCTACTTCGACGCGGCCGGCGCCCGCTTCCGCGACCAACTGAGCGCGCTGGTCACGGCCATGGGCTCGACCGCCCCGGAGCGGCACGTACTGTCCCTGGTCGCCTGGGCGGACGGGCTCATGTACTCCTGCGTGGCGGGGTCCTTCCACGCCCGGGTACCGGAACTGGACGAACTGCGGGCAGGACTACGGGAGTTGCTGGACGGAATGTTCGGCGCCGGAAAACCCTTGGCGTGACGGCCCGGGCGCGGTCCAGGATCGGGGCATGACGACCGAGCGACGACGAGAGCCCGCCCAGAACGCCTCCGAACGCGCGATGCTGGAGGGCTGGTTGGACTACCACCGGCAGACGCTGGCATGGAAGTGCGAGGGCCTGACCGACGAGCAGTTGCGCACCGCGTCCGCGAAGCCCTCCGAACTCACCCTGATGGGTCTGGTGCGGCACATGGCCGAGGTGGAGAGGCACTGGTTCCGCGATGTGCTCGTGCTGGACGCCCCCGGACCGATCTACTACAGCGAAAAGGACCCGGACGGCGAGTTCCACGTCACCGAGGCGGACACCTGGGCGGAGGCGTACGCGACCTGGCAGTCCGAGATCGAGACCGCCCGCCGCAACGCCGCCGGCCTCGGCCTGGACGAGCTGTCGCAGGGCAGGAGCGCGCACACCGACGAACCGTTCAACCTGCGGTGGATCTACACCCACATGATCGAGGAGTACGCCCGGCACAACGGGCACGCCGACCTGCTCCGCGAGCGGATCGACGGAGCGGCCGGGGACTGAACCCGGCACCCGGCGTCAGCCGCGGGCGCGGTGGCACACCCCTTACGGGGCGCAGGATCACCCGTCCGTGGCATCCTCCGCCCGACCGCGTTCCGACCGCGCCCCGGAGCGAGCAGAGTTGCGCGGGTGCATCGTACGACGACCACCGCAACGCTCCTGGTCTCCGTGGCCGTCTCGGCCCTCTCCGGCTGTGTCACGGTCCAGCGGCCGCCGGCGCCCGGCCCGGCGGCGGCCAGCACCTCGCTCTCGGTCCCGCGCCCGGACGGCAGCGCCGGGCACCCGGCCGTGCAGGCACCCGCCCGCGAGGCCCTGGAGCGCATCGGCGACCCGCACCACTCCTCCACCCCGGCCACACCACCCCGGGCGCCCTCCGAGGCGGCCCCGCGCGGCGAGCGGCAGCCCCCGCCGGCCCACCCCACCGGCCGGCCCCCGGCGCATACGGCCCCCCGGCACCCCCGGCCCGCGTCTCCACCGCGGACCCACCTCCCCGGCACCAGGCACGCCCTGCCGCCGAACACGGACCTCTGCGCCCTCGGCAGGCAGTACGGCGGCTGGAAACCGGACAGCCCGGAAACCAGGATCTGCCGCCAGACGTACGACCGCTGACCACCGCCCGGCCCCACGCCGAGGCGCACGGCGCAGGCCCCACCGCGACCCGGAGGCGAACACGCGCCGTCGGACGTACGTCCGACGAGAAAGACGCCCTGGAGCCCCACCGCGCGACGCCCGCCGTGCGGCACCGCGCGGGCGGTGAGTCGGTCGGAATCCAGCCCCCGTGTCAGACACCCCCTAAGACCGCTGCCGCGGTGGGCCCCCCGGCTCCGGGCCGGGTCCGTCCTCGCCCAGTCGCAGCGCGAGGCGGTGGATGGCCGAGCGGACGCCGTCGCCGTAGCTGTCGCGGCCGAGCGCGTCCGCCGCGCTGCGGGCGTGGTGGAGGTGGTCCCGGGCGGCCTCGCGGTGGTCGAGTTTCGCGTAGTCGGCGGCCAGGTTGAGATGCAAGGACGGGTACAGGGCGCGGGCCGCGGGCGCGCCCTCACGCTCGGCGCGCCGGTCCCCCGTGAGCTCCTGGGCCGCCGAGAGCGCCCTGAGGTCCCAGGCCAGCTCGTCCGCGGGGTCGTCCTGGGTGTCGGCCATGTAGTGGGCCAGCGTGCACCGGTGCAGGGGATCGCCGTCCTCGCCGATCTCCGCCCACAGGGCCAGGAAGCGGCCCCGGGCCTCCTCGCGGTCCCCGGCGTGATGCAGCAGGACACCCTGCCCGATCCGTGTCAGCAGGGCGTCCGACGACGCCTGCTCCTGTCGCTCCACCACCGCACGCCCTCCAGGCCTGTCCCCTACCGACGCCTACGCCTACGCCTACGACGCTAACCGCGACCCCCGCCGATCAGGGCGCCCCCGCGCCCACGTCACCCCAGGTTCGGGATCCGCCAGTCGATCGGCTCGTGCCCCTGCCCTGCCACCGCCTCGTTGATCTGCGTGAACGGGTGGGAGCCGAAGAACTTCTTCGCCGACAGCGGCGACGGGTGCGCGCCCTTGATCACCACATGCCGGGACTCGTCGATCAGCGGGAGCTTCTTCTGCGCGTAGTTGCCCCACAGGACGAAGACCGCGGGGTCGGGCCGGCCGGCCACCGCGCGGATCACCGCGTCGGTGAACCGCTCCCAGCCGCGGCCCTTGTGGGAGTTGGCCTCGCCCCCGCGCACCGTGAGCACCGCGTTCAGCAGGAGCACGCCCTGCCGGGCCCACGGCATCAGGTAGCCGTTGTCCGGGATCGGCGTGCCCAGCTCCTCGTGCATCTCCTTGTAGATGTTGCGCAGCGACGGCGGGACCTTCACCCCGGGGCGCACCGAGAAGCACAGGCCGTGCCCCTGGCCCTCGCCGTGGTAGGGGTCCTGACCGAGGATCAGGACCTTGACCTTGTCGTACGGCGTGGCGTCCAGCGCGGCGAAGACCTCCTCGCGCGGCGGGTGGACGGGGCCCTTCGCCCGCTCCTCCTCGACGAACTCGGTCAGCTCCTTGAAGTAGGGCTGCTGCAGTTCGTCGCCCAGAACCCCGCGCCAGGACTCGGGCAGCATGGCGATGTCGGTCACGTCAACGTCCTCACGATGTGCGGTCACTTCCAGTTCTCAGAACCTACAGGCGACCACTGACAACGGGCTCCCGCCCGGGAGAACGCCCCCTACCAGCTTGTCTTCCGGGACAGCTCCCACATCATCATGATCGTCGACGGGTCGAGCGCCCGCTCACCGCCGGAGATGTCCTCGCTGGCGCCGATGTACACCTTGCCCTGCCACAGCGGCACCAGCCGTGCGTCGTTCACCATGATCTGCTGCGCCTGCTGGAACTGCTTCACCACGTTCGCGCGGTCGGCCTCGCGGCGCGACTCGGGCAGCAGCACCTTGGTGATCTCCGGCGCCGGGTAGGGCGTGCCGAGCGCGTTCTGCTCGCCCACGAAGGGCGCGATGAAGTTGTCGGCGTCGGGGAAGTCCGGGAACCAGCCGCGCCCGAACACCGGGTACTCGCCCTTCTGGTAGCCCACGACGTACGTCTTCCAGGGCCGGCTCTTCAGGGTGATCGTGAAGAGGCCGGAGCCGTCGAGCTGCCGCTTGAGCTCCTCGAACTCCTTGGCCGTCTCCGAGCCGTAGCGGTCGGTGGTGTACCAGAAGGTCAGCGGCACCTTCCCGGTGATGCCCGCGTCGGTGAGGATCTTGCGGGCCTTGTCGACGCTGGGGTCCCCGAAGTCGTCGAAGAATCCCGTGGTGTGGCCGGTGAGGCCCTTGGGGACCATGGAGTACAGCGGGTCGACCGTGTCGTCGTAGACGTTGTGCGCGATGGCGGCGCGGTCGACGACCTGGGCGACGGCCTGGCGCACGGCCAGCTTGGCGGACCAGCGGTCCTTCGGGTTGAACACCAGGTAGCTGATGTCGGTGCCGGCGCCCTCGACGAGCTGGAGGTCCTTGGTGTCCTTGCGCTGGAGGGAGATGATGTCTTCGGCGCCCAGGCCCCGGTAGGTGACGTCGATCTGCTTGTCCCGCAGCGCCTTGACCATGGCGGCGGAGTCCTGGAAGTACCGGATGGTCACCGCGTCGTTTCTTCGGTCGGCGAACCCCTTGTAGTGGTCGTTCCTGACCAGCTCCGCCTTCTTCCCCTCGTCGTACGCCTTGAGCGAGTACGGACCGGACCCGTCGACCTGGTTGTCCTCGCGCAGCGAGCGCTCGGGATAGTCGTTGGGGTCCACGATCGACATGGCCGGGGTGGCGAGCACGAACGGGAAGGTGGCGTCGGGCTTGTTCAGTTTGAAGACCACGACCCGGTCGCCGGTCACCTGCACCTGGTCCAGGCTGTCGAGCAGCCCGGCCGGGCCGCCGGCCACGTCGATGGTCCTGATCCGGTCGATCGAGTACTTGACGGCTCGCGCGTCCAGCACGTGCCCGTCGGCGAACTTCATGTCCGGACGCAGCTGGCAGCGGTAGGTCTGGTAGCCGTTGTCGGTGAACTCGCAGCGCTCCGCGGCGTCCGGCTGGGGCGTGGTCGCGCCGTCCGGGTAGGCGAGCAGGGTCTGGTAGATGTTCCGGAAGAGCTCCCAGGAGCCGTCCCAGGACGCAGCCGGGTCAAGGGTGCTGGGGGCGCTCGTGGTCCCGACGACGATGGGTCCCGTGTCCTGCGAGCCCCCGTTGGAAAGGACGCCGCATCCGGCCACCAGGGATATGGCCGCGGTCGCCGCCGCCGGCCGCAGGCATCGCTTCCGGTTGAACACGCGCACGCTCCTCGATCTGCCATGCCAAGGGGACGGGGTCGGCAGACCATACCGCAGAGCCCCACCCGTTGAACCTGCTTCGGAGGGGGCTCTTGATCAGTTCGAAACATGACGACGTTGTCATGGCGACGGGCGGGCGCAAGCCGTCGGCGCGGGCGCCGGTTCCGCCGGCAGAACGTCGACGAAGCGGTATGTCGACGAAGCGACGAAGCGACGGAATCGGCGCCCCGGCGCGCCGCGCCACCCGGGACCGCCGCGGGTCAGCCCACCCCCGCGTTGAGGAAGATGCCGCCGTCGACGACGAGCGTCTGGCCCGTGACCCAGTCGGACTGCGGGGAGGTGAGGAACGCCGCCGCGCCGCCGATGTCGGAGGGCACACCGAGCCGGCCCAGCGGGTAGGAGGCGGCCGCCTCCTCCTCCCGGCCCTCGTACAGCGCCTTGGCGAACCTGGTCTTCACCACGGCCGGCGCGATCGCGTTGACCCGCACCCGCGGCGCGAACTCGTGCGCCAGTTGCTGGGTCAGGTTGATCATCGCCGCCTTGCTGACACCGTAGGCGCCGACGAACGGCGAGGCCGACAGGCCCGCGACCGAGGCGATGTTGACGATCGCGCCGCCGTTGTCCTTCTGCCAGGCGTGCCAGGTCCGCTGCGCGAAGCCGAGCGCGGAGACGACGTTGGTCTCGAAGACCTTGCGGGCCACGTTGAGGTCGAGGTCGGCCATCGGTCCGAACACCGGGTTGGTGCCGGCGTTGTTGATCAGGAAGTCCACCCGGCCGAACGCCTCCATGACGCGTTCGACCACCTCGGCCTGGTGGGCCTCGTCGTGGGCCTTGCCCGCGACCGCGACGGCCCGGTCGGAGCCGAGCTTCTCCACGGCCTCCTTCAGGGCGTCCTCGTTGCGACCGGTGATGCACACCCGGTCGCCCCGGGCGACCAGCGCCTCGGCGATGCCGTATCCGATGCCGCGGCTCGCGCCGGTGACGAGGGCGACCTTGCCGGAAAGTTCAGTCATAGTCCGTGATCCCTAGTCGAGCGGGCCGCCGGCGACGTACAGCACCTGGCCGGAGACGAAGCCGGCCGCGTCGCCGGTGAAGAAGGCGATGGCGTTGGCGACGTCCTCCGGCTCGCCGACGCGCTGCACCGGGATCTGCGTGGCGGCAAGGGCCTTGAAGTCCTCGAAGCCCATGCCGACGCGTTCCCCGGTGGCCTTGGTCATCTCGGTGGCGATGAAGCCGGGGGCGACGGAGTTGGCGGTGACGCCGAACTTGCCGAGCTCCTTGGCGAGGGTCTTGGTGAAGCCCTGCAGACCCGCCTTGGCGGCCGAGTAGTTGACCTGTCCGCGGTTGCCGAGGGCCGAGGACGAGGAGAGGTTGACGATCCGGCCGAAGCCGGCGTCCACCATGTGCTTCTGGCAGGCACGGCTCATCAGGAAGGAGCCACGCAGGTGGACGTTCATGACGGTGTCCCAGTCCGAGACGCTCATCTTGAACAGCAGGTTGTCGCGGAGCACTCCCGCGTTGTTGACCAGGATGGTGGGCGCGCCGAGTTCCTCGACGACGCGCGCGACCGCCGCCTCGACCTGTGCCTCGTCCGAGACGTCGGCGCCGACCGCGACGGCCTTTCCGCCGGCCGCGGTGATCTTCTCCACGGTGTCCTTGCAGGCGGCCTCGTCGAGGTCGATCACGGCGACCGCGCGTCCCTCGGCGGCCAGTCGTACGGCGGTGGCGGCGCCGATTCCGCGCGCGGCACCGGTGACGACCGCGACCCGCTGCTCAGTGGTGGACATTGCTGCTTCTCCTCGCCCTTGAGAGAACCTGATCTATGGTGAGCGACCGCTTAGTACCTTTGGTGGATGCGACGCTAGAAGCCGTGGCACCCGGTGTCAACGGCCCTACGGGTGCATGTGATCCATTACCTCACCAGGAGGTCCAGCAACCGCTCCGCCTCCGCGGCCGGGTCGGTGGTCAGCCCGGTGTGCACCGGACCGGGCTGGACGATGGTGGAGCGGGGCGCGACCAGCCAGCGGAAGCGCCGCCCGGCGTCGTCGCCCGCGGCCTGCCCGGCCGCCGCTCCGCCGGCGCACACGCTCTCGATCGCGGCGAGCGCGGCACGCACGCCCGCGACGTCCGCGTCCGGGTCCAGGGCGAGCAGCCGGGATTCGTCCAGGTGGGTGCGGGCGCCGACGTAGGCGCGGGCGCGGCTGTAGACGAGGACGCCCGCGTTGACGCACTCGCCGCGCTCGACGCGCGGCACGACACGCAGCAGCGCGTACTCGTAGACGTCCCGGTCGTCCGTCCGGCCGGCCCGGACGATGTGGCGGTCGCCCGCCCGGCCGCCTCCGGCGAGGTGACGCTCGTTCACCGGGCCTCCTCGATGCCGTGGATGCGCTCGTGGATCACGGCGGCCCGTGCGAGCAGCGGTCGCGCGTAGGCCCGGCGCAGGTCGTCGGGCGTGTCGAAGCCGGGTTCGCCGGTCAGCCAGGCGTCCGGGACCTCGGCGGTCACCTCGGCGAGCAGGTCCTCGGTGACCAGGGGCGCGAGCCGCCGCGCGGCCACGGCGACGTCCGGTCCGAAGGGCGCGAGGGCATGGTCCGAGGCGTCGTAGGGCCGGACCGCTGAGGCCTGCGCGCCCGGCCAGTTGTGGTGCCAGATCATCGTGGCGCCGTGGTCGATGAGCCACAGCTCGCCGCGCCATCTGAGCAGGTTGGGGTTGCGCCAGGAGCGGTCGACGTTGTTCACCAGCGCGTCGAACCAGACGATCCGGCCCGCCTCCTCGGCGTCCACCGGGAAGGCGAGCGGGTCGAAGCCGAGCGCTCCGGAGAGGAAGTACATGCCGAGGTTGGTGCCGCCGCTGGACCTGAGCAGTTCCTGCACCTGTTCGTCGGGTTCGCCGAGCCCCAGCACCGGGTCGACGTCGACCGTCACCAGGCCGGGCACCCGCAGTCCCAGCCGGCGGGCGAGTTCCCCGCAGACCACCTCGGCGACGAGGGTCTTGCGGCCCTGCCCGGCGCCGGTGAACTTCAGGACGTACGTCCCGAAGTCGTCGCCCTCGACGAGTCCCGGCAGCGAGCCGCCCTCACGCAGCGGGGTGATGTAGCGGGTCGCGATGACGTCCTTGAGCACCGCCCCACTTTACCGGTGCGGTGACGGTGCGTTCGGCGGGCGGCCGATTCACCGCCGCTCGGGGTCCGGACCCCGTCTGAACACCGGATGCCCCTCGCCCGTACCCCTGGACACACCAGGAAGCCCCGCGCGGCACCCACGTGCATCTGCGCGGGCCGCTCGAAAACCATAGGGAGAGGGGAACGTCGGCATGACCAGTGAATCGCTTCACCCCCAGGGGGCTCCGGCCCGCCGCACGGTGGTGGCGGCGGTGGGCGCGGCGGGGATCGCCGCCGCGCTGACCGCGTGCGGATCAAAGGACACGTCCGGCTCCGGTACGTCCACCACCCAGAACGGCTCCGACCCGGCCGGTGGGTCGGGCGGCGACGGCGCCGACGCGGGTCCCGGTGGCGCGGTGCTCGCCAAGACCTCCGACATTCCCGAGGGCGGCGGCAAGGTCTTCGGCAGCCAGGGCGTGGTGGTCACGCAGCCGGCGAAGGGCGAGTTCAAGGCGTTCTCCTCCACCTGCACCCACCAGGGGTGCGCGGTGAACCGGATCGCCGACGGCGTGATCGTCTGCCCGTGCCACCAGAGCGAGTTCTCCGCCGAGGACGGCAGTGTGAAGAAGGGCCCGGCCCTGAAGCCGCTGCCCGCCAAGGACATCTCGGTCGCGGACGGGGAGATCAGGCTCGCCTGACGCCACCGGAGGGTGGGGCGGGTCGTAGCGGGGGGCCGTCGGAGGGTGCCCCCCGCGCATGGGAGAGGGGAAGAGAGAGCCGCATGACCGTCACTCAGCGCCGGGGCCGGAAAATCATGATGACGCCGGGCGAGCTGGACGAGTTCCTGACCACCCAGCGCACCTGCCGGGTCGCCACCGTGTCGCCCGGCGGCGCTCCGCACGTGAGCGCCCTGTGGTTCGTCTGGGACGGCACCTCGCTGTGGCTCTACTCCGTGGTGCGCAGCAGGCGCTGGGCCGATCTGCGCCGCGATCCGCGGGTCGCGGTGATCGTCGACACGGGCGAGGAGTACGAACAACTGCGGGGCGTGGAGCTGTCCGGCACCGCGGAGTTCGTGGGCGAGGCACCGCGCACCGGGGAGCTGTGCGCCGAACTCGACCTGCCCGAGACGCTGTTCGCCCGCAAGAACTTCGGCCTGGAGGAGTTGCCGTACGACGGCCGGCACGCATGGCTGCGACTGACGCCCGAGAAGATCGTCTCCTGGGACTTCCGCAAGCTGGGCTCGGTGTAGGACACCGGCGGCTCCGCGCAGGACGGGCGGCGGGTCGCGTCTCAGGACGGGCCACGGGGCTCGGGGCAGGACGGGCGGCGGGTGGTGGAGGTGGGCCGCGTCTCAGGCGATCCGCGCTCCCACCGTCCGCAGGGCGTCGACGGCCGCGCGGATGGAGGGCCGGCGGTCGGCGTCGGCACGCCAGACGGCGTAGATGTGCCGCCGCACCGCCTGCCGCACCGGCACGGTCCGTACCCCGGCCGGCAGCGGCCCGCGCCCGAGCCGGGGTGCCACGCACACGCCGAGGCCGGCGGCGACCAGGGCGAGCTGGGTGGCGTGCTCCTCGGCGCGATGGGCGATGCGCGGCTCGACGCCCTTGGAGCGCAGCGTGTCGAGCAGCCACTCGTCGCAGAACTCGGCCTCGCCCCAGGTGACCCAGTCGTCGTCCGCGAAGTCCTCCAGGTCGACCTCGGTGCGGTCGGCGTGCGGGTGCGCGGCGGGCAGTGCCACGTCGGCGGGGTCGTCGAGGATCGCGGCCCGGGTGAGCCCGTCCGGCACGGGCAGCGGTTTGTTGTACCAGTCGAGGACGACGGACAGGTCGACGTCGCCGCGCAGCACGGCGCGCACGGCGGCGGCCGGCTCCATCTCCGCGGTGCGGACCCGCAGGCCGGGGTGCCGGTCGCGCAGACGGGACAGGGCGGCCGGGAACAGTCCGCGCGCGGCGGTCGGGAACGCGCCGAGGCGCAGCTCGCCGACCACCTGTCCGCGCTGTGCCTCCAGGTCGGCCTGGGCGAGCTCGACCTGGGACAGGATGCGCGTCGCGTGCTCGGCGAGCAGCCGTCCGGCGTCCGTGAGCCGAACTCCCCGGCCGTTCTTGGCCAGGAGCTGCTGGCCCACCTCCCGCTCCAGCTTGGCCATCTGCTGGGAGACGGCCGACGTCGTGACGTGCAGTCCCTCCGCGGCGCCGCTGACCGAGCCGTGCCGCGCGAGGGCGTCAAGGGTGCGCAGGCGCTCCAGATTCAACATGTAAGCAATGCTACGAGATGTCGCGCGCGAATCGTCGATTGTGCTACGAGGTCGCGGGCGTGCATCCTACGACCATGAGCAGCACCTCGCCCGACTCCCCGCAGTCCCCGCCCGGCCCCGCAGGACCGGCCCGCCGCCCCGTGCACTGGCGGGTCCGTTTCGCCTTCCTGTCGCTGGTGTGGGGCTTCAGCTTCCTGTTCATGAAGGTGGGCACGAACGGCTTCGCCCCCTTCCAAGTGACGCTCGGGCGGCTGGTGTTCGGCACGGCGGTACTCGCGGTGGCGATGGCGGTGAAGCGGGAGCGGCTGCCGCGCGGCGGGCGGACCTGGGGGCATCTGGCGGTCGCGGCGTTCTTCCTCAACGCGCTGCCGTTCTCACTCTTCGCGTACTCCGAGCTGACGATCCCCTCCACCCTCGCGGGGATCTGCAACGCGACCTCGCCGCTGTGGGGCATGGCGCTGTCCCTGGTCGCCCTCTCCGAGGACCGCCCGACGCGGCTCCGGGTCGCGGGCCTCGGGCTGGGCTTCCTCGGCGTGCTGACGGTGCTCGGCGCATGGCAGGGCTTCCACGGACTGGACGCCGGCGGCACGGCGATGGCGCTGCTGGCCTCGCTGAGCTACCCGGTCGGCTGGATCTACGTCCGGCGCACCCTGGCCGGTTCCAACGAGTCCCACCTGTCCCTGACCGGCGGGCAGTTGCTGCTGGCCACGGTGCAACTGGCCGTCGTCACACCGCTGTTCACCAGCGCACCGCACCATCTGCCCGTCATGCCGCTGCTCGCGATCGCCGCCCTGGGCGCCCTGGGCACCGGCTTCGCGATGCTCGTCCAGTACGGGCTGGTCGCGGAGGTCGGGCCGACCACGGCCCAGATGGTCACGTATTTCGTCCCGGTGATCGCCACCGCCGCCGGCGTCGCCGTGCTCGGCGAGACGCTCACCTGGTCGACCCCGGTGGGCGCGGTGATCGTCCTGGCGGGCGCGGCGCTGACGCAGGCCCGCCCGAAGAGCGGCGGTACGTCCGCCCGGCCGGGCACACCGCGGCCGGCCGAGGCGCCCGCCCCCGCCCCGACGACGCCCGAGCCGCCGTCGAGCCCGGAGCCGGCCACGACGGCTCAGCGGCAGATGTCATAGGGCCCTGCCCTGATACCGCCTAGTGCTGGGGCCGGAAAGGTTTGCCGGGAAGCTCGCGGCGTCCGGTGCCGGGGGCACCTCCCACGCCCTTCAGGCAGTGGTCGCAAGGCGGAGCATCGCCCGCGTACTGGATGTACTCGGGTGATGCGACAACGCGGCGAGGTGCCGTGCCGGGCGTCGCGAGCCGGTGAACCTTTCCGGTCGCAGCACTAGACGTAACTCCGCGCGGGCGCCGGTCGCAGGGCCGTCGCCACCGCGTCCGCGAGCCGCTCGGTCTCCTCGTCCCGCAGGGTGGAGACCGTGATCCGGATGCCGGGCGGGGCGGCGAGCCGGTAGCGGGCACCGGGGGCGACGGCCCAGCCGGCGTGCAGCAGGCTCGCGACGACGCCGGTCTCGTCCGGCACGGGCACCCACACGTTCAGCCCGCTGCGCCCGTGGGCCGCGATGCCGCGGTCGGCCAGCGCACCGGTCAGCAGGTCGCGCCGCCGCCGGTAGGCCGTGGCAACCGCGTGCGTGTCCAGGGCTCCGTCCGCCCACAGCCGCACCACCGCGCGCTGGAGCAGGCGGCTCACCCACCCCGGCCCGAGGCGTTGCCGCCCGCGCACCCGGTCGACCGTGGTCCGGTCTCCGGTGAGCACGGCGAGCCGCAGGTCGGGGCCGTACGCCTTGGCGACCGAGCGCAGAAAGGCCCAGTGCCGGGTGGCGCCGGCGAGCGGGTGCAGGGGCAGGTCCACGATGCCGTGGCCGTGGTCGTCCTCGATCAGCAGCGTTTCGGAATACTCCCGGAGGACGGCCCGCAGGGCACGCGCACGCGTGGCGCTCACCGCGGCGCCGGTCGGGTTCTGCGCGCGGGCCGTGACGATCAGCGCGCGGGCGCCGTCCGCGAGGGCACGGCGGACGTCGTCGGCGCGCGGGCCCTTGTCGTCGACCCCCACCGGCGCCGTGCGCAGTCCGAGCGCGGGGACTAGGTCGAGGGTGCTCCCCCACCCGGGGTCCTCGACGGCGACGGTGTCACCGGGCCTGAGGTGGGCGGCGAGGACGCGCTCCACCCCGTCGAGCGAACCGGACAGGACGGCGAGCGGACCGTCCGGCACCGCGTCGGCGTCCAGCGCAGCACGGGCGATGCGGGCCAGTTCCGGCTCCACGGCCACCTCGCCGTAGAGCACCGGCTCGCGGTCGGCCAGGGCGGCCGCCGCCGCGAACGCGGGTGCCAGCGAAGGCAGCAGCTCCGGATCCGGGTTGCCGCTCGACATGTCGCGCACGCCCTCGGGAACGTCCACGCGGACGCTGTCCCGCCCGGTGGTGGCGGGCGCGGACCGCACCCGGCTGCCGCGGCGCCCGGCGGTCTCGATGACCCCGCGCTCGCGCAGGGTCCGGTACGCGGACGCGACGGTATTGGGGTTCACCCCCAACTCCGCTGCCAACTCCCGCATGGGCGGCAGCGGTTGGCCCGGCTCCAGGTCTCCGGAGCCCACCGCACGCTCGACGCTCGCCGCGATCTCTGCTGCGCGCCGCCCCTCGATCCGATACTCTCCTAGCACAAAGCAGATTATGCACTAGTGCAATGGAGGGCACAAATGCAGGAGACCCAGCCGCCGGCGTCGCCGTCCGCCGCCTACGCCCCGACCGACCGGACCGTTCCCACCCGCTCCGCCGACCGGGCGTCGTACGACAGGGAACTGGTGCACGCGATACTCGACGAGGGCTACGTCTGCCACCTCGGCTTCGTCCGCGACGGCGCGCCCGTGGTGCTGCCGACGCTCTACGCCCGCGTCGGCGAGCGGCTCTACGTGCACGGTTCGACGGGCTCGCGCCCGCTGCGGACGGCCGGCAGGACCGACCCCGGGCTGCCGGTCTGCCTGACGGTCACCCATGTCGACGGCCTGGTCCTGGCCCGCTCCGCCTTCCACCACTCGATCAACTACCGCTCCGTGGTGGTGCACGGCACCGCCCAGCAGGTCACCGACCCCGAGGAGAAGCGCGCCGCGCTGGACGCGCTCGTCGACCAGGTGGTGCCGGGCCGCTCCGCCGACTCCCGCCCCGCCAACACCAAGGAACTGGCCGCGACCGCCGTGCTCCGCCTCGACCTGGCCGAGGTCTCCGCCAAGCTGCGCACCGGCGGCGTGAACGACGAGCCCGAGGACCTCTCCCTCCCTCACTGGGCCGGCGTGATCCCGGTCGACAGGCAGTACGGCGCCCCGCTCCCCGCCGCCGATCTGACCCCCGGCACGGAGCTTCCCGGCTATCTCACGGCGCTGTGACCCTGATCCGCGCGTGAGACGCGACCGCGCCCTGGAGACTTCCGGGCGGACCCGCCCCGACGACGACCCGCCGGAGCCCGCCCGGGGGCGGGTCCGCGACGCCGGGCCGTCCGGTGTCAGGCGGGGGCCGGTTCCTCCGCCGGCGTCCGTCCTCCGTGCGCCTCCGCCAGGGCCAGTTGCATCAGGGCGGTGCCGAGGAGGGTTGCCGGCGTCAGGTGTTCGCCGAGCAGGGCGACGGCCGGCACCGCCGCCGAATCCCTAGGCGGCCGTTCCCCGGGCCGACAACTCCCTTTCCGCCCCGCCGCCGGCCACCGGCCCCTCCGAGCCCTTCGACGGCGTGGAGGACTGCGCGATGAACGCGCCGAGCAGGACGACCGCGCCTCCGACGACCTGCGGGGCCGAGAGGCGCTCGCCGAGCAGCACCCAGGCCAGCACGGTCGCGATGACCGCCTCGAGGCAGGCCACCACCCCGGCGACCTGCGGCGAGAGCCGCCGCACGGAGAGCACCCCGGTGACGTACGCCAGGACCGTGGCGACCAGCACGACCCACAGCAGCAGGGCGACGGCCGGGACCGACGTGCCGTTCATGTCCGCGCCGTGCGCGAGCACCGACCAGTCCATGCTCCAGGGGCGTGCGACGACGGTCAGGACGGCGGCGCCGATCAGCAGCCCGTAGGCGATGACGCCGAGCGGGTTCGGGGCCTCGTCGCCCGCGTCGCCGCCCTGGTCGGAGAGCACGAAGTAGCCGACCTGGCAGCAGGCCGCGCCGAGCGCGAGCAGCAGTCCGAGGACGTCGAAGCTCAGGCCGGACCACACCTCGACGACACAGGCGAGTCCGCCCGCCGCGAGGACCACGCCGAAGGCCGCGGCCCGGGTGACCGGCCGCCGCTGCACGAACCGCACCCAGCCGAGCACGAGGGCGGGCGCCAGGTACTCGACGAGCAGGGCGACCCCGACGGGGATCCGGGAGAGCGCGGCGAAGTAGCAGGCCTGGACACCTGCGACGGCGAGCAGGCCGAACCCGGCGAGCAGGGCGGGGCGGGTGCGCAGCAGCCCGCGGTGGCGTACGGCGAGCGGCAGCATGACCAGGGCCGCGCCGGTGGCACGCAGCCACACCACGTGCAACGGGTCGAGGCCCGCCTCGATCAGTGGCTTGGCCGCGACACCGGAACCGCCGAAGGCGACCGCGGACAGGAGCGCGAGACCGAGCCCGACCCCCTTGCCGGAACGGCCCTGACTGATCTGAGACTTACGCACCGGCACATGATGACAGGCGATGACATGAGCGTCACCTTCGATGGCACCTGTCTCACCGCATGGACGGGACCATCACCGGGCATTCCGGGCAAAAGACCCGGAACCGCCTCTCTCAGGCGGTGGGCCCGCCGTCCGCCGCGTACTCCCCCGGACAGGCGCCGGCATCGTCGTCCAGCCGCGCGGCCAGCTCCCGCGCGTCGATCGCGGCGCCGGTGAGCACCTCGACGGCGCGCGCCCGCGGGTCCGCGACGATCGCCGCGAGCAGGTCCGTGCCGCGCGCCAGGTGGTCGCCGCGCCGGGCGGCACGCCCGCAGGCGTGCTCCAGCGCGGCGGAGGCCACCGGCGACAGGCCGTCGGCCTCCGTCACCACGGGCACCGCGCCGGAGTCCTCGACCGCGCCCTGCCAGCGCAGGCCGTATCCGATGCTGCGCTGCACGAGGTAGCCGAGCAGCCGGGCGATCTGCGGTCCGCCGCCGAACACGGCGCGCACCTCGGGGTCGGACTCCAGAAGCGTGTGCAGCAGGTGGGCGGTGTCGATCTGGCGGTCCCCGTCCCGGACCGCCCTCCTGCGGGCACCGGCGACCACCGCCGCCAGTTCGGCACTGAGCCGGGCGTCGTCGTCCGGACGCAGGGCGTCCTGCCCGGAGGACGGCCGCGGGGGAACACGGGATTGCACATCGTCCAGCTCACCAGCCTCTCCGGCTACGGTCATCCCCGGCGGGAAGCATTTCGGCCTCCCACGGGAAGTGGACCCGAGGGGATGAAATCTCCTCCTTACGGATGAGATCGGGACGCATCCCCACAGCGGCTCCCCGGGAAACGCACAGACACGCGTGACCCGGGCGACCTCCGGCTCGGAGGGCGCCCGGGTCACGCGGCCGACCGCCGGTCCTCGTCGGCGGTCAGTCCTCGTCGGCGAGGATCAGGTACAGCTTCTTGCGGGCCTCGTTGATGACGCCGAGCGCCTTCTCGCGCTGCTCCTTGCTGCCGGTCTTCCAGACCTGGCCGAAGGCCTCCATCAGACCGAAGCCGGCCTGCCGGATCTCGCCGAGCGCCTCCCAGTCGACACCGCGCGAGGCCTCCTCCCAGGGCGCGTCCGGCCCCTCGCCGGCCGCGGTACGGCCCGCCTCGGTGAGCGAGAACAGCTTCTTGCCGCCCTCGCTCTCATTGACGATCAGGCCCTCGTCCTCCAGCAACTGGAGGGTGGGGTAGACCGAGCCGGGGCTGGGCTTCCACGCGCCGCCACTTCGCTCGGCGATCTCCTGGATCATCTCGTAGCCGTGCATGGGACGGTCCTTCAGCAGGGCCAGGATCGAGGCCCGTACGTCACCGCGCCGGGCCCGGCCACGCGGTCCGCCGCGCCCTCGACCGCCCCAGTGCCCCGGGCCGAAACCGGGGCCGAACCCCGGTCCGCCCGGACCGAAGGGCCCGAAGGCCGCCCTGCGCTCCTCGAAGCCACCGCGGTCACGCCGAGGACCACCCTGCCGGTGCCCGTGCTCGTATCCATGGGTATGCATCGCAACCACTCCATTCCATCGTCGATCCGTCGCGATGCCTCAACGATATATCGGAACAGTTCGTTTGACCAGCCCCTCCGAACTGCGCCTTCTGACCTGTGTCAGTGGGTGTTGATCGATTGCCAGCGAAGGCCGATCGATTGACTTCTGTGCCAATTAGGGATGACTGCCTGCAGGGTTTGTGACAGTGGAGGAGGACCGCAGACGGCGACGATCACTCTGCTCGACGGGTCTGTAGTGTGCGGCAATGACAAGAAGCGAGCGGCTCGCGGAGCAGTTGGACTGGTACTGGCGCAAGAACCTGCGGCCACGGCTGGACGGTCTTACCGACGAGGAGTACTTCTGGGAGCCGGTGCGCGGCTGCTGGAGCATCCGCCCACGTGTCCCGTCGGCCGCACCGATGTTGGAAGGCTCGGGGGAATGGACGATGGACTCCGCGTCCCCTGCCCCGGTGCCGGCACCGGTGACCACGATTGCCTGGCGGCTGGCGCACATCATCGTCTCGTGCCTGGGCTATCGGGTCGGATGGTACTTCGGCGGCCAGGACGTCGACTCCCAGACATTCGCCTACGCGGGGACCGCTGACGAGGCGCTGAAACAACTCGATGAGATGTATGGGAGATGGAACGCGGGGGTCCGCGAGCTCTCGGACGCTGACCTGGACAATCCGCCCACGGTGGGTCCCGAGCGGTTTCCCATGGAGAACAGGGTCCTGCACGTCAACAGGGAGCTGATCCATCACGGCGCCGAGATTTCCCTGCTGCGCGACCTCTACCGCTGGCAGGACGGAGCCGTACCGCGCCGAATATGACTTTCAGTAACCGGCGATCGAGCTTCGGAAACTTACGTGGACTCCGTGACGCTCCATGGCTGCTGCCGCCGAGAGGCCTTTCAACCTTCCCCACGTTCTTCTTCGGGACAGGACAGCGTCGTCTTCCGTCGTCGATATGCCTTCTGGCGGCAGCGTTGGGAGCATGTCCGGCGCTGTGACCTGTGGCTTCCTTCTGGCATAGGGCCTGAACAGACTGTGCGGGTCGGGGGGGGGGGGGGGGGCCCCCCCCCCCCCCGGGGGGGGGGGGGGCCCCGGCGCCGCCCCCCCGCGGGGGGGGGGGGGGGGGGGCCGCGCGCGGGCCCCCCCGGGGGGGGCGGCGCC
>NZ_JBIBWH010000017.1:152385-186234 GCF_043081205.1 Streptomyces sp. NPDC014889
CGGGGGGTGGCCGGTGTGTGTGGGGTGGCGCTTGGCGCCCTACCTGTGGGGGGGGGGGGGGGGGGGGGCCCCCCCCCCCCCCCCGACCGTTTCGGGTGGAGCCACAGGTCCCGGCAACGGGACGGGGCTCGGGGGTGTTGCCGCTCGTGCTTCTTCGGATGACTGGTAGGCCCGCTGACGGCATCGGGCTGAACACGTGTGGCGCCGTGACTGTCCGCGGCCAGGAGGTAGCGGCTGTTCGCAGATCTCGCATGTGCGGGCAGGCGTCGGTTCCGGATCTCGCGGTGGGGCGGGGGGGACGGGGTGGTCTTGTTCTCCAGCGGTAGGCGGACTGACGACAGCGTTGCGAGCACTTGCGTCGTCGGCTCTTCGCGGTGCTCGGCGCCAAGGGGCCTTCGCAGACCGGACAGGCCGACGATGAGTCGTCCTCCGGGTTCGAAGGCGCCTCGACGGTCTGTTGGTTGCGTTGCTGTCGTTCGAGGTAGGCGGTCCGTCGGCCGGCGTACTACTCGTCGACGATGCGGGATCACGTCGGCCCCACCACGTCCCCCGCGTACCTGTACACCGAATGATCAACCTGCGGTGGCACAACCAGCGTTGATCATCCTTCAGTGGCAATCGATCAGCGATCACTGGCACAGGTCACCTTCCGTCGTCCCGAGGCCGCCGGCCCCGGATTGGCCTTGGTCCGGCGTTCGCCGGAAGCCGTACGGTCGGGGCATGCGGATTCGAATCGTCGACGCCTTCACCGACCGTCCCTTCGCGGGCAATCCCGCGGGAGTGCTGCTGCTGGACGCCTTTCCCGCGGACGACTGGCTCCAGAAGGTGGCCCTGGAGGTCAACCACGCCGAGACGGCGTTCGCCCACCGGCTGCCCGAGGGCGGGGAGGCCGACTGGGCGCTGCGCTGGTTCACGCCCGCCACCGAGGTCGCGATGTGCGGTCACGCCACCCTCGCCACCGCCCATGTCCTGCGCACGACGGGTGCCCACGAGGGACCGGTGCGCTTCGCCACCCGCAGCGGTGTGCTCATCGCGGCCCAGGCCGACGACGGCGCCGTCACCCTGGACTTCCCGACCGCCCCGCTCACCGCGGTGGACATCCCCGACGGGGTCGCCGGGGCCCTCGGCGCCGAGCCCCGTACCGCCTACGACACCGGGGTGAACGTCGGCGACCTGGTCGTGGAGCTCGCCGACGAGAAGACCGTCCGCGGCCTCGCCCCCGACCACAAGGCCCTCGCCGCCTACTCGGCGCGCGGCATCATCGCCACCGCCCGCGCCGACGACCCCGCCCGCGGGTACGACTTCGTCTCCCGCTGCTTCTTCCCCAACGTCGGCATCGACGAGGACCCGGTCACCGGCAGCGCCCACACGGCCCTGGCCCCCTACTGGTCCGAACGCCTCGGCCGCGCCGGCCTCACCGGACTCCAAGCCTCCGCCCGCTCCGGCCTCGTCCGCACGGAACTGCGCGGCGACCGCACTCTGCTCACCGGCCACGCGGTCACCGTCATCGAGGGCGACCTGCTCGTCCGGGAGAACCGAGTAGGAAACGAGTAGGAAACCCGAGGGGGCGCACGACCGTGTCGTACGCCCCCTCGCGTGCTCCCGCGCCGCTCATGCCGTCGGCAGCCAGCCCACCTTCCCGGCCAGCAGGGCGTAGCCGACGAACGCGCCGATGTCGAGCAGGGAGTGCGCCACGACGAGCGGGCCGACCCGGCCCCACCGCCGGTACAGCCAGACGAAGACCACACCCATCACCATGTTGCCGACGAAGCCGCCGATGCCCTGGTAGAGGTGGTACGAGCCGCGCAGTACGGAACTGGCCACCAGCGCGGTCCCCGGCGTCCAGCCCAGTTGCCCGAGCCGGCGCAGCAGATAGCCGACGACGATGACCTCCTCGAGGACGGCGTTCTGCAGCGCGGACAGGATCAGCACCGGGAACTTCCACCACACGGCGGGCAGCGCCTCGGGGACCACGGTGAGGTTGAAGCCGAACGCGCGGGCGGCCAGGTAGAAGGCGATTCCGGTGCTGCCGATCACCGCCGCGACCAGCGCCCCGCGGCCGAGGTCCGGCCAGGGCCGGGTCCGGTCGAAGCCGAGCGTGCGCAGGCCGCGCCCCTCGCGCAGCAGGAAGTGGGTGACGAGGACCACCGGGATCAGGGCCGTGGCGATCCCGAACAGCTGCCAGGCGAGGTCGAGCCAGGGGCGGCCCGGGGCGGCGGAGGCGTTGAGGGTGGCGGCCTGGTCCTTGAGCCCACCGGGCTTGGTGACCGAACCGACAAAGCTGATCAGCGCGGACACCCCGCTCGCCCCGAGCGAGAGCCCGAGGACGAGCAGCGTCTCGTCGCGCAGGATCCGCCGCGACAGCCCCTTTTGGGGTTCAGAGTCGCCCACCGGCTGTGACTCCGCCAGCACACCTGCCTCCAGTTCGGTCGTCCCGCCACGGGGCGCGCCACCCCGCCGCACGGGTACGGCCGGGTTCCGGCACGGAAGCGCACGCGCGGCGCCACCGTCGTGGGACGTCACAGCTTGCCCGATCCCCCCCCGCGCGGCCACGAGTGGCCCCCGCCTACGGCGAGGCGGCACGGCCGACCGGGCCCGTACACGGATCCGGCCGGCAGGGGATCCGCGGACGCGGCGGGACGGCGGGACGGCGGGGCCTAGCCTGCCGGAACCGGTTCCGGCAGGCCGATCGGCCAGGTGTGGGCCGGCTCGCCGAGCTTCGTCAGCTCGCGGTAGCGCCGGGTGGTGGCGGCCAGGGCGGCCTCCCGGCCCAGCCCCTCCTCCAGCGCCCGGTGGAAGGTGGCGGCCTGCCACTCCGCGCCGTTGGTCCGGCGCCGGCACCGCTCCTCGATCACGCCCAGATACAGGTCCCGGTCGGCGCGCTCCACGCCCCAGGCGCTCAGTCCGGCCTCGGCGAGCGGGAGCAGTTCGTCGCGGACGAGCGTGACGGCGTCGACCTCGGCCGTGCCGGAGTGCCGCCCGCGCCGGGGCCAGGTGAACCGGGCGTCGATGCCGTGCCGGCAGGCGGCGTCGAAGTTGGCGGCCGCGGCCGGGAAGGGCAGCCGGGTCCACACCGGCCGGGGCTCCTCGGCGAGGGCGCGCACGAGCCCGTAGTAGAAGGCCGCGTTGGCGATCACGTCGGTGACGGTGGGGCCCGCGGGCAGCACCCGGTTCTCCACGCGCAGGTGCGGCACTCCGTCCGCGATGTCGTAGACGGGGCGGTTCCAGCGGTAGACGGTGCCGTTGTGCAGGACCAGCTCGGCCAGCTTGGGCACGCCGCCCGCGTCCAGCACCTCCAGGGGGTCTTCGCCGTCGCAGATGGGCAGCAGGGCCGGGAAGTAACGCAGGTTTTCCTCGAAGAGGTCGTACGCCGAGGAGATCCACCGTTCGCCGAACCAGGTACGGGGCCGCACGCCCTGGGCCTGGAGCTCGGGCGGGCGGGTGTCGGTGGACTGCTGGAACAGCGGCGGCCGCGACTCCCGCCACAGCTCGCGTCCGAAGAGGAACGGCGAGTTGGCGCCGACGGCTATCTGCGCGGCGCAGGCCGCCTGAGCCGCGTTCCACACGTCCGCGAAGCGGCCCGGTGTGACCTGGAGGTGCAGCTGCACGGAGGTGCAGGCGGCCTCGGGCGCGATGGACTTCGAGGTGCAGGTGAGGTGCTCCACGCCGTCGATGTCGAGGGTGAACTCCTCTCCACGGGCCGCCACGATCTGATCGTTCAGCAGCACGTAGCGGTCGACGGCGGAGAGGTTGGAGGAGACCAGGTCGTCCCGGCCGAGGGTGGGCAGAATGCCGATCATCGCTATTCCGGCGTCCACCTCACCGGCTTTCCGGTCGGCATATGCCAGTGACGTCCTCAACTCCTCGGCGAGCTGGTCGAATACCCGGTCGCCCAAGCGGTGTGGGGCAATGTTGACTTCCAGATTGAACATGGCGAGTTCTGTTTGGAAGTCGCGACTCGCGATGCGCTCGAGAACTTGCGCATTCAGCATTTTCGGCATGCCCTCGGGGCCGACCAGATTCAATTCGATCTCCAGCCCCATGAGGTTCTTCGGCCGGTCGAACCTCTTCTCGTCCAGCAACCGCTCCAGGCCCGTCAGGCAGCGCCGCAGTTTGTCGCGGTAGCGGTTGCGGTCCGACAGGTCCGGCTGGCCGGCGACGACCTTCTCCCCCATCGCAGCGTCCCTCCTCGCAGGGCGGGCCGAAGACACGGCCGCCGGGGTCCCGGTCAGGTGGTCAGGGGGGATGATGCCCCGCCAACGCGATCGATAACGTCCCGCTCCCGCCTCGCACCGACTAGTCTGGTCCTGTGTGACCGGAGGCACATTCACGGGGCATGGGGCAGCCAGCAGATTCGGGTACCCCAGGGAACTCGTGAAAAACGCCGACAAGATCAGGCCGACCGCCATGCGGGCACAACCCGAGGTCATCGCGATACGGCTCATGCGGAGCAGGGATGATTCCCGAATGACTCCGACCGAATAGGCTCTTGCCGTTCACATGGAAAACAGCTAGGCGAAACACCACCTGAACATTTGTCGTATAAACTCTGCTCCACGGCAGAAGCTGGCACCCACAGCCCTGAACCCTGTCAGGAGCCCGTGAGGCAGGCCACGCACCGCACCCCTCGCTCACCCGAGCCCGGCCCCAGCCTCCTCCTGCCCTGAGAGCTGACAACGCCGTCCGCACCCCGCCCGCCCTCGCGCCACCGTGCCTGTCCAATGAGAGGCGACCCACCATGCCGCTGCATGTCCCCCCGGCTCCCGCGCCCGCCCTGCGCTCCGTCCTCACGGCACTCGGTTCCCCCACCGCGGTCCGCGAGGCCCGGTCTCCCGCACTCCGCTCCGCCCAGGAGCCCGCGATCCCCGAGCTCCCGCTTCCGGTGCACGTCCTGGACCGGATCACCTCTGAGGGAATCACCGCGACCAGGCTGGCCGGGTGGCGCTTCCTCATCCGCTGCGGCGACCACGCGGTGGCCGCGGCCGAGACCGTGCTGACCCCCGACGGCTGGACCTTCTCGCACTTCTTCGAGGGGCCCTATGTCACCTCCACCGAGCGCGCGCTGCGCCAGGCGGAGGCCCTGGGCCAGCCGTACCAGCCGCGTCTGCTGTCCATACCCAGCCTGTACATGCTCACCCTGTGGCTGCACGGCGACCTCTCCGACGACGGCACCACCGGCCACCCGGCCGCCACCGACCTGCTGGTACCACTCGCGCCGGCCCCGCCCGGGATCGCCGCCCACCTTCCGCACCGGGTCGCCGACCTGCTCCCGGTCCTGACCCACCGGGTCACCCCGATCCGGCTCATGGGCTCCCCCGCCTGACCTCCCGCCCGCCGATCGGCGTCGTACCCCGCTGCCGGAGAACCCCGGCGGCGGGGTACGACGCCGTTTCAGCCGTTCGGCCGCCGCACGTCCCCGTAGCGGGCGAATCCGCTCGCCCGGCCGCGTGCGCGACCGGGGGTCCCATCGGACTAGTGCCATCCGGCCACTGCGAACCATCCCAAGAGGCGGTGCGGTCGGGGTGAACCGCTCGCGCGTGTGACGCGTCTCCAACCGGTGAGAAGCGGTGCTGCGAAATCCCTGCGGAATCAGGCCCGTGGGGGAACACTGGTTTCGGACCGACTCGACAACGGGGGGCGGCCATGGAGAACACCATCAGCCGCGGGACACGCACGACAGCCGACAGCGATCACACGCCAGAGCGAAAGATCCCATCAATGTGCCAGCACCAGCCACCGTGCCCGTCAGCCGACTCCGCCGACCGGGAAACCGCCCGTCTCGTGGCGCACCACCCGGAGCAGGGCTGGAGCCTGCTGTGCAACGGCGTCCTGTTCTTCGAGGACACCGGTGAGCTCCTGCCGGACGGCCAGATCATCGCCCCGCACCGCCCGCTGGGCGCCGACCGAGTGGTGACCGCCGCCTAGGTCTTGTCGTCAAATTCACGTCTGCCCCGCGACGCCTGGCACGTGCTCTCGCCGCACCGGTCGAAAGCCCGAGTACGTCCAGTACGAGGACTTCTGCCCGGCACTCCCCCAAGCTCTTCGACCAGGGGGACCCCCAGAGCACGCACCAGACGCCGCGGGGCCGCCCTTCGGGCGACGACGGGAATTTGACGACAGGACCTAGTACCACCGGGCGGCTTCGGCGGACCGCCCGCGGATCATCAGGGGCCGACGCGCACGCCCGCGCGGACCGGCCCCGACGCGTGTCCGGGGACGGCCACTCCAGGTGGCCGTCCGGTGACACGGTCGCCGTCCGGGTGCGAACCGTCACCCGACGCACACGAACAGCCCGGGCGGTCAGCCCTCGACGGCAGGGCGCGGATGCCGCGGCGCGTAGTCGAACCAGTCGAAGGCCGCGCTGCCCTCGGTGACGTACATGCCGATCACCCGCCCGGTGAAGCCGGCCGCGACCTGAGTGGACAGATAGCGCCCGTCGAGTTCGGCCAGCGCCCGCGTGCCCTCCGGGTCCTCGACCGAGAAGGCGATCACGTCCGGGCCTGCCGCACGTACGCCGGTCGCCGCCCGATCCCCTGCCGCCGGCCGGTCCGGGGCCGTGACCGTCGGCGGGGGCACGTGGTCCGTGCGGATGTCCACGACGAGGGTGAGCGGTCCGGGCGGCACCGGGTGCTCCGCGATCCGCTGCCGCAACGGCCCGATCCGGGCGACCACGCCCACCACTCCCCCGCCGATCTCCACGTCGTAGTGGTGCGCCTCGTCCAGCCGGACGGAGAGACCGGCCCGGCCGGTGACCGCCTCGACGCGCGCCGCCACCCGGCAGTCGGGGTGCTGCTGCCGGCGTCCGACGAAGGTGTGGCCGGGCCGGTCGAGGCTGTCGCCGGTCGCGTGGAGCGTCAGCCGGCCGGGGTGCTCGCCCAGCGACCAGGAACCCTCCGGTCTGCTGCGCGGGGAGATCCAGACCGGCGCCAGGGTCGGCGCGTCGAAGTCGTCGCGCTCGGGCTGCGGCGGCAGGGGATGCCAGGCGGCGGGCGCCGGATGCCGTTCGCGCACCGGGCCGACCCGCAGCCATCCGTCCACCCACTCCACCGGAGTCAGGAACGTCTCCCGGCCGAGCACATGGAACTCCGGGAACCAGCCACGGGGCCGGGTGCCGAGCAGCACCATCCACCAGGTGCCGTCGGCCGCCTGCACCAGGTCGGCATGGCCCGTGCACTGGACGGGCAGGTCGGTGCCGCGGTGGGAGAGCACCGGGTTGTCCGGCGCGGGCTCCCAGGGGCCGCGCGGTGAGCGGGCGCGGGCGATCGAGACGCCGTGGCCGTGCCCGGTGCCGCCCTCGGCCAGCAGGAGGTACCACCAGGCGCCGATCCGGTACAGGTGCGGCGCCTCCGGGTGCTGAAGCCCCGTACCCGACCAGGCGGGCAGCGGCCCCTCCAGGACCTTGCCGGTCACCGGGTCGATCCGGGCCACCCGCACACCGGCGACGGCACACCAGCAGGAGCCGTCCTCGTCCCAGGCCAGGTCGGGGTCGATCCCGGGCAGGTCGATCCAGACCGGGTCCGACCAGGGCCCCCGCGGATCCTCGGCGCTGACCAGGAAGGTGCCACCGGCCGCGACGTTGGTGGTGATCACGTAGAAGCTGCCGTCGTGGTGACGGATCGTCGGGGCGTAGATGCCGGCGGAGGCCGGGAGGTCGTCCGGGAGGTCCAACTGCCCCGGCCGGTCCAGCACATTGCCGATCTGCCGCCAGTGCACCAGGTCACGGCTGTGGAACAGCGGGACCCCGGGGAAGTACTCGAAGCTCGAGCACACCAGGTAGTGGTCCTCGCCGACCCGGCACACGCTGGGATCGGGGTGGAAGCCTCCGATGACGGGGTTCTCGTACATCCGCACGGCCGCACTGTAGGTGCGGCTCCCGAAGGGGACAAGAGGCCGCGGGCGTCAGCGGCCCGTGGTCAGCTCCCGCAGGGCGATGTTGAGTTGGAGGACGTTCACCCGCGGCTCGCCGATGAAGCCGAGGGTGCGGCTCTCGGTGTGCTCCCGCACCAGGTGCTCGACCCGGGCCACGGGCAGGTGGTTGCGCTCCGCCACCCGGTGCGCCTGGAGCAGCGCGTAGGCCGGGGAGATGTCCGGGTCCAGACCGGAGGCCGAGGAGGTCACGGCGTCGGCCGGGACCTGGGAGGGCTTCACCTTGTAGCCGGGCGTGGAGTTGACCAGGACCACCTCGGCCCGTGCCCGCTCGACCGCCTCGGCCAGCTGCGGGTTGTCCGCGGCGAGGTTGGTGGCACCGGAGACGAGCAACTTGTACTGCCTGTTCAGGGTGTTCGTGCCCAGCCCGGCGGCCGGACGCGGCTGGAAGTAGTCGAGACCGTAGTGCTGTTGGCCGATCAGGGAGGAGCCCACGACCCGGCCGTCCTCCCTGACCTCCGAGCCGTTCGCCCGGTGGCCGAGCAGGACCTGGGCCACACCCGTGACGACGAGCGGGTAGACGACGCCGGTGAGCAGGGTCAGCGCGAGCAGCGCCCGCAGGCCCGCCGCCAGCAGGCGTCCGGCGTTCACAAGGGACTGGTTCATGTGCGTCAGCCGATCCCGGGAATCAGGGAGATGAGCAGGTCGATGAGCTTGATGCCGACGAAGGGCGCGATCAGCCCGCCGAGGCCGTAGACGGCGAGGTTGCGGCGGAGCATCCGGTCCGCGCTCGTCGGCCGGTAGCGCACCCCTCGCAGGGCGAGCGGCACCAGCGCGATGATGACCAGCGCGTTGAAGACGACCGCGGACAGGATCGCCGAGTCGGGCGAGGACAGCCGCATGATGTTCAGCTTGTCCAGGCCCGGGTGGACCGCGGTGAACAAGGCCGGGATGATCGCGAAGTACTTCGCCACGTCGTTGGCGATGGAGAACGTCGTGAGCGCGCCGCGGGTGATCAGGAGCTGCTTGCCGATCTCGACGATCTCGATCAGCTTGGTCGGGTCCGAGTCGAGGTCGACCATGTTGCCGGCCTCCTTGGCGGCCGACGTACCGGTGTTCATCGCCACGCCGACGTCGGCCTGGGCCAGCGCGGGAGCGTCGTTGGTGCCGTCACCGGTCATCGCGACCAGCTTGCCGCCGCTCTGCTCGCGCCTGATCAGCGCCATCTTGTCCTCGGGCGTGGCCTCGGCGAGGAAGTCGTCGACACCGGCCTCGTCCGCGATGGCCCGGGCGGTCAGCGGGTTGTCGCCCGTGATCATGACGGTCTTGATGCCCATCCGGCGCAGTTCGGCGAAGCGTTCGCGCATGCCGTCCTTGACCACGTCCTTCAGGTGGATGACGCCCAGGACCCGGGCGCCGTCCTGATCCTCGACGGCGACCAGCAGCGGTGTGCCGCCGGCCGCGGAGATCTCCTTCGAGCGGCGCTCGGCGTCCTCGGCGATCCGCCCGTCCCGCTCCTGGACCCAGGCGATGACGGATCCCGTCGCGCCCTTGCGGATCCTCCGGCCGTCCACGTCCACGCCGGACATCCGGGTCTGCGCGGTGAACGCGACCCACTCGGCCCCGGTCAGCTCGCCCTGGTGCCGCTCGCGCAGCCCGTACCTCTCCTTGGCCAGAACCACCACGGAACGGCCCTCGGGGGTCTCGTCGGCCAGCGAGGAGAGCTGGGCGGCGTCCGCCAGTTCGGCGGCGGTGGACCCGCTGACCGGGACGAACTCCGCGGCCCTGCGGTTGCCGAGGGTGATCGTGCCGGTCTTGTCCAGCAGCAGCGTCGACACATCGCCCGCGGCCTCCACCGCCCGCCCCGACATCGCCAGCACATTGCGCTGGACCAGCCGGTCCATGCCGGCGATGCCGATGGCCGACAGCAGCGCGCCGATCGTTGTCGGGATCAGGCAGACCAGCAGCGCGATCAGCACGACCATGGTCAGGTGCGTACCGGCGCGGTCGGCGAACGGCGGCAGTGTCGCGCAGGCGAGGAGGAAGACGATCGTCAGCGAGGCCAGCAGGACGTTCAGCGCGATCTCGTTGGGCGTCTTCTGCCGGGCGGCGCCCTCGACGAGGCCGATCATCCGGTCGATGAAGGTCTCGCCGGGCCTGGTGGTGATCTTGACGACGATGCGGTCGGACAGGACCTTGGTGCCGCCGGTCACCGCGGACCGGTCGCCGCCGGACTCGCGGATCACCGGCGCCGACTCCCCGGTGATGGCCGACTCGTCGACCGAGGCGACGCCCTCGACGACGTCCCCGTCACCGGGGATGACGTCGCCCGCCTCGCACACGACGAGGTCGCCGACGCGCAGCGCGGTGCCGGGGACCTCGGTGCCGTCCACCCGGTGCGCCACCGTGTCGGTCTTGGCCCTGCGCAGGGTCTCCGCCTGCGCCTTGCCCCGGCCCTCGGCGACCGCCTCCGCGAGGTTGGCGAAGACGACGGTCAGCCACAGCCAGGCGCTGATCGCCCAGCCGAACCAGTCGCCCGGCCGGGTGAGGGAGAAGGCGGTGGTCAGCAGCGAGCCGATCCACACCACGAACATCACCGGTGACTTGACTATCACCCGCGGATCGAGCTTGCGGAAGGCGTCGGGCAGCGACCCGACGAGTTGCCGGGCGTTGAAGAGACCGGCACCGACCCGGCTCCTGGCGGACGGGTGCCCGGTGGGCACGTCGCTGTGGGGTGCCCGGGTCCTGGTGGCTGCGGACATGGAGTCCTCGTGGTTCTGTGTGGTCTCGTGACGCTGTGGGGTCTTGTGGCTCTCTGCGGAGACGGTCATCACGCCAGCCCCTCGGCGAGCGGGCCCAGGGCGAGGGCCGGGAAGTAGGTCAGACCGACGACGATCAGGACGGCGCCCACCAACATGCCGGTGAACAGCGGCTTCTCGGTGCGCAGGGTGCCCGCGGTGACCGGCACGGGCTGCTGTGCGCCGAGGGAGCCGGCCAGGGCGAGGACGAACACCATCGGCAGGAGGCGGCCGAGCAGCATGGCGAGCCCGGTCGTGGTGTTGAACCAGTCGGTGTTCGCGTTCAGTCCGGCGAAGGCGGAGCCGTTGTTGTTCGCGGCCGAGGTGTAGGCGTAGAGCACCTCGGAGAATCCGTGCGCGCCCGGGTTGAGCGCCGAGTGCGGCGGGGTCGGCAGGGCCGTCGAGAGGGCGCTGAACACCAGCACCAGCGCCGGGGTGATCAGGATGTAGACGGCGGCCAGCTTGATCTCGCGGGAGCCGATCTTCTTGCCCAGGTATTCAGGGGTGCGCCCGACCATCAGACCGGCGATGAAGACCGCGACGACCGCCATGATCAGGATGCCGTAGAGGCCGGAGCCGACACCGCCGGGTGCGATCTCGCCGAGCATCATGCCGAGCATCGCGATCCCGCCGCCGAACCCGGTGAGCGAGGAGTGCGCGGCGTCGACGGCGCCGGTCGAGGTGAGCGTGGTCGACGCCGCGAAGATCGAGGAGGCGCCGACGCCGAAGCGGACCTCCTTGCCCTCCATGGCGCCGCCCGCGATCCGCAGCGCGCCTTCGTGGTGGGCGAACTCGGTCCACATCAGCAGGGCGACGAAGGCGAGCCAGATGGTGGCCATCGCCGCGAGGATCGCGTAGCCCTGCCGGACCGAGCCGACCATGACGCCGAACGTCCGGGTCAGCGCGAAGGGGATCACCAGGATCAGGAAGATCTCGAAGAGGTTGGAGAACGGGGTCGGGTTCTCGAAGGGGTGGGCGCTGTTGGCGTTGAAGTAGCCGCCGCCGTTGGTGCCCAGTTCCTTGATGGCCTCCTGGGAGGCCACCGCGCCGCCGTTCCACTGCTGCGCGCCGCCGAAGAACTGGCCGACCTCGTGGATCCCGGAGAAGTTCTGGATCACCCCGCAGGCCACCAGCACGATCGCGGCGACCGCGGCCAACGGAAGGAGGATGCGCACGGTGCCGCGCACCAGGTCGGCCCAGAAGTTGCCCAGTTCCCCGGTGCGCGACCGTGCGAAGCCACGCACCAGGGCGACGGCCACGGCCATGCCGACGGCCGCCGAGACGAAGTTCTGCACGGCCAGACCGGCGGTCTGCACGACGTGCCCCATGGTCTGCTCGCCGGCGTACGACTGCCAGTTGGTGTTGGTGACGAAGGACGCGGCGGTGTTGAAGGCCTGGGCGGGGGCGACGGAGCGGAAGCCGAGCGAGAGCGGCAGCACGCCCTGGATCCGCTGGAGCAGGTACAGGAAGAGGACACCGGCCAGGGAGAAGGCCAGCACGGCGCGGATGTACGCGGGCCAGCGCATCTCCGCGTCCGGATCGGCGCCGGTGGCACGGTAGATCCATCTCTCGACCCGCAGGTGGCGCCGCGAGCGGTAGACGCCGGCCATGTAGGCGCCGAGCGGAACGTGGGCGAGCGCCAGCGCGGCCATGAGGGCGAGGAGCTGGAGTACTCCGGCGAGTCCGGGACCCATGACGCGGTTCAGAACCTCTCCGGGAAGATCAGGGCGAGGACGAGATAGCCCAGCAGGGCGACGGCCACGACCAGGCCGACGATGTTCTCGGCGGTCACAGCTTCGTCACCCCCTTGACGGCGAGGGCCACGAGCGCGAACACCGCGAGCGTGACGACGACGAAGGCCACATCAGCCATCGCGAACTCCTGGGACGAGGGACGAACGGACATCGACGATTCGAGGAAACGACCTCCTCCGACCGATTCCGACCACCGTTGACGGCTCCCATACGGCGGCACACCCACCCTTGACGGGCCCCTGACGACGCGCCCCCGGCAGCGGCGGCGAAGTGGCGTCAAGAACCGGTCCGGGCGCGTCAGGGGCGTGTCAAAGGCAGGTGCCGAAGCCCTCCGGGGGCTCTAACGTCGAACACATGGGACTCCGCGACGACGAGCGAGCCGGCACCGACCCGGTGCCGCGGGAACCCGGCCGCACGGCCCGCACCCACCCGTGGGCGCGGGAGCTGCGCACCTCGGTCTGCTGCTCCGCGGCGCTGCTCGCCCTGCTGCTCCTGATCGACTGGGGCACGGGCAGTCTCACCTGGTGGCGCGGCGTGCTCTGGTGCACGCTCGCGGTGCTGCTCTTCGTGGTGCTGTGCCCGCCGCGCGTCCGCGCCGGCCGGGGCTGGATCGCCTCCCGGTCACTGATGCGCAGCCGGCTGGTCCGTACCGACCTGCTGGTGTCGGTGCGCGCGGTCGACGGTGTCTGCCGCCGGCTGGTGCTGCTGGACTCCCTCGGCGGGCGGGTGGAGCTGGATCCCGAGGTCCTGGTGGACCATCCCGACGTCTGGTACCGCCTCGACGAGGACGCCCGGCACTGCGTGGCCGCGGGCAGGCTCCGGTGCGGGACGGAGGAGCTGCGCGACATCTCCGAGCAGGTGGACCGGGAGACCGCGCTGGCGGTGTTCCGGGTCTCGGGACTGGAGTCATGACGCTGGGTGTCCGCCGCGGGGTTCCGCCGCCGTCTCTCCCCCGAACGGCTCAAGGCACGGCAAAACCTGCGTGTCCGCTGGTCATGAGGTGACGTCGGGGTCCCCAGCGCCGGTCCTGCCGAAAGGTTGACGCCTGCTCAGTCGGGTACTCGGGAGCCCCTGCGTTACTCTCCGCATACGCTGGTGATCCGTCCGCATGACGGCCCGGTCCGTGGGGCCGGTCCGGACGCGAGCCACACCTCAGGAGCAGGGGCATGGCGACCACCGAGCACCCTCCCAGTCGTCTGCGCGCCTGGATGCTGGAGGGCCTGTCCGACATGGGCAAGGGCCTCCAGCAGGCCCCGCACGCCCTGCCGGAGGCCCCGCACAAGGGACAGCGGTGGTGGAGGGTGATGTGTCTGACCGGTGTGGACTACTTCTCGACGCTCGGCTACCAGCCGGGCATCGCTGCCCTGGCGGCCGGACTGCTGTCGCCGATCGCCACCCTCGTGCTGGTTCTGGTCACCCTCGCGGGCGCCCTGCCGGTGTACCGCAGGGTGGCGTCGGAGAGCCCGCACGGCGCGGGCTCGATCGCCATGCTGGAGCGGCTGCTGTCGTTCTGGCAGGGCAAGCTGTTCGTGCTGGCCCTGCTCGGCTTCGCCGCCACCGACTTCCTGATCACCATGACGCTGTCTGCCGCGGACGCCTCGACCCACCTGGTGGAGAACCCGCATCTGACGGCCGCGATGCACAGCCACCAGATGCTGATCACGCTCCTGCTCATCGCACTGCTCGGCGCGGTCTTCCTCAAGGGCTTCGTGGAGGCGATCGGTGTCGCCTTCGTCCTGGTCGGGATCTATCTCGCGCTGAACGCCGTCGTGGTGGCGGTCGGTCTGTGGCACGTCCTCACCGCCGAGCACGTGGTCACCGACTGGACCAGCGCGCTGACCGCCCAGCACGGCAACGTCTTCCTCATGGTCGGCGTGGCCCTGCTCGTCTTCCCCAAACTCGCGCTCGGCCTGTCCGGCTTCGAGACCGGCGTCGCCGTCATGCCGCACGTGCGGGGCAACCCGGACGACACCGAGGAGTGTCCCACCGGCCGTATCCGGGACACCAGGAAGCTGCTCACCACGGCTGCGCTGATCATGAGCTGCTTCCTGATCGCCACCAGCTTCATCACCACGCTGCTGATCCCGGCGCCGGAGTTCAAGGCCGGCGGCCAGGCCAACGGCCGCGCCCTAGCCTACCTGGCGCACCAGTACCTCGGCAACACCTTCGGCACGGTCTACGACGTCTCGACCATCCTGATCCTGTGGTTCGCGGGCGCCTCCGCGATGGCCGGGCTGCTCAACCTGATGCCGCGGTACCTGCCCCGCTACGGAATGGCCCCGCACTGGGCACGGGCGGTCCGCCCGATGGTCATCGTCTTCACCCTGATCGGTTTCCTGGTCACCTGGATCTTCGACGCCAACGTCGACAAGCAGGGCGGCGCGTACGCCACGGGCGTGCTCGTGCTGATCAGCTCCGCGGCGATCGCGGTGACCATCGCCGCCCGCAGAGCCGGCCAGCACAACTGGACCATCGCGTTCGGGATCATCGCGGCCGTGTTCCTGTACACGACCGTCGTCAACATCATCGAGCGTCCCGACGGTGTGAAGATCGGCGGCTGCTTCATCGCCGGGATCATGCTGGTCTCGCTGCTGTCGCGGCTGGCCCGTTCGTTCGAGCTGCGGGTGACGAGCGTGACGCTCGACGGCATGGCGGAACGGTTCGTCAGGGACATCGCCAGCCGCAAGATCCGGTTCATCGCCAAGGAGCCGGAGCGGCAGGACAAGGCCGAGTACCGCGACAAGATCGAGCAGATCCGCAGCGACAGCGACATCCCGCTCACGGAGGACTTCGTCTTCGTCGAGGTGACGGTCACCGACCCGTCGGAGTTCGAGGCCGGACTGTCCGTGCGCGGGGAGGTCAAGCACGACCGCTACCGGGTCCTGGCCATGGAGTCCGCGTCCGTCCCGAACGCCCTGGCCGCGCTCCTCCTCCATGTCCGGGAGATGACCGACCGCACCCCGCACATCTACTTCGAGTGGACCGAGGGCAACCCGTTCGCCAACTTCCTGCGCTTCTTCCTCTTCGGACAGGGCGAGGTCGCGCCGGTCACCCGCGAGGTGCTGCGCGAGGCGGAGCCGGACCGCGCCAAGCGCCCTCGGGTGCACACCGGCTGAGCCGCGCCGGACGGCGGCGGGTGCCCACCGGCCGGCCCGCGCCCGCGAACGGCCCACCCCCAGGTCCGCGTCACCCCGCCTGCGGCCCTATCGTGACCGGCATGCAGTCCTACACGATCGGGCAGGCGGCCCGGCTGCTCGGCGTCAGCCCGGACACCGCGCGCCGCTGGGCGGACGCGGGCCGGATGGCCACCCACCGCGACGACAGCGGACGCCGGCTCATCGACGGCCGGGACCTCGCCGCGTTCTCGGTCGAGCTGGCCCGGAGCGGCGGCGGCGAGGAAGGTCCCTCGTACACGTCGGTCCGCAACGCCTTCGCCGGCATCGTGACCGCCATCAAACTCGGCGACGTCGCCGCCCAGGTGGAGATCCAGGCCGGCCCGCACCGCCTCGTCTCCCTGCTGACCCGGGAGGCGGTGGAGGAGCTGGGCCTGGAGGTCGGTATGGAGGCCACCGCCCGCGTGAAGTCGACGAACGTGCACATCGACCGCGCCTAGAGTCTCTCGTTCGGATCACGCCGGGCCGGCGCGCGGTAGCCGCCGTCCACACGGATCGCCCGTACGCCGCTGGCGTATCGCGCGCCGCAGCGGTCCCGCGGCAGGACGAGCTGGGGACCGTCGCCGTCGAGCTGCCGGTCCTTGCGCAGGGCCGGGTCGAACCCGGGTCCGGCCGCGGACAGCACGTCGTACAGGCGCGGTCCGGTGAAGTGGTGGTACTGCATTCCGCTGGTGGCGCAGGCGAAGGCGACGCCCACCCCGTGCTGGGACCACCAGACCAGATCCCGGCCATCACCTCCGCAGGGTCCGCACCCGAACGACCGCCCCGTGCAAACGCACATGCAAGCCATCCATGGCGCGTCACCGGCTCATGCGATGCAACAGGGGCCTTACACCTGGCAATTGCGGCAGTATGATCGCTTCACGGCCGTCAATCGGCCGTGGCAGGGCGCGACAGCTTCTTCCGTGCAGAGCCAGAGGAGTAGAACCGTGATGACCCGTTCCACGCGACGGACCAGAATGCTGCAGTCGGGAGTGGCGGGGGCCGCGGCGTTGCTCGGCCTCAGCGCCTGCTCCTCCTCGTCCTCCGACGGCTCGTCCGAGGCCGGATCCGACGCGTCGGCGTCCTCCGCGCCGAAGCTGTCCGGCACCGTGACCGTCTTCGCCGCCGCCTCGCTGAAGGAGACCTTCACCACGCTCGGCAAGGAGTTCGAGCAGCAGCACCCGGGCACCAAGGTCACCTTCAACTTCGGCGGCAGCGACAGCCTCGCCGCGAGCATCACCTCCGGTGCCCCCGCCGACGTGTTCGCCGCCGCCAGCCCCAAGACCATGGCGATCGTGACCGACAAGAGCGAGGCGGCCGGCACACCGGTCACCTTCGTCCGCAACCAGCTGGAGATCGCGACCGCGCCCGGCAACCCGGACAAGGTCTCCTCGCTCAAGGACCTCACCAGGTCCGGCCTGAAGGTCGTCCTGTGCGACAAGACCGTGCCCTGCGGCGCCGCCGCCCAGAAGGTGCTGGACGCGAGCCACCTCAAGCTGACCCCGGTCTCCTACGAGCAGGACGTCAAGAGCGCCCTGACGAAGGTCGAGCTGAAGGAGGCCGACGCGGCCCTCGTCTACAAGACGGATGTGAAGACCGCCGCCGGCCGGGTCCAGGGCGTGGAGTTCCCCGAGTCGTCCGAGGCCGTCAACGACTACCCGATCGCCCTGCTGGGGAACGCGCCGAACGCAACGGCGGCCAAGGCGTTCATCGATCTCGTGACGTCGGCCGACGGCCAGAAGGTCCTGACCGGGGCCGGGTTCCTGAAGCCGTGACCGCAACCGACGAGGCCCGTGCCGTGACCCGGAGGAACGGGTCCGGGCGCGGCCGCGCGCTCGGCGGCGCGCCACTGCCTCTGCTGGTCCCCGCCCTGGTCGGCCTGGCCTTCCTGCTGCTGCCGCTGCTCGCCCTGCTGATCCGGGCTCCCTGGCGCAGCCTCCCGGACCAGCTCACCAGCGCCGAGGTGTGGCAGGCGCTCCAGTTGTCCCTGATCAGCGCCACCGCCGCCACCGCCGTGAGCCTGGTGCTCGGCGTCCCACTGGCCTGGCTGCTGGCCCGTACGGACTTCCCCGGACGCGGATTCGTACGCGCCCTGGTCACGCTGCCGCTGGTACTGCCCCCCGTCGTGGGCGGTGTGGCCCTGCTGCTGGCCCTGGGACGCAACGGCGTCGTCGGGCAGTGGCTGGACTCCTGGTTCGGGATCACACTGCCGTTCACCACGGCCGGGGTGGTGGTCGCGGAGGCGTTCGTGGCCATGCCGTTCCTCGTGATCAGCGTCGAGGGCACGCTGCGGGCCGCCGACCCGCGCTACGAGGAGGCGGCCACCACACTGGGCGCCTCACGCTTCACCGCGTTCCGCCGGGTCACCCTGCCCCTGATCGCGCCGGGCATCGCCGCGGGCGCCGTGCTCGCCTGGGCGCGGGCGCTCGGCGAGTTCGGCGCCACGATCACCTTCGCCGGCAACTTCCCCGGCCGTACGCAGACCATGCCGCTGGCCGTCTACCTGGCCCTGCAGAACGACCCGGCGGCGGCGATCTCCCTGAGCCTGGTCCTGCTCGCGGTGTCGATCGCCGTACTGGCGGGTCTGCGGGACCGCTGGATGACGGCCTCGTGATGACGCCGCCGCCGATCCCGACCCGCCCCGTATCCAGGACGTTCATCTCATGACCGACATCGACCGGACCCCGGCCGGCGTGCGTTCCGGGGGCGCGCCCGGGGAGGGCCTGGACGCCCGCCTCGTCGTCGACCGCGGCGCCTTCCGCCTCGACGTCGCGCTCACCGCCGCCCCGGGCGAGGTGGTGGCGCTGCTCGGCCCGAACGGCGCCGGGAAGACGACGGCGCTGCGCGCCCTGGCGGGCCTGGTGCCGCTCACCGGCGGCCATCTGCGCCTGGACGGCGCCGCGCTGGACCGCACGCCGCCCGAGGCACGCCCGGTCGGTGTGGTCTTCCAGGACTACCTGCTGTTCCCGCATCTGTCGGCCCTGGACAACGTGGCCTTCGGACCGCGCTGCCGGGGCGCGTCCAGGGCCGAGGCCCGCGCGCAGGCGGCGCGCTGGCTGGACCGGATGGGCCTGGCCGACCACGCCGGCGCCAAGCCCCGCCGCCTCTCGGGCGGCCAGGCGCAGCGGGTGGCCCTGGCCCGCGCCCTGGCCACCGGGCCCCGGTTGCTGCTGCTCGACGAACCGCTCGCCGCCCTCGACGCCCGTACCCGTCTCGAGGTCCGCGCCCAGCTGCGCCGGCACCTCGCCGAGTTCGAGGCCGTCGCGGTCCTGGTCACCCATGACCCGCTGGACGCGATGGTGCTGGCCGACCGGCTGGTCGTCGTCGAGCACGGCCGTGTCGTGCAGGAGGGCACCCCGTCGGAGATCGCCCGCCGTCCGCGCACCGACTACGTCGCGCAACTGGTGGGTCTGAACCTCTACCGCGGGGAGGCGGAGGGCCACACCGTCCGTCTCGCGTCCGGTCCCGCCGTCACCATCGCGGAGGAGCTGTCGGGAGCGGTGTTCGTGGCCTTCCCGCCGAGTGCGGTCACTCTCTTCCGGGACCGCCCCTCCGGCTCCAGCGCGCGCAACCTGTGGCACTGCGAGGTCGCCGGTCTGGAGACCCACGGTGACCAGATCCGCGCCGACCTGACGGGCGAGCTCGCCCTCACCGCGGACCTGACGACGGTCGCGGCCGCCGAACTCGACCTGCACCCGGGCGCGGCGGTCTGGGCGACCGTCAAGGCGACGCAGACCCACGCCTACCCGGCTTGAGGCACCGGCCGCCCTACGGTGGGTGATCATCACGTCCCCCCACCCCCGCGAGGCACCCCCCATGAGCCTGAGCATCCGCAACCAGTTGCCCGGCACGGTCACCTCCGTCACTCCCGGCGAGGCGATGGCCCTCGTTCATGTGCGCCTGGACGGAGGCGGACAGCTCACTTCCGCGATCACCCGGGACGCCGTCGAGGACCTGCGGCTGACCGAGGGCACCGCCGTGCGCGCCCTGGTGAAGTCGACGGAGGTGTCCCTGGCCACCGGGCCGGTGGAGGGCCTGTCCATCCGCAACCGGCTGCCGGGCACCGTCAGCCGGATCACCCTCGGCGCGGCCATGGCGTCCGTCCGGGTCGGTGTGGAGGGCGGCGAGCTGACCGCCGCGATCACCACGGATGCCGCCGCGGAACTCGGCCTGGCGGAGGGCACGCGCGTCACCGCCCTGATCAAGTCGACCGAGGTGTCCCTGGCCACCGTGTGACACGGCGGGAAAAGCCCGTGGGCTCCCGCCCGGGTCGGACGGGAGCCCACGAACCGCTCACTCAGTCCTCGTACGCGTCCAGCGGGGGGCAGGAGCAGACGAGGTTGCGGTCGCCGAAGGCCTGGTCGATGCGGCGCACCGGCGGCCAGTACTTGTCGGCCGCCGAGACCCCGGCCGGGAAGACGGCCTCCTCACGGGTGTAGCCGTGCTCCCACTGCCCGCCGAGCGCGGCGGCGGTGTGCGGGGCGCCGCGCAGCGGGTTGTCGTCCTCGGCCCACTGGCCGGCACCGACCTTCTCGATCTCGGCGCGGATCGCGATCATCGCGTCGCAGAACCGGTCCAACTCGGCCAGGTCCTCCGACTCGGTCGGCTCGATCATCAGCGTGCCGGCCACCGGGAACGACATCGTCGGCGCGTGGAAGCCGTAGTCGATCAGCCGCTTGGCCACGTCGTCCACGGTCACGCCGGTCGCCTTGGTCAGCGGGCGCAGGTCGATGATGCACTCGTGGGCGACCAGGCCGCCGGGACCGGTGTAGAGCACCGGGTAGTGCGGCTCCAGGCGCTTGGCCACGTAGTTGGCGCTGAGCACGGCCACCTGCGTGGCCCGCTTGAGGCCCTCGCCGCCCATCAGGCGGACGTAGGCCCAGGAGATCGGCAGGATGCCGGCCGAACCCCACGGCGCGGCCGAGATCGGGCCGACCCCGGTCTCCGGGCCGGCGCCGGGCTGCAGCGGGTGGTTGGGCAGGTACGGCGCCAGGTGGGAGCGCACGCCGACCGGGCCGACGCCGGGACCGCCGCCGCCGTGCGGGATGCAGAACGTCTTGTGCAGGTTCAGGTGGGAGACGTCGCCGCCGAAGTGGCCCGGCTTGGCGAGGCCCACCAGGGCGTTGAGGTTGGCGCCGTCGACGTACACCTGGCCGCCGGCCTCGTGGACCTGTGCGCAGATGTCGGCGACGTGCTCCTCGAACACGCCGTGCGTGGACGGGTAGGTGATCATCAGCACGGCCAGCTGCTCGCCGTACTGCTCGATCTTCGCCCGCAGGTCCTCGACGTCGACCTCGCCGTCCTCGGCGGTCTTGACGACGACGACCTTCATGCCGGCCATCACGGCGCTGGCGGCGTTGGTGCCGTGCGCGGAGGACGGGATGAGGCAGATGGTGCGCTGCTCGTCGCCGTTGGCCCGGTGGTAGCCGCGCACGGCGAGCAGACCGGCCAGCTCGCCCTGGGAGCCGGCGTTGGGCTGGAGGGAGACCTTGTCGTAGCCGGTGACCTCGGCGAGACGTTCCTCCAGCTCACGGATGAGCGTGAGGTAGCCCTCCGCCTGCTCGGCGGGCACGAACGGGTGCAGCTGCCCGAACTCCGGCCAGGTGACCGGCTCCATCTCGGTCGTCGCGTTGAGCTTCATGGTGCACGAGCCCAGCGGGATCATGCCGCGGTCGAGCGCGTAGTCACGGTCGGACAGGCGGCGAAGGTAGCGCAGCATCGCGGTCTCGGACCGGTACTGCTGGAAGACGGGGTGGGTGAGGTAGGCGTCGGCGCGCAGCAGCGCCTCGGGCAGCGCGTCCCCGGCCGCCGCGTCCAGCGCCTCGATGTCGCCCCCGACACCGAAGGCGGCCCACACGGCGCGCAGCCGGTCCCGGTTGGTGGTCTCGTCGCAGGCGATGGAGACGTGGTCGGCGTCGACGAGGCGCAGGTTCACACCGCCCTCGCGGGCCGCGGCGACGACCTCGGCGGCCCGCCCCTCGGCCTTGACGGTCAGCGTGTCGAAGAACGCGCCGTGCACGACCTCGAAACCGCCCGCGGCGAGGCCCTCGGCGAGGACCGTGGCGTAGCGGTGGGTGCGCAGCGCGATGTCCCGCAGGCCCTCGGGGCCGTGGTAGACCGCGTACATGCCGGCCATGACGGCGAGCAGCACCTGGGCGGTGCAGATGTTGCTGGTGGCCTTCTCGCGGCGGATGTGCTGCTCACGGGTCTGCAGGGCGAGGCGGTAGGCCTTGTTGCCGTCGGCGTCGACGGAGACGCCGACCAGGCGGCCGGGCAGGCTGCGCGCGAACTTCTCGCGCACCGCCATGTAGCCGGCGTGCGGGCCGCCGAAGCCCATCGGCACGCCGAAGCGCTGGGTGGTGCCGACGGCGATGTCCGCACCGAGCTCGCCGGGCGACTTCAGCAGGGTGAGCGCGAGCAGGTCGGCGGCGACGGTGACCAGGGCGCCCAGCTCGTGCGCCTGGTCGATGACGGGCTTGAGGTCGCGCACGGCGCCCGAGGCGCCCGGGTACTGCAGGAGCACGCCGTTGATCTCGCGCTCGGCGATCTCGGCGGGGATGCCCGCGCCGAGGTCGGCGACGACGACCTCGACCCCGGTCGGCTCGGCACGGGTCCGGATGACCGCGATGGTCTGCGGCAGCGCGTCCGCGTCGACCAGGAACAGGCCCTTCTTGTTCTTGCCCATGCGCCGGGACAGCGACATGGCCTCGGCCGCGGCGGTGCCCTCGTCGAGCAGGGACGCGCCGGAGGTCGGCAGACCGGCCAGGTCGGCGACCACGGTCTGGAAGTTCAGCAGCGCCTCGAGGCGGCCCTGGGAGATCTCCGGCTGGTAGGGGGTGTAGGCCGTGTACCAGGCCGGGTTCTCCATGACGTTGCGCAGGATGACCGGCGGAGTGAAGGTCCCGTAGTAGCCGAGTCCGATCATCGAGCCGAGGACCTGGTTGCGGTCGGCGAGGGTGCGCAGCTCGGCCAGCACCTCGGCCTCGGTGCGCGCGCCCGGCAGGTCGAGGGCGTCGGCGTTCTTGATCACGTCGGGCACCGCGGCGGCGGTGAGCTCGTCGAGCGAGCCGTAGCCGACCTGCGCGAGCATCTTCGCCCGCGCCTCCTGGTCGGGCCCGATGTGGCGCTGTTCGAAGGGGATGCCCTGTTCGAGCTCGGAGAGCGGAATGCGCTGGGCGGTCATTGCGGAGGCCTCCTGGTCTGTCACGACCTTCGAGGGACACCACGGCACGGGTGCCCCGACGGCCTCCCCCTCTGTCATCTCAACCTGAGAGTTTCACCGGGCCGCCCGAGGGCTCCGGTTTTCACCGTCGGTGAGAGCGGAAGCCGTCGACACCCGCTCTGCTTTCCAGAGTGACCTCGTCCGTGCGGTACGTGGGCCTGAGAGATTCCGGGGAGGATTTGCTCCTTCGGCGCCCCCGGTGGTGCCGGAGGGCTCTCCCGCACGGGGTCAGCAGCCGTTGCCCAGAGTACCAGCGGGGCAGCCGCACGGGCCTTCGAGTGGCCGCCATGCTGAATGTGCTCTTTTGTAGTGCTTACGGATGAGTTGCGACCATGTGGAGGGACAGTGCAGACGGAGATCGATCCGCGCAACCTGATCGGCCGCAAGGCGTTCGACCGCAACGGCCACAAGATCGGCACGGTGGACGAGGTCTACCTCGATGACGCCACCGGAGTACCCGAGTGGGCGGCGATACGCACCGGCCTGTTCTCCCGGGACGCCTTCGTCCCCCTGGAACCCAGCGAACTGGTCGAGGGCGCCCTCCGCGTCCCCTTCGACCGCTCGCTGATCAAGGAGGCCCCCGACTTCGGCGTGGGCCGCCATCTGTCCCCCGAGCAGGAACTGCAGCTCTACCACCACTACGGCTTGGACGTGGCCCCTCCCCCGGCCGTTCCGGACCACCACTTCGGCAAACTGGCGGGCTCCGGCTCGGGCCCGGACGAGAGCTGAGCCGGAGGAACCTCGGGACCCGGAGGGAGCAGAGGAACCAGCGGAAGGGGTTCGGCCGGTTCCAGGTCCGGGTCGTCCAGAGGGAAGGTGCGTACCCGGCCCGGCGCGGAGCCGGGGGTCTCGAAGCGGACGGTGACGCGGCCGAGACCGCTGCCCTGCACCCATCCGTGACCGTACTCGGCGTGCCGCACGTCGTGGCCTGACGGCCACCGTCGCTCGGTGGGCGCCGGCTGCTGCTCGGCAGGTTCCTCGGGCCGCTCCTCGGCGCCCTCCGCCTCCGTGTCCGCGGCCCGCGCGCCCGCCGCCTGCGCGAACAGGTCCTCCTGGGTGTAGTCGGCGAGCCCGGACACGCCCACGCCGAGCAGTCGTACGCCGCCGGTGGTGTCCACGGAGTCCAGCAGCCGGGCGGCCGCCTCGCGTATCACCGCCGGGTCGTCGGTGGGTCCGCGCAGGGTCTCGGAGCGGGTCAGGGTGGAGAAGTCGTAGCGGCGCACCTTCAGCACGATGGTGCGCCCCGACAGACCGGCCTCGCGCAGCCGCCGTACGCAGCGGTCGGCGAGCCGCTGCACCTCCAGGGCGACCCGGACGCGGTCGTGGATGTCCACGTCGTAGGTGTCCTCGACGGAGACCGACTTCGCCTCGCGCTCGGCGACGACGGGACGCTCGTCGTGGGCCAGCGCCATCGCGTACAGCGCGTGCCCGTGCGCTTTGCCGAGCAGCCGTACGAGTTCGTCCTCACCGGCCTCGGCGAGCTCCTCGACGGTGTGGATCCCGGCCCGCCGCAGATGGTCGCCCGTGGCCGGGCCCACGCCCGGCAGGGTCCGCACGGTCAGCGGTCCGAGCAGGGCCCGCTCGGTGCCGGGCCGGATGAGCACCAGACCGTCGGGCTTGGCCTGCTCGGAGCCGATCTTGGCGAGCATCTTGGACGCGGCCAGCCCCACGGACCCCGTCAGCCCCGTGACGGCCCGGATGTCGGCGCGCAGCCTGATCCCCGCCAGCCGGGCGGACTCCGCGTCCCAGGCGGCTCCCCCGGCCTCCAGGTCCACGAACGCCTCGTCCAGGCTCAGCGGCTCCACCAGCGGCGACAGCGACCGCAGCAGGCCCATCACCCGTTCGCTGATGGAGCGGTAGAAGGCGAAGCGCGGCACGAGGTACGCGGCGTTCGGTGCCAGCCGCCGCGCCTGGGCCATCGGCATCGCGGAGTGGACGCCGAAGACACGCGCCTCGTACGACGCCGTGGCCACCACCCCGCGCGGTCCAAGACCGCCCACGACCACGGCCTTCCCGCGCAGGCTCGGCTTGGACGCCTGCTCCGCGGAGGCGAAGAAGGCATCCATGTCGAGATGGAGGATCGTGGGTGCGGTTCTCACATCTACGATGCTGCACCACACCACTGACAACGCCCCGGACGGACCGGGCCGGGTCGCCTGTCGGCCGGTGGTCCGGGCGGCCGCAGCCGCCCGAGGGGCGGCTCAGACGGCCCGGTTGCGCCGCCGTGCCAACTCGTCGCGCGGGTTGGGTCCCACGAGCGTCTCCCCGGTGTCGATGCGCTCGCCGTGCAGTTGCGACAGCGCGCTCTCCACATCGCGCCACACCACGCCGACGGCGATGCCGAAGATGCCCTGGCCGCCCTGGAGCAGGGCGTGCACCTCGTCGGGCGACGTGCACTCGTACACCGTGGCGCCGTCGCTCATCAGCGTCATCCGCTCCAGGTCACGGAAACCGCACTCGCGCAGATGCTGGACGGCGGTACGGATGTTCTGCAGCGACACGCCGGTGTCGAGGAACCGCTTGACGATCTTCAGGACGACCACGTCCCGGAAGCTGTAGAGGCGCTGCGTGCCGGACCCGTGGGCGGGCCGCACACTCGGCTCGACCAGCCCGGTCCGCGCCCAGTAGTCCAGTTGCCGGTAGGTGATACCGGCGGCCGCGCAGGCCGTCGGACCGCGGTAGCCGATCTGCTCGGTCGTCATGACCGCCGCCCCTCCGCTGCTCGGCACCGCCGTCGGTCGCTGCGGAGCACGACCGGCCACGCCATCGAGAGGGGGATACCCCCCGCTCGGTCGGATCCGAGAGCCCGGGGGAGGGTACGGACCGCTTCCCCCGGCATTGCGTCCGGGGGCACCCCCAGCCGTACCGTCGCCGCTGCTTCTCACGCCGACCTCCGTCCTTGACCTGCCTCCTCGACGGTAGGCAGTCACCAGGGGTGCGTCAACGATCGCCACACTCGGCACGCCGAGTGATAATCACCCTAAGAGTGGTTTCGCGTACCCCGTCGCCGGGAAAGGCTATCCGAATGCTTCGGAGGGAGGACGCGGGGCGGTCTCCCATGGCTCATGCGGGCACTTCACTGGCTGCTGCTGCCGAAGTCCTCCGGCGAGATCTGGTCGAGGAACTCGCGGAACTTCTCCACCTCGTCCTCCTGCTCGTCCGGGATCGCGATCCCGGCGTCGTCCAGCACCGTGTCACTGCCGAAGATCGGCGTCCCGGTGCGCAGGGCCAGCGCTATGGCGTCGGACGGCCGGGCGCTCACTTCGACACCGCTGGCGAACACCAGCTCGGCGTAGAAGACGCCTTCACGCAGGTCCGTGATGCGCACTTCCGTGAGTTCCTGGCCGACCGCCTCCAGCACGTCCTTGAACAGGTCGTGGGTCAGCGGTCGCGCGGGCGCCATGCCCTGCTGGGCGAAGGCGATCGCCGTCGCCTCCCCTGGCCCGATCCAGATGGGGAGGTAGCGGTCGCCTCCCACTTCACGCAGGAGCACGATCGGTTGGTTGGAGGGCATCTCGACCCGGACACCTACGACATCGAGCTCGTTCACACAGCAACCCTAGGCGGTGCCCGGGACGTTTGGGTAGTCGGGCCGGGCATGGGAGGAGGATCCGGCCGTCTCCGGCCCGCTCACGGCAGCCGCAGCCCGAGCGCGGTCTGGACCAGCACCGTGTGAAGTCGCACCGTGAGTTCCGCAAGCTCCTTGGCGCGGGCCTCCGCATGTGCCCTGGTCTGCGGATTGCGGTGCCGCCTCAGCGGCGCCACCACCTGGTCGACGAGCCCCGCCTCCCGGTCGGCGGCCGCCTTCATCACCCGCAGATGCCTCGGCTCGATCCCGAAACGCCCCAGCTCGGACACGAGCGAGGCCACGGTCACCGCCTCGGCGCCGTAGGCCCCGTCCGCCAGCGGAGTGAGCAGCCCGTACGACTCCCACTCCTGGAGCTCCCCCTCCTCGATACCGACGGCGGCGAGCAACTCGTCCCGCCCGATCCGGGCTCCCGCCGGCGCCTCGGCCGGCTGCGGCACGGACCCGCCGTCACGCTGCCGGCCGACCGCCGGCAGATGGACCGCCTCGCCGCGCTCCATGGCGTCCAGGTACTCGCGGATCACCTTCAACGGCAGGTAGTGGTCACGCTGCATCCGCAGGACCAGGGCCAGCCGCTCGACGTCGTCGGTGCTGAACTTGCGGTACCCCGAGGGGGTGCGCCGCGGCTCGACGAGACCCTCCGACTCCAGGAAACGGATCTTGGAGACGGTGACCTCGGGGAACTCGCCGCGCAGCATGTTCAGCACCGTGCCGATGCTCTTCAGCCCACTGTCCGTGGCGGCGGCGCCGTGCCCGGCGCCGCCGCTCGGTGATTGACGCATGGACCTTCCCTGACAGGTCAGACGCCCTGCCGGCTCGAGTAGAAGACCAGCCGGTACTTGCCGATCTGGACCTCGTCGCCGTTGGACAGAGCGACCTGGTCGATCGGCTCCCGGTTGACGTACGTGCCGTTCAGACTGCCGACGTCGGCCACCGTGAACGAGCCGTCCGGGTTGCGCCGGAACTCCACGTGGCGACGCGAGACCGTCACGTCGTCCAGGAAGATGTCGCTCTGCGGATGACGCCCGGCCGTGGTCAGCTCGCCGTCCAGGAGGAAGCGGCTGCCGGAGTTCGGTCCGCGGCGCACCACCAGCAGGGCCGAGCCCAGCGGGAGCGCGTCGACGGCCGCCTGCGCCTCGGGAGACAGCATCGGCGTCTGGCCGGTGGCCTCGGCGTCGTAGGCCTCCAGACCGGAGATGGAGATCGTCGAGGTCGTCTCCGACGAGCGCTCCGGCGTCGCGCCGGGCCGCAGCGGCGCGCCGCAGTTGGAACAGAAGCGGCTGTTCTCCGCGTTGCGGTTCCCGCACCTCGTGCACACCAGGACGGACATGGACGGATCCTCCTGCCGCGGCTGCCCCGCGGGGGCATCGGACGCGTACGGGCCGGCGGCGAACCCTCCAGCCGTACCTGAGGTCGACGGTTCCCCGAAACCTATGCCGCCCGACTGGGCAGGGTCAACCGACGGCGCGCCCTGACCAGCCACCTGGTCCCTGAACAGCGGACGCCGGCCCTCGGCGTCGGGCTGTGCGCGGTGACGGGCCGTCGCGTTCTCGCCGCCCTCTCGCGCGCTCTTGCCGAACAACTTCGCAAACAACTTCACGGGCGATTCCCCTTGACCGAAACAGACCCGCCCGTGGGGCAGGACGAACCCTGACTGCATACACCGGTCGACCCGGACATCCTCACAACGTCCGTATCCACCAGACAGTTTCCACCACGCACCACCCAATCGGTGCGCCGACCCCCCGCAACCTCATGCCCCTGCCGGACGACCGCCATGCACCGCCGGTTCACCGCGAGGACGACCGAGCGTAGTCAGGCGCCTTCGCCGCCCGCAAGGCATCCACGATGATCTTGTCCGAACGGTCGATGGTCACGGTGGCCTGCTCCTTCTCCAGGGTCTGCACCACGCCTCCAGGAATGTTGAGCGCCGGTTCGAGGTCCTGCGGCTTGCCGATGACCTTGAAACGATACGGAGTGTTGATCTTGTTCCCGTCGACGTCCACGCTCTTGCCGGAATCGGTCAGATAGGTGCTCGCGACCACCCGTACACCGTTCACCTCGATCGCCTCCGCACCGGCCGCGCGCAGCTCCTGTATCGCGTCGAGCAGCATGTTCGACCGGACCGTTCCCTTCGTGTCCTCGATCGTGATCGTGACGCCGGGTCCCTGCGCGGCCACCGTGCCCGCGAGGATGCCGAGTTGCTTCTCCTTCTCGGCCGTCTGCCTGCGGGCCTCCTCGGCCTGGTCCGAGCTGTTCTCCAGCTCCTGGCGCTGCTTCTCCAGACCCTGCTTCTCGTCCTCAAGACGCTGAGTACGGTCATCCAGTTCATCGAGAATGCGAACGAGATCCTCCTGCCGGGCGCCGCGCAGCGCGTTGTCGCCGCTGCTGTTGGACGCGACCTGGACCGCGAGTCCGAAGCCGAGGCCGAACAGCAGCAGTGCCACGACGAGTTGGGCCCGGGTGAAGCGCGGCGGCCACAGCCCCTGGGCCAGCCGCCGGCGACCGGTCAGCGCCGGCTCGGAACTCTTCTCGGCGCCCGGGTTCTCACCGGCGGCCGCCTGCGCCGGCACCTCCTCGGGCAGCTCCTGACGCAGCCGCTGCTGCTCGGGCCGGGTGTCGTTCTGCCCGTTCCCGGGCTGTTCGTCCTGTTGGCTCATCACTCTCACGCCCGGAACACATGCCGTCGGATCGCCGCGGCGTTGGAGAAGATGCGGATACCGAGGACGACCACGACACCCGTGGACAGCTGGGCGCCCACGCCCAACTTGTCACCCAGGAAGACGATCAGCGCGGCCACGACCACGTTGGACAGGAACGACACGACGAAGACCTTGTCGTCGAAGATGCCGTCCAGCATGGCCCGCAGTCCGCCGAAGACGGCGTCCAGCGCCGCGACGACGGCGATCGGCAGGTAAGGCTCGACGACCGCCGGAACCTCGGGCCGGACCAACAGGCCGGCCACCACTCCCACGACGAGGCCCAGTACGGCGATCACGATGTGCCCTTCTCAGTGCTCGGCTGTGCTGTACGTACGATCACACTCGGTGCGGCGGCCAGCCGGATGTCGCTCTCCACGGAGATGCTGCCCCGGATGCCGTAGTTGTCCTTCAGCGCCTGGAGGTACAGCCCGTCGGGGCTGTCCTGGAACCGGTCGCGGAGCCGTTCCCCGTCCCCCACGGCGAGCACCGTGTACGGCGGTACCAGTGGCTTGTTGTCGACCAGTATCGCCTCACCCGCGGCCCTGATCGCCGACAGGGCCGTGAGCCGCTGCCCGTTGATGGAGACGGCCTCGGCACCCGACTGCCACAGCCCGTTCACCACCCGCTGCATGTCCCGGTCACGCACCCGGCCGGTGTCGGAGAACCCCGACGCCCCCCGCGGATCGCCGCCGGCGCTCGTGCCGGCCTCCTTGGCGTCGTCCACCACGAGCCGTACACCGGGGCCGTACACCTCGCCGGCGCCCGCCAGCATGCTCACCAGGTCGGCCTGCGGGTTGCCACCGGTGTCCCGGAGCGCCTGGCGCTGCCGCGCGCTCACGTCGTCGCGCAGCTCGTCGACCGTGCCCTCGAGCTTGTCGGCCGCCGCGGTCTCCTTGTCGATACGGTCGATCAGCTCCTGGCGCTCCTTGGCGACGACCGGGGCCGCCACCCGCGCCTGGGCCGCTCCCAGGGTCACCACGAGCGCGGCCAGCACCAGCCCGCCCGCCAGGCCGAGCTTCGCCCGGACGGTTTTCGGCATGCCGCTCTCGCCCGCGGCCTTCTTCCGCGCGGCGGCCTCGGCGTAACCGTCGTCGAGGCTGTGGTCCATGACGTTGGTGATCAACGACATGGAGGCGTCCGGTCGGGAGGGCCGCGCGGGGTTGCTCCGAATGGGGGGATGCTGCGGCATGCCGCACATCGTCGCACGACGCGGCCGTGACCTCCGAATGGGCCCACCGGCGTGCCGGACAGGCCCCCTTGGAGGTCACTTGTCCGGCACGCGCGCGTGCTGTCCGTTTTCCCGGCCGCCGCACTGCTCCAGCGGCTGGTCCACCTGCTGTTCTACCGGCCGGCGCTGTCCACGACGGCCGCCCACTCGTCCAGCAGCGCCTGGGCGGAGGCGTCGTCGGGTCCCTCGGCCCACAGATGGGTGACGGCTTCGGCCGGATCGGGCAGGACCATCACCCAGCGGCCGTCGGTCTCCACGACCCGCACCCCGTCCGTGGTGTCCACGAAGCGGTCTCCGGCCGCCTCGACGACCCGCCGCATCACCAGACCCTTGACGGCCCACGGCGTTGCCAGATCACGCTTGAGGACGTGGGCGCGCGGGATCCTGGCGTCGATCTGGCTCAGGGTGAGCTGGGTGCGCGCGACCAGGCCGATGAGCCTTACGAAGGCCGCCGTCCCGTCGTAGACGCTGCTGAACTCGGGGACGATGAATCCGCCCTTGCCGTCGCCGCCGAAGATCGTCCCCTCCTCGCCGCCGACCCGGGTGAGGTCGTCGGGAGAGGTCGTCGTCCACTCCACCTGGGTGCCGTGGTACGCGGCCACCTGCTCGGCGATCCGCGTGGTAGTGACGGGCAGCGCGACCCGGCCGCTGCGCCGCTCGGCGGCGATGAGGTCGAGCATCACCAGCAGCGCCCGGTCGTCCTCGATGATGCGGCCCCTCTCGTCGACGAGCGACAGCCGCTCGCCCACCGGGTCGAAGCGCACACCGAACGCGGCCCCGGAGGACGCCACTATCTCGCCGAGCCGCACCATGCCCGCACGGCGCATGTCGGCGGTCTCCGTCGGCCGGGCCTCGTTCAGTCCCGGGTTGATCGTCAGCGAGTCCACACCGAGCTTGCCGAGCAGGCTGGGCAGCACGAGCCCGGCGCTGCCGTTCGAGGCGTCCACGACGACCTTGAGGCCCGACTCGGTGATCCCGGTGGTGTCGACGTCGCGCAGCAGCGAACCGGTGTACGAGTCGAAGACACTGGACGGGAAGTACAGGTCACCGATCTCGCCGGGGAAGGCACGCCGGTACTCCTGGCGCGCGAAGACCCGGTCCAGTTTGCGCTGGCTGCCCTGCGACAGGTCGGCGCCCTGTCCGTCGAAGAACATGATGTCGACCGAGTCCGGCACCCCGGGCGTGGTCCGGATCATGATGCCGCCGGCGCTGCCCCGCGCGGTCTGCTGCCGGGCCACCGGCAGCGGTACGTTCTCCAGGTCCCGCACGTCGATGGCGCTGGCCTGGAGGGCCGAGATGACCGCACGCTTGAGCGCGCGGGCACCCCGGGAGTGGTCGCGGGCCGTGGTGACCGTGGAGCCCTTCTTGAGCGTGGTCGCGTAGGCGCCGGCGAGCCGCACGGCGAGCTCGGGGGTGATCTCCACGTTCAGGATTCCGGACACCCCGCGGGCCCCGAAGAGGTGCGCCTGGCCCCGCGACTCCCAGATGACCGAGGTGTTGACGAAGGCGCCGGCCTCGATGGTCTTGAACGGGTACACCCGGACATTGCCCTGCACGATCGATTCTTCACCGATCAGGCACTCGTCACCGATGACCGCGCCGTCCTCGATCCGCGCCGCGCGCATGATGTCGGTGTTCTTGCCGACGACACAGCCGCGCAGGTTGCTGTGCTGGCCGATGTACACGTTGTCGTGCACGACGGCCTTGTGCAGGAAGGCGCCGCTCTTCACGACGACGTTGGAGCCGACGACGGTGTGCTCGCGGATCTCGGCGCCGGCCTCCACCTTGGCGTAGTCGCCGATGTAGAGCGGCCCGCGCAGCTCGGCGTCCGGGTGCACCTCGGCGCCCTCGGCGACCCATACTCCCGGGGAGATCTCGAAGCCGTCGATCGTGACGTCGACCTTGCCCTCCAGGACGTCGGCCTGCGCCTTCACATAGCTCTCGTGGGTGCCGACGTCCTCCCAGTAGCCCTCGGCGATATAGCCGTAGATCGGCTTGCCTTCCTTCATCAGCTGTGGGAAGACATCACCGGACCAGTCGACCGGGACATCGGGGTCGACATAGTTGAACACCTCGGGCTCCATCACATAGATGCCCGTGTTCACGGTGTCGGAGAAGACCTGGCCCCAGGTCGGCTTCTCCAGGAAGCGCTCGACCTTGCCCTCTTCGTCGACGATGGTGATTCCGAATTCCAGCGGATTGGGCACGCGCGTGAGACACACGGTCACCATCGCGCCCTTTTCCTTGTGGAAATCGATCAGCCGGGTGAGGTCGAAGTCGGTCAGGGCATCACCGGAGATGACGAGGAACGCGTCGTCCTTCAACGCCTCCTCGGCGTTCTTGACGCTTCCGGCGGTTCCGAGTGGCTTCTCCTCATTGGCATAGGTGAGCTCCATTCCGAGCTCTTCACCATCTCCAAAGTAGTTCTTGACCAACGAGGCCAGGAACTGGACTGTGACGACGGTCTCATTCAGCCCATGCCTTTTGAGCAGCCGCAGCACATGCTCCATGATCGGCCGGTTGACCACCGGCAGGAGCGGCTTGGGCATGCTCGAGGTCATCGGGCGAAGGCGCGTGCCTTCGCCTCCGGCCATCACGACGGCCTTCATGTCGGAAGCGTCCTCCTCCAAGAGACGACGATCTAGCCGACTGCACCCGTTCTGATTGTCCCGCACTTTTCCCAGGCGGGCCATCGGAGCCCCCGCGGCTGCCTTGATGAGGGAACTCAGTCGGCCGTGGCGTCCGCACGTACCAGACGGCGGACTTGTACCACGTAGAGGACTCCTGCCCACCAATAGAGCGTTGTACCCCATCCTGCGAACGCCCATCCGAAAATGGCCGCGAGTGACGCGATCCATCCGCTGCCGTCACTGAGCAGCAACAAGGGGAACGCATACATCAGGTTGAACGTCGCCGCCTTACCCAGGAAGTTCACCTGCGGCGGCGGGTAGCCGTGCCTCCTGAGGACTCCCACGGCCACCAGGAGCATCAATTCGCGGGCCACGAGCAGAGCGGTCAGCCACAGCGGCAGAATCTCGCGCCAGGTGAGGCCGAGGAGCGTGGAGAGGACGTAGAGCCGGTCGGCCGCGGGGTCGAGCAGCCGGCCGAGGCTGCTGACCTGGTTCCACCGCCGGGCGAGCTTGCCGTCGAGGTAGTCGCTGACCCCGCTGAACGCGAGCACCAGCAGGGCCCAGCCGTCACTCTTGGGGCCACCGAACTCCGGCCGGAGGATCAGCCACAGGAAGAGGGGCACGCCGACGAGCCGTGCCATGCTGAGGATGTTCGGGATGGTGAGGACCCGGTCTGTCTGGACACGGGTCTCCTGGACCTCCACCCGGGGGCCTCCTGTGGGAAAGATACCGACGATGCCTCCTGACTTTACCCCAACGCAAAAAAGCTCCGGCTCCCGGGCTGTTTGCCCAGGAGCCGGAGCTCTAAAGGTAGTTCGGCGGTGTCCTACTCTCCCACAGGGTCCCCCCTGCAGTACCATCGGCGCTGTGAGGCTTAGCTTCCGGGTTCGGAATGTAACCGGGCGTTT